>CAYPJE010000004.1:3468-138195 GCA_964410945.1 uncultured bacterium
GTTGCTTTGGGAAGGAATATCCGTCGGAAATCAACACCAAGAATTTCCAAGATCCGTTCATCGTAGTAATTGGCGGTCGAGCCGGAACGGATCGGTGGTATCTCATCCAGATTCAGATACCGCCGCAAATTATGATAGGTTTCATCCAGCAGCATGGAAGCATTACCCATCAAATCCAGAGGTAAACGATCCGGTGTCTGATGATTGAAGGTAAGTTCTACTCGCTCACGATGTGTTAGTTCTCCCATAATTCCCTATCGATTAAACTGATGTATAATCCCATATCCTGATTTTTTCTTAGTTTTATCAGTTAAAATTTTGGAATAATTGCTACTTAAACTCAACCAAACAATTATCATCAGGGATATTTATGACAGGTAATATACCGGTTTTACAGGCACGCGGCATAGGTCTGGCGGAAGCATGGGAAAATTCATTGATGGAGGTATTCAATAACGGCTGTGATATTAAAACTGAATATGATAAACCCGGTGATCCACCCAGCAAAGATTGTTCAATGACAATTGTGGTGGAGAATCCCCTATCGGAACCGATGATCCACCGCGATATGCCAGGAGGACTGGAAGATTTGCAGGAATATGTCCTGGAGGTACTGGATGGTATCAAAGATCACCTGGTACGCGATCCTGACGATCCCAGTGATACCCGCTGGGAATACACCTACCACCAGCGCCTGTTCGACTATACCCTGCCTGACAGTCCCCAGGTATTTGATCAAATTGAGATATTGGCTCAGAAACTTGCGCAGGTACCCTATTCACGCCGCGCTCAAGCCATCACCTGGAAGGTCTGGGAAGATAACGATTGTTATGATCCCGCCTGCCTGCAGAGTATCTGGTGCCGGATACTGCCTGATTCGGAAAGCAACTGGATTTTGAATACCAATATTCGTTTCCGTTCCAATGATGCCTATAAGGCCGCTTTAATGAATATGTTCGCCTTTATCCAGCTTCAGCAGAATATTGCTAATCAGGTTGCTGAAATCAGTGGAAAATCGGTGCGGCTTGGCCGCTATGTTCATCAGGCTGACAGTTACCATATTTACGGCTCCTATCTTGAGGAATTCAATGATCGGTTCATGAAAATGTACGAAGAACGTTCATTTGAGGAACGTACCTTCCGCTATAGTGACATGAAGATTATCATGGATGAAGCCATTCCGGGGATCATGGACAAAGTTGCCAAAATGTAATTGAGGATCGTGCACCCCCGAACATTATTCGCCCTATTATTGATGACCACTAATCTGTTATCACAAACGCCAAAGATATGGCAAGTCTATTTCCTAGGTGGTCAGTCCAACATGGATGGTTTAGGTTCAATTTCGGACCTGCCGACGGAATTAGACCGGATCAACGATGATGTATTTATATATCATGGGAATCCGGCCCCTGATGAAGGCGAACCGGATGGTCGGGGGATCTGGACTCCCCTTCAACCAGGCCATGGATTTGGTTTCTATTCTGATGGAAATATGAATTATTACTCGGATCTGTTTGGCCTGGAACTGTCATTTGCCAATCGGATGCTTGATCTACAACCAGACATCAACCTGGCCCTGGTTAAATATTCACGGGCGGCAACATCGATTGATCCGACAGCTTCCGGTGGCTTTGGGCACTGGCTGCCAATAGTTCCCAGGGGTAATTCAGTCAATCAGTTCGATCATTTTTCGGCCACGGTTAAAAATGCCCTGACTGTTTCCGATTTAGACAATGACGGCCGATCAGATATTCTGATACCGGCAGGATTTCTCTGGATGCAGGGTGAAAGTGACGCCGCCTATACAAAAGCAGTTGCCGAAAGATATGAGGACAACTTAAAATTATTGCTGGCTGAGATCAGGAAAATGCTGAATAATAATGACCTGCCGGTAGCCATCGGCCGGATATCAGATTCAGGCCAGGACACTGATGGCTTGGTCTGGAATCACGGAAGTATTGTTCGGCAGGCTCAACAGGACATCGCTGCCAGCGATCCCAGAAATTCATTGATAACCCAAACCGATTCGCTGACCTGTTCCGATGGTGTACATTATGACAGTAACAGCTTGATTAAACTTGGATATCTGTTTGCCGAATCGATGTATAAATTGCAGACCAGAAATCAATAGAATAATTAGAAAGAACAGCTATGACAGTACTTGAGAATATTGCCCAAAAACTGATTGCCGGTAATGCTGATGAAGTAACCAGCCTGATTAATTCGGCCCTGGAAGAGGGCTTGGACGCCGGAGTAATTCTGAATGATGGTCTGCTGGCTGGGATGTCTGTGGTCAGCAAGCGCTTTAAAGCCGGTGAACTATATATCCCCGAAGTATTGATTTCATCCCGTGCCATGAATAAAGGACTAGAGATTCTCGATCCCCTGCTGGCCGGTGAAAAGAATGCCTCCCGCGGTACCCTGCTGATTGGAACTGTACACGGTGATTTGCACGATATCGGTAAGAATCTGGCCAGTATTTTGTTCCAGGGAGCAGGTTTCAAAATCATCGATCTGGGAACCAATGTGACTCCGGATTCCTTCGTTGAAAAAGCCCTGGAAAACAAACCGGATATCATCGGTCTTTCAGCCCTCCTGACAACCACCATGCAGAATATGGATACCACCATCAAGGCTTTACGTGATAATCAGATCGATACGCCGGTTATTGTCGGTGGTGCTCCCCTGTCCCAAACCTACGCTGATTCGATCTCGGCCAATTTATTTGCCGCGTCCGCTGCCGACGGTGTGGAAAAAGCAATCGCCTATCTGAGCTAAGAAATTATTCAATCAACGGCCGGGATAATTTTTCCGCAATTATTTATATCATTGAATACCATTATCCTATATAGATTAAGTTAATACTGTTATCGGGCTGACGATCATACTCCCTTTCTTGCTATATCATATTTTAATAATCACTTATCTTTGTCTATATAATCGGGATAATAGTCACGGGCACAATCCGGGCAGATTCCATGGCTGAATTCCGCCTCGGTATGATTTCTGATGTATTCTTCAATTTGCTCCCAGTAACCATCATCATCCCTGATTTTTTTACATGAAGCACAAATTGGTATAATACCTTTCAATGTATTGATCTGATGATTGGCATTCTCCAGCTTGGATATAAGATCATCTTTTTCTCTTTCAATTCTCAGTTTCTCCGTAATGTCATGGATAATTGAGTATAATAGTTCATCACCTCTGATATTAATCGGACCACTAAATACCTCCACATCGCGAATTTCACCATCTGAGATCCGGTGCTTAAAATAGAAATGGTTTCTATTTTTAATTTTTGCATTTTTCATCTCTTCCATGATTTCTTCGGGAGATAAAGTATTTATCGCATTAATATTTGCATTCTGAAGTTCTGATTTGGAATACCCATAGAAATTACAGGCCGCATCATTGGCATCAATGATTTCACCGGTTTCTGGATCGATAATCAGCATGACAGAATTACTATATTTAAAAAGACTCTGATAATAACTGCTTCGGGTAATAAATCTGTGTTTAATCTTCATAAGCTACTAGTTCTGCTGATATTTTTAATTATTCTATCAGAAAAACCATTAGAATCTATTTCCATACCATTTCTGGAAACGAATTCAGATTTCCATGGGTTTTCACTGCTACAATGGTCATATACCAGCACAATAGTAGAAATTATGTACAATTATTACAATTAAATCTTTCAACGATCGCGCATTATCAGACAACAGCGACTAATTGTAAAAATCTAAATTAAGAAACTACTTGCTTTATTGTTTACCCGAGTTTACCCCGCTAGGCAAGCTACGCGGGATAAACTCCCCCCTCGATTTCGATCTGATTTCTGTGCTTGTTTAAGTCAAAGTTTAAAATAATAAATATTAAATATTGTGTACCCGGGGTCGGACTCGAACCGACACGCTTTTGAGGGCGAGGGATTTTAAGTCCCTTGTGTCTACCAATTCCACCACCCGGGCGAAAGAAATACAATTACGAATTAACAATGTTCAATTATTAATCAATCGTAATTAGTCATTTATAATTGACAATTGAATCGAGGCGTCGATCGGATTCGAACCGATGAATCGCGGTTTTGCAGACCGCTCCCTTGGACCGCTTGGGTACGACGCCAATCTGCCTGCACGCCGAAGATCATATCTTCACGACGCAGGTATGCGGAGAGGCAGGGATTCGAACCCTGGGAGGAGCTCAACACCCCTCACTCACTTAGCAGGCGAGCGCCTTCAGCCAACTCGGCCACCTCTCCAATATTGGTTTTCAAAAGTTAATATTGCTTTCAATAAACGCTGGCAAAATTACCGCTGGACGACAGGTTAAACAATTCCTATTTCTGTCAGGCAATGACAAAATTCTTGCCACTCAACTGAACTACCGCCTGTTTCAACTCCAGTTGCAGCAGGATCGTCAATAAAACCGTGATTTCCAATCCGGTGCGCGTAGCCAAATCGTCAATATGAATGGGATCATGCGACAGGTATTTGTACACTTTGTGCTCATCGTCGGTCAGATCGAGATTCAGTTTCTGCTGTCTTGCCACCCGTGGCTTAAACAATCTTGATTCCAGATTATTCAGTATTCCTGTACCATCGATAGCTGGTACTGCACCATGGGATATTAACCGCAGTGTACCCACACTCTGTTTATCTGTTATCCGGCCCGGAACAGCAAAAACATCGCGATTCTGATCGATGGCATTAAGAGCCGTTAATATCGCTCCGCTTCTATTCCCTGCTTCAACCACCACAGTTGCGTGGGAAAGTCCACTGATGATCCTGTTCCGCTGGGGAAAGTTTCCAGCATCCGGTTTGGTTCCCGGTGGAAACTCTGATATTATCGTTCCAGCTTCCCTGATCCTGTCAGCCAGTTTGCGATTTTCAGGTGGATAGACCACATCGATTCCGCTTCCCAAAACGGCAATCGTTCGCCCTCCCTGCTGAACAGCAGTCTGATGGGCAATGGTATCGATACCACGGGCTAAACCACTCACAATCGTCAGATCGCTTTTTACCAGCTCTTTCACCAGGCTTATGGTAACAGTTCTCCCGTAGGCAGTCAGTTTCCTGGTTCCAACGACGGCAATACTGTCTTCCTGTTGTTCCAACTCCTGCCCCATACAGAATAATATAACCGGAGGATCATATATTTTCTTCAGTAAAACCGGATAAGCCTGATCCCAGTAAGTAGTTATGAAACCATTAATAGAACGCACCGATTTGAGGATTTTCTTACCGTAAGAATAATCGGAATAGGCACATATTTTCTGGGCTAGACCCACATCGATACCGTTAACCTGACAAAGTTTCTCTTGCGACAGCTGGAACACGGTGTGGGGCTGGTGGTACTGACTAATCAGGCTGCGGATTCTGCTGGGGCCAATCCCTTTTATATTTAAGAGGTTCAGTAAGTGTATTAACTGGTCAGTCTGCATCGAGAATCCGGGCTATATCATTGATCAGTCGGTCAATACCGGCACCGGAAACTGAAGATATCGCGCGGAATTCGTCGGGAAAATTATCCCAGTTGGGATAATCGTAGTCAGATGGGAATATGTCATCCTTAGTGCGTACAATAAGGTATTTTTTTAAACTCATATCACGGTTAAAATTCAATAATTCAGCCTGAAGGGTGTTGAAGACCTGGATGGGATCTTCCTCGCTGCCGTCAATCAAATACAATAATACTTTTGTACGTTCAATATGTTGAAGAAACTGGTGTCCGAGCCCCTTACCTTCCGCAGCACCTTCGATCAAACCAGGGATATCGGCCATCACAAATGATTTGTAGTCACCATACTTCACGATTCCAAGGTTGGGCTGCAGAGTCGTAAACGGGTAATCGGCAATTTTTGGACGGGCGGCCGATATTCTGGAAATCAACGTTGATTTGCCGGCATTCGGTAAACCGACCAGACCCACATCGGCCAGAAGTTTTAATTCCAGATCGAATTTCCCCTGTTCGCCCGGTAATCCCGGTTGGGCATAACGCGGTGTTTGATTTGTGGCTGATTTGAAGTTATTATTACCCTTGCCACCCTTACCCCCAAGGCAGGCAATAAAACGCTGATTATCAGTGGTTAAATCGGCTAATACATCGCCTGTACCGGCTGCCTTGATCAAAGTGCCGGCCGGAACCCTGATTACTATATCCTCCCCATTTTTCCCACTTTTAAGGGCTGAACTTCCCGGTTGACCATTCTCAGCTTTATAAATACGCCGATAACGTAGATCACTCAACGTGTTCAGGTGCCCATCAACCTGAAAGATGATATCACCACCCTTGCCGCCATCACCGCCATCGGGTCCGCCTTTGGGGATAAATTTTTCCCGTCGAAAGCTTACGGCACCGGGTCCGCCATTACCGGCAACTAATTCTATCTGGGCTGAATCAATCAGCATATCTCAGGAATTCCTTTAATCATGATAAAATAGGGAAAATCATTTGACCTTTGATTCAGTTTTAGCTTGGGATTTGGCTTCTTTTTTGGGCTTATTCCCACCATTGCCAGATGCTGAAGAACCTGGTGTCTTACCCTTATAATCAGTGATATAAAAACCCGAACCTTTGAAAATCAATCCGGAGCCACCACTGATCACACGCTTCACTTCACCTTCGCAGCGCGGACATATTTTCAATGGTTCCTCAAACATGGATTGAAAATGCTCAAAAACATATTCACAATTGGTACAGCGATAATCATATGTCGGCATAAACCTTAATTCCTTTATATCATATCAACAATCAAAACAGGTTACTTCGATAATTTTTTCTGCAGCGCTTCGAGAACATTCCCGGGAATAAAATCATGTACATTGCCGCCCAATCTGACAATATCCTTGATCACAGTCGAATTCAGATGGATAAATTTCTCACTTGGAATCATCAGGATTGTTGAGACCTCAGAATTCAGATGGTAATTCATCATGGCCATTTGAAATTCATATTCGAAATCACTTACGTGCCTTAGCCCTCTTATCAATGCCACTGCCGCTTCCTCATGGGCTACATTAGCAATCAGGTTTTCCGAAGAAATTACTGTGACATTTTCCATTTCCTGTATTGACTCTTCGATCAAGGCAACACGTTCAGCAGTAGTGAACAATGGCTGCTTGGAGGGATTGACCGCCACTACAAAAAGGACTTCATCAAATAACTTGGCGGCTCTTTTAGCAATATCCAAATGGCCAAAGGTAACCGGATCAAAAGTACCGGGATAGATTACTTTTTTCATCCTAATGACTCCCAGAAAGTAATTCGGGTATTCCCATATATCTTTTCACGATAATATCCTGTTGGAATCTCGTCATCCAAAGCCGATTCCAGAATAAAAACACCTTTATCTTTAAGATGTTCGCAACAGGCTGCCGATAATGTAACCAGGTCTATCCGGCCATATGGTGGATCGGCAATAACCAAATCATAAGTACCGGCTGATTTCAAAAATGAAAATGCATCCGCCCTGATTATTCGGAAATCGGCACCACGAAATTTAGAACTATTTTTTTTTAATAATTTTATTATTTGCCAATTGATGTCAACCGAGGTGACTTCGGCAGCTCCCCGGCTGGCAGACTCAAATCCGAGAATACCGGAGCCGGCAAATAAATCCAGTACAGTATAACCAGACAAATCGCCCAGGATATCAAATATACTCTTCCGGATCCGGGACGTGGTGGGACGATAAATGGATCCTGGTAATGATTCCACTTTGTGGCCTTTATATTTGCCGGCGAGTATATTCATTTTTCAGTGGCTAATAAAACAACCGGCCAACTTATACAGTCGGCCGATCAATAATAATCAAGTAAGTTCAGTTTGTGAAATACTAATCCGAAGAACAGCCCGATTATTTCCAGCTCGGAACACCATCTTCAACATAGCCATGATTCTTGGCACGAAAGGCAAAAATCAAATAACGATTCTCTTTTATTTCTTCCTTGATCGGACTGGCCACTTTAATCCCACCATCGACGGTAACTTCATAGGCTTCCCCTGTCAATGGGCAATTAAGGAAGCTTGAATCGGGACGATAACTTTCGTAATACTCTACATTCTCAACACGCTCCTGCAGTGTTTCTCCGATCATATCAACAAAGGTTGGATTTTCTTTAGCTGCCGCCAGTTCATTTTCACGGACATAACTGGTATCGTAAGCATCACGTTCATCAATATAATTAACAATAGTAAACTGACTGTATTCAATTGTGTCTTTTCGATTTCGGGCAAAACCAAAGGTCGTATCAAAAACTACATCCCAGCCTTTATTCACAGTGATATCCAATGGTTTATCATAAAGATAAAGAACCTGTTCTTCAAGGTAAGTAGAATCTGCTACCAGGGAATCCCGCACGGCGTTGACAACATTCATCGCCCATATCGGATCACTGGTATATTCCCCTGCTAACTGATAATAAAAATCCTCGATGTCATAGATATTTGTCATTCTGAAATGACTCAATTTTTCGATTGCTTCCTCTTCATCCCAGATCGCACGAGGAACATAAATTGAAATGATCATAAACAGGATGGCAAATACTGTAATTATTTCCAACCCGTCGGCTAATAAAACTTTTTTTCGCGCATTCATTAATCAAACCCCTAGTATCACAGAGTTACCATATTGCGAAGACCTTCTACAGTCTTTGTGCCAATACCTTTAACATTTTTAAGCTCATCAATGTCATTAAAGTTACCAAATTCTTCCCGATAACGTATAATCCTTTCTGCACTGACTGGTCCAATTTTCGGCAATGAAATCAATTCGTCTTTTCCGGCGGTATTAATATTGACTAAAGCTGTAATCAATGAGTCAGATTGTTTACCGGAAGCCGGAGAAACCGACGCAACCGAGTCCTGTATACTGGCAGTACGATCACTAAAACCTGCGACCTCTTCTTCGACTGCAGTAACAAGAACTTCATCAGTATAAATAAAATTGCGGTAGATGCTAATACCAGTCCCGAGAACAATTGCACCGGCCAGAAAATTTATAATCAACCGCTCCTGTTTGGTAAAATTCACAATCAAATAGCCATTTTATGAAATGACACCTTTGTTTTATTCTTTGACCGGTCTAATTCTTTCAATATCGACTTTTCATGAGGCGTTATTTTTTTGGGAGTAACAACCTGCACCTTTATCAACTGATCACCGTTGCGTGAACTATTCAGCTCCGGCAGACCTTTAGATCGCATACGTAGGATTGTTCCGGACTGCAATCCGGATGGAATTTTCAGATTTGCCCTACCGTCCAGAGTGGGCACTTCAATTTCATCTCCCAGAACCGCCTGGGTGAATGATATTCGTGCCTCGATAAAAATATCATTACCGTGGCGCATAAAGAATTCGTGTTCTTCTTCTTCAAAAAAGACCACCAGGTCGCCGTTCATAATACCTTTACCGCCCTGATTACCCTGACCACGCAAAGACATATAATTACCAGTGGCAACTCCGGCTGGTACACTGATCTTGATTTCAACTGTTTTCCTGTTCGTACCATCACCGCCACAGCTTGTACAACGTTGCTCGACCATTTCACCCGTTCCACCACAAACCGGGCATTCACGGACCACAACTGACTGGCCGAATAAACTGCGGCTCATCTGTCTGATCTGTCCGCTGCCACCGCAATGACGGCAGGAAGTCGGTTGAGTCCCTGGTTTAGCACCGCTTCCGTCACATTTATCACAAACTTCCTGACGCTTGACTTTTACTGTTTTATCAATACCTGTATAAATTTCTTCCAGCGTCAGTTTCAGGGCAATTTTCATATTCTTGGCTTTACGGACCTGCTGACGCTGCCGGCCACCGCCAAAGAAATCGTCAAAACCGCCAAAGCCACCTCCGCTGCCACCGAAGCCATCCATGAAAATTCGCAGGGCATCAGACAGGTCAAAGCCACCGAAACCGGAGAAACCGCCGCCAAAGCCACCAGCCTGGTCCCCCATTCCAACACCGGCATGACCGAACTGATCATATTGGCTGCGTTTCTGATTATCATTGAGAACGGCATATGCTTCGGCTGCTTCCTTGAAATTCTTTTCCGCTTCCTGATCACCAGGATTACGATCAGGGTGGTACTTCATTGCTATCTTACGATAAGCTTTCTTAATCTCATCTTTCGAGGCTGATTTATCAACCCCTAATACTTCGTATAAATCTCTCATTTATTATTCACCACCACCTTGGCATGGCGCAGTACTTTATCTTTGTACTTATATCCTTTTTCGTATTCCTGGGTAATTTCATGTTCCTTGGCACCGTCCTGCTGTACCACCATCATGGCATCATGCAGTTCGGCGTCCAGAATCTCGCCAATTGATTGAAACGCCTCGACGCCCTGCTCAGATAAAGCTTTCCGGAACTTGGTAAGAATCATTTCGATCCCTTTCCGCGTGGCAGTATGCGCCGCTTCATTATTTTCCTTAGCCACGGATTCGCCGACACGCTCCAGGTCGTCGATAATAGGCAACAGTCCTTTGATCAGGCTCTGGCCTTCGTATTGAAGCAATTTGACAATTTCCTGTTCTTTCCGGCGCCGATAATTGTCAAATTCAGCCCGCAGCCGCAAAACCTTATCTTCCAGTTCTTTGTTCTTTGCTGTTAGAACCTCCAGTTTTTTATCCGTGGCTTTAACTTTTGCTTTAGCAGCGGTAGTCTTGGAAGAAGCTGGTTTGGCTTCTTTCTTTTTAGCAGTTGTTTTCGGCTTTGATTTGGCAGCCTTTTCAGCAGACATCAGGTAAAATCTCCGTAAAATCGTTCAGTATGTTTACAATATGCTGGTAGGGAATCCGGGTAGGTCCGATTACAATCAACTGGCCCTGCAGATTGGTGGAATTAAAACGTGACGTAACCAACGAGCAGTGATCCAGATCCACGGCCTTGTTTTCACTACCGATAAAAATGCTTTTTTCCTCGTTTTTCATTACATCAGACAGTAAATCCGTAATTCTGTTTGAATCTAACGCTGCAATGGTCTTTTGCAGCACGGTAATATCCTGGAATTCCGGGTGCTGCAATAATGATGTCAACGTAGATTGATAAATTAAGGTATTATTTGAAAGCGTAAAATAATGGATCGGATCATTGATTAGAATCTGGATGATTTCGTGGTTATACAGTTCCGAATCCTTCAACCTGTGGTAAATCGTATCCTGAATCTCCCTCAATGAAAGACCCAGCAATTTTTCTTTCAGAATCGTTGATACCGAACCCAGCATATCAGGATTAATCATAATATTCAGGTTCAGCGTGATCGAGCGGACCAAACCGGATTTCATAGCTAAAACCAGCATGATCCGGTCGGAGGATAGCCGCACCAGCTCCAGTTCAGTCAGGATGCTGTCCTGATAATGACCAATTACTACCAGACCAAAAAACTGGCTGATTTGAGCCAGCAGACCGGCCACCGCATTCATCATTTCATCTACATTATCGGAAACCTGTGTCAGAAGCTGTTCCAGATTGGGCATCGTACTTAAACCCGAAACATTGCGCTCCATCAGTTGATCCACATAATAGCGGTATCCGAATTCGGTTGGAACTCGCCCTGATGACGTATGGGTATGCGTCAACAACCCGATTGATTCCAGTTGGGCCAGATCGTTTCTGATTGTAGCCGGACTGTAAGGCAGTAAATGCTGTTTCTTGAGAAAATTCGATCCGATTGGATTCATCGTATCGATATAATCCTCAATAGTAGCCTTGAGAATCAGTCGTTCACGCTCAGTCAATTTTATATTTGCGACAGAAATCATGACCTTGATTTTAGACCGATTGAAAAAATTGAGTCAAGTTGAAATAGGTAACCCTACTTCAACATCCTGGTTGTGGCCCGGCTGGCTCCCAGCATCCCGATGATTATAGCGGTTGCGATTAACCACAAATCGGCGAATATATCATGTGACAATCGCACACGGGTCGTAACCATGGCAATAAAATGATTCCCTGCTGTGATAGTTCCATATAGGGCCAGGCTGGCCAGCAAGGCGCCAATCAGACCCTGTAATATTCCATCGATAATGAATGGTATTTTAATAAATGTACGGCTGGCACCAACCAACTGCAGAGCCCGTACCAGGTCAGAGCGAATATAGAAGGTCAATTTGATCGTATTTGAAATTATTAAAACAGTGACCAGGAGAACAGCTGCAGCTGCCACCACGATGATTTTATATATTAATTCGTAGTAGCGTTCGATTCGGCTGATTAGCCGGCCCTGAAAGTTGATTTCATCAACTCCTTCGATTGTTTGTATCTTGTCAATGATCTGATCGATCTCAGCAGTTGATGATATGGTCCGGCTGATATTGACAACGCAGCTGGTGGGCAATGGATTCGAATCCAGGATTGTCATGATATCCTCACCAAACTGCTGCTTGAATATCCGCGCCGCGTCAGCCTGCCCGATTAAAGTGGCAGATCGTACACCGGGAATTTTCTGTATGGTGGCAGTCAACTCCTGCGCCTGATTATCATTGATATCCGAATTGTAAAATACCTCAACCTTATATTTCGACCTGAGATACATCATGATCTTCTGGGAGTTATCACCGATGGTAAACAAGATACCAATCAGATAGAGAGTGAAGAAAACCGATACGATCGATGTTAGCGTGGACAGCTTAAAGCGCCACAAATTTTTAAATCCTTCTCCCAGCAGGAATAACAGCTTATCCATCGCTAAGCCCGCAGTTTACCTTCCTGAATCTGTACTATCCGGTGGCCCCGGTCCCTGATTAAAGTATAGTTGTGTGAAGCCATGAAAATACCAGTACCGGAATCGTTAATCTTATCCATCAATTCCAGCAGGTCGTAGGCTGTTATCGGATCGAGATTACCGGTGGGTTCATCCGCTAAAATGAATTGCGGCCGCTTAACCAATGCGCGGGCAATACAGGCCCTTTGCTGTTCACCTCCGGATAATTCATTCGAATAATGGGACGCTTTGGCATACAATCCCACTTCATTCAACATATGATCGACCCGCTCTTTGATTTCACTGCGGGTCATTCCAATTACATGTAACGGCAGGGCCACATTTGAGAACAGGTTTCTGTCGCTCAGCAGATTATAATCCTGGAAAATCATCCCGATACTCTGCCTGATTTTCGGGATATGACGACGTTTGATTTTTTTGGTATCCTGACCATTGATTATTACCTGGCCGGAATCAGGAAACAACTCCAGATAAACCAGTCGCATCAGAGTGGTCTTACCCGAACCGGTCGGACCGATAATAAATGTAAAGCTGTTCTTCTCTAATTGAAGATCGACTTCCGAGACACCAATCCACTTGCTGTAGGAATAACTTGCTTTATTCAGGCTGATCATTAACTGATAATATCTAACATTTCAATTATTATTTTCTGGGCAGAATATACACCAATTTTCAATTCAGGAATATCCAAACCATCATTCCGATATATCCTAAAAACAGGATCATAGATGTCAGACGCGGAATCGGTTGACGCATCCTGGCTACCGGGATCAATATAATCCCAAATATCAGCATCATGGGAATTTCCATTCTCAAGATCTCCCTTTCGACAACCATAGGCCGTACAATCGATACAATACCAATCACAGACAAAATATTGAACAGGTTTGAGCCGACAATATTACCGATTGAAATACCACTCTGTTTTCTGAAGGCTGCTACCAGTGAAGTCGCCAGCTCCGGCAGTGATGTTCCCAGGGCAACAATCGTCATACCGATAACAATTTCTGAAATCCCGCAGATAGTCGCCAGTTCAACCGCCCCTTTTACAAACAGATCGGCACCCCAGGTCAATACGGCAATCCCGACAATCAGCAGGAACAGGCTGCGGGGAACGGGAATATAAATTTGGTGTGGCTGCTCGACATCATCCGGAGGTTGTTTGATATGCATCCAGGTATAGACCAACAGGCCAAAAAACAGAAGCGCTCCTTCCCAGCGCTGAATCATACCGTTTAAACAGAAAACCGTAAATAATAACGCAACCGCCAGATAAATCCAGATTTCACGGATGATGGAACGATAGACAACCGTGATCGGAAATACCAGGGAGCTCAGACCCAGCACCAGGCCGACATTGGCAATATTTGAACCGATTACATTGCCAATCGCAATCGACTCACGATTTTCTATGGCAGCTACCATACTGACCATAAGTTCCGGGAAAGAGGTTCCGAACGCAACCACTGTCAAACCGATTACCAGTGGAGATATACCCAACCGGCCGGCCAGATTAGCCCCTCCCTTCACCATCCATTCCGCCCCCAGGTACAGGAAGATACCTCCGATTATCAGCATTAAAATACTGGCCAGCATCAGGAATACAAGTTATGCTGGTTAATGTACTCCCAGACCTGCTGGGTTACCATATAGCGGATAGTTTTATCATCCTTCCAACGTTGTCGAATGACCGAAGATGAAATCTCAAAGCGGGGAATATTGGCAAAGCGAACCGCCTGGAGCAACCATGTCGGTACATCGCTGGGCCGGAAACCAGGACGTATGGCGACTATTATACGGCATTCACGCACCAGCTGTTCAGGTTCCTTCCAGTTAACGATATCGGGAAGTGTATCGCTGCCAACCAGGAAATAGACATCCTTGCTGTCTAACCTGTGCTCCTCTTTCAGTTCCATGACCGTATCGATGGAATAAGATATTCCCTGACGCCGGATTTCAATCTGGGAGATGGAAAAATTGGGATTCTCTGCCACCGCCAGGTTCAGCATTTCCAGCCGATGATCTATTGGTGTTACCCGATTGGAATTCTTATGCGGTGGTTGGTAAGCGGGGATGAAGATAATTCGGTCGAAATGCTCGGCCTCGAATATCGTTTGCGCAATCAGCAGATGACCTATATGCGGTGGATCAAATGTACCACCAAACAGGCATAGTTTCATTTTT
The DNA here is from genome assembly GCA_964410945.1 of uncultured bacterium. GTDB lineage: Bacteria > Fidelibacterota > Marinisomatia > Marinisomatales > TCS56 > CAYPJE01. The sequence goes on from CAYPJE010000004.1 coordinate 18,389, forward strand.
CCCGGCGTTTTTTCTCGTTTATTGCAGCCTGAATATACGCCTCGGCCTGGTCTGATAAGCCATTAGAATCAATAATTTCCTTATTTTCACTGTAATAAGCTTGAGCCTGCTCGATATCCGGTAGCATGCAATAGGCATGGATACTTTCCACAAAGGCCATGGCAAATGATTCAGTATCATAATAGTTGGTAATAACCTCTTCAAAGGCAATCAGGGCCGGTCCCGGTTCATCCATTTTCAAATACAGAATTCCTGATTCATAGGCTTTCTTACCTAATTTTTCCCGTAACTGTTTATTTGCTTCGATAGCGTCAGCCCGGAATTCAGAATTTGGAAAATCATCGAGGAAATCCTGAATTGAATCCATGGCCTTGACAGTATAATTCTGATCGTGAAAATACTTTGGGGATTCGGCAATATAGCACTCACAGATCCTGTACCTGGCACGCTCGATAAACTCCGAGAAGGGCATCCGCCGGATCATACGCTCATATTCAGATATGGCCAACAGGTATTCCTTATTCAGGAAATAGGATTCGGCCAGATAGAAAGATGCGTCATCACCCCACTCGGTGTGGGCTCCACTGATTACGGCCTGGTTGAATTCCTCCTGAGCCCGCAGGTATTTCTTTTTCTCCAGCAGTTCCAGTCCGGTTTCATAGTTTTCACGTCCGTCCAGTGACATGCTGCCGGCTTTACCGCCGGCACATCCTCCGATAAACAGTATACCAAAAACCAGTATAAACGATCCTAATAACCGTTTCTTAGTCAATCCACTTACAAAAATCATATCCCACCTGATAATTAATTAAAATCTTACCGATACAGCCAGCCCGCCAATGCCATAACGCGAATTACGGTCATAGATCAGACCCAGCGATGTATCGTGAATTTTTTCTTTGCGATTGGCAGCCTGGCTGGAGTAGACTGCTTCTATTGCGCTTATGACATGATTGAACATGACGGCGCTCACCGCATAACCGGCCACTTTCAGCATCTGGTTGCTGTCATAGCGCATGTCCAGATAATCTTCCTTATTGGAGGTCATATAAATGTACTCGGTACTGTCTCCAACATCCTTTTCCTTTTTTTCCCACATCGGATCGCCATCATCGTCGTAAGCATCATCCCAGCCCCCCAGGAATTGATCGTATTTTCCAATGTTCTCATAGAAATCACGATCACGCAACATAGTCATGCCATCAATTGAACTGGAGTGATATAATTCTTCTGATGATAGATAACTACCCTGATAAATAATTGTTAACTGATGTGTGCCTTTGAAAACATTGGATGTGGAATCAAAGGTGTTATATAATTCGTAGCTAACCTGATTACCATTATAGAACCAATCATAAAGCGACCAGTGCTCGTCGGCGAATTCTTCGTATTCCAGCCGTTTGTCTTCCGCTGAGTTGGTCAGGGTCCACCAGGTTACGATACCGGCGGCCTCAATACCGGCAAAGATGGCGGCCCGCCACCAGGTTTTATTATAGGCCTGGCCTAATCCTGGTATTACCAGCGACATCAGCATTGGCCGGGCATGGAATTCTGTCGTCCGGATCAATGCGCTGGAATCATTAAGGGCTGCCTGCCCATTATCATCGGCAGCTGCATAGGCAAACTGAACTGTATTCAAGGCCGAGCCATAGCGGCTATTGTAATTAAAAAGGTCATTGGCAAATCCGCTGCTAATTAACAACAGGCCGATCAACATGATTTTAATTCTAGAATCCGAACAAGATACTGGCATAAACCCTCGGTTCCTTTCCATAACGATAAATATCGCCGTTTATGTTACGCTGGAATTCATCCAGACCATAGTGCAATTCCAATCCAATTGCGGTAGGATAATTATAAAACGAAAAACCATCGAAACGCAATTCCATTCCGACTGATCTTTTCAAATCAAAATGATCCCATCCGTTACTCCAGGCGTCGCCAAACTGGCCGATCAATCCGATTGTACTGTTACTCAGTGAGAACCAGCCCACCGGAAACGATCGCAGGTAAAGCCAGGGTACCCGAAGGGTCAATTTCCCTACAGCCTGTTTATTACCTTCGATCGAGTAAAACGGATAACCCTGCAGGCCGGGTAATCCACCAGCAAAGAAATTGAAAAATGAATCGGCTTCCGCGTTTGATAACCAACCCAGATTAGTTTCGACATTGAAGGTCCAGCGGTTGGTATAGGGAATTTCAAAATGCGATTCACTTTCCAGATAAACCCTGAAAAGATTATTGTTATCGAATTCTTCCACCAGCGTCCCGGCGTCGGATAAATTCAGTCCGTTGATAAATTCATTCAATTCGTATTTCAGGTCAAGATGATATGACAATCCTTTGGACGGATTTATTCCACTATCGGCCCGTGGTTTGACTAAATTACCATCGACCAGCACACCAAGATGGACAGCCCGATAATAATCATAGGCCAATCCCTGCTCCAGACTGCTGGTTGGTAATTTCTCCTTTATCAGAGTCCGGTATCTCTGCCAGGACAAATATGTATTAACCTGGTTAAATCCGAACAATCTCCACCGCAATCCGGTCTGCAACTGAATCAACCGGAAACGCAGATTGTCATCGATGGGGTAAACCGAATAATAATTCTGTTCCTGCTGATTCCTGGTCAGGTAGATCACTTCGGTGTACCAGGTCGGTTTGAAACGATTCAACTCAAACAGCAGATACAGATCCAGATCGCGGTCTTTATTGACCGAAGCCTGTCCGAACACAGCGACACGGTTCAATACTTCTGCGGAATAAAAATAAATTCCCGGCTTAAACGTACCGTATTCATACATTAATTTGGGCAGGATGAACATGGTTGTAAAATCATCGGTGTACAGACGGGCCGGAGTTTCATCAATGGTAGCTATCGGTTCAGCCAGATCGCCGTGAATAACATAATAATCGGCATTATAACCAACATCTTCCTGATCCACATAACTGAGTGAGTCCAGCAGGACAATGTTATAGGACTGATCGTCATACATTGAATAGAGGATTTGTCCATTGACCGAGATACTTGGAGTAAAAGCGCCTCCAAATACATTCGTCAAATAACCCTGGCGGCCGGAAACCGGATCGATGGAATACAGGTTAAATATTCCGCTTTTATCCTGGGAATAGACTATCTGCCCATCAGCACCTACAACCATATTTCGCTCATCCCACCCTGCGGCGTTAAAAACATCGCCGAGCGAGGAATCAGCAAGGCTCAGGTAACCGATATTCCTGAAATGATGGTTGGAATAATCAAACAGCAACTGATTTGATGAAGCATCGTAGTTTAAAGAATATACTGCCCGGTGATCATTGAAATCGGTCAGCTTTTCGATAGAATTATCCTTCAGGTGTAAATAATAAATATTCTGATAACCATCATAAGATGTGAGATAAGCAATGGCACTGTCCGCCGGAACAAATACGGGAGAATAGGCGCGCGAATCCACGGTCAGGCGTTGCTCCTTTTCTGTACCGAAATCATATTGATAAAGGTCGAAATACCGTGATCCGTGCTTATTCGGTTGTTTATTGCGCTTATTATAATAGATGGTATGTCCGTCCGGATGCCAGGTGGCGGCATGCCAGATTCCTTTGGCAATCAGCTCTTCACTGTTGTCCTCCAGGTCATAGACATACAAATCGGTTTGGGACATATAATCATTATTTTTATTGGACAGATAGGCAAATTTGCTCCCGGATGGATTCCATACCGGATAAAGATTGGCAGTACCTTCCGTGGAAATCACCTTACCTGTTTGTTCGGCTGCCTTCACCGATTCCGTTAACACGGAATAGCGCTGTTCCAGCTTGGATTTGAATTCATTATAAAGCCGATCAGCAGGCAGGCCCAGAACATTTTCGATCGCCCGGTTAATATTATATTGCATCGGGCGACCAAGTTCTTCAAATAATAATCGCAATTTATCGGGACCATAGGTAACGGCGATGTATTTGGTCAGGGCAAATCCGGAATTGTATATCGATTCGTTACCCACCCCCTTTTTGCCAAAGGTATTCATCTGGGCCAGGGAAAACAATTCATTATGTCTTACCCGGTCCCTTAATAACATATCCCGATGACTGTCCCAGATATCCCATGAGGCACCCTCGTAATTATATTGGGCAACACCTTCCGCCAACCAGGGTGGTACGGTAGTGAAAGGTAAAGGATAACTTATTATCCGGTTCGGGTAGCCGTATAATACATCCTGACGCTTCTCCTTTTCGTAACCCATGAACTGCAGATAGGCGGCAGGAATTTTCAGTCCGGCCTTCATTGCCACCTGCATGGAAACGATATGGGAAAACTCATGGGTCACTACTTCCTGCAACCAGCGGTGACTACCACGCAGATTGAAATCCAACGGTGTGGCCCAGATGTAAATCTTATTGTCATAGAAAAAGGCAAAGCCATTGGAAAAATCATCGATATCCAAGAAAACCAGATCGGTTTTTTCCGGTGGTTCGTATTGGTACAGTTCTGTTATATGAGGATAAACCCGCTCGGCGACAACGGCAGCTTCCCGGGCTGTTGTTTCGGTGGCCTCATAAAAATGAATCTGAAAATGTTCGGTCTCGAAGGTCTGCCACTCCAGTTCGGGGTGATTATAATCCAGTTGGGCAAACAGGACGGTACACAGCAGCAGCAGGATAGAAAGAATTTTTCGCATGATCAGTGAATAACGCTGGCTTTTAGAATTACAGTCTTGGATTTGCCAGCATTTTCAGCTACCAGCCGGCAGAAATATAACCCGGAATCATAATCACTGATATCCCATTCATATTCAAATACCGACTGCTGATTCAGATCATCGACTTCAATCTTTTTTACCTGATAACCGGCAATATCAAAAATGGTTATCGTTAACGTCTCAGCGTTACCTATAAAGGATCTGATCCTGATCATATCGCCATAGCCCGGATTCGGATAGCAATAAGATTTGTCGGCTTCCAAAAGCCCGGAAACAGATACTGGTTGACCAGGACTGGAAAGTATAAAATTTTGATCCTTATACAGGTTCCCAGCCGGGCCAGACCATTCATTACCATCTGTCACTTGGAGCGAATCAAAATGCCAGATGGTCGAATAGCTGAAGATTGCCGATCTTCCCAGGTAATCACCAACCTGCTGTAACCTGTTGTCCCCTGAGTTAGCCAAGCGATATTGGAGATTTCCCTGCCAGTCCAGAATAATGACTTCGCCCTCTTCATTCTGTGTGACTATCTCCGGATGCTCGGTCCCGAACAAATTGCGGATCAGCAGGTTGCCGGTGACAGACATATTAACGGGGAATCCATTCATCTGGTATAAATCCTGGGTATAAGCAGTCAGACTGCCATTGTTGTCGGCAACTACAATATCTGCTTTGCCATCCAGGTCTAAATCGGCCAGAGCGATTTTGTAAATACTAGGGTGCTCACGGTAAGCTGTGGGCGAAACGGAAATAATATCGGCTGCCGATTCAGTCTCTGTCCACCATACACTATAATCCTCATTGGAGTTAGGTGCAGTATAACTGACGCTAACCTGATTCAATTCCGGTTCGGGATTAAGGATACCAGAGCTCACACCTGCTGCGTCCAACGTCATCAAGACACCGCCGGAATTCATCACTGTCACTTCATTGACCGTTTGGCTGCCGTAAATGATCCAGTCACCGGAAACGTAAATTGAATGGTACCAGGAAAGCAGCAGGTTTTCACTATTGGCATCATATTCAAAAACCCGGATCAAAACCGAATCGGCAATTGTTTCAGCAATTACAATTGACTTGCTGACTGCGACTCCGGCAGTAATAAAAATATCATAATCCTCTGAAGAAACACTGGTAAACGGCACCGGATTTACAGGTGTATCCACTGACCACCATATTGAATCTGATCCACCGATCAATTCCGGGTGGCCGTCATCATCAATATCAACCGATAAACGCAGATTCAGAGTAGTATCGGGAAAACCGGTGACTATTAAATCAGAGTGAATGCTGATGGTCATAGTATCACCGGGGAAACCTATATCCTCAATAATAAGATGGCTGGCAGCGCCCGAATTCGAGCGTGTATCAGGATAGGTATGGGGACCAAACACCAAGGGAAGGCCGGTCACATTCCGGTATAAATTTTCATACTCCGGATTCCCCTGGTACCAGATATCACCAAAATAACCTGAGGTTGGATCGGTGAAAGTAAATACATTTATCTGTCCGATATCCTGGGCACCATCGGCCTCTTCCAGATCAACACCGCGGTGTTCCCGGTTCGCGTTTACGGTAAAATCCGCTATACCGGCATTAATCACATCTTCATCGATATGCCAGATCAAAAGACCCGATCCCGGTAATCCCAGATCATAATTTGGAATCTCGGTTACAACACCGATGGAATCAAATCCAATTGCGACCGAATCGAACAGTATTTCCACAAAAGGCGGATAACGAGGATTATCAATATCAGCTTCTTCTTCTGCCTTGTACATGGCCCAGCGGATCGAATCGATACTCACCTCCGGACGGAGCCAATTATTCCGGTTCTCGATCAAAAAATATTCAGACTGGTTGAGATCCAGTTTTACCTGATTGCCATTCTCCCGCCGGATAACATCAATTTCATCGCCCGGGGCTGCGACTTCAGGTTCTTCCCATCCGGCATAGTAGCGCGCCCAGGCTACCGGCGGAGCAGGTATCAGTCCCCGGCCATTATTTGAACCCTGATCCATCAAACCGAAAATACCAACACCGGTCTGCCCGGTTTCGATATTCCACAGCGGTGGAAATCCATTGGCAAAGCCAAACAACATAACAGCGGTACCCGTTAGACCGTACTGGTAATCACATGGTTCACTGGCTCCGTAAAATATATCCTCGGAAATGGAATAAAGAAGGTGGTTCTGAGTTTCCGGTAGAATAATGCCCCGATCGATAATGTGACCGCCAACCGTGATACCTGAAGATCCCAGATGTTCAGCGATCATATTCGGATCAACATAAGTTGAAGGAATGTCTTCCGGTGTCGGGTCAAGATAAGGCAGTTCAAAATCCTGGCCGATACCGGCATGATATACAATAACAACATCATAATCAGAGAAATCTATCTGATCTATAGAGTACGCCAATTCAACGGCATCCTTAAATAATTCCACCAACCTTAGTTCATGATTATCTTCATCACCGTAACCATGATAATAGGCCATCGAATCCGGTAATTCGTAACTGGCGTTTAGTCCAGCCGGGTATAAATCAGAATTATCCAGATCAATTCCAAACTGGTCTTTAGAAACCGAGCGGAAGTAATTATTCATCGCCTTAAGCTGGGCTTCGAAATATACTCGGTTATGCGGTGGCGGATCGATTGTGTAATTGCCACAGGTATCATAATCCGCATCGATCATGAATTGTCCAGTCCCGGTTGTGCCGGGATTTGAATCGGATTTAAATGATACCCGGAGTGCGGCCACTTTCCTGAAGCCGGTTATATCAGCATAAATCAATCCGGTTAATAGAATGAAGTAAAGTGCAACAGCCCTTTTTCTGGCGCTCACAATCATCGACCTTTTAGCTTAAATGGATAAAATTAAAACTCGATATTCAACGAAAAACGCATGGTATTTGACAGGGCATCGTACTCATCACCATAGATATAGCCAAAATCAAAACCATAGCCTGAGAAACGCAGTCCGAAACCCAAGGTCATATTGCTGATTTTGCCGGTCTTATCGTAATAATAACCGGCGCGCAGAGCAAAATTGTTGGAATACCAGTATTCCATACCGATATTGTGGACCAGTTTATCAACCTCGTCCATGATCGAACGATCATCACCGGTGCCGACTTCCTTCTCACCATCTTTATTATATTTGCCATAATCATCATCGCCATATGAACCACCGGATGGGACCCAATTGTCATCACCCTGTTTAACATAGCCACCGATTACACCGTCGGAATCCAAATCGATATCGCCGCCAAGCAGCCAGTCATCCACCCAGGAGGTAAATACCCCCAGATAGATCGGATCGGTGTGGGCTGTTTCGCGCTGACCATCTTTATTGTATTCAGCATTGGCGGTTGACGGATGACCATCTTCATCAAATTGTCCAACCAACCCATCTCCATCCCAGTCCATGTCCGGATAGGATGCCACCAGCATTTTATCAATATCATAGACCAGGCTGAGACGATTATAGGGAGTATCAACCAGTTTGTAGTTAAAGCCCAGTGTGAAATTGGTCGGCTGGGGATCGGCCTGGGCGGCATCGATAAAGGCCACCTTTGGTCCGATATTTGTCACAGTCAAACCAAGATCCAGTTTATTTCTTAATAATCCTTTACGCATATATCCAATATCGAAACCGAAATCAGTAGATGTACCCTTACCAATCTCACCACCGGCACCAACATCGGTCAAATGTTGATAGGATATTTTTGCATTGATACCTATCGATGAATTTTGCGACAAAAGTGCGCTGTAACTCCCTGCAATCGCAAACATATAGGTGGTGAAGGTTCCCAGATCTTCAGCTAATTCGCCGGTGCGCTGCTGTTCTCCGAGATTCAGGAAGATAAGGTGACCGCCAAGTGTACCCAGGTTTTCGACATGATCCCGATAAGCGAAAAATTCATAGTACAAATCATCGGCCAGATTAGGCAGCCAGTTGACATGCATAACCGCCAATTCCGATCCCTTCAGGAAACCCAGTCCGGCCGGATTCCAGTAACTGGCATAGGCATCATTGGCGACTGCTACCTGGGCCTCACCCATACCGCCGGCACGAGCTCCGGGTGATATTAATAGAAATATGGCTCCTGCCTCACTCTGTGCCTGCAGGATTCCAAAGGTCGACATCAGTACTGACAACGACAATACGAGCAATTTAATCTTCAATTGCGACCTCCATAAGTATGATTACCACAGTTGGGATAACCATTTTTTCGCAGATTTTTCTTAACGACGATTAACGTTGTCCTATCAGTACCTCCATAAAATGACGATAAACTTATTTTGGGTAGTTATATACAGTCAAGATATGATTTCTGTTTACTAATGTTCCCGTTAATGAAGTGACTTACATCATCAGGTTGTTAAAACAATAATCCAATCGACAAAAACGGCAGGTAGGTAATCAATAAAACGACAGCCAGTCGTATCAGGAAAAATGGCAGGGTTGCTTTATATATTACCGGCATCGGTTCCTCGAACCGATAGGCCGACAGAAATAGGTTCATCCCAACAGGCGGGGTTAGAAAACCCAGCTCCAGGTTGGCAATAAAAATGATTCCCAGATGCACCGGATCGATTCCAAAATGAATACCTAACGGTGCGATCAAAGGAACGACCACGATAATGGCTGAAAAAATATCCATTAAACAGCCAACGGCCAGCAAAAATACATTCAACAAGATCAGAAAGGCATACTTAGATGATATCATCGACTGAACCAGGTTAAGCAGGCGCATCGGTATTTGTGCATCCACCAGGTAGCTGGTCAATCCCATGGCGACACCAAGAATGATTAAAACGCCGCCAATCAGGGTCGCGCAATCAATAATAATTTTTGGAAGTTGCTTAACACTCAAGTCTTTATAAATAAATACTTCAACAATAAATACATATACCGTAGTAAAAGCCGCTGTTTCAACCAGGGTTGTAAAACCGCCAAAGATACCGGCCAGGATACCGATCGGAATAACCGCTTCCCATTTTGATTCCCATAGGACTTTCAAAGCTGTATTTGCATTAAATCCGGTTCGTTTAATATGATCGACGCGGCCCTGCCGTATTCCCCAAACTGCTATCGTTAATACCAGAATTAAACCCGGTATTAAACCGGCTATAAACATATTCTTTACTGAAACACCTGCCGTAACGCCATAGATTATCGCCGGTAAACTCGGTGGAAACAGTAATCCCAGTGATCCGGAAACTGTTACCAACCCGATTGCAAATACCCGGGAATACCCCTCACGAATCAGTAGTGGAACAAGCAATCCGCCCAGTGCCAGGATTGTTACTCCGGAACCACCTGTTAAAGTGGTGAAAAAACCACAGAGAATTACGACTACCACCGGGGTTCCGCCAGGAATCCATCCGAACCAGGTCCTGAATAATTTCAACATGCGTCCCGAGGCACCGCCACCAGCCAGGATATATCCGGCCAGTGTGAACAGTGGTATCGTTGGTAATGTCGGTGAAACTACGATCCGGTAAGTTTCAGCTGGTATGGCCGATACCGGTACAAAGGAATTCCAGAACAATAAAACCGCTGCTCCACCCAGTCCAATGAAGATGGGCATACCGAAAATGAAACCGGTCAGCAATAGTCCGATCCCCAGAACGATTGTGATCGCACTGTCCTGCAGGAAACCAGTCATCCCCAGGACAAAGATGATAACCGTTGCTATCAATAACGTGGCGCGCTGGAGCCGGTCGGAATAACTGCTGTGGTAAATCTGGAGGGCGATCAATCCAAAACCCAGAGGCATGATGGATTGCGCCAGCCAGATCGGAATCCCCGGTGCAAGTTCCCGGGGATAGGCTAATTCAACCTTAACCAGTTTCCAACTGCCCCACATCAAAGCCAGGACGATCATAAAGGATAATGTTTTTGCCAGCCAGCGTCCAGTGTGAATTTCATTTTCCTGTGTAAATAGCGGTTTTACAGTCAGTGACAGTAATTTATTCTGCCTGGTTGCCAGAACAGCTCCGATAAATCCAATCCATAGGGTCAGATGTTGCACGATCATTGCGGAAGATGGGATTCCCGGACGGCCAAAAGCTCTGAGGACAGTCTCATTAACCGGTAAAAATGTGATTACAAAAAATACAATCAGAGCCAGGGTATCTTCCCCCCAGCGTACCCGATTAATAAAGTTGGTAGCCAGCTTATTCAAAATATAATTTATTCTGCTTCTGTTTCTTGGGCGCGGCGTTCTTCCATCAGCTGTACAACGCGATCAAATATTTCAGCGGGAATCAGGCTGCCCCTGATTTCAGGATAAAACGACCGGGTCAATTCCAACCAGGATTGATATTCTTCCGCAGTTGGATGATGGACCTTCAACCCGTATTCTTCCATCACTTCAATCGCCTTTTCATCCATATGGCGGTTTATTTCCTGCTGTTTCAATCCAATTTCCTTTGCGATCACAAGCATTTGCTCACGATGCTCGGGACTGATCTTTTCCCAGGTCTTTTTATCTATTACCGTCCCACCGGTAACCAGCCCCCATTTCATCTCCAGCATATGGGGAGCCGGACCGAAAAACTGATTTGAAAGGGCCATAATAGCTGGTGTGGCCAACGCATCTATTAATCCGGTCTGTAAACCGGATAAGACATCGATATAGGCCAGTTGCACTGACTCATAACCGGCGGTCTGCCAAAGTTTAGTACTTTGATAATCACCGGCCCAGGTAAAAATGCGCATTTTCTTCAAATCCTGGGGCAATATCAGCGGATCGCGAGCAAACCAGTAAGCCCAACCTACATCACCCCAATTTATTATTACAAAGCCATTGTCTTCAAATTCAGCCGCCAGACCAGGGGCAATGTGTTCCCGGATGTAATCGACATCATCGTAATCCTGGAAGATCATCGGAACCAGAAATCCGAATACATTACGGGAAATTTCCGAAAGCCCTTCCGTAGTTACTGCCGCACCGTGGATCTGTCCGATCCGGATTTTCCGAATCATGTCCCGTTCATCCCCTACTACGCCACTTGGATAAAGCCTTAACGCTACCTGCCCATCAGTAGCTTCCTTCCAGCGCTGGCCCATTTCAACCATCAGGCCATGCATATCCGATCCCTGGGGTGCCAACGTGGCCATTTTGATTATTACCGGCTTGGCCCAGGCCGATGTAAAAAGAAGTATTGCCAATAATGTTCTGGTATGCGATTTCATAGTATCCTGTCAGTAAAAAAGTTCATCTTCACGGCTCAACAGCCAACGGGCACGATCCTGGGCCAGTAAATTTGATAGACGATTTTCCGGTGCTGAATCAACATCAAAATCGATGGCAGTCTGCAAGAATTCAATGAATTCTTCCCGATTTTGATTACGGATTGAAAACGTCTCAGCCGCCGAGACATACAGGCTGCAATCCTTGCCAGCGCTGATTTCTATAGCCTTCTGAAAATATTTGCGGGCAATTTCCTCAGAATTAGCTTTCATATCCGGTCGACTCAATTCATAACTCATCATAGCGCTATAAATGGTACCATTTCCCCAATCGCTGTCCAATTCCATAATTCGCTCGAACAGGTAGCCGACTTCAGGCAAATCTATCAGCAATTGCGGATTACCCTGACTGGCAATAATTGCACCGGCCTGGGCAGCCGCCATCCAATACATTGCGTCAATCTGATCAACTTCCAACATCCCGACTGCTTGGACCGGGTCGAGTTTGAATGCTGCTCCAAAGCCATTCACCTGCGACTCCAGAGATCGCAGACCGTAGTTACGGCCCCTGAGCATCAATTTCTCGGCTCGTTTATAAAGCCGACGACTTGCCGCTATATCCTCAACTGCCATTCGATCAGCATCTTCCATTATATAGGCATAGCCGTACATCGTAAAACCCGAAGCGGCAGCGGTCAGTAAATTAGAATTTTCCGGCGACTGCTGAATCAATAATTCAATGGCCTTTAAATTGAACGGGAAGGCTTCTCTGACCAACTCGGGATCGTCCTCAGTCAGATATAAATCACCGGCCGATCCAAATGAATTCCCAACTCGGTCAATTATAAAAACAGTTGGCGAACAACCTGTAAGAACAATCAGAAAAATGAAAAATAAAAAAGGGCGGGCAATTATTCCGGGGTTAATCCGTCCAAGCATCAATAACCGGCTGCAATCAATGAATTTCCCGGTAAAGCGGAAACGCATCACAGAGTGAATTGACATCTGATTTGGTTCGATCCAGGAAATCTTCATCATCGGGATTACTGATTACCTGATCAATCAGGTCACAGATAACTTTGATTTCCGCTTCTTTCATCCCTCTGGTGGTAACTGCCGGTGTTCCGACCCGGATACCACTGGTAATAAAGGGACTTTTGGTATCAAATGGAACCATGTTCTTATTGACTGTTATCCCGGCTTTTTCCAAAGCGTTTTCAGCCTTTTTCCCGGAGATTCCCTTATTCGTAAGGTCAATCAGCACCAAATGCGTATCAGTGCCTCCCGATATTAAATTATAATCCCGGTTCAGAAATTCTGTTGCCATAGTCTGTGCGTTAATGATTACCTGTCTGGTATAGTCCTTGAATTCAGGCCTTAAAGCTTCACCGAAAGCAACTGCCTTGGCAGCTATCACATGCATTAAAGGTCCACCCTGGATTCCAGGCATAACCATTGAATCAATCAACTCGGAAACCATTTTTACCCGTCCGGACTTGGGAGCGACTTTACCCCAGACATTTTCCGTATCCTTGCCAAGCAGTATCATCCCCCCCCGGGGTCCGCGCAAGGTTTTGTGGGTAGTGGTGGTTACTACATCACAGTACTCCATTGGCGACGGATGAAGACCGGTAGCAACCAATCCCGAAGGATGGGCTATATCGGCCATGAGAAAAGCTCCGCATTTATCGGCAACTTCCCGAAACTGCTCGAATTCGATAAACCGTGGGTAGGCGCTGCCACCACAAATGATCAATTTGGGTTTATGTTCTCTGGCCAGTCGATTTACTTCGTCAAAATCAACCCGTCCGTTTTCTTTATCAACGTGATATGATATCACATTGAATAACCTTCCGGAGAAGTTGACCGGACTCCCATGGGTAAGATGTCCTCCATGGGATAGATCCAGCCCGAGGATCGTATCGCCTACTTCAAGGAATGTGAGTAAAGCGGCCATATTAGCCTGGGAACCGGAATGAGGCTGAACATTAGCATATTCAGCCCCAAATAATTCTTTGGCCCGGTCGCGGGCCAGATTTTCTGCTTCGTCCACATGCTGGCAACCACCGTAGTAGCGCTTGCCGGGGTAACCTTCCGCGTATTTATTGGTCATAACACCGCCCGCCATCTCCAATACCGGATAGCTGACAAAGTTCTCAGAAGCGATTAATTCCAGAGTGGAATCTTCACGGTTGATTTCTCGATCCAGAATTGCGTGCATTTCCGGATCGGAAGCCTTTAAATGACTAAAAACGGAAGAAGTACTCATTAATTTACCCTAACTATTTACCAGGATGCATCTTTCGTGAGTTTTTCGCTAACCCATTCGTAGCAACCGTTTCCGGTTTCCACATAACCAATACTTTGCTGCTCGGGAGTCAACATGAACCACTGTTGTTTACGGAAGATGACATCTTTTTCATTCTCCTGCAACCAACGGCGATTGCTGCTTTTCCTGGTAAAACCAAGTTTCTCAGCTTCCAGATAATTTCTCAATGCCAATGTTGCCACAATGCGATCCTCATCCCTGATACTGCTGGTACGACAGGTATTGAAAGATTTATAGTACACATTCGCCTTCTGCGCAATAGCTGCCCCATCTTTTGGAGCAAGTGAGATAGCACGGTTTGCCCAGCGCATTGCTTTTTCAAAATCAAGAGCCAGCTCATTTATCTCAGAAATCTTAATTGCCAACTGTACGTCACGGGGATCAAGTTTGAACAGTTTCTCATAGGCCAGCGACGATTCTTCCAGCTCATTTGCGGCAAACAGGGATTCTCCCTTCAAACGATACAGTGGCTTACTATTCGGATCCTCAATCAAACCATCTTCAATAAATTCGACGGCATCAATCGCCCGGCCATTGTCAACCAGCCGGCGGGAAAGATCGATTATATATGAAATATTATCCGGGTTATCTTTTACTCGCTGAATATACCACTCCAATGGATCACCGCCAATCATCTCTGTAGCGATAGCAATTTCGCTGGTAGCTTCTTCGTTATTGGGGTCTATTTTCAGTAATTGTCTCAGGACGAAAATCTGATCTTTGTACAATTCCTGATCTTTGTATAAACCAGCTAATTCGGACATCGTCTCCGTATCGGTAGAATCAAGTCCGATCACTTTCTCATACTCATTGATTTCCTGCTCAATTTTGCCCTGTTTCTTATAAGAATAAGCCAGACGTTTACGCAAGGGCAGATTATCAGGTAGTTTTTGCAGACCCTTAAGGAGAACATATTCGGAGCTGTCGTAGTGGCTCATGAATTCATAAGCGATCGCATAATAAAGATATACTTCTTCCTCTTCTCCGCGGTCGCAACCCATCTCGACAATATCATTATAAACGCGGACAGTCGATTTCCAGTCACGATTCTTATAGTACTCAGCTGCACTACTTAATAGACGGGGGCAACGAACCTGTCGTAGTGAATCCAAACGTTTTTGCTCGGCCAGGGCAGCTGCATCGGCACCATCATCCGGCGGGACGCACATAGTAATAAATGCCAGTACCAAACTGAGTAAGGCGGTTTTTAAAATAAACTGTTTCATTTTATCGTTTTCTCCTTTTAACGAACCAGGTATCACCAATTGCTATTTGTATTTCTAATTTTTCCACTGTCTCTGTTTCATCTAAAACCGGGCCTCGACGGCTCCCAATCGAGTATGCCAAATTAATAGAATTATTACTGAATCCAAATTTAAAACCGGCCCCCAGTGAAATTCCCGTTTCAATCAATTTCTCATCAGCCGGTTTAATCTCCCAACCATCATAATAGACACCGGCGCGCAATTGGATTTTCTGCTTCAGGGCACGGGAAAGCGGTTTTGTAAATTTTACAATTCCCAGGTTGAAATGACTGTAATTACCAAAATAATAATCATTAATCGGCTTAAGGAAATCCGGCAATTCACTGGAATTGAACTGAGCCAGGTATTCGGTGTTCAATTCAACCAGAGAAGCCAGCCGGTAACTGGCACCAATACTTAATTCAAAAGGATGATAGGTATCCTCATAAATTTCAGTTTCTTCCATCTTCGAACTGCTGATATACGGAAAATCATAGTAATCACTATAATAGCCGCTGCCATCCGAATCTTCATATAAATGGTATTGTACAGATCTGATTTTAAGTGGCTGTAAGGCAAGCCCCAAACTGAAGTATAAATTCAAAGGACGATTTTGGATCGTATAACGGTGTGAATTCAGGTAATAGTTAACATTCATACCAGTGTATGAATCATGTCGGCTATAGTAATAGTTATCATCGTCCAGACTGATAATCGAACTATGCCGTGACGAACCAAACATTACCTCCAGCTGCAGCGCCTGGTGCTCATATTCTGTTAGTGGAAAACCAACCGCCGTTTCAATCGAGCTGATTCCCCCGGCACCTTCGATGGAATATTGTGCCGATAATGTATCTTCAAAAAACACATAGTCGGCAACGCTGGTCAATAAATTGTAATTATTATTTGTAATTGGCCTGATATTAATTCCCCAGGAATATTTGCCTGCAATGGGAAGGATCAATTGAAGCGGGCCAATGTCAGCGTAGGAATTGGAACCTGATCCCACATCTACCATTTGACTGGAAAAATTACCACCGAGGATAGCATATCTGCTGTTGTGCCAGGTAGACGGATTGCTAACGGAAAGTTGCCGGTCAAATGCAGGTACTAAGCCCAACGAACCGGTTCCGGATGACGCCGCATCGCTATAACCGGAATATAACCCAAGCCCAATCGAATTGTGAATACTTTGCCCGAAGACCAGAGTGCTGACAACTGATATCAGTAATAGTTTACGGAAGTACATATATCACCTCCAGACGTGGGCGTTTTTCTGTAACAGGAGATTTTTCGGAGTGAAAATGATAGGTTTTGAAGGGATTATTACTTGTAGTACTGAACAGTTTCATTCCATAATTACCGGCCTGTTCCAACACGACGGCCTGCATCATGATTCTGGTTTCCAACTCCACTGTACCGTCAGCTTCAAAATTATCAGGCAGTTCCAATTGAGCTGTGTAAGGATCTTCTTCACTGCTGAAGTAATGGTAATCACTGTACTCGGTCGTATCGATTGAGTAAATGCCTACGGTGAATCCGGAATCTGCCTCACTGGCTGTATCTTTCCACAACACCAGATTGGCAGATTTGATCAATGCCTCCGGAGCAAGGAAAGTACTGTCATAGTCCAGCATCAGAACCGACCTGACGCCTAAGGCGGTCCCTAGGCTGATTGTTGTCGTATCCACATCTGTAATAGCCGGGGGAATAACCACACTCAGGTCACTTCCGACATAAAATGTATAATCCAATGTATCTATATCGCTTTCTTCGGAAGCCTGGTATTGAAAAGTTATATCCATATATGGTTGGTAGGAGGATTCCTCGGAGCTGCGAAAAGCCTGCCGACCTTCGGTGGGATTATCACGCCAAACGATGAATGTTCGATTGGTTACACCATCGGTTGTTTTTGCAAAATCGGCCAAAATTGTATCCGCTTCAGAGGTCAAGTCGAATTTTAAATAGGGATAATATGAGGCCGTATCGCTGGTAAGCCTGGTGGTCGCAATCGGGAATCCCATCCGGCTCTTTATGTAAGCCGTATCCAGGTTTAAATAATTACTTGCCGATTCATCGAAGACAGAATCCATTTCAGCCACAGGTATATTGGTGATATGATAATCATATAATTGGTCCGGCAGTACCGTATCACGATATGTCAAATACAGAAACAGACTGTCTATCCCCAGAACTAACGAAGTATCCAGCGATAAAACTGAAATTTCATATCCTGAGGAGTAAAAGCCCATATTCAATAATGTATACGGGCATTGAAAAGTCGAATCCGTACCAAAATACAAGCTGTTGATTGCTCCCATGGCAGGTGGTATTCGATAAGTGAATGAGTTGATATCTAAAAGCAGGGTGTCCCCCACCAAGAATTCGATATCAGATATTAAATCGGAAGTTATTGGGTCGTCCATGCAACTAGTAAACAGCAGCAGAAATGACATTAATAGGACAAGTCCAATCATTTTGGATAAGGCCATAAAGATGTTCCCCGGTTTACGTATTTAAGCGATTTTTTCCAGTGTTTCTTCTAACCAGGCGGCAATATTTGTATGAGCATCGGGTGAGTCTTCAAATTTTACCGATGTTATTTTGCTCTTTACGTTCTTTAAACCGGGAAGTTTCGCTAATTCCCCACTGATATTATATTCCTCGCTGTCAATGGCAATTATACCATCGGCGAATTCAGCGGCAGCTTCATACACATTGATCTCATCCCCTTCAATACTATCCGGTAACTGTAATCCGGATTTTTCGAAGGTCTGTCGACTGAAAGTGTCATATTCACCCATCGAGTGGACCAGCAGGACTACTTTAATATCCTGGTAAAATTCCTGATCAGCAAACTGCTGTTTATAGAACATCGGTACTAGAGCAGAATTCCAGTCATTGCAGATAATAATATCCGGTTTCCAGAACAGATGCGGCAAAGTAGCCAAAGTTGCTTTACTGAAGAATGCATACCGATCATCATTGTCGCTGTATGGTCGGCCATTCTTCGATTTATAAAGAAGATTGGTCAGTGGTTTGAACCACTCTACATGCTCCAGAAAATACACCTGTACCCTGGTCTTCGGGATGAAGGCACTTTTGGCCGACGCATTCTGTTCAGTCCCGTCGAATTCGAAAGGGATTTCACGCAGGCGAATTACTTCTCTCAATATGTATTTACGTTCACTGACAAATCCGTATTTGGGAATAATAGTACGGATATCGTGTCCGTTTTCCTGCAGAGCCAAAGGAACCTTAGCCGAGAACTGTCCCAGATTCGAGGTATTGGCAAAAGGTGTTATTTCTGTTGTTAAATAAAATATTTTATGTGACATATTTATTCCAAATTCAATTTTTTAAGAGCTTCTTTTGCTTTCTGGTAATATTCGCTATTGGGGAAATAATCCAGCAACCGGGTGTATTCATCGCGCGCTTTTTCAATATTCCCCATACTCTGATAAGCCAGTCCCAATTTCAGCTGGGCATCATCATCCTTGTCGGTACCAACAAATGAAAATACCTTTTCAAATTCAATAATCGAGCGCTTGAAATTCTTGGAAGAATAATAACATTCCGCCAGCCAATATTGACTATTATCCGCTAAATCGTGGGTCGGATCACCGATAACCAATTTTGAAAAACCCTTAATAGCATTTTGAAAATCACCATTTTGATAATGTCCGAGATTCTCAAGATACAGTTTTTTGTATTCGACAGCTGAGAGTTTTGTCCCTGTTGGTTGAGAAGGAGATTCTGATTTCAAGTTATACATTTCAGTAAAACTATTGGTCAAGGTAACAATTTTGTTTTCAATCATAACCAGTTGTGACAGTATCTCAAAATCAGTGCTGTCAGAGTATTCGGCTTTATCCTCTAAAATGCTGATCTTGTTTTGAAGCGTATTAATTCGGTTGACCAAAATAATCGCTATCGAATCGGTCTGCTTCTTTGCTCTGACAGTTGCCTCGAGTGCATTTTTCAACTCCGGTAACAGGATCCTGATCTGTGTTTCCAGTGAATCAACCCTAACCTTCTCACGTTCCAGTTTTGCATTGAGTCGACGTAATTCACGCTGTGTATCTGTCTGGGCTGGTAGAACCTCCAAAAGAGCCGTCATAACGATAATCAAAGAAACAAGCTGTAATATAATCCGCTTCATATTGGATACCTTTTTTGTAAAAAATGGTTTTTTTCCTGCTACAAATTTACCCTCACCGTCGGGAAGCAGCAATGTTTTCATTATTCCTTG
The DNA here is from genome assembly GCA_964410945.1 of uncultured bacterium. Taxonomy (GTDB): domain Bacteria; phylum Fidelibacterota; class Marinisomatia; order Marinisomatales; family TCS56; genus CAYPJE01. Next base: position 38,122 of record CAYPJE010000004.1, read on the forward strand.
TAGTTAATCCCCAAATTCATGACCAATCCGATCATCATATAACATGATAACAGGAAAGAACCCCCATAGGAAATAAAGGGTAATGGCAGACCTTTTACCGGTATTAATCCGATGGCCATTGCCATGTTTACGAAGATATGAGCCAGGAACAAGGTTGTAACACCCACAATCACCAGGCTGGAAAAGCGATTATCCGATTCCTGGGCGGTGTTCAGCATTTTAATTAACAACAATGCAAATAACACGATTATTACGAAAATCATAATAAAACCAAATTCTTCACCGATTACCGAAACGATAAAATCTGTTTCCTGCACCGGAAGATATTTTAATTGTGTTTGTGTCCCCTGGGCCCACCCTTTACCGAAAAAACCACCCGATCCAATCGCCGTTTGACTCTGGATAATCTGGTAACCGGCGCCCAATGGATCCAGTGATGGATCAAAAACTGTTAAAATTCTTTGCTGCTGATAGGAATGCAATGAATTCCACAACGTTGGTGCCAGCAAGCCTAGAAAAATATTTCCAAAATATATTGCCACACCGATAATTAGAGTTGGTCTGGAAAGATATAATACCGCCAGCAGCACTACGGCCCAGGCTCCAAAGCTGATACTGTGGAAAGCGGTAAGTATTGAAAACAAGGGGGCAATCAGAATGAATAAATGATAGGGGCGTATCCCGGACCAGTACATCATGATTATTACCGGGGTTGCCATTATTATTGCTGTCCCCAGATCAGGTTGCTGCAACACAATCAATGCCGGAACTGCTGTAATCAGAATCGGTACCACAACAGCCGAAAACCGGTCCAGCTTCACCTGGGGGTTTGATAAATGCTTCGCCAGTGCCAGTACAATAATAAATTTAGCGATTTCTGAAGGTTGAAAGTTTATTCCTCCAATAGCGATCCAGCGATTGGTACCGGCAACCGGTGCCATAAAATATGGAATAATCAGTAATAGAATTATTCCTGCATAGGCAAAATTTGTAAATCGATAGATATTTTTCCTGGTCAACGAAAACATTATCAAAAACATGAATATAGAAGGTATTACCCAGATCGACTGCTTAAATACGGATGTTGCAAACAGTCTCAATTCCTGATGATGGGATACACTGCTCAGACTGATCAGTCCGATAATTGTCAATGATACCATATAGACAATAATAATAATCTGCGAGTCTAAAATATTTTTGATGATCCGGTTAAACATTTCTGCTGTGTCAACTACTTGAGGATTGATATTTCCTGAAGAATTTTCGGTATATTTTACGGGCTATCGGTGCCGCAACATCACCTCCGTGACCGGAATTTTCCAGGAGAATAGTAACTGTAATTGTTTTCTCCTGACCTTTGGCCCAACCGATGAACCAGGCATGTGGTTCACCATGCGGATTCTCGGCAGTTCCGGTCTTACCACCAGTATCCACACCTTCAATCTTTGGTTCAGCCAACTTTCCTGTCCCCTCAGACGACTGGGTGACCATACGCATATAATCAAGCAATAACTGCCAATATTCATCCTTGAAATTGATTGAATTGTTCTGATCGGAGATCTGGTTTTTCGAGGCAATTTTCAAAGGCGGACTGGTTCCTTTTGTGATTACCTGATTAATAAATCTGCACATCTGCAGGGGTGTGACCAGAATATCACCCTGCCCAATCCCGATATTCAACAGGTGTCCCCGGGTCCATTTTTTTTCACCGTATTTCTTATTCATAAACTCAACGCAAGGAATTACACCGACCGATTCACCGGGCAAATCAATATTCACTTCCATTCCGAATCCGAACTCCTGACAAATAGCAGCCCAGTCATCCAATTCCATTTTCTGAATCATGTTGTAGAAATACACATTGCAGGATTGCTGGATGGCTTTCCGCAAATTAACTTTCCCATGCCCGGCAGGATTCCAGCACTCAAAAGTTCTCCGGCCAAGCCGATAATGACCATTACAGGTAATGGTTTGATTAGTATCGACCAGTTCATGCTCCAGCAGGCCAAGCATTACTAACGGCTTAAAGGTAGATCCAGGTGGATATTGACCGTTCAGTATCCGGTTATGCAATGGTTTGGTCTGGTCCTCGGCATACTGCTGCCAGCGATCCTGCAAAGTAAGGCCAGTAAACAGGTCCGGTGGATAATCAGGGGCACTGGCAATCGCCAGGATTTCTCCACTCAGCGGGTCAGACACTATAATGACTCCCCGATAACCAACCAGTTCCTGTTCTGCCAATGCTTGAATGTCACTATCAATAAACAGATATAAATCATCGCCCGGAATAGGTTTTACATCCTGTAATTCAATTAATTGCTCAACTTCCCGGCCATAAGCATCAACCTGCATATAGTTGACACCATCTTTGCCCCTTAAGATCGGTTCGTACATCTTTTCCAGGCCACTCCAGCCTTTCATATCCCCCAGACGATACTTATCCTTCTGGGTCGATGTCTCCAGAAATTTCCGGTCAACCTCACGAATATACCCCAAAGTATGGCTGAGATGAATATCAGCCGGATAATACCGCTCCGGGACCTGAATGTAACTGATTCCGGGCAGGTCAGCGGAATGTTCTGCCACACGACTGATCTGCTGAATTGTAAGGTCCTTTACCAGGCGAGTCGGAATAAATCGTCCTCGATAGTTTTTCTGGTAATTTGATTCCAACACATCGATTCCGATACCCAAATGTCGATTTATATTATTGAAAGTACTTTCCCGGTCCTGTAATTCGATAGGAATTGCAGTTAGTATGTAGGTGGGGTGATTGTCAACCAGGATATATCCCTCGCGATCATAAATAACACCTCGAGGAGCTTGAATACTATGTGGCCTGATAATATTCGCTTCGGACTTCAAGCGGTATTTTTCATATGACAGAATCTGGAGTTGAAAAAACCGCAGGACTAAAATAAATAATACTATCAAAACCATACCACTCAAGACGAAAAACCGTGTTCGTGGTATCAGGTTCTCAGTTTTAAGCATTATTCTGCTTTACCTAAAGGTAAAAATAGATTAGTTATTAATATCAGCACTATTCCGTAAACGGCAGTACCTACAATATTGGTCCAATAAGTGGCAGGATTGTGCAGCAACACTTCCTGTTGTGTTATTATCGATCGGATAAAACTGTTAAGTATGACAAACATTACCCACGTAAAATGAAAAAGAAATGGTGGCCATTTGGAAAAACGTCCATGCAGATTGCCGGCTAAATAGCTGAAAATAGAATATGTCAGTGAACTTAACCCAAAATACGATCCTACCCCGCTGAAATCTACCAGCAGACCAAAAACAAAACCGACAATGACTCCCCAAAACCGTCCTTCCCATACGGCAATATATAATATAAAAATCAGGATAAAGTCCGGCCTGATCAACCTTATGGAAAGTGGATTCGACAAAACAAACTGCAGCAGAATAGCTACAGTGGCCATAATAAAATAATTACGGATTTTCATCAGCCTGGTCTATTACAACAAAAACATATTCTAGGGTACTTATCGAAAAATTGGTTTCCATGGTTAAACGCTTCTGGAAACTTCCCCGCTCATCATAAATTGCCACAACCTCGCCGACCGGAATATTGGGAGGATAAATATCGCTGAAGCGCGAAGTATACACCTGATCACCGATTTGCACATGGGCATTTTTATTTATTTCACGGATTTCACATTTATTATTCCCTAACCAGCTCATGATCCCTACCGCACCGGATGGCTCAATTATTACTCCCAATCTGAAATCCGGATCACTCAGCAGCTGAACGACACTTGTCTCCTCACCAACAACAATAGCTTTTCCAACGACACCTTCAGCAATGACAACCGGATCATTAATGGCTACACCGTCATTACTACCCACATCAATACTGAATGATGAAAAACTGGTAGTGATTCCCCTTCCCTGAATCGTGGCCGGAAGAAGATTCAGACGTGTCTTCCGATGAAAATCGAGCAAATTCCGTAAATCCTGATTTTCATACTCCAGATGCAGCACTTCATCCAATAACATTTTCAGCTGCATATTGCTATTTCGCAATTCAGCATTTTCATTATTCAAACTACGTTTTGATTCAAACCATATTTTCGGTAAACGGGTAAATGATAAAGTTGAATTAACCTGCTCGCGCAGCATATAAATTGCTGGTGATTCATCAGAAAATAGAATTAATACGGAGACAGTAAAGGCGAATATAAAAATTACATGGTCTTTTTGACGAAGTAGGGCGAAATATAAAGACCGCATCAATACTACATTAACACAGCTTCGAATTTCTTAACATCTTCAAGAACTAAACCAGTGCCCCGGACAACAGATAACAGGGGCTCTTCCGCTACATTAACCGGAATACCGGTGCGTTCCCGGATAATCTGATCGATTCCTCTCAGCAGACTGCCGCCACCGGTCATAATGATTCCCCGGTCAAGAATGTCCGATGCCAACTCCGGCGGGGTTTGCTCCAGTGCCCGTTTTACAGCTTCCACGATGCCATTAATCGGATCTTTCAGAGCATGACGAATTTCATCGGAAGATACTTCGGCTGTTTTCGGGATACCGGAAACCAAATCACGCCCTTTTACGAAAATCGGCTCAGATTTCATTCGCATGGCCGAGCCGACCGTCTTTTTGATTCGTTCGCCTGTAGCCAGTCCGATATCAAGCTTGTGTTCGTTGCGGAACCACTGGACAATGGCATCATCCATTTCGTCACCGGCGATCCGGATGGTTTCCTTGGTAACAACACCATTCAGAGCAATTACCGCAATTTCAGTTGTACCACCCCCGATATCTACAATTATATTCCCAACCGGTTGACTGATATCCAGTCCAATTCCAATAGCGGCCGCCACCGGCTCTTCGATCAAATATACTTCGCGGGCGTTGGAACGATCTCCACTATCCTTGACTGCCCGACGCTCGACTTCAGTGACACCAGAGGGCACACAGATAACCATCCGCGGCCGTGCCAGTCGATTCAGATTCATTTTCCGGATGAAGCCCTGCAACATTCCATCGGTCATATTGAAATCAGCGATTACACCATCCTGGACCGGACGAATTGTTTCGATTTCACGATGGGTTCGTCCGAGCATGACTTTAGCATCATTTCCAACGGCAATAATTTTACCATCATGTACCGAACGGGCAATTATTGACGGTTCATTGATTACTATCCCCCGGCCTTTCAGCCAGATCAGTGTATTGGCCGTGCCCAGATCAATGGCAACATCGCCTGAAACCCATGAAAGTGTATTTTTTACCGAATCAAATAAGCCCATTATAATGCCAAATTAATTGAATATGTTGTGATTATCGACGGTAAAATTAGTATTTATTGCTTTCATTCCATAAGGGAATAAACACTAATTCAATAATTTTAGTAAACAGTGGTATCGCCTCCCTTACAACAATCCTGTTTCGGAATGGAACAGTCAGGCCTTGTTAAGCCCCTCCTTGCTTAATTTATCAGCTACGGTATTTTTCTCGCGCCGTACGTGATTGATTTCCCATGAGCTGAACTTCTCCAATAGCATCTTGACCTTTTTGTGAAGTGGAATCATGCGCTCATTTTTCACTCTATAGACACCATTGATCTGACGAACTACCAGTTCGCTGTCCATAAAAATGCTGATTTGGTTAATTTTTCTATTTATTGCCAGGTCCAAACCATAAATCAAGGACTGGTATTCGGCCTGGTTGTTAGTGGCGTCTGGTAAATATTCAGCAAAACTGAAAACTTCATCTTCTCCACAATACGCAATACCACCGATACCAGCCTTCTTTTTATTCAAATCAGCAGCACCATCGACAAATAAACGAATGGAGTCCGAATCATCGATCCTGGATCTCAATTGATTCAGAATGTCCAATTCACGTTTATTCAAATCCAAAGGTATCTTATTGATTATCCCTTTATCCAGTATTCTTGATAATAATTCCATTTCCCGGGAATCCAACTTCATCGTTCCGTATCCTATGTTTAATCAATTAATTGAGAAATTTTACTGCAGATAAAATCGCCGACCTCAGAAGTGCCCATACTGCCCCCCAAGTCCCTGGTAGACCAACCTGCTTCCAGGGCTAGCCCTATCGATTCATCGAGCACAGCGGCCAGCTTGTCCTGTTTCAGATGCTGCAGAATGGCAACCAGAGACCGAAAGGTGCCCAAGGGATTGGCAGCATCTTTTCCGGTGAACCGTTCCGACGGTGGATGGAGCACATGAAACAGCCGTTGTCCTTCCGGACTGCGGTAGGACTCATATGCCAGACCGAGCCCGCCTTCCATGGCAGCAGCTAACTTAGAGATCAGTTGGCCAAACGGTGGCACGGTGAGTATCAGATCAAGATCATCAGGTTTATGGAGTAATTTGAACAAGAGAAAATCAATACTCAAATATACCGGCATAATATCATGATCATTGAGAAGATCATTAATCCTTCGCAACCAGGGATTATCCTTATTCAGTTGTGAATCAAGCAGCGCAACCGTCAATCGGCTATGTATTTTATTATCGATCTGTGATTTGATATATTCAACAATTGGATCAATCGATATAGAGGTTGAGATATCAAGATTCAGAAATGCACTTTCATTATCTGACAGTCTTGTTGCCAAATATGGTGAAACAGTAAAGGAATTGCTCACATCCTGTAAAACCCGGATATTATATACATCATCATTCAGTAGACCGCCCGAGGGATTAAATGATAAAACAGCACGGTCCAGTATTGTCAAATTAAGTCGTTCGATGAATGACTTGAATATCCCGTTCTTCAATTTGGTACCGTCAGCGGCCTTTTCAGCCAGCGGGCCGATCCAGATTGCATCAGAATTACGGCACTCATCGATCACGGTACTGGAAACCGGAAATCCAGTCTCCTGATAATAGGCTTTACCCAGATCAAACTCATGCAGGTTAAACTTGATTCTGGTATATGACTCCAGTGCAGAAAATATTTTATGAATTTCCCGTGCGATCTCTGGCCCGACACCATCACCCGGGATAATCGCCAGCTTCACCAGATCGTTTCTCCAAAATACGGCGTTGCCAAACGATAATCTCCAAAACCGGTGGCGTCAATAAATGTAAATGATCTGTTAACGGAATAATAATGCCAAATCTGTCCGGCCGCATTGGAGATTGAGGAATATGCGCGCTCTATATCATCGGGAGCCCCGAATAGAATATAGATCATTCCCATATCCGATCGCCAGCCTGGTAGAAATGTCGAAAACTGTTTGTTTGCAAACCGAACCCGGTGGTAGTATTCTTCCATCAGTTCATTCTTAACGGTGTGCGGAGTTGGATCATGTTTATCCCAGAATTCCTTGAATAATATCTCCTTCTCACTGACGTTTGCCCGTTTAAATCTCTTAATATCGTCTTCGTCCAGAATATATCTCAGTTGATCAACGGCCAGCTCGATATCGCTGATTGTGGCCGGTATACCAGGATGCGTAATTGACAGTCGCAATGTCTCGCTAAATGTTTCCTTATCCTGGTGAAGGCTAACAATAAAATGTACATTCAAATCCCTGAGTATTTCCTGGGGGATGTGCATTATTGTTGAGAACAGGCTTGATTCATCAAGGTTGTTGTATTCCAGATTATTATCCAGAAGAACACTGTCCGAGTTATTTATAGCCACTACGGTAATGCTGAAGGGTTTGGTTTCAATTTTTCCGCTTGCCAGCAAGTAGTAATTATCGTTCTCCTCGGGAATCCTAAAATTCATTACCGGAATCATATCATCACCAATCCCCCAATTGCCCGGCTTCTTTTTCAACAGGATAATCGGAAAAAGGAAGACACCATCCAGATATGGTGTCATATCCAGCTCAATCTCTTCCCGGCTGGCATTGTGGGTATCCCGATCCAGGACCTCAGCCGATACTATCAATTCCTCGGTTGGCAATACCAGGTTAGCATACAGGGTTGTAAACAACGTTGTCGAGACTGTCTCACGGTAATCGACTATATCAACTGAACGGGTCCATAATTGACGGCCTTTTTGAAACCCATCTTTATTTTTTATAGAAACAGTCGCTTCAAATCGCGCCTGAAACCCTGAATCATTTTTAACAAATTGCAGCGAGGAATTAGGAATTTCCAGATAGATCACTGTTTTAACCGAATCAACGGCAATTGCCTCAATCGGCATGGCAGTCAAATGGAACGGGTTACGATTTTCTTCTTCATTCCGCCCGAAGTTCCCCCCGTCCTGAGCCATAAGAAATTGCATGGCAATAATTGTATAGATAACTGTTTTTACTTTCATTGATCTATCCGCCAAATGAATTTTATTAATCCTTCCGTGGTTCCAATCCAAATCTCGTCACCGGAAATATACACATCATTCATATTACCCATGAAATTATAATCATATTCCCTGTACGAACCGGTTTCAGTGCTGATGCGGAACAACCCGTCATTCACTGCCAGCCATAGATAGTTGTCATCTCTATCCATTGATCGTATATATTTTCCTTTGTAAATCACCGGACTCAAGATTTTTGACCATTGGCCGGATGTTTTGTTAAAGGAAAGAATTCCGGTAGATGTTCCAACCAGCAGAGAATCACCATTGATGGTCAGGGAGGTAAATCCGCTGAAAGTATCAAATTCCGGTTGAAATGATTCGTTCCGATAGTACTGTTTATATTCCATCAGCCGATTGTCATCAAACTCCAGTATTCGCAGGTTTTGAACCGAGGCAATCCAGAGACTATTTCCATAAACCGCCAGATCAGAGATGTATTGTTCGCTATAAACGGACTCTAATCCGGTCAACAATTTTTGATAACTGCCGACTGCCAAACATCCGATCCCCCGGGAGGATCCAATCCAAACCCTGGATTTACTGTGTACCAGTACATTTATCCGGCCAGGTGGAACACCGTTGGCTTCATTCAGAGTCCGCCATGAGTCAAGATTTTTATTGTAAACCAGAATCTGTCCGTTTCCACCAAACCACAATTCATCACCGATAGACATTGCAGAATACAATGGCTGAGGGGCCATATTGATAATATTTCTGGAATAAAAATTATCATATACATTACGCTTAATATCGATTCTGCTAACGCCAGCCTCGTTTTGGGTACCGGGTCGGCCGCTCACCCATAATCCATGGTAGGGTAAGATAAACTGGATATCAGCCGTCACCAGACCGATTGGAATATTCTCGAAGGTATTCATCTGGGGACTGCTTTTAAATACTGTTCCCCGGTCAGTCCCAATCCAACTGTCACCCAGTCTGGTTCTGTAAAATGTGGTTATACCGTGATATTCACCTTTTGGATCCAACAAACCGCGGTCAAACAGATCCCACCCCCCAAACAGGCTATAATCGCTGAGAATATCAACAGGATCGATGTAGGTGGGTATAAAACCACCACTCCAGTCAATTGTATCCGAGTCGGGGTTGATCATTTGGCCGATCATAATCCCGGAATTTCGATCGCATTTGATAACCAGAGTTCTGGTCCGGCACCAAAGATAACTTTCATCTGAACCAATCTGAATGATCCGGTCTGACCGGCCCAGGCCAAGATCATCGAAACCAATCTTCTGCCAGCCACCTTCCCGGTCAAAGCTATAACACAAGAATCTTGGCGTTGCCACCCAGATAATTCCGGTATTGCTGTCAACATGAACGGCCGTGGTTCTATTAGCCGGTAATCCCTGGGCCGTGCTCAGTGGTTCCTCAAACTGAAAGGCATAATTATTATAACGCCAGACACCACCGGATTCAGTGGCGATATAGGTAAACAACGTACCTTCAGTGATAGCATTGATTTGACCTGTTGGTCGATATAGGACCCAATCAAAAGGATGATGATGGGGAGCAGGCTGGCAATAAACCATCGCGCATAAAATGGTTACCAGTCTAATCAGGTATTTAAGTACTGTGAGTCCTTTAAGCATTACAAGAACTCAATATTAGCAAGAATATTATCGTAACGCTATATGATTGATGTAAATCAACTCAATTAACTGATTGATACATTGCAGTGAGCATCTTGTGATCTACCGGAACGGCACCAACCTCAGCACATACACGTCCAGCAGCCAGATTTGCGATTTCTGCAGCCTCGACAACCGTTGCCCCACTCAGATCAGCCAGGGTAAACACAGCGATCACCGTATCCCCAGCCCCGGAAACATCATGTACCTTCCGGGCTTTGGTAGGAATTGTATTATCCATATTATCATGGAAAACAGTAATGCCATCCTGTCCCCTGGTAACCATTACAACTTCGGCCTGTAATTTTTTATGCAGGCGGTCCCCCAATTCCAGAAATTCCTGTTCATTTGAAGGCATGGTATTCACAGCCGTGAGAAATTCCTTTGTGTTTGGCTTAAACAGGCGGACCTGCTGGTAGGAGAAAAAATTATCAAATTTAGGATCAACATAAACCGGGACACCCAGTCGATTGGCAGTGGATAAAACATGCTCAATGACATCAGCCGTCAATAACCCTTTGTTATAATCGGCAATTATAACAGCATCGCAACCGGAGATATTAACCTCCAGATTATCAATCAGATTCCTGATAACAACGGGATCATGCCAATCCTTGTTTTCACGGTCGGTGCGCAAAATCTGCTGGTTCTGCGCAATAATCCTGGTCTTAACGGTTGTCAGTCGCCTGGGATCAATTATAAAACCGCCCGTGTCGATTGCATTCGCTTTAAAAAGATTGATCAACTCATCACCGGCGTTATCTTTACCAATAACACCAACTACTTTAACTTTGGCATCCATTTTCGCCAGATTAAGAACAACATTGCCTGCCCCTCCGGCAGTTGTTTCGATCCGTTCAACATCGACAATCGGCACCGGTGCCTCGGGGGAAATACGACTGGTTGATCCCCAGTAGTATTCGTCCAACATGAAGTCACCAATCACCAGGATTGTTTTTTCCTGGAACTGGTTGGTAATTTCCTCAAACCTGTTTATATCCACATGTTACTCCGAATCCAGTCTTGGCAGAATAAAGGCAAAAATGACATACAGAACGATACCGGCACCAATACTCATGATCGTACCGAAAGCCCAGATCAACCTCACCAGGGTTGGGTCAAGATTTACACTTTCTGCAATACCTCCGCAAACGCCGTACAGTACTTTGTCTTCCTTGGACAAATGATAGGGCATCGAATTCTTAATCCCAATTTTCTTTGCCAGGTTTGTTCGACGGTTGCTGAGGTAGTATACACCCAAACCTATAATTACCAAGGCAAAGATAAGGTTAAAACCAAAACCCCAGAAGCGGGTAATAAATACCCCGATTGCATGATTATACTGGAATATTAATATGATACCGATAATGATGAATACAATACCCCAGATATTTGATTTATCGAATCGGATATTAAGGTTCTTATAAAACGGCTTACCGTCAATGTTATTTTGATCTGGTATGAAAATCACACCAAGGATATAGGCAATTATACCGGATCCACCAAAGAGCGTCAGAAAGACCCAGCCAAGCCTGACAATCATCGGATCAATCTTGAAATATTCACCAAAACCGCCACAGACACCGGCAATTATTCTTTCATTTTGCGAACGATATATGTGTTTCATCTTATCCCTCCAACAATGAATTAAGATGGACTTCCACACTGGCGCTTAAACCATCCAGGTCATATCCACCTTCCAGGACCGACAGAACCCTTCCATTACAGCATTCGTTACTGATCCTGACTAAAATTCTGGATAACTCCCAAAAACCTTCGGTGGTAACTTGCATTCCACCGATTGGATCAAGAATATGAGCATCAAAACCAGCCGATAGTATCATCAAATCCGGGTTAAAGCTAAGTATTTTTTCGGCCACGGAATTTTCCATTAGATCCAGATATACTTTATCCCCTGTCCCCTGTGATAAGGGATAGTTTACAGTAGTACCGGCTCCGGCACCACGACCAGTTTCATTTTCAGACCCGGTACCCGGATAAAACGGGTAGCGATGCATACTGATGTACAATACATCCGGATCATCCTCGAACAGATGCTGTGTCCCATTACCATGATGAACATCAAAATCTATAATCGCTATTTTCTGCTGATCGTATTTGGCCTGTGCATACCGTGCGGCGATAGCCACATTATTGAACAGACAAAATCCCATTGCCTGATTATATTCAGCGTGATGGCCGGGGGGACGTGGCAATACCATGACTCTCGGATTGTTGTTATCACCGTAAATATAATCAATTCCCTGGGCGGTGGCATTAGCAGCCAGAACAGCAATCCGGAATGAATCATGGCAAATCGGATTATCAAAAGTATCAATATGCTGATCACCCCGGTCACAGGTTAAGCTGACCCGCTTTATATAGGCCGGATCATGAATAATTGTGGGCAAATTGAAATCGATTATTTCCGGTTCAACCAATTCAAGTTTTTCTTTAATTCCTGATTGCTCAATATGGTCCATCACTGCCTTCAGGCGTGCCGGGCTCTCCGGATGTCCAAATCCCGTATCATGATCCAAAAAGCGTTTTGAGTAGAATAACCCAAGTCCCATAGTCACCTCAAATCAATAATTCCGTCGCCGTTGATTCCGGTTAGAGCGTCCTTTACCAGGCCGTATCTTGCATATATGCCCATTATCCAGATAAATCAGGACCGAAGCTATCGTCTGGATATTATCGTTGCTGGCCGAAGTCATAATGATTGTTGTACCTAATTCCCGAGTCATTTTCTGGAGGGTCCGATTAAATTCCTGACTCATAGTATAATCGAATCGAATGCCATAGTCATCGATTAAAAGTACCCGGGGATCGGATTCCGCAGCTACAATTAATTTTAACCAGGTCTGTTCACCGGGGGATAATTCGTTGGCGGGTACATTCAACAATTGTTTCTGGCTGCCATTATTAAATTGGCGGTTGATCACTCTTTTAGAAGTCTTAGGAACATTTTGTTCAATATAATTCTGGACCGGCAAGCGGCTGGTTATTGGTTTGTGGTCAACCAAATGAATGGTATCATCCAGTTTGATTTTCCCCAGCCAATTAGTCGTAAATTCTTCATTATCATATTTCAGTGTACCGCTGTCTGGCTTGACCTCCCCGGCCAGAACCTGCATCAGGCTTGATTTTCCGGAACCGACCGGTCCGATGATTCCGTATATCGTGCCCCGGTGGACCTGCAGATTGCCAACCTGGAGGATATTACGCCCCCTCCTGGAAAGTTTCAGGCCCTTTATATCATAAATTAAAGTCGCTGCTTGATTCATCGTCAATTCCTTTCTCCAACGGTTTCCCGTCAAACGATGAATCGAATCACCAATATCGAGATAGATTTACTGCTCTAAGAAACGCTCCGCATCAATTGCTGCCATACAACCGGTTCCAGCGGCTGTGATAGCTTGACGATAAACATGATCCTGAACATCACCGCAGGCAAATACACCAGGTGTCGATGTAAATGTACGGCCTTCTTTAGTAATAATATATCCTGTTTCGTCCAGGTTCAGTTGGCCTTCAAATAACTGAGTATTGGGTTGATGGCCGATAGCCAGGAAAATACCGTCGCAGTTGTCTTCCCTGGTCTCTCCAGTCACGGTGTCTTTCAATATTACACCGGTTACACCGGTTTCCTTTGATCCCAACACTTCGGTAATGGTTGAATTCCAATGCACTTTGATCTTCGGATTAGCCAATACACGTTCCTGCATAATCTTGGAAGCACGCAGTTCATCACGACGATGAACGACCCATACTTCGGATGCGAATTTGGTCAGGAAGCTGGCTTCTTCCATGGCAGAATCTCCACCACCCACAACTAGAACCTTTTTATCCCGATAGAAAAAACCATCACAGGTTGCACATGCAGAGACACCAAAACCCATCAACTTCTGTTCAGATTCCAATCCCAGCCAGCGGGCGGTTGCCCCGGTCGAAATAATTACTGAATCGCTGGTATAAACTTCATCACCAGCCCAAACTTTAAATGGCTTTTGTGTCAAGTCGACTTTGGTTATTGATTTAAACACTGTTTCAGCTCCGAAACGTTTGGCTTGCTCCCGCAGGGAATCCATCAGTTCCGGGCCGGTTATCCCTTCTGGAAAGCCGGGGAAATTCTCCACTTCAGTGGTAATCGTCAATTGTCCCCCCGGTTGATTTCCTTCAAAAACAATGGGATTTAAATTGGCACGTGCAGTATAAATAGCAGCCGTCAAACCGGCTGGTCCAGATCCTATGATGATGACTTTCCGATTCATCTGATTATTTTTATAAAACCTCTTCTAAAAGTTTTGTTATATTGGTTTTTGGAACCGCTCCAACAATTTGATGAGCAACGGATCCATTATTGAAAATCAATAAACTGGGAATACTGCGTATTCCAAATTTCATCGCTGAATCACGATTATTATCTACATTCAGCTTACCTACCTTGACCTTTCCGGTATATTCCCCGGCGATCTCAGCAATAGTCGGTGCGATTGCTTTACATGGGCCGCACCATTCTGCCCAAAAATCCACCAAAACTGGCAGGTCGGAGTTCAGTACTTCTTGGTCAAAATTAGCGTCATTAAACTCCACTAGTTCCTGTGGCATACAACCTCCTAATGTCTGGTATAACGAGTTCTAGATTAATCCGATTAGGCGGATTGAATAATTGATAATCGGCCCATTTGCGCCGTTTAACACGGTTTAATTTCGGTCAACTAATCGAAAGTTGCCTATACAAATTTCCAATGAATCAATATTGCTTCATTAAATTTTCGGGATCGTTTCAAAAAGCATTTTCATCTTTTGATGTGATGCAATCCCATCGGTTACAGATTAAATCAGGCCACTGATTATTTTGCTGACAGTTTAAGAAACCTGCGCTTCCCAACTTTAATAATTATATTTTCACCTGGAAGCAGTTCATGTTGAATATCAGTGCATTGTTCACCGTTTAGCCGCACCGCACCCTGTTTGATCATTCGACGGGCATTTGATTTACTGTCAACTAACTGATTATCAAATATTACATCCACCAGCAACTGGGCCTCATTCAAACAAATCTCAGCAATATCGTTCGGAATACCCTTCTGAATAAAAATATTATCGAAATGTTGTTCAGCTGCTATGGCGGCATCGGAATCATGGTACAGTTCCACAATCATCCGCGCCAGACGGCGTTTTATATCGCGGGGATTAACAGCCGGATCGGCCAGTAGAGCCTTAATATCTGCCTGGACCGTATCGTCAGCATCGGCCGCTAACACATAATATTTGTAAATCAGTTCATCAGGAATCGAAAGCGTACGGCCATAGATGTCCGCCGGAGAATCCTGTAATCCGATATGATTGTCGTAGGATTTCGACATTTTCTCCTTACCATCAGTTCCTTCCAACAATGGCAAAGTGATAATTACCTGTGGCGCCTGTCCGTATTCACGCTGTAGATCG
The DNA here is from genome assembly GCA_964410945.1 of uncultured bacterium. GTDB lineage: Bacteria > Fidelibacterota > Marinisomatia > Marinisomatales > TCS56 > CAYPJE01. Next base: position 53,556 of record CAYPJE010000004.1, read on the forward strand.
CGCCCGACAAGTAAATTGAATTTCTGGTCGGTTCCGCCCAGCTCAACATCGGCCCTGAGCTCAACTGAATCCATTCCCTGGGCCAGCGGGTAAAGAAATTCATGTACTGAAATTGGAATCTCGGCCTTGAAACGTTTCGTAAAATCATCCCTCTCAAGCATTCTTGCCACCGTATAACGGCTGGCCAGTTTGATGACATCATTGAATGACATGGCTCCCAGCCAATCATTGTTATACACGATTTTCAGTCGCTCGATATCAAGAATTTTCTCGGCCTGTTCCACATAGCTGTCAGCATTTCGTTTCGTATCCTCAAGGGTCAGCTGTGGACGAGTCTTATTACGGCCGGACGGATCGCCGATCATGGCGGTAAAGTCACCGATAACCAGGACAGCCTGATGTCCCAGATCCTGGAAATGGCGTAATTTCCTCAAGACAACACCATGTCCAATATGCAGATCAGGCCGGCTGGGATCGCACCCCAATTTGACAATCAACGGTTGGCCGGTCTGTTCCGCCTGTTTTAATTTATGGACCAGCTCATCTTCGGGGATAATTTCTTCGGCACCCCGGCGAATTACCGCCATCTGTTCATCAATCGATAAAAATGTCATCAGTAATTGCCCATTTCCCTTTCTGATTGTCGCTTTAAGTCTTTTGCTTTAAGGGCTTCCTTCTTGTCATAGGAATGTTTTCCTTTAGCTACTGCAATCTCAAGTTTAGCCCATCCATCTTTAAAATATAACCGGACCGGTACGATCGTCATACCCTTCTGTTCCACTGCCCGCTGCAGTTTCGAAATTTCACGCCGATTCAGTAAAAGCTTCCGGTCGCGTACCGGTTCATGTCCCTGGTAACCGGTATGCGAATAAGGGCTGATATGTAACCCGACAGCCCAGGCTTCATTGGACCGGATAGTGATATATCCTTCCTTCAGATTGGCATGGCCCTCACGTAGACTTTTAACCTCACTGCCGGTCAATTCCAGTCCCGCTTCGTATTTTTCCAGCAGGAAATACTCATGAAAAGCCTTTCGGTTGGTAGCAATATTATGCGTGCTCATTTCAGATTAACTGGTAATTGATTATAATTTACAACTTATCGGTCATTTTTTAAATATACGTCGCCAGACTTCCATATCCACCGGCTTCATTTCCGGCTTTTTTTCTTCGGGCGGGTTCGATCTGCCCTTTTTTTGATGCAATATTTTAATGAATTCCTGTGATGTGATGCTTTTCGATCCCCAATACTTTATTCCCCGTGCTACTGCCTTATCGGATGATACGACTGAACAGGCTTTAGGATTATTCTGGGCCTGGATCAACTCTATTATTATCGTGTCGGCTTTTTTATGGGGTGGCGAAAACCGGACCTGCACATTCTGGCTGATTGGCGCTTCCAGACTGATAACATCGTCCTGGATACCATCGAAGACTACAATAATGTCCAGATTGCGGCGTTCGCTGAAGGCTACGATCATATCCAATAGCTTTTCCCTGGATTTTTCCAGGTTGTCTCTGGAAGAATCCAGCATTCCGGGAATGGCATGGATCAGATTATATCCATCAATTATGAGTTTTTCGCGCATTACTGTCAGTAAATCAATATTCGATCATTTGGGAATAAATGGAGCGGGAAATTAATTTACTGATTTGAGAATTAAAATCACTATTCCCTGCTAACAATAATTCACCTAAATTCCCGCTCCGCTTTTATTCAAATTAAATTGATTTGCCCGGGTGGTGAAATTGGTAGACACGCTAGGTTCAGGGTCTAGTGATCGCGAGGTCGTGCTGGTTCAAGTCCAGTCCCGGGCACAATTTTTCCTCTGATTTATATTTTATGGTTAAATATTCTTAATATCATCCTGCCATACTGCTCTGGAAGCAGTGTGTATAAAATTCATATGTTGATTTATTAATTCTGCTTAAGATTCCGGAATATTTACACCGAAAAACTGAGGCATATATGACTCCTTTAATTACCAACGATGCAATTGTACTGGGTATTCTCATGGCAATCCTGGTATTCGTTTTCCGATCATCGCGCAGTTCACATCCCTTCTGGAAAAAATTCTATAAATATGTGCCAACCCTGTTGATGTGTTATTTCCTGCCATCGATCCTCAACTCGATGGGCATCATTTCCGGGGAAGAATCAAAATTATACTTCGTTGCTTCCCGCTATCTGTTACCAACCAGTCTGGTTCTGTTGACGATCAGCATTGATCTTAAAGAGGTCATGCGCCTGGGACCGAAAGCATTGATTATGTTCTTTACCGGTACCCTGGGAATCATTATTGGCGGTCCGTTGGCGATTCTGGTGGTATCCGCTTTTGCACCTGAAATTGTCGGTGGGGCCGGTCCCGATGCCGTCTGGCGCGGATTAACTACCGTAGCCGGCAGCTGGATCGGTGGCGGTGCCAATCAGGCGGCCATGAAAGAAGTATTCGGAGTCAGTGACAATCTATTTTCAGCCATGATTGCAGTCGACGTAATTGTCGCAAATATCTGGATGGCCTTCCTGCTGTATGGTGCCGGAATCCACGAGCGGGTCGACGGCTGGTTTAAAGGCGATACTTCCGCTATCACCCATCTGCAGAAAAAAATTGAGGACTACCGGCTACAAATCAGTAAAATTCCCGATCTGACCGATGCAATAACTGTTGTTGGTGTTGGATTTGCCGTTACGGCCGTATCACATTTGCTGGCCGATCAAATCGCTCCCTGGATAAGTACCAACGCTCCTTACCTGGCAAAATTCAGTCTCACCTCCGGCTTTTTCTGGCTGATTGTTTCTGCCACGACTATTGCCCTTCTACTGTCTTTTACCAAACTCAGGAATCTGGAAGGGGTAGGCGCATCACGATTTGGCAGCCTGTTCCTTTATGTTCTGGTGGCTACCATCGGTATGAAAATGAATATCCTGGCGATATTCGATAATCCCGGTCTCTTTCTGGTAGGTATAATCTGGATGGCCTTCCACGCCTCAATTCTGATCCTGGTGGCAAAGTTAATCAAAGCACCGTTTTTCTTCATGGCGGTGGGCAGCCAGGCCAATGTCGGTGGAGCAGCCTCGGCACCGATCGTCGCGTCAGCTTTCCACTCATCATTAGCGCCCGTGGGGGTTCTGCTGGCGGTGCTGGGTTACGCCGTGGGGACCTATGGTGCCTGGCTCTGTGGTATTATCATGCAGTTTGCCTCTCCCTGATCAATTTTCTGGATCAAGGGCGGCATATTGCTGCCAGAAACGGACTGCTTCGGCCCATTCGTCGGTAGAATATTCAGCTTTAGTTCCACCGGGCAACTCCAGCTGATTGCGCATCATTGTGACTGGCCCCATTGGCAGCATTTCTACGCCAACTGGAACGGCATTAATACTGATCAGTTCCCAATCGGCGTTGGTTGTATGCTCATCATTTTCAGCCAGAACGGAATGACTGTATAAAACCAGTTCAACTTTTCCCGCCGGCAACGGTGTACCCTTCAGGGCGCGAATCTGAATATAGGGTTCCTCTCCCTCGCGCCGTGAAACAGTCCGGGCAGTCAATTGTGTTGTTTCATCAATCTTTACGAAAGGACAGTGGAATTTTCCGGTTAACTCCGGGCTAACCTGCACCAGAACAACCCCACGCCGATATCCCTGCCGGTAATATCCAGCCCCCAGTTGCTTGGCAGCATGGTCTGCGATTTGTTCAAAGGTCAGTTCTTCAGCGTAGGTTTTACCGGAGCCTTTGACCTGTCGCCGAACAAAATCATTTACCGCGACGGCTGGTTGAGATGACAACCTGTCACCCATTTGCAGAATTTATCTTTTCAATATTCATATATACCGGCTTATTTCCCATAAAATAATGATAATCGAGAATTCCATAACCTTCCTGGTGCCTGGTTGGACAGGAGGCACAGGCCGGTCGGCCGTCAACTTTGTGGCGCAGTACTTTTAAGATTTTATCATCGGTTTCCCTGGCACCCGGTACTAATTCTTCATCGGTTTCAACATACCAGCGTAAGGTTACCAGATAGCGGTTTTTATTTTCCATAGATTTCTCCATCAACTATTGCCCCTGCTGATTAAAATTTAGATTCAGTTAATAGAGATACACAAGACCAGGAAATGTTCCCGGATTATTTACCATTGAAATTCAATGCCAACTGGCTGATAACCGGTTCGAAATTGCTCACACCCACTCCCAGTAATCTGATAGGGCGTGCAGATTTCCATTCTTTAAGGAATAAATCACGCGCAGCCCTGGCAATTTCCTTTTCCGAGCAGGTATAGGTTGATATGGATAATTGCCGCGTGATAGTTTTGAAATCCAGATACCTGATTTTGACAGTTATTGTTTTCCCCTTGAAATTATTCCGGTTGAGCTGTGTCGCCACTTCTGCACTCATATGGTCAAGTTTATCGAGTAATTCATCTTCTGAATCGATATCATCCTTAAACGTTCGTTCGGTACTGATCGATTTAGCAGCCTGTTCCTCACATACTGCCCTATCATCAAACCCCCGCGACCAACGATACATATCACGGCCCATTTTTCCGAATACCTTGATTAATACCAGTTCGGACTGACTTTGCAGATCGTTCACCGTTACCACACCCATCGATTTTAGCTTATCAGCTGTTTTCGGGCCAATACCAGGAATTTTATTGACCGTCAGTGGTGCCAGAAATGATTTTTCCTTTCCCGGTGCCACAATGGTCATTCCTTCCGGCTTTTCAAAATCGGATGCAATTTTAGCAATCATCTTATTAGTACTCAGACCCACAGATACGGATAGACCGATATCCCTCTTAATGCGGTGCTGAATATTTTTTACCGCCGCAATTCCGTCATCCCAATGCTCAAGACAATCGGATAAATCCAGATATGCTTCATCCACACTTACCTGCTGAACCTGGTCGGAATGGGATCTCAGGATACCCATGATGATTTTTGAATATGTGCGGTAAGCCTTAAAGCGCGGTGGTTTTATAACTAAATCGGAGCAAAGTTTCTGGGCTTTGAACATCGACATGGCCGAATGAATGCCAAACTCGCGTGCCGGGTAAGATGCGGCGGCCACCACACCTCGTTCTTCCGCTAATCCTCCTACTACGAGGGGCTGGCCTTTCAGGCTGGGATCCAACAATACTTCTACAGAACAGAAAAAGGCATCCAGGTCAAAATGTGCTATGGAACGAATGTTAGAAATCAGCTGCTCCTGAAAAATGACTAATCCATTTTATCCATGAAACTGGCTATACCACTCAACAGCATCTCAACTGAGATAGTGGTTAGTATCATCCCCATCAATCGTTCAATGGCGGCCAATCCCCGCTTTCTGATAATTTTTCGTAGACCTTCCGAAAAATACAGCAGGACCGATGAAACCAGCCAGGCTCCCAGCATGGCCACCATTATTTCCCATTTCTGGTTCGATTGTTTGGATACCATTAACAGGATTGTGGCAATGGTTGAAGGCCCTGCCACCAATGGAATCGCCAGAGGAACAATGAACGGTTCCAGTTCAGGATCCTCCCCCATCAGTCCCTGGTGGCGCAGGGGAAATATCATCCGGATTGCAATAATGAACAGAATTATCCCACCGGCAATGCTCAACGACGGCTCACTGATCGATAAAGCACGCATCATTGGTGTTCCAAAAAAGAAAAAACACAGCATTATTACCAGGGCAATCAACAACTCCCGGATAATGATTTTCCTGCGTCGATCTTCATCGACATAGTTCAAGACGGATAAAAATACCGGAATGTTACCCAGAGGGTCCATTACCAGGAACAGTGTTATTGCTGCGGTCCAGATCGTCATATTTTACCTGCTCGGTTAAGTAGCTAAAATTACTGGAAATTTAGACCACAATACAATTTTAGACTTGTAAATACAGGAGAAATAATTATCAGGATTGCCCGTATGTCATACTTAGGAATTGTCAGTATGTTATATATGCAAACAGTGCTGTCAAATAGGAATAATTCCTTGTGGCAATATTTTTTCCATGTAAACCTGGCAGTAAATGTTCACTGGCATGCAGCTTGTTCCAATAGAGTCGTGAAAGAAAAAACTTAATCTTGAAAAGGAGAATAAAAATGACATTAGTAAAATGGCATCCAAACACGACTTTAAGGCCCCGGAATTCATTCGATCGTTTAGTACGGGATTTCTTTAACGACAGCTATGGCTACGAAGAGGAATCAACTGGCCTGAACTGGGCCCCTTCCACCGACATCCAGGAAGATGAGAAGAAATTCACTGTCACTGCCGATTTACCTGGCCTGGATAAAAAAGACGTTCACATTCATGTAAAAGATAATGTGTTAACCATTAAAGGAGAGCGCGTCCTGGCGAAGGAAGATAAAAACACCAACTACCACCGCCGTGAACGCTCCAGCGGGAATTTCCAACGTTGCTTCCGCCTGCCAGACATGGTGAATGAAGACCAGATTGGTGCCAAATTCAAGAATGGGATATTGTCAATAGAGCTTCCAAAAACTGAAGCCGTACAGCCCAAAGAAATTGAAATCAAAGTCGCTTAATTAGTTCGATCCATCCCCCACAAAAAAGCCCGGTGCGAAAGCATCGGGCTTTTTTTATTCAAAATATGATGGTCAGGTTACTGTTCCACCATCGACATTTAAGACCGCCCCGGTTATATAGCTGGCCTCATCACTGGCCAGGAAACAATAGGCATTGGCTATTTCGATGCTTTCTCCCATACGGCCCAGCGGAACCCTCTGCAACATCATGTCCATAACCTTATCGGGAATCCCGGCTGTCATTTCGGTTTTGATAAAACCGGGAGCAACCGCATTAACACGGATATTCTTACGTCCCAGCTCCCTGGCCCAGACCTTTGACATCCCAATAACACCAGCCTTAGTGGCAACGTAATTGGTCTGTCCGAAATTACCTGTATGGGCGACAACCGAGGAAGCGTTGAGGATTACACCACCATTTTCAGGATCCATTAAAGCGACGGCCGCCTGAGTACACAGAAATACACCTTTCAGATTAACATCGATAACCTTATCAAATTTATCAACATCCAGCTTCTTCAGAGTACTGTCCATTAGGATACCGGCATTATTAACCAGGATGTCGACCCGACCATAGTTCTGTTCAATCATGCCAAACAGATTCCCTACACTTTCAATATCGCTGACATCGGTTTTGACGAAATCGGTCTTACCACCCTGATCGGCAATATCACTGGCGGTTTTCAGTCCGTTTTCTTCATCGTAATCGGCAATAATAACCGTGGCTCCCTCTTCGGCAAATTTCAGAGCGGTTGATCTTCCAATCCCCCGTGCCGCACCTGTAATAACAGCAATTTTATCTTTAAGACGCTGCATGTGAATACCCCTTTATTCTTTTGTTTGGAACAATTTTATTAAAATTCTTTAGAAAATCTCATTAGGTTGTGAAATTTAGCCTTCTCAAACAGCATTAATCCAATAAAAAGCTATGATGATTGAAAACATAACCCAAGCAATCGGGGACACCCCGGTAGTAAAACTTAATCGTGTTGGCCAGGAACTGGACTGCGACTTTTATGCCAAATGTGAATTCCTCAACGCCGGCGGATCACTAAAGGACCGGATTGGCGTTCGAATGATTCTCGCGGCCCAGGCCAGTGGACGGATAAAACCCGGTGATACCTTGATCGAACCAACCTCTGGCAATACTGGTATCGGGATGGCGGTAACCGCAGCAGCACTGGGCTATCGGTTGATTATTACCATGCCGGAAAAAATGAGCCAGGAGAAACAGGTCGTTCTGGAAGCCCTGGGTGCTGAAATTGTGCGCACGCCCACTGGTGCAGCTCACGATTCACCGGACAGTGAAGCCAGCGTTGCAAAACGACTGCAAGCCGAAATACCGGGCTCGCACATTCTGGATCAATATTCAAATCCCGATAATCCCGATGCCCATTATCATGGCACGGCCGAAGAAATCCTGGCTGATTACGGAACCAACCTGGATATGGTAGTAATTGGAGTTGGAACAGGCGGGACAATAACCGGTGTTTCCAGAAAGCTGAAGGAAAAATTGCCGGATATTCAAATTGTTGGTGTCGATCCCTTCGGTTCCATCCTCGGTGGCGGCGATGATGTGCATACTTATATGGTGGAGGGTATTGGATATGATTTTTTCCCGGATGTGCTCGACAATTCACTGGTGGATTCCTACATCAAGGTTAACGACAGGGATTCATTCCTGATGGCACGCCGTCTGATTCGTGAGGAGGGTCTGCTGGTAGGTGGATCGAGCGGATCGGTAATGTGGGGAGCTTTACAAGCGGCGAAAACGCTGCAGGCTGGTCAAAAATGTCTGGTTATCCTGCCTGATAACATCCGCAATTATCTGACCAAATTCGTTTCTGATGATTGGATGATCACAAATGGTTTTTTGGAACGGGACGAATAGGATCAGCTATTTCAGTGACTTCAATTCGATCATTCGCAAGATATCCATTACGTCCAGGCTGCCATTGAAATCCATATCTCCTGATGAAGAATCCTTCACCGTTGATTCAATTTCTCCCAATACTATCCCCAGCATACGGTTGATATCGTAGTCAGACAGATATCCGTCACCATCGATATCTCCAAGTAATCCATCCGGTCCCGGAACAACTGCCTGTGCATAGATGGGTATGCTGGTTGAATCATTTTCAGCTAATCGAACGGTAACCGTATATAAGTATTCCCTGCCACCAGGTAAATTGGTATCAGTATACTCCTGCATGCCATTATTCACCGTTGCAAGATAGTCACCATCACGCCGGATATCGATCATGAATGAATCAATTGGATCACCGTTTATTAATGTATCCGGATCCTCCCAGGACAGATGAATCGCATACCAGTAACTTGTATCAACGGCCAGATTGGTAATGCTTCCCGGGTCCAGCGTGTCAACTGACAGGTAGTGTTTTGCCTGCAACAAAGCCTTGAACAGATTTAACCTTCCACTACTGACGGTAATATCATTTAGGGCCGGAATTGTATCCACAGTGGATAAAATCATATCCTTGATTTTAAGTGCGCCTGTTGCAGGATAGTTTCTATAGATATTGGCAAAATCAGGTGTAAAAACGGTATGCAGAAGCCCGATCGTACCAGCAACATGGGGGGTTGCCATCGATGTGCCCGTTTTTGTCCCGGTGGCTGCATCATCGACTATTGACAATATGTTTGTTCCCGGAGCACCAAGATCAATGGATTCTCTTCCATAAGCAGCCGTTGACTGCAATTCATCGCGGTGGGTCGTATTAGTTACCGTAACCAGATAGTCACTATCGCACCCCGAAGGAACATCACCCTGGGTATCCACATCGGCGGTAATGTTCATTGTTGCCACCGCATTCAGAATACCTGCTACGCCAAGGGCATCATACATATCATTCCATAACGGATAACTACCCGAATTACAATCGGCATAATTGATACCAAAACTACTATTGGTAGCTACAATATACGCCCCGGCTGTCCCTCCGCTGGCGTTATACAGCAGGCGCTGTTCGAGAATATAATTATAGGCCTGCATTGCCGTTGAAGTGTATGATGATGCACCGGCGACTGGCATAACCTTGACATTCCAGTTGACTCCGCTGACCTGGTTGGTATTATTGCCATCGGCCCCGATTATACCACAGACATGAGTACCATGATCATCATTAGGAATAATCCCGGTGGAATCAAAAGCATTCCACCCATGAATATCGTCAACATAACCATTATTGTCATCATCAACCAGACTGTCACCATAGAATTCAGTCCAGTTTGTCCACAAATTAGCCTTTAAATCGGGATGTATCAGCTCACAGCCGTCGTCAATAACTGCGACTACGATTGTATCACTGTTTAGATTTATACCACCGGTAGCTATATCCCAGGCTTCCGGGGCATCGATATCAGCATCTTCAAGTCCCCCGGTTTGACCGGAATTTTCCAATGCCCACTGGTTGCCGAATAATGGATCGCTGGGATAAGACGAGCGCCTGGTCAGCCGATGATCATACTGCGCCGCTTCAACCCAGGGATTCGCTTGGATATCAGCCAGGGCCTGCGCCGGAGATACGGTTTGAGTATCTATTTTTACTGTAACAATATTCAATCGCGGGACAATTTCCCTATCGACCGCATAGGATAGCCGGTCGGCAGTAGCATCGAAACCTATCCGTCCCACAACCGGTGCCAGTTTGACCAGAATTCGGTCACTGGCATATTCCTGGCCGAAGGTAATACTCAGTCCGGTTATTATCAGCAGTATTGAGATAATCTTGTGATTAATGTGGTTCATATCGGATTTATAATCAGGTAAATTTAGTTTCAAGCCGTTTTAGTTCCAGAACTCTTCTTCAGTAAATATTTTTTTGCGACCTGGATCACCTGTATAGCTATTTCCTCGGTCATTCCGGTCCGCAAGGCAATTGAAGCGGGCTCATCCCCGGCAATAGTTTTGACATCAGGGTAAGTTGTAAGAAGCTTTTGTAACCGTACCGGCCCAATACCGGGAATGGAAGAAAATATTGACCTGGTTGCCACAGAATCACGTTTCTGCCTTTGGAAAGTCACCGCAAACCGGTGTGCTTCATCCCTGATCCGGCGTAATAAAATGAGGCCTGGAGATGTTTTAGGAATCGACTGGGGATCAGACATTCCGGGTAAATAAACTTCTTCCAGGCGCTTGGCCAATCCGACTACCGGCAAATAATCCAGACCGATTTCCCGCAGGGCTGAGACAGCCATTCCCAGTTGCCCCTTGCCACCATCGATTAATATCAAATCCGGTAGTACTTTATTCTCTTTTTTCAGGCGTGTATAGCGCCGGAGAACCACCTCACGCATGGCGGCAAAATCGTCGATTCCCTTAACTGTTTTAACATTGAATTTCCGATATTCTGTTTTACGGGGCTTTCCATCCGAAAAACATACCATCGAAGCCACAGTGTTGGTCCCGCCCAGATGTGAAATATCAAACCCTTCAATCCGGCGAGGTGGTGTCTGCAATTGAAATTCTTCCTGTAACTGGATAACCGATGCCGGTACAAAATCGCGCTGCCTGATCCGTTCCACAACCCACTCGCTGAGTAATAGTTTGGCATTACTGACCGCCATTTCAAGCAGGTGAGCCTTTTCTCCCCGCTTTGGCAGCAGCATATTAACCGTCCCCCCACGCTTCTCTTTAAACCAGGCAATCAGCTCCTCAGGATCATCCGGAGCAAATGGCATCAGAATTTCCCGGGGTACAAAATCTCCCTCCAGGTAGAAGCGGGCTAAAAAATGCTTCAGTACCTCACCATCACTACTATCCAGATTCCGGAGACGGAATTTTTCCCGGGAAAATATGCGCCCCTGGCGAATCCGGATGACCGAAGCCAGGCCGATATTTTCCTGACGCTCCAGAGCAATCACATCGCGATCGGTGAAATCGGCAGCGATTTTCCGCTGACGGGCTTTAAAACTTTCTATAGCGTTCAACTGATCACGGAATTGGGCCGCATCCTCAAAATTTAAATCAGCTGCTGCCGCCTTCATGCGCATTGTGACATATTCTTCTGTCGCGGCTGTATCGCCCTGCAATACCTGGGCGACATGATAGACCATCTTGTTATAATCCTCATGGGAGACCTGTCCTTCACAGGGACCTTCGCATTTCTTAATATGATAATCCAGACAAAGCCTAACTTTTCCTGATATGATAGCTTCTTCATCCAGATAATAACTGCAACTGCGGATCGGAAACACTTTATATACCGCCTCCATCGTTCTGCGCAGGAGACCTACATCGGTGTAAGGGCCATAGTATTTTGAGCCATCACGGACGATTTTCCGCGTAATAAAGACCTGGGGATAAGGTTCGCTGGTAATCCTGATAAATGGAAAAGATTTATCATCCTTTAGATCGATATTATAGTGGGGGCGGTACTCCTTTATCATATTTGCTTCGGATAACAACGCTTCTACTTCGTTGCGAACTACAATCCATTCCAAATCGGTTATTTGTCGTACCATTGATATAGTCTTGGCCTGCTGGTGCTTCTTACTCTGAAAATATGATCGTACACGGCTGCGCAGACTTTTGGCTTTTCCGATATAGATAATTTCACCTTTTTCATTCTTAAAAAGGTAGACACCGGGTTTCGCCGGTACCTGCTTAAGTTTATCGGAAATGTTCGACTGAGTAGTCATAATCGGTGCGAGTTTATTCAGTGTAAAGTAATTGGGCAAGCCTGGAGAATATAAAATATCCGCCATTCAGCTTGAAATATGCATCCATTCTGGTTAAAATGACTTTACTAATAACTCATTTTGCATTTGAAACATCGATCCAAATACAGCCGGGAATGAAGAATTTCGATATATCATGGAATACGGCCGCAGCATTGATGGGACCGGTATATTTCCTAATTAATGGCAGATACATTTTAGGATTCAATCTGATTGCTTCCTTCCTGCTTCTTGTATACTGGCTTCCGGATTTAATGTATCCGATAATGGTATTACTGGCAATACTAGCCGGTCTATCAGCTGATTATTTTTGTGAACAATCACTGATCAAACGCCGCCAGAGACTATTTAATAAATTGTCAAATAAGGGCTACTCGGGATCGATTCTCCGTACCGAGCTGCGCAAGCGTGAAACCAGCAGCCTCTACAATTTTACCCGCCTCTTAACTGGAGTTATAATCTATTGGATTTTTGTATTAATTATCACAAACCAAATATATATGCGATTTGAGCAAGAGACACAAACAGAAAACCAGATCGAAATCCATACATATGAATTCATTGAACGAATGGGCCGGGCTAATGATACGACACCAAATGAGGAATTATTCATTGCTTCAACCATAGAATATTTCGGGGATTATCAAACAGCATATGAATATTATTTGCAACAGGCTCAATCATGGTATGACAAAAATTTACCAGATAGTTTTGCCGTCAGTATCATGAAAGCCTATCAGTTCAATCCAGGTGACTATAAACAGTTCTGGTTGGCAGGAAAATTTCTATATCGGCAGGAAATGCTCCTGGAGGCCGATCGGTTTCTGACAATTGCCAATCAGATTAATCCTTTCAACTGTAAGTTAAAGTCCGATCTGGCCAAATCATGCGCCAGATTATCCCATCTTTCCTTTATTGATCAGGAAACTCGCGAAATATATGCCTATCAATCTGAAATATTCCTCTGGGATGCTAACGATAAATGCCCACGGAATGACTATATTTATAATAACTGGGCTGAAGCTTTCTATTGGGATGGTGAATATAAAAAAGCGCACGAAACACTGCAGAGAATTATCCAGATGGGCGGTAAAATAGACTCAACCACACAAGTACTTATCAGTGCTAAAATTCAAACTGAAATTGAGGATTAATTTCATGCCCGTCAAATTGTTAATTAGCAGAATACTATTAACGCTCCTGTTGTTGATTACCGGCATAGTCAGTGCTCAAGCAATTGATAGTAATGGTAATACTCTAAGAATAATGACCTTCAATATTTATCATGGGGCAACCATGAAAGGTGACTACGACCTGGATCATATCGCAGGCGTAATCAATACGTACAAGCCAGATCTGGTAGCGCTTCAGGAAGTCGATCGGAACACTAATCGTTGCGGGAATCTTGACCTGGCACAGGAGTTGGAACAAAGAACCGACATGTATTATTTATTCGGTAAGGCAATGAATTTTGATGACGGTCAATATGGAGTGGCTGTACTTTCGCAGACACCGATCCATAACCATCAGAATCATCCCCTGCCCCATCAAAAAGGCAACGAGCCCCGCACCGCCCTGATGATCACTACAATAATCTCACCCGGAGATACAATATCCTTTGTCTGCACCCATCTTGATTATAAACCGGATGATTCAGAAAGGATTGAACAGGTCCGGGACATTAACCAAATATTGCTTCCAGCGCGATACCCGATCATATTAGCCGGCGACCTGAACGATACTCCCGGCAGCAGGCCAATTTCCATTCTAGAACAGCAGTGGGAGTCTACCTATGACAATAATAATCCCAAACCGACTTTTCCGTCCCACCAGCCTGCAAGGAAAATTGATTATATCATGTTTGCGCCACTTAATTACTGGCACACCAGTAGTTCTACAGTCATCCCGGATTCAGTAGCATCCGATCATTGTGCCTACCTGGTTGAACTTGCACGCAATTAATTCTCTGCTGCATATACTTGTTGTTCCTAACTTCCGCCCCACGATTCACCTAAACAACTCTGCAATCAATGAAGAAATCAAATATTGTACTGATCGGAATGCCCGGAGCCGGGAAAAGCACAATTGGTGTTATCCTGGCCAAACAATTATCATTTGAATTTGTCGATACTGATATCCTGATCCAAACGGTCCACGAACGTTTATTGCAGGATATTGTCGATAACGATGGACATTTTGCCTTGCGCAAAATTGAAGAGGATATTCTTTGTGGCCTGAACCTTCAACACCATGTGATAGCCACCGGAGGAAGTGCAGTCTACAGTCAGGCAGCCATGGAGCATCTAAGCGAAAGCAGCATCACTGTATTCCTGGATGTCAGTTTGAATTCTTTAAAACAACGGATCAATAATTACGAAACCAGAGGCCTGGCCAAACACCCGGATCAGAGTTTCCAGGAATTATTCGAAGAACGTACTATTCTGTACAATAAATATGCTGACCTGGTGATCAAATCTGATAATATTGCCCAGGAAAAAGCTTCAGAATTAATTGCACAGAAACTGAGTAAAGCTGGCTTACAGCAGCTTTAACCTTTCTTCTGGGCCAGTTCCAGTAAAACACCGCCACTTTTCTGGGGATGAATAAAATTAATCAGGAATCCCTCCGCGCCGATCTTAGGCTCATCATAAATCAGGCTGATACCCCTTTTCTCCAGCTCCTGCATTGCCGCTTTAATATCGGCCACTTCCAAACAGATATGGTGAATACCCGGGCCATTCTTCTTTAAATACTTAGCAATCGGGCTATCATCATTAAGACTGTTCAGCAGTTCAATCTTTCCTCGGTCAGTTTTATAGATCGACGTCTCAACACCCTGTTCGGTAATGGTTTCCTTGACGGGATCTGATATCCCAAAAATTACGTTCCAGAATTGCCCGGCCTCAGAATCACTGCTAACGGCAATACCTATATGTTCGATACCCAGGATTTCCACTGATTCTATTTCCTGAAGTCCGGATTTCTTTTCTCAATGAAGGCTTTTGTGCCCTGTTTCATTTCCGGTGTTTCGAAGAGGCTGCTGAAAGCATGGAGTTCATATTTCAATCCTTCTTCAAGCGTCATATCCATACCTTTTCGAATACATTCCAGTGCCACCGTGATCGCTTCCGGTCCATTAGACAGGATTCGCTGGGCCAATTTTGTTACCGTCGTTATCAATTCGGTCTGGGGAACAACTTGCTCAACCAGTCCGATCCGGAGCGCTTCATCAGCTTTGATATTGCCCCCACCGGTGATCATTTCAATCGCCTTACCTTTGCCAACCAACCGTGCCAGTCGCTGGGTACCACCCCAGCCAGGGATCAATCCCAGATGCACTTCCGGTTGCCCGAAGATTGCATTATCGCTGGCAATTCTGATATGACAGGCCAGACTGATTTCCGTTCCCCCACCCAAAGCGAAACCGTTAATGGCAGCAATGACCGGCTTATGCGATTTTTCGATCAGGCACAACAGATGATGTGCCAAACCACCAAATTCCAACGCTTGTTTTGGTGTCATCTCCGACATGGCCTTAATGTCGGCACCGGCAACAAATGATTTTTCTCCCGCCCCGGTAATAATTATTACTCCAATATCATCATCGGCCAGACAATCATCAAGTGCTGCCTGCATTCCATTCAGCAACTCCAGATTCATGGCATTCAACGCCTCGGGCCGGTCAACAATAATCGTGGCAAATTGATTGGTTTTCTTTATCTGAATCGGCATCTCATCCCTCCGCTAAATCAGGTACGCCAGAAAGTGCGACTGAAAATGACCATCACAGTGTATATTTCCAGTCGGCCCAGTAACATACAGAATGACAACAGCCATTTCCCCAATGGATGTAACAGGGCATAATTGTCGGTTGGACCAAAATCACCCAAAGCCGGGCCGATATTCCCCAGGGCTGATGCGGCTGCACCGATCGATGATTGAATATCCCAGCCCAGGGCTGTCAGTACAATCGATGTCAATGCGAATATCATTAAATAAAACATGAAAAAGCCAATCGTATTCCGGATAATATCCTCACTGATATACCGTCGGCCGATCCTGATTGGGAAAATGGCCCGGGAATGCAGCATCCGCCGTGTTTCCAGCAAAATATATTTTACAATCAGCATGATACGGACGATTTTCATCCCACCGCCAGTCGAGCCGCCCATTCCACCCACAAACATCATGAGAAATAATAACAATTGGGCAAAGTATACCCAGGTTTCATAGTCGGCCGTACCATATCCGGTGGTAGTCACAATCGAAACTGTCTGAAAAAGTGAATCTCTGAAATTGATTGAATTCCAGCTCCCGCTGTCAGCACTGACACTCAGGAAAATGAAAAATGTGACCAGCGCTATCAATCCGAAATAATTTAAAAATTCCTTATCCCTGAAATAAGCTTTCAGATTACCAGACAATGCTCTGAAATGCAGGCTGAAGTTGATCCCTGCCATGAACATGAAAAATATTATGATATAGTGAATGGTCGAGCTGTCATAATGCCCGATGCTGGCATTCTTGGTTGAAAAGCCACCGGTAGGCATGGTGGTAAAAGTATGGCAGACAGAATCAAATAGACTCATCCCGGCAAACAACAGCAGGATAATCTCCGCCATGCTGATTCCCAGATAGACCAGCCAGAGAATCTTGGCTGTTTCACGAACCCGCGGACGAATCTTGTCGGCCACCGGACCCGGTACCTCCGCCTTGAACAACTGAACGCCCCCCATTCCAAGCAGTGGAAGGATTGCGATATAAAAGACAATGATTCCCATTCCGCCGATCCATTGGATAAATGAACGCCAGTACAGGGTGGCCATCGGCAGGCTTTCGATCCCATTGGGCAGGTGGGGCAGGTTGACCGGACTGCCGATAATGGTAGCACCGGTGGTCGTGACTCCCGACATCGATTCAAAGAAAGCATCGGTAAAATTGGGGATCATTCCACTAAGTATGAATGGCAGAGAACTCACCAGCGCCGTTGTAATCCAGGCAAAAGTGACGACCGCAAAGCCGTCCTTGATCGTAAGTTTTTTATTCTTTCGCGATACAAGCCACACCGGGATTCCAAAGACCAGGCACAGTGCTGAAGACTGGATGAAGCCCATCAGATCCGGTTCATGATTGAACCAGGCAATCAGGATTGGCGCTATCATAGCCACACCCAACATAACAACCAGGATGGCCAGAATATTGATCGTAGTTTTTACATTCATCGCGAAATAAACAGTTTCCGCAGTTTTGGAATGGCAGCTTTCTTGGCAAATACCAGAACAGTATCTTCCTCAGTTAATTGGGAAGAGCCGCGGGCAATACTCAGATGTCCGTGATGGTTAATAACACCAACAATGCTTTCCTCGGGGAACTTCAGGTCTTTCAGCTGTCCGGTTGTGACTTTACTACCCGGTTCGGGATTGAATTCCAGTACATCAACGTCAATTTCATCGAAGGTAGTAACCGATGTTTCAGATTGATCGCTCCTGATGTAGCGCAGGATTGCATTGACGGTAGAGATATTCTTACTTATCACAGCATCCAGACCGATTTCCTTGATAATCGGAAGATATTCGGTAGTGGATATGTGGATTATAGTCTGTTTTACACCCAGGTGGCGCGCCAGCAGGCCCGACAACAGATTGGTCTGTTCATTATGGGCAACGGCAATAAAACTGTCCAACTCACTGATGTTCTCCGAACGCAGAAATTCCACATCGGTCCCATCCCCGTTTAAAATCATGGCCTCAGTCAATTCGGTGGCAATCGATTCGGCTTTGCTCCGGTCCACTTCCACTAAACGAACGGACATTTCATCCTGTAACTCTTCCGCCAGTGAACGACCAATCTTGGTTCCGCCCATTACCATTATCCGTTTGGTCTTCGAGGCTTGTTTTCCCAGCAATTGCATCAGATCTTCAACCCGGTCGGTCCGGATCAGAAAGTACCCGGTGTCGCGTTCCTGAAATATGAAATCCCCCCAGGGAACGTAACTGTCGCCATTCCGGGTGATAGTAACCACACCAAATTTGAAACCGACCTCACTCTCGCAGAATTCCTTAACTGATTTACCGATAATCGGTGATTTGCTGTGCAGCCGGATTCCCAGTAATTGAAGGCGCCCGCCCTCGAATTCCATCACCTGTGAGGCATAGGTCCGCCGGACCAGGCGCACGATCTCCTGACAGGCGGCTTTCTCCGGATGGATAACCATATCAATTCCAAACCGTTCGGGTCGGATAATCGATTCGCGGGTTGTGTACTGCTGGTTTCTCAGACGTGAAATTATTTTCTTTGCGCCTAATTCATGAGCCTGCTGGGATGCAATCAGATTCACCTCGTCAACTCGTGTTACACAAACAACATAATCGGCTTCCTGGACGCGTGCTCTGGTGAGGTTTCGCGGACTGGCACCATGGCCTTCCACTACAATCACGTCCAGTGTTTCTGCAATCCGCCGGCATTTCTCAGGATCGAGTTCGATAACAGTAATATCAAAATCTTCCTGACTCAGAGCACGGGCGACATGAAAGCCCACTTCACCAGCTCCAATGATAACAATTTTCATCTCCTGCTATTCTCCCTCTATTCCTTATCCCGGCGGATATCGGCACCGAGTGATCTGAATTTTGCTTCAATATTTTCATAACCGCGGTCGATATGATATACCCGGCTGATATCGGTACGGCCCTCCGCTGCCAAACCGCCCAGGATCAGGGCCGCGCTGGCGCGGATATCGGTTGACATGACCGGAGCCCCTTTCAGTCGAGGCTGACCATGCACAATCGCAACATTTTTCTCTAATTTAATATTTGCTCCCAGCCGGGCCAGCTCGGGAATATGCGAAAAACGGTCCTGATAAATTGTATCGGTGACAACAGCCGTGCCACTGGAACGGCTCATAAGAGCAATCCACTGGGCCTGGAGATCGGTGGGAAATCCGGGGTATACCGCCGTCGTTACGTCAACCGGTTCGATTCTATCTGCTGCCCGTACACGAATGTGATTTTCCCCAACTTCAATCTGTGCTCCCGTATCGGATAATTTATCCAGCACGTTCACCAGGTGATTCGGATTAACATCCTGCAGCGTAATATCACCCAGCATGGCGCCAGCCATCAGGAAAGTACCGGCTTCAATCCGATCCGGAATTACCGTGATCGAATGCGGTTCAAGAGAAGTCACACCTTCGATGACCAACTCATCGGTACCGATTCCCTCTATTTTGGCACCCATAATATTCAGGAATTCACATAGTTGAACAATCTCCGGTTCACGGGCGGCATTTTCGATTGTAGTTGTCCCATCGGCCAAAACAGCAGCCATGGCGATATTTCCAGTGGCCCCTACCGAAGGGATCTCAAAACTGATTTTATTGCCTTTCAGGCGCTTTGCTTCAGCCAGAATATAGCCACCCTCCAAAGTAATCTTTGCACCGAGTTTTTCCAGAC
This sequence comes from uncultured bacterium, assembly GCA_964410945.1. GTDB lineage: Bacteria > Fidelibacterota > Marinisomatia > Marinisomatales > TCS56 > CAYPJE01. The sequence continues at coordinate 73,250 of CAYPJE010000004.1, forward strand.
CTTTCAGATGAAAATCAACCGGACGGGGACCCCATGCGCAGCCGCCGGGTAATGAAACCCGGGCTGTTCCATGCTTAGCCACCAGGGGACCAAGAACATAAAACGAGGCCCGCATCGTCTTTACCAACTCATACGGTGCTTCAGGATTATTAACTGACCCACCATCAATCGTAAGTACATCATCGTGCAACTCAGTGGATGCCCCGATAATATTCAGCAGCTTAATCATTGTCATGGTATCGCGCAACCGGGGGACTTTTCTGATATCCAGACTCCCATCCACCAGTAACGCGGCTGTCATGATCGGTAAAACGGCGTTTTTCGCCCCACTGATAGATACCTGCCCGTTTAATTCTTTTCCGCCGTTTATGACCAGTTTATCCATATTATCCTTTATTCTATGCCTGAGTTAAGACGACTTCGTCTTTCGATTTCGATTCACCGGCAACCAGTCGGGCTACTGCAGCAGCACTATCCCTTTTATCAAGGTATCGTACCTTTACGTCGGTTGCGGTTGCGGTTAATTTCTTTTCCACTTCCAGATGCTGTTGAGCCCGCCTGGCGATCTGCGGTAAATGAGTAATACAGATTACCTGCTTGTTTCTGGCCAGATTGACCAGGCTATCGGCAACCTTTTCAGCCGCTGATCCGGATATACCGGTATCAATTTCATCAAAGATCAGGATTTCTACCGGATCGCTGGCCTGAAGGATGGTCTTTATAGCCAGCATGATCCTTGATATTTCTCCCCCGGATGCAATTTGATCCATGGGCTTCAATTTCTCCCCGGGATTGGCGCTAAGATAGAACTGGACCACATCATACCCACCAGGATTGATTTTTACCGGGTTATTCTCAAACAAAATGGCCGATTGATCGTCAGCTGCCTGGGAAATTCTTATTTCGAAACGGCCGCCTAGCATATTGAGTTTATGCATTTCAGCTTCGATCGCCATCGACAATCGCGGTGCCGTATCAATCCGTTTTTTATGCAGTTTATCGGCCTGTGCTTGAAATTTTCCCTGCAATCTGGCAATCTGTTGCTTCTGGGTAATTATCTTGTCCTCCAACTGCTCCAGTTCGTCAAGTTCCAGCTGATTGGAATTACGGTACTCCAATACCGCTTCCAAAGCACCACCATATTTCCTTTTAAGGGTTTCTATAGCCTGGATACGGTCCTGCAACTCCAACAAGCGTTCGTTGTCAGAATCTAATCCCTGACTGTGAATCCGTAAGCTGTTATCGGCATCCTGTAAAATGATTACCGCTTCAGAAATCATCTGGGCGAACTGGTGCATTCCGGAGTCGAATTTCCCCAGACGCTCAAGTAATTTTAGAGCCTGTTGCAGACCGGGGATCAGGGCATTCTCGCCGGATATCAACTGATCATTCAAAGTGGCAATCGAACTGATCATTTCTTCAGCGTGGCTCAACCGGCTATATTCCTCATTTAGGGTTATATCTTCTCCGGTCACGGGGTCAACTGCCGCTATCTCCTTCAATTGAAATTCCAGTAAATCAGCCCGGTCCCTGGCCTGGGACAGTTTCTCAATCAGATGCTGGAGCCTGATTCTGGAGTTCTCCAGGTCGCGATAAACAATATTTAATTCAGCTACGGTGGTTCCGGTACCGGCGAAATCATCCAGGTAATTGATATGAGTGGCCTGATCCATAATCAGCTGCTGTTCATGTTGGCCGTGAAAATCCGCAACCGGGGCTGCGGTCTGTTTAAATAATTTTTCGTTTACCGGTTCATCATTGACATAGTTTTTAATCCGGCCTTTACTGGGAATAATCCGATAAAGCGTCAACTGCTGTTCGGCATTGTTGATATTAGTCTCAACCGTTGCACGATCACTATCCGATTTAACCATCGTACGGGTTGGTTTCATTCCCAGGGAAACTGCCAGGGCTTGCAGGATTATTGACTTGCCGGAACCGGTTTCACCGGTAATAATTGTCAGACCAGGCTTAAAATTCAATTTAAGATCGTCGATTATAGCGAAATTTCGGATATGTAATTGTTCAATCATCCCTGTTTCCGAAATTGAAAGATATACCAAATCCGGCACCTAACCAAATCCCAAAATTATCGGCCAGAAAATCCAGCCAGTCCGGCATTCGGCCGGGAATCAGCGATTGGTAGAATTCATCCAGACCGGCGAAAAACAGGCAGATACCAACCCCCAGGAAAAAACTTTTCACAGTTCGCTGGCCAATACTTTTCATAATCAGATAGCCCAGCAGAAAATATTCGATTATATGCAATAATTTATCATTGGCGAATAGTCGGGAATCCGGAATATGATCAGCCGGGATACTGGATCCGACAAATATCAGGACCAGATATGAAACAAAAAGAATCCTGTAATGCCGTGGAGACAGATTCAGAATTAATATATTCATCAGCTGGATTCTTTCTGTACAATTGCCGCTGCCACTGCATATTCGGGGATATGCGAAATACTTACCCGACAGACAATTTTTTCGTTTGTCTTAAAATGCAGATTCACTGATGGGCGGCCATCAGGTTCGGGTATTATTTCAATTTTCTTCAAAGATGGGCTTACTGCTATCCCAGCTGACATTAAAGCTTTTTTAACCGCTTCTTTGGCAGCAAAACGACCGGCAAAATGTTCGGCACTGCGGGGGCGGCTGTCACAGTAATCTATCTCAACTTTGGTAAAAGTGTGCTGACGAAATTTTTCGTGATATTTATTCAGGAGACGTTCAATATTCGGCACCGATACTATATCGGTACCTATGAAACACTCATCCAGCATTTATATCCCGGACAATTTTTACCAGTTCATATATATCATCGATATCCCAGTTGGCCCCGGAATTCTCAACCGGATCAAAGGCATTACCGTACCGGGCGAAAATTGTTCGGATTCCCAGCTGACTGGCACCAACCACATCCCGCTCTGGCCAGTCACCGATCATAATGGCCTCATCCGGTTTTATCTTTAAAGTATCCAGTGCCAGTTGGAAAGGTTTTGGTGATGGTTTATGAGTTCCCGTATCATCATGTGTAATCACCAGGTCAAATACATGGTGCAGGTTTAAATAATAGATCCTCAACCATGCCTCACGGCTGGGTGCATCTGAGACTACCGCCAGTCTGATTCCCATTTTCATCAGTTTGATCAGGGTGCGATTGACATTGGGATAAGTCCGCAAGCTGGCTTCACGATTCCGTCGGTAAGCTACGACTCCGGCAGCCAGATACTTGTTATTTACCCGGCCTTCAACAGCTTTAAGGTAATCATCAAAGACCAGTTGATTTTCCCACCCATGGTCCTGGTATAGTTTAATAATCTGATCGAATGCTTCCTGCTCGTCCACATCCAGACCGGCTTCGATCATTGCATGGACTGCGGCCCGGACGGCCTGGTATTTCATGGTGACAAAATCCAGCAGGGTATTGTCGAGGTCGAATATTACAGCTTTAATCACTGCAGATGCCGTAATTACTTACGGTTAAAGAACAATCAGTCTGTCTACTCTTCGTATTTGGCCGGATTCTTGATTCGATCGATCTCGTATTCGGCTACCCGGCGCCATTGACTGTCATTTCGGGCTTTTTCCAGGGAGTTCAAGGCCCTGGTTTTATCACCTTTACCATTACAGTAATAGGCCACTCCCATTTCGATAAGAGCCGGTGCATAATTATTACGAACATCAACGGCTGTTTTGGCGGCGTCAAGGGCATTTTCGCAATCGCCCAGCTGATTGTAGGATTGTGAAAGATAATACCATCCATTCAATGACTTGGCATTGAAGGCTACCGCCTGGGTCAGATACTGGACCGCATCTTCCCATTGTTCCAATTTGGTATATGTTAAACCGAGATTTTCATAGGCTTTAGCATAGGTTGGATCGACAGAGATTGCCAGCTGGAACCGATCGATGGCTTTTTCATATTCCTGCCGGTCGACATAGATCTCGCCCATGCTGGAATAAGACTTGGCATGGGTTGGATCGACATTGACTGCATTCTGAAATGTCTCTAATGCCGCATCGATATCACCGATTTTTTTGTAGGCTAAACCCAGCCCAAATAAAACACGAGCAGAATTGGGCTGAAACTCTAATGCTTTTTTATACAGTATGATGGCCTTATCCACATCTCCTAAACGACCCGAAATTACACCGATTTGATAATGGGCCTGGAAAAAGGTTGAATCATACTCAAGCACTTTATAGTATGATTCCATGGCACCTTCCAAATCACCCATCTTATATAAACGATTACCATCGTTAAATTTATTCTTCACTACATTCTGGATAGCGGAATGGGCATTAGCGAATTCTGGATTGATTGTCAGGGTCCGCTGAAAATCGGCAATGGCGCCATCGTAATCCTTACGACGCATATTGACCCCCCCCATGTTATAGGCTGCTTTGGCAAAATGCGGAAAATCAACCAGAACATTTTCAAAGGTGGCATAGGCATCATCGAGATCACCGCTGTTCATATACCGGATTGCCTCACTCATCATGGAAAGCAGTTCGGTCACCTTTTCGTATTCGGCCCGATATTCTTCATTTTCCGGTTCGGTCTCAATTGCGGTTCGGAAAAATTCACCGGCCTTTTCCATATCACCCGAGCGGATATAGACCTGAGCCAGAAGGAACAATGCAGGTGCGAACGTCGGATCAGCCTTAATGGCCTGGTCGAGCTGCTCCTGTGCTGCTGAAAATTGCTTGGCAGCTATGCTTGCTTCAGCAGAATTAAATAAATCCTGCGGTGATTGTGCGAATGAAAAGGATATTAATATCAGCGCAAAGATCAGTGTTCTTGCTGCGTTCATTGGGACCTCCTGTTTGTGCCGAAGGCGGGACTCGAACCCGCACGCCCGGATGAGCACTACCCCCTCAAGATAGCGTGTCTACCAGTTCCACCACTTCGGCAATTTCCGGTTATTCCAGAATTAGTTGATCATCCTGCCCGGCGGGACGGGATAAATCTGAACCAGGTGAGATCACCCGTTCTTCTGCTTCCTGCTTAATGATCGAGCGCGACTCAGCCATCCGTGTGGATGACAACAGGCTGATCAATACAGCCAGGGACATGAAGGCTACTGCCAGTCCAGTGGTGACCTTGCTCAGAAAAGAAGCCGCACCACGGCCTCCCAGAACCTGGTTAGTAATACCACCACCAATTGATCCTGCCAGACCGCCGCCCTGGCTGGCCTGCATCAAAATCACTGTAATCAACAATATTGAAACCAGGGTTTCAACAACTAATAAAAATCCGTACACGGGTTATTCCTCTTTATAATTTTCCTGCACTAATTGAGCTATCGATGTAAATGAGTCAACTTTAAGACTGGCGCCCCCAATCAAAAATCCATCTACACCCGGTGCCTGAATTAATTCTGCGGCATTGTCCGGTTTCACGGAACCGCCATATAAAATGGCTGTATTCCGGGCAACAGCATCGGTAAACAGATCGGATAATACCAGTCTGACAACCTGATGTGCCTCGCTGGCCTGATCGACACTGGCGGTAACGCCGGTACCAATCGCCCAAACCGGTTCATAGGCAACCACAATTCGATCCATCTCTTCGGCACTGACGTCAGCAAGACCAGCCACCAATTGATCGCGCAGTACTTTTTCTGTATCACCAGCCTGACGCTGCTCCAGAGTCTCACCGATACAAAGGATTGGCAGCATCTTTGAATTGAGCACGGCTTTGACCTTGGCATTGATCCATTCTTCCGGTTCATTAAAAACATGACGCCGTTCGGAATGACCGATAATGACATAGTCTACGCCACAGGCTTCCAGCATACTGATCGATATTTCACCAGTGAAAGCACCCTTGTCTTCATAATGACAATTCTGGGCAGCCAACGACAGCGATGGAACATTCAATAAACTTTTTATGTTAAAGAGCGCCGTAAAAGGCGGGCTGAATATAATGTTCACCCCTTCTATATTCAAAAGTAATTTGCGACATTCTTCGACGAACGAATACCCCTCCTGCGGGGTCATATGCATTTTCCAGTTTCCTGCGACAATAGGTTTAGTAATCATTTAGCGCTCCAATACGGTTAAAGCCGGCAGTGATACACCACTCAGTAATTCCAGTGATGCACCTCCGCCTGTTGATACGTGAGACATTTTTTCCATTAAATTATAGCCTTTTACTGCTGCGGCCGAGTCACCTCCACCTACGACAGATATCGCACCATTGTCGGTAGCATTGGCTAATTCTTCTGCCAGGGTTCTGGTTCCCTGATCAAAACCGGGAATCTCGAATACACCCATGGGACCATTCCAGATAATCGTACTGGCCTTGTGAACGATATTCACGAAAGAAGTGGTTGTTTCCGGGCCAATATCCAATCCCATCTGGTCATCCGGTATTTTATCAATTGAGAATACAGTTTTTTCCTCGTGGTCATCCAGTGAATTAGCACACAGAACGTCACTGGGAAAATGCAGGTTGATTTTTTTCTGATTGGCGTCGGCAATTATTTTCTCAGCCGTCCTTAACATTGATTTATCAACCAGCGATCCACCCACATTTTTTCCCATGGCCTGTAAAAATGTAAAAGCCATTCCGCCACCGATGATAATATCATCGGCCTCATCCAGGAAGCGGTTGATCAGGCTTAATTTCGAACCGACTTTGGCACCTCCCAGAATCACGACCAGCGGCCTGTTCGGCCTTTTGATCACATCGCTTAAAAACCTGACTTCCCGCTCGACCAGATTCCCGATGCCACGTTGCGCAAAATGAGCGGCAACGCCCACATTACTGGCATGGGCCCGGTGGGCAGTACCAAAAGCGTCATTAATATAAACGCTGCCATGCTTGGACAGCAAAGCTCCAAATTGTGATTCGTTGGAGGTTTCTTCCTTATGGAATCTCAGGTTTTCCAGCAGATGAACTTCCCCTGCACTTAGACCCAGCGATACATCCCGGGCGTCTTCGGAAACACAGTCATGGGAAAATTTGATGGACTTTTCCAGCAGATCAGCCAGTGTTTCACCAACCGGAACCAGGCTTAATTCAGGAATCACCTTCCCTTTGGGTCGACCCAGGTGGGACATCAGAACAACCGAAGCACCGGTATTCAGACAGTGCTGGATAGTCGGTAGCGCAGCCCTGATCCTGAAATCATCAGCCACAACACCATTTTTTAAAGGCACATTGAAATCAACACGGATTAAAACGCGTTTCCCTTTCAAGTCAAATGAATTTAAAGTATTTAACATAAGTAAACATCCTATCTAATTATCAATTCTTGGAGTGCTGCAAGTAAAAGCCGTTATTAATTCAGCACCAGATTTACGCAGTGCAGTGGCACAGGCCGAAATGGTAGCTCCGGTCGTAAGAACATCATCAATTACGGCAATCCGGTCATAGTCCAAATTTTTTGAGGCCTTGAAAGCCTGCGACATATTTACAAAACGCTCATCACTTTTTAAAGTGGTTTGAGTTTTGGTTACTTTAATTCTTTTTAACAGGTCAAAATCATAGTGCAATCCGGTAACTTTACTGATACCACGGACGATCCATTCAGCCTGATTATAACCTCTTTCCCGTCTTTTCACAGGGTGCAGGGGAACAGCCGTCAGAATCGACATCTGCGTAAACTCTTTTTCAAACAACCGGCCCAGTTCCGCGCCTAAAAGAACACCGAATTTAGCATAATCTGAATATTTAAGTGTATGAATAATATCCTGTAAAACGGCAGTGAAATACCAGCCCGAATAAGCTCCATCCAGATCGGTGTTATAGGTAATCCTGTCTATCCAGTTTCCCAATCCCGTTAACTCCAGGTTTGTCAGGCAGGCGTCGCAAATCACCTCCTGATCGGCTGTCATCTGGTCACCACAAGCCCGGCAGGTTCGCGGATATATTAAATCCAGAGAATAATTTATTAAATATTTTAACTTCAGATAATCCTTAACCAGCCTGTTATCGAATAGAATTTAGGAACAGAAAGGGTTGTTAGAGTAATAAAATTCAACTCAGGTATTTCATATTTACCCTGCAGATTCTAAAATTGAACATGCTAAAATATGATTCCACATCGAAGCCCAAGTTCAGATTTCAGGACCTCATGCTGCACCGGGTTTATGAAATCCTGCTCGTGGCCAGCCCATATGATGCTTATATCCTGGAAGAAGACGGCCAGTTAGCTGAACAGATCATAAACGAATACCTGGGGATGAATTTTACCGCCGCGCCCCGGCTATGGGTATCACCCACCGCCAGCGATGCGCTGGAATTTTTAACCAAACGCAAATTTGACCTGATCATTGTCATGTCGCGCATTTCGGACATGGATCCCATTACATTCAGTAAAAAAATCAAAGAACTATATCCCAAGAAACCAATCATTCTACTGGCAGCCGATGAGTCCGAATTAAATCAACTGCCGGCTTTCGACCTTCAATCCAGTAAACCGATCAACAAGGTCTTTATCTGGACCGGAAACGCCAACCTGTTCCCAACCATTATCAAATATTACGAAGACCGGAAAAATGTCAAGCGCGATGTTAAGCTGGGTGAAGTACGTATTATCATCGTAATTGAGGATACTCCACGCGATTATTCGGTCATTCTGCCACTGATCTATAAAACCATTGTCGAATATACCAATCAGCTGATGTCTAAAAGCCTGAATGCAGGGCAGAGATTGCTGCATTTACGGGGCCGGCCAAAGATCATTCTCACCAGCAATTATGAAGAGGCTCAGAGGTACTACCGCAAATATAGATCAAACGTACTGGGAATTATCTCCGACATCAATTTCCCTAAGGACGGGAAAAAGGATCCTCTGGCGGGAGTTAAATTCGCCAAATGGGTGCGTAAACAGGAATCGACAATGCCCATCATGCTACAATCCAGGAATCAGGATGTTCATGAACTGGCCGAGGAAATCAATGCACATTTCCTGTATAAAAAATCCACCCGCCTGCTGCGGGACATCCAGGAATTCGTGATTACAAATTTTGGGTTTGGCAATTTCATTTTCCGTTCGCCTGACGGAACACCTATTGCGATGGCAGCTAACCTGGATGAATTGATGCAAATCCTGGGCACCATCAACGATGAATCTTTCGCCTACCATTCCAGTTATAATCATTTTTCCAACTGGCTGTCGGCTCGCGGCGAATTCCTGGCTGCGTCAAAAATCCGACCTCTCAAGCAGGAAGACTTCGATACAATCGAAGAACACCGAAATGAAATCATCCGCTTTATTGAAGAAAGTCAGGTCAAACATCTTGACGAAGAACTGGTAGATTTTTCAGTTGATTCATTCAATGCTTCAATCAATTTCACACGCTTCGCATCCGGATCGCTGGGTGGTAAGGCCCGGGGGCTGACCTTTGCTGGACAATTATTAGTTGATTCTGGGATTCGTGGGAAATACCCGGAAATAACGATCCGAGTTCCCCAGGTGGCAATCATTGGAACCGATGAATTCGACCGCTTCATGAATGACAACCAGCTATGGGGACCGGTTCTATCGGTTACCGATAATCAAGAAATAAACAGACTTTTTCTCGAAGCCCGGTTTTCAAATGAACTGATCAATCCGCTAAAAATCTATCTTTCTAAAATAAACTATCCCGTTGCAGTTCGTTCCTCAAGCCTGCTTGAGGACTCCCAGTACCAGCCTCTGGCAGGTCTGTACACCACTTATATGTACCCTAATAATAATGAGTCACTGGACATTCGCGTGGCTGAATTATGCATTCTGATCAAACTTGTCTATGCGTCGATGTTCCATAAAGAACCCCGGGCTATCCTTACCAACAGTACCCGTCGCCTGGAAGAAGAAAAAATGGCGGTAGTGATACAGGAATTAATCGGTCAGAAACATGCTGATTATTTCTATCCGACTTTCAGCGGGGTTTGCCAGAATTATAATTATTATCCGGTTTCCTATATGAAACGTGAAGAGGGTGCCGCCTTTCTCGCACTTGGCTTGGGGCGAACGGTAGTCGAAGGGGAAAAAGCTCTCCGGTTTTCGCCAAAATACCCGGCAATCCTACCTCAGTTTTATTCGGTCAGGGCAACGATTGCCTCCTCGCAGAATTCCTTCTATGCCCTGAAATTAATCGAAAAACAGTATAAATCGGATTATTCCGAATTGATCGACCTGGAGAAGCTTCCCCTGTCGGTTGCTGAACAGGACGGTGTCCTGAAACATGTTGCCAGCGTGGTCTGTTCACAGGATTCGGTAATTCGCGATTCTTTGAGTTATGACGGAACCCGGGTAGTTACTTTTGCACCTATTCTCAAATGGCGGAAAATTCAATTGGCTGAAATTCTGAATGAGATTCTGGATATTGGTCGCCATGCTTTGGGTGGCCCGGTCGAGATTGAGTTTGCCGTAAATATCTTCCCGGGCACGAGCCGCAAACCGGAATTCTGCCTGCTGCAGATCCGCCCCATGCATTCATCCAATCTGAACACTGATATCGATCTGATCACAGCCGAATCCGAAGATATTGTTGCCCGCAGCCACATTACACTCGGGGATGGTACCATTGACAATATTTACAATATTGTTTTCATTGATAAGGATAGTTTTAATCCAGCCAAAAGCGAAGATATCGCCCGTGAAATCGATACTTTCAACCAACGGCTGGGAAATCAAAGACCCTATATATTGATCGGTCCGGGACGCTGGGGATCGGCTGATCCATGGTTAGGTGTTCCGGTCCGCTGGGACCAGATCAGCAATGCTAAAGTGATAGTTGAGGTAGGGTTAGATAAGTATAATATTGATCCATCTTTCGGTAGTCATTTTTTCCAGATTGTAACAGGAATGAAAATCGCTTACTTCACGATCAACCCCAAAAATAAGGAAGACTCAATCAACTGGGATTGGCTTGCAGATAAAGAGCCTGTCGACAGTACCGAATTCATCCGTTGGATTCAGCTGGATCAACCAATTACCGTGCATGTTGACGGCATATCCGGAAAGGGCGTAATTAAAAAACCGGATGAAAACATAACCGATTTTGAACCAATGGATGAGCAGGAATCCACCGGGATCTGATCAACCCAAAGGGTATGAAATAAAAAACGGGAGCAAATTGCTCCCGTTTTTTATTGATAAATGGTCTATCAGACTACGCCCTGATCAATCATCGAATCGGCAACTTTAATAAAGCCGGCAATGTTGGCACCTTTGACGTAATTGATATAATCGCCTTCCTGGCCATACTTGACGCATTGCTTATGGATATCAATCATGATATTCTGCAATCTCTCATCCACTTCTTCCCTGGTCCAGGAAAGACGCATGCTGTTCTGGCTCATCTCAAGACCGGAAACGGCAACACCACCAGCATTGGCGGCTTTACCGAGACCATAGAGCACCTTATTCTCCAACCAGACGTCAATGGCACCTGGTTCGCTGGGCATATTGGCGCCTTCGCTTATGCAGTAGCAGCCATTGGCAACCAGGATTTTGGCCTCTTCGGCAGTAATTTCATTCTGTGTGGCACAGGGTAATGCAATATCGCATTTGGCACCCCAGGGACGTTTGCCTTCCCAGTACTCACAACCGTATTTATCGGCATATTCCTTGATCCGGCCACGTTTCACATTTTTCAGTTCCATGACATAAGCCAGCTTCTCAGAATCGATTCCTTCCGGATCGTAAATGCTGCCTGCTGAATCAGACAGGGTCACGACTTTACCACCCAGGTCATTTACCTTCTCAACGGCAAACTGAGCCACATTTCCGGAACCGGAAACGGTGACAATTTTACCTTCAAAGGATTCGCCCCGCATCTTCAGCATCTCATGGGCAAAATATACCGTACCATAACCGGTGGCTTCCGGACGAATCAGGCTGCCGCCCCAGTTCAGGGCTTTTCCGGTTAACACGCCAGTGAACTCATTGCGCAAGCGTTTGTACTGTCCAAACAGAAAACCGATTTCCCGGCCACCGACACCAATATCACCGGCAGGTACGTCGGTATTGGCACCGATATGGCGCTGTAATTCGGTCATAAAGGACTGGCAGAAGCTCATAACTTCATTGTCTGATTTACCTTTTGGATCGAAATCAGAGCCACCTTTACCACCACCCATCGGCAGGGTAGTTAAACTGTTTTTGAAGACTTGCTCAAAGGCGAGGAATTTTAAAATGCCAAGATTGACTGAGGGGTGAAAACGTAAGCCGCCCTTGTAAGGGCCAATTGCAGAATTGAATTCAATGCGGAAACCACGATTAACTTCAACTTCTCCGCGGTCGTTGCGCCAGGGAACACGAAACATGAGCACACGTTCCGGTTCGACGATCCGTTCCAGAATATTAACGTGAAGGTACTGGGGATGATCCTGCAGGAAATCCCAAAGTGATTCTACCACTTCCTTGACAGCCTGATGAAACTCGGGCTGAGCGGGATTCTTGCGGATCACTACATCCATGAATTCATCGACAGATTTGTACATTGCCGTAAACTCCCAATTTTCTGTATTGATTTATTTATGTAAAAGAACCAGCCTATTGAATATTTATCCAATATTTACTGTGAATGAGTTTACAAAGAAAAAATAATTCGCAACTATAAATACCGGATAAACAGGTATTATTTTTAGGGGATAATTTCATGGCCGGAATTTGGGCTGAACGGTCGATGTTTTCCTTTGTTATCTGCTCACGCAGAAATAATTTCAGCGCGCTTATTAACAGCTCATTTTACAAATTCAGCATTGGCGGAGTAGCTCAGTTGGTTAGAGCAGCGGAATCATAATCCGCGTGTCGGGGGTTCGAGTCCCTCCTCCGCTACACTCTTCATGCAACAGGCTACTTAATCATCTTCCAACTAATTGGAATTTCGCATAGCAAACAATCCTGATAGCTTTTTTTACTTATTACTGATTACTCCTCACTCATAACCCAAAGAATATGAAAATCGGACTCACCGGACTTCCCAACTGCGGCAAAACTACAATCTTCAATGCTTTAACCGAATCAGATGTCCCGATCGGTTCATATGCGGACGGGAAAGCAGAACCGCTGCAGGCAATTATTAAAGTGCCGGATCAACGTATCGATGCCTTATCCGATCTCTACCAGCCAAAGAAAACAACTTATGCCACCGTGGAATTGACTGATTTTCCAGCCACCCTTGATAAAACTGATGATTCCGCTGCCTTGAGTCCGAATACAATCCGACTGAGTAAAAACCTCGATGCCCTGGCCATTGTGATACGGAATTTTGAAGATGAACTGCTTGGTGCACCGGAACCACTCAATGATCTGTCGGCTATTTACAGTGAACTGCTGCTGTCAGACCTGTTACTGGTCGAGAACCGCCTGGAAAAGATCGCCTGGTCCCAGCAGAGAGGTTTGAAATCAGGAGAGATGGAAAATGAAGAAAAGATACTCCTGCATCTCAAAGACCAGTTGGATCAGGAATTACCCCTGTCTTCACTTGTAATATCAGCTGCTGACCAGAAGATCATCCGGGGATTTCAATTCCTGACTCAGAAACCGACAATCCTGGTATTAAACTCCGGGGAGGGCCGTTTCAATACCGAAGCCAGGCTGCTTGATCAGCTCAACGCTAATTACCCAACAATCGAATTCGCCGGTAAATTCGAAATGGAATTGATTCAATTCGATGACCTGGAAGAAAAGATGCTGTTCATGGATGATATGGGGATCAGTGCATCGGCCCGTGACCGCCTGGCCCGCACAGTCTATGACATCTTGGGATATATCAGTTTTTTCACCGTGGGCGAAGATGAAGTCCGGGCCTGGAATGTTAAAAACGATGCTACGGCTGTCGATGCCGCCGGCACCATTCACACCGATCTGGCCCGCGGATTCATCCGGGCCGAATGTTTCCATTATGACGATCTGATGACTGCCGGCAGTGAAGCCGGTGTGAAGAAAAGCGGCCGCTTCCGCCTGGAGGGGAAAACTTACCTGGTACAAGATGGAGATATACTCAGTATCCGCTTTAATGTCTAATTTAGAGCATGCATCGCCGAGCCCTGCTCAACTTACTAGACCGATACGAACCATTTAATGCCACTGACCAGGCGGCTTTATCAACCATCCGCGATTTTGTTCGATCCGGCCCCAATTGTTTCCTTCGCAGCAACTTAACCGGCCATCTCACCGCTTCGGCCTGGATTGTTGATAAAGATTACACTTCCACCCTGCTGATACACCACCGCAAACTGGACAAGTGGATTCAATGCGGCGGCCATGCCGATGGTGAAACCGACCTGCTGGCCGCCAGTCTAAAGGAAGCCCGGGAAGAAACCGGTCTATCTTCTCTGGTAGCCGAAACCCCCTCCATTTTCGACCTGGACGTCCACTCAATTCCAAAACATGATTACGTACCTGAGCATCTGCATTATGACGTGCGCTACCTGTTACAAGCGGATATTAGTGAAGCGTTACAACCCAATGATCGTGAAGCAATCGATCTGCGCTGGTTTGCGCTTAACGAAGTAGCAAAGATTAATAACAATGAATCGATAACCCGCATGGTACAAAAAACACGACAATGGAAATCCAAATGATATCTGCCCCAACCATGGCTGCCCTGCTGGACAGCATCAAAGACCCCATCCTGTTTGTAGATAATGGTCATACCATCCGTTACATGAATAAGGCCGCCGAAAAACATTATAAAGAAGGCCGCAGACTGCTGGGGCAGTCGATCATGGATTGCCATAATAAGGAATCCTGTAAAATGATGTATGAGATATACGCAAAAATGCAGGCCGGCCTGGATGAGGAAAAAATAACGGATGATGAAAAGCAGCGCATTTTCATGCGGGCTGTACGGGATGAAAATGGAATTTTGCTGGGATACTATGAACGGTACGAGTGGAAGAATCAAGATAAATGATAAAAGTAAAAAGATAAACCTAATAGGAATTGAATCTGTTAGTATTCACAAAACCCTTACCGAATAAATTATAGAGTAACATCCTAACTGCTTCCTGTCTCAATTGCTCCAATTCTTTACCGGCATCATTTCAAATTTACATTAAAATACTCCACCATCTTCTGGTACAGGTTATAGCTGGTGTGCGGTCCGCGGATACCATGGTTTTTATTGGCATAGAAATACATATCCACCTGTTTGTTGGCCTTCACAAAGTGATCGGCAAGCTGCAGGGAATTCTGGGGATGGACATTATCATCACCGGTACCGTGAATGAGTAACAGTTTTCCCTGCAATTGATCAACATAGTTGAATACTGAAGCCGAATCATAACCGGCAGCGTTGTCTTCAATCAATCCCATATATCGCTCAGTCCAGATCGTATCATACAAACGGAAATCAGTCACCGGTGCGCGGGCGATTCCCACCTGGAAATAATCACTGCCTTTGGTCAAACACAGGGCCGCCATATATCCACCTCCGCTATGCCCCCAGATACCAATTTTATCTGCTTTCACGTACGGCAGACTGCGCAAATATTTCACACCCTCAATCTGGTCGTTCACCAGCCATTTGCCAAGGTCGCCATAAGCCAGATTCTCAAAGGCTTTGCCCCGGCCTCCGGTGCCGCGGTTATCGATGGAAAAGGTTATAAATCCCTTTTGCCCCAGGTACTGGTGGAAGTAATAGTAATGCCCGCCCCAGCGATTCATGACGCGCTGTGAACCAGGTCCGCCGTATCCGAAGATCACCACCGGATACTGCTGACTTGGGTCAAAGTCCGGTGGAAGCGTGATCATGGCATTAAGGGTTGTCAGCCCGTCACTGGTTGGCACCTCGATGAACTCCGGATAAGTGAATCGGTATTCATCGCTCCCGGGAGCCGTACTCCCCACCAGAGTATTGATTATTTCACCTTCATTATCAATCACACTGATCCGGGGTGGTGTTGCCACACTACTTAACATATCAATGAAGTACTTGCCATCAGGATGTCCTTTTACCGAATGACTGCCACCGGCAGTGCTGATCCGTTCCACTCCACCACCGGATAAATCTATTTTATACAGATGATCCTCCAGTACTGAATCGAACTTCCCGGTAAAATAGGCAATCCCCTGATCTTCATTAACGGCAACGATCCGGTTCACTTCCCAGTCGCCTTCCGTAATCTGCCTAATCTGGTTCCCCGAACGGTCATAATGGTAGATATGCTGGTAACCGGATTTTTCCGAGGTCCACAGAATTGTACCATCACCCATGAATTGCCAGTTATCGGTAACATCCACCCAACAGGAATCGGTATCTTCAATAACTACATTAGCCGCTCCGGTCTTTGCATCGGCCAGCAGCACTTCCATTTTATTCTGGGGCCGGTTCAAACGCATGACCGCCAATTCATTGGAATTGCCAGCCCATTTTATCCGTGGAATATAAAATTCTGTACCGGGATTGATTTTCATCCAACGTACTTTTCCTTTAGCGACTTTAACAATTCCGATTTTTACCGTCGGATTGGTCTCACCCACTTTGGGATAGGCAATTTCATTGATCATTGGATATTTCTCCAGCTCATCAATCAGTCTGAAGCGTGGCACATTGGTTTGATCCTCACGCCAGAAGGCGATCGATTTACTGTCCGGCGACCAGCGGTACCCATCGGCTGAACCGAATTCCTCCTCATAAACCCAGCCGAACTGGCCATTGATAATATTCTCCGAACCATCTTTAGTCAGCTGGCGGATTTTGCCCGCTGAAATATTGAAACAGTACAAATTATTATTCAGAATGTAGGCTACCTGTTTACCGTCCGGGGAAAATTTTACATTCCTCAGCAATTGACCGTCGGCCAGCAACGAAACATCACCGGTGGCTCTGTTTACCAGATAATATATCCCCTCCCTGGAATGGCGCCAGATACGCCGCATTTCGGACCTGATCAGAAAGTAGGTGGCGGGTGAATTGATCCAGAATGATTCAATATCCAGGTTAATTCCCTGATATATAAAATCTTCATCGGAATAGTATTCCTCGACTTCTTTGGTTACAAAATTCAATTTGTGGATTGAATTCTGGCTGGTATCATCGTCCAGATAGAGCAGTCCGGAATCATCACCCAGCCAGTTGATGCAACAAATTTCCCGGGGATACAGTTCCATATTCAGGAAGATCTCTTTCAGATCAACAGTTTTGGTTTGAGCGAAAGCCGATCCAAACAGAAACATGGAAAAATAAACCGCGATAATTTCCGGTTTCGTTTTCATTTTATGGTATCCTTTACTTTGTTCAGTAAATCCAGCATCATTGATTCTGTCAGCCGTCCTGTGTTAACATTCCGTGGACTGGGATGATAACAGCCAATCAGGATTTTCCCATTGGGCAGCAAATATTTTGAGTCGTGGAGGAACGGGAAATCCTTTTTCTTAAAATTGTATTTCTGGCTACAGTATTTGAGGTAAGTATCAAAGGCAATTTTCCCCAGTGCCAGCACAGCCTGGTAATCGAGCAGGGCCAGTTCCTTATCAAACCAGTTGAAACAATCGGCCAGCTCGTTCGAAGTTGGTTTGTCGCCCGGTGGTACGCATTTCACTACCGGTGTCATGTATATATCAAATAATTCCAGGCCATCATCAAGGCTGTCTGAGTTGGGCTGGTTGGCCATTCCGGCCCGGTGCAGACAATGAACGAGAAAATCGGCCGATTTGTCTCCTGTGAATACCCGTCCGGTACGGTTACCGCCATGACGGGCCGGGGCCAGTCCAATCAGCAACAGCTTTGCGGAAGGATCACCATAACCTGGAACCGGTTTACCCCAGTAATCCCAATCCATATACTGGCGCCTTTTTTCACTGGCAATCTGTTCCCTGAATTCCACCAATCGGGGGCACTGCCGGCAACGCACCAGTCCGGTGTTTAGTTCAGTAATTGAAATATTTAGCTCTCCCTGTCCTGTATTGTCCGTTAAAATTTACATTCAAAAAGCAAATGGTCGCAGGTTTCTTCCGTTTAAGCGGCTGATATCCCTGTTAACAGCCTTGCTCGTTGCTTCGACATTCTAATATCTCTAAATTTGCTGATTCAATTTATTTAATATTCAAAGGATTACCCGATGGGAATGATGACTCATATGCGCGACCGGATGCACGTTGTACTCTGGGCTTTGCTGATATTATTTTTACTTAGCATGACCATTGGCGGTCTGGTGGGTGGTGCCAATGTAATTGATGAATTACTGGGAAAAGTCGATCCACGGAAAGCCATTGGAGTGGTCAACGGAACCAACATTTCTCCCGATGATTTTATGCAGATGGTCAGTGCCGAAATGGACCAGTACCGTTACAGCGGCCAGGAAATCACCGATCAGCGGATCAATCAGATTCGCGAGGGGATTTGGGACCGGATGGTAACTCAGATACTGATCAGCGATTACCTAGAAGATATTGGCATCGAAGCCACCGATGAGGAAGTTTTATTCCATATCCAGGAAGCGCCACCGGCCTTTTTAACCAGCCTGCCCGATTTTCAGACCAACGGCCAGTTCGACCAGGCCAAATACCTGCAGGCGGTGATGAATCCACAGGGTAATGAATGGATGCCGGTAGAAAACCACATGCGTTACACCTTCATCCCCAATTTCAAACTGGAACAGTATATCAATGCTTCGATCACAGTCAACGAAGAAGAAATCCAAAAAGAATATGCCAAACATAATGTGGAGTATACTGTTTCCGCCCTGCATGCGATGACTAATTCCTTCACTGGTGCTGATATCGAACCCACCGACGATGAAATCGCCGGCTATTACAAGGCCAACAGTGATGAATTCCATCAGATTGAACATCGTAACGTCCGTTATGTAAGCTGGCTCAAGACACCTTCTCCCAGCGATACGCTCCGTGCCTATGAACAAGCTTTGGATTTGAAAGACCAGGCTCTGCGTGGTACTGATTTTGCCACCCTGGCTGATTCATATACCGAAGACCCGGGAAATGCAGTAACCGCTGATTCCGGCCGGGGCGGTTCCCTGGGCTGGTTCGGCAAGGGACAGATGGTCAAACCATTTGAGGAGGCGGCCTTCAAAGCCCGCGTCGGTGAAGTTGTTGGACCGGTCCTCTCCCAGTTCGGGTATCATGTCATAAAAGTTATCGATAAGCGGAACAGCGATGGAAAAGAGCAGGTAAATGCTTCCCATATCCTGTTGAAAATCGAGATGGGTTCCAATACCAGGGAAGAGCTGCGGCGGGCTTCCACCCTGTTCAGTTATGACGCCCTTGATTATGGTTTTGATGCCGCTCTGGACACTCATTCTGTCGATGCCCAGGAGGCCACCAATCTGAATACCAATTCGATCTATGTTGCCGGTCTCGGACAGTTCCGCGGACTGGTTCGTTTTGCCTTCAACACCGAATCGGGTACTATTTCTAATCCATTGGAAAACGACAGCCACTATGTCGTTGCCGTTGTTGACAGTATCATCCCGGCCGGGCTTCAACCACTGGAAGTTGTTAAAGAAGCAATCAATGGCAATCTGCGCCAGGAAAAGCAGAAAGTGGCTGCCCTGGCACTGATCACCGATCTTAAATCCCAACTGGCCCCGGAACTCGAATTTGCCGACCTGGCCGCCGAATCCGATCTGGTTGAATTGGTTGCCGAAGACACCAAGCCGCTGGCTCGCGGATTCTCATCGGTTGGCCTCAGTAATCAGATCGTAGGCGCCCTGCAGGTCGCCGAACCAGGTGATATCATCGGACCGGCGGAAACCATGCGCGGTTATGCCCTGGTACAACTGATCGGCTCAACAACCTTCGATTCCACACAATTTGAAATCCAGCACGACGTTCTGAAAAATGATTTGATTGGTAAAAAACAAAATCAATTCTACAATGACTGGATTCAAACCATGAAGGATGAAGCGGAAATCGTGGATAACCGAAAGTATTATTTCTAGTAACTAATATTATTCGCTGAAAAAAGGCGTGCACCTGCACGCCTTTTTTATTTTTACGGAAAACCCTTATTTTATTTTTAGCCTTAATCATTTAGCGTTCGTAAATTATTCCGTTAGTTGAATTTTTATACAGCATTTCAGCACCCGAAACACAAGATTGACAGTGCAAGTATCCATATCAAGATTCGATTATTTCTCTTCCCAAGATATTCACTCGCGCCGGTTACTACCGAACCGGCAACCACCAAAAACCAATAACAAGGGGACATAATGATTACCTTTAGTGACAAGCAGCTAAAAACACCGCAGATGATGCGACCAGTCTATCTGGCTTCAGGTGGAATGTCCAAATTTGGCAGCACCGACACCCCGGCGAGAAGCCGGTTCAAACTCAAGAAAAGGGGGGCATGATGGATGTCGCTGTATTAGGTGTTGGGTTCTGTGGTTCCTTTCCAAAATCGGAAGGGCTTTCTTATCGTGAGTTGATTCGGAGGGCAGCCACCCAGGCCTATGCTGATGCTGGTATTGAAGCCTCTGAGCTTGAAGGCGCTGTATCTTGCGAAGAAGACTTCGTCTCAGGCTATTCCATCTCCGACGAATATGTTCCCGATCAATTAGGTGTGCAGATGAAGTCCGTCTACACCATTTGCGGTGATTTTTTACACGGCCTCTCCTCGGCCACGATGCAACTCAAGACCGGTCGCTTCAAACTTTTGGCTGTCGAGTCGTATTGCAAAGCCAGCAATATGCTCAATAAGGATGAAGTATTGAACTTTGCCTATGACCCAGTTTGGAATCGTTTCGATGTCACACCCAACTATTTGGCCGGCATTGAAATGCAACAATTCCTCGAACGTTCTGAGTATTCCGCCGACGATGTGGCTAATGTCGTCACCGATGCCAAGGCCAAGGGTCTAGCCAATAGTTTAGCGCCCTACGGATCGCATCTACCCAAGAACGAAATTCTTGACGGTCGGTCCGTCGCCAGTCCAGTGACGGAGTCCATGATTGCTAAGCCGGCCGACGCCGCCGTGGTCTTCGTTCTGGGAACGCAAGAATCGAATATTAAAAAAGCCCGCAAACCGGTCTTCATTACGGGTACTGGCTGGAGTTCTGGCAATTCCATCCTGGAACGTAGAGATCACGCAGCCTCGTCTGGAACAGAAGAAGCGACCAAAATGGCTTTTGTCGAAGCCCAAGTTTCGAATCCTGGCAAAGAATTGGATGCCATCTATGTGTCAGATTTATATGCACACCGAGCCCTCATGCACTTGGATGCCATGGGAATTGAAGCTGGCTTAAACGAAAAAATTAACCCTGATGGTGGTTCCATATCCATGGGTGATCTTATTGAAGCTAACGGCGGAGCCCGACTTTACGATGCCGTCCTTCAACTCAGAGGTGAAGCAGGTAGTCACCAATTACCAAATGTTAAACGTGCTGCTGCACAAGGATGGAGAGGACTTCCGACTGATTCCTGTGCCGTTGTCGTGCTTGATCAAGAAAGGAGGAGCTAATTATGAGTTCAGCTAATCGAGTAGGTGTTATTGGTGCTGGAATGACTCGTTTCGTTCGTAGGGCGAAAGAAGCTCCCGGTGAATTGGCGGCAAAAGCAGTAGAAATGGCTTTGGAAGATGCCGGATTAACAATCAACGATATTGATGCCGTTATTCATGGAACTGCTCCTGACGCGTTTGATGGCGTGCACATGAAAGGTGAACATTTGATCGCCGGTTCTGGCGGCGCTAACAAGCCTTACATGAGACATTTCGTGGGCGGAGGAACAGGCGTATTCAGCCCTATTCATGGTTGGATGCACGTAGCCTCCGGCAAATTCAAGACTTGTTTGGTTGTTTGTGAAGAAAAGATGTCCCCATGTGTGCCCCATCCGGCTGGCGCATTCCTTACAATCTTTGACCACACAACAGAACAACCACTGAAGCTTACATTACTTCATATTTTCGCCATCGAAATGAACCGCTTCATGCACAAGTATGGCTACACGGAAGAAGAGCTGGCTCGCGTTTCGGTCATTAGTAAAAAGAATGCTATGGGTCATCCTGCCGCGCAGATCGCAAAAGAGACTAGCGTGGAAGAGGTTATGGCCTCACCTGTTCTTTCCTGGCCCGTCAAACGCCTGGACATCAGCCCGACCTCTGACGGTGCGGTGGCAATCGTCCTGGCCAATGAAGAAGTCACGCGCAAGCATTGCAAAGCTCCTGCGTATATAGACGGAGTTGGTTTCCGTCTGGATACTGCGTACTGGTGCACACGTGACTTAGCGTATCCCGAGTACGTGGCCAGAGCGGCTGGCGATGCGTATAAGATGGCAGGAATCTACAACCCAGAAAAAGAAATTGACTTCTGGGAACCATACGATCCCTTTGATTACAAAGCTCTTCATCATATGAATGGCTTGCTCCAGGATCCCACGGGAAAGAGAGTCAAAGAGCTTCTGCTTTCAGGCGCATTTGAAAAGGATGGATCGCATCCGATCTGCCCCTCCGGCGGAGCCTTGGGTGTGGGTAACCCGATTGCAGCCACCGGTCTCATGAAGATTGCCGAGCTTTACTTCCAATTGACCGGCCAAGCCGGTGTCCGGCAGTTAAAGGGAGATCTCCAACGCGGTATCGCCCAAGCCTGGGGTGACCTCATGCAGGTAGGTACAGTCGTCATCATGAACGCCGACAAAGGAACGGTCTCCACGTCGACGCGATGGAAGGAAATGACAAAAGAAAACCTTCCCGGCGGAACGCCCATTAAGGACGTAAAGGAAGTACCGTATGTCGATTACCAGCCCGAAATCAATTACTCCTGGGACAATGGTCGGGCTCTAACGACATACCTGGAAGGCTTTAAGGCTGGAAAGATTCGTGGAAGTAAATGTCCATTATGTGGGCGCATGATGATTCCGGCACGCGCGTTCTGTGAAGTCTGCAATCTCAAAGAAGTCACAGACTATTACGATCTTCCCGATACGGGTACGGTCAAAACCTTCACCATTTCAAATGTCGATTGGGATTCATCCATGTTGGGCGATGGCAAAGTGAATATCTTTGCCGTCATCGAAATTGATGGCACCCAGGAAAACATGGGCCTCATTCATCGCATGATGGATGTCGATCCCAAAGATGTGAAAGTCGGCATGCGGGTTAAAGCCGTATGGAAACCGGAAAGCGAACGCACGGGTAACATCACGGATTTAAATTATTTCCGTCCCCTCAAGGATGGAGATGCCACCGACGTCAAACCGACACGCGTCAAACCGGTGGAACTCGACTCGGTAACGGCGAAATCGCATCCGGGAAGAATTCCGTTGGATTATCGTTACACGGCCGGTATTGCGGGTATCAAATTCTATGAGGATTTGTCTCAAGGCAAACTGACCGGTACGGAAAGCCCTGAGAGCAAGACGATTCACTTTCCTCCCACACAATTCGATGAAAAGAAAATGTGCAGCATGGATGTGGTCGCCAACGCCAAGGAGATTGATCCCAAGAGTGGAAAAATCGTTGGCTACACAGTTGTAACGGAAGACCGCCAGGGGGAAGAACTGGACAAACCGCAGGTGATCGTGCAAGTGGGATTCAACGGAGTGCACGGAACGATCTTCGGCAAATTGGATACCGACAACCCCGAAAGTGTCAAAACCGGCATGAACGTGGCCTTGCAGCCTACAAAGGAATGTGGACCCAATCACCTGATCTTTAAATAGACTGCAATTAAACTATGGAACTGTTGATCCATCCTTCATGATTCTCGACTTGGCCTGGGTACCAGTCGAGACGCTGGAGGCGGAATTGCCGGAAGGATTTACTTTCTAGTTCTTAATATGGATGCCATCCCTCGCAGGGATGGCATCCATAATTCGAGGTCTGTGCGTGATCACATTCCATTTTTATAAATATAGATCAATAATCTCATCAGCCAGGGGTGCTATACCCGGGTCTCTTCTATTAGTTAAAATAACCACAGAAATCTGATCATCCGGAAAGCGTTTGTAGACCGTCCTGAAACCGCAGGTACTCCCGGTGTGGAAAATACATCGCTTTCCTTTATAATCCTCGATATACCAGCCATAACCATAACGATCAATACCAGGAGTGAAAGCACGCTCCAATGTTTCCTTCGACACCAGCTTGTCGGTGTACAGGGCCTGGTCCCATTTGAACATATCCACCAGGGAAGTATAAATACCTCCGTCACCCAGCACCGAGCTGGTCATGCTCTGGTCGTTGAAACGCACTGAATCGCCCTCAACCACATAGCCATAGGCCCGATTCGCTACTTCCGATATTCCTTTCCGGAAGGCTACAGTATTGGTCATTCCCAATGGATCAAAAATATTTTCTTTCAGATATTCAGCAAAGGACAGTCCACTCACCTGCTCAACCACCATTGCCAGTACGGCATAACCGGAATTGCTGTAACGGTATTCCGACCCTGACTCGAAGTATGTACTATCAACGGACTGCATCATCATCAGGACATCACGATCCGAAACCGGTACTGTGGCTGTGTCCGGAATCAGGTTTTCGTAGGCGATCAGACCAGAGGAATGTTGCAGGAGATGCTCCATAGTAATCTGGCTACCGTATTGGGGAAACGAGGGGAATATCTCGGTTAAGGTTGTGGTTAAATCCAATTTACCCTGGTCAACCAGGATCAACGCCGCCATAGCGGTAAACTGCTTGGTGACTGATGCCAGCCGGAAATTGGTCTGGGGTATAACCGGGATTCCCTTATCCAGATCGGCTATTCCATAGACTTTGGTCAACACTGGCTCGCCTTTTAAAATCACCATTACCGCAGCACCGGGACGTTCACCCTGATAATCAGTAAACAGCCGGTCAACCTTTTCTTCAATGCTCTTTGAGCACCCACTTAAAATCAGAATAGCCAGAAGCCAGTATTTATTCATTTCATTTTCCTGTTACTTCAAATCTGTTGATAGATAAAAGCATGGTGATGGAATCATCGATCATGGCAACCTTCTTGAATCCCAGTGACTGATATAGAGTAATGGCCGGATTCCCGGTCTCGACACTAAGGGAGAGGGCCGGAAGACTATTATTTCTGGCACTGTCAATCAAACCGGTCAGAAGAGCCCTGCCAATACCGCAACGCCGCAGTTCAGGAATAACACCAATTCCGATTTCCGGTGTAAACCGGTCATAGTAACCAAAGGAATGATCTTCATCGGTCCACAGCCGGTACCAGGCAGCACCCACAGGTCTGCCATCAACCTCGGCAATCAGCGCGAAATCGCCAACCCGCCCCCAACCACATAGTATATTGCTGATTTCCGGTAACTGTCGGATTTCTGCCAATTCCTTATCTGGGATTTTACCACTCCAGTTGACAGCCACTCCCAGCATTTCTTTTAAGAACTGCATATCACAGCGGGTACCGGTTCGGAATGTGAAATCTCTCATCAGCCATCCAAATTGCTATTTAAAATCCGGTTATTATCAGCAGAATAATGATTTCAGCTTAATGTTCATTCAGCCGTTCCTACCGTTCATTGCCACGTTTGAAATTACCAGTGAAACGGGCCATCAGAAGTTGCTGTCCTTTTTCGTCACTTTTTCCGGCGACAGTGATGAACTTTTCAGCCTTACGACCTTTAAGGATCACAACCTGGCGCCCTTCCCATGATATCAGTACACGGGAATCCTTGGTAATTGAATAGGTAAATCCCATGTTTCCCGTTCAATTACTGTTTACAAAGTCCCTAATCAAATCCGCTGCCATTCCGGCGGCGGTTTCGTTCAGGTGGAGTAGGTCAGTCATCAATAAAAGTCCGTTAGCGGCAGCGATTTCATCAAAACTGCGCCCCAGAATAAAATGGGCAAAGATAGCTTTATACATCGGTGCTCTGAAACCATCATCGTAGGACAGACCGGGAACCTGGTCCTGCTCTTCCAGATAGGTCGCCATTTCTTCGCCGAGTGGCAGGTAATCAATTCCATGCCGCTCCGCCGTTTCTTCGATCATTTTATGGTAGCGCACGGATATCTGGTAAGCGGGATGGGACAAGTCTTCCCCCAGGGGTGGTAATGACAATAAGGCAATACGGGCATCGGTTTCCGATCTCAACTGTTGGCAAATACTATCCAGGTTCTTCAGGTACCAATCATCTGTCGGCATCTGGGGCAGGCACTTCTTTTTCATCGATATATTGCCGTCCTCTTCAACCAGTACTCCCTTACAATCGTTTGAACCGATCAGCAGTGTAATATAATCGGGCTGGCAGGCTACGATCTCGTCCAGCCGCTGGAGGACATTCCAGGCCAGATCACCATTGACACCGGCGTTCACCGTCTGAAATTCGGTTCCCAGCCTTTCACCGAGCAGATCAACATAGTTGGCGCTGACCCGGCCATGGGTGATGCTGTTGCCAGCACAAACCACTACCTTTTTTTTATGAAACAGTTGTTTATTCGCCAGGAACCAGGCCGGGTCATTGGCCGGTTTCTTATTGGCCGCATTGGTACCATATATAATAATCAGGACCGGAACCATTACCAGTAACCCGATAATTATGATGATTGTCAGTTTCATATTATCTCCCGCTTTGAGTGGATATTAGCGAGAAGAAATAAACCATACAAAGAGGATTTTCAATTTTTAGTACTGATATAATTTTGAACAAACGTGCGTAATTTCAACAGTTAATTATTGGGAATACAAAATGACAGCTGAACAAGCGTTACAGAATTTACAAAATATCGGCAATCCTGAAATGGCGGCCCATTCCCAGCGCTTTTTCAAAACCGGTCCCGGTGAGTATGGTGAAGGTGATATTATTCTGGGGATCCGGGTTCCGGTAGTGCGGCAGCAGGTGAAGCTGTTCAAGGATATGCCCCTCAATGAAATCGAAAAGCTGCTCCATTCCAAGTACCATGAAGCCCGTCTCCTGGCCCTTTTAATTATGGTTAAGCAGTTTAACCGCAAAAAGCCCGACCTCAAGTCCACGATCTATCAATTATACATGAAAAACACCGATTACGTGAACAACTGGGATTTAGTGGACAGTTCGGCTCATTATATTGCCGGAGTCTGGCTGTTCGACAAAGACCGCCAGGTTCTGTACGATCTGGCTCGTTCCCGCAATCTGTGGCGGCGGCGGATCGGAATGATGTCCACCTTCTGGTACATCAAGCAGGGCCAGTTCGATGATGCTCTGGCCATCGCGAAAATTCTGCTCGATGACAAGGAAGATCTGATCCACAAGGCTGTGGGCTGGATGTTGCGGGAGATCGGCAACCGCAATGGACAAGTGGAACGCAGCTTCCTGAAAGACCGCTACCATTCCATGCCCCGGACCATGCTGCGCTATGCCATCGAAAAATTTCCTGAAGCAGAGCGGAAACAATATCTGAGCGGGTCCATATAGCCAATCTTATTCAGAAAGGAATACCATGCAATATTCTAATTTAGGTCGTACCGGATTGAAAGTTAGCCGCTTGTGCCTGGGTACCATGAATTTCGATCCCCACACCACGGAAAAAGACAGCTTTGCCATCATGGATAAAGCCCTGGATGAGGGTATAAATTTCTTTGATACCGCCAATGTATATGGCTGGAAAACCGGTGAAGGCATCACCGAGCAAATTGTCGGACGCTGGCTGGCCCAGGGGGACCGGCGTGATAAGATCGTGCTGGCAACCAAAGTATATGGTAAAATGGGGGCCGGTGAAAACGACCGTGGATTATCAGCCTATCATATTAAAGAAGCTGCCGAAGACAGTCTCAGGCGTCTCCAGACTGACCATATCGACCTGTATCAGATGCATCATGTGGATCGTTCCACCCCCTGGGATGAAATCTGGCAGGCTATGGAACAACTGGTTCAGGAAGGAAAAGTCATCTATGTAGGCAGCAGCAATTTTGCCGGGATTCATATCGTGCAAGCCCAGTATGAAGCTCTGAAGCGCAATTTCCTTGGACTGGTTTCCGAGCAGAGCCTTTACAATTTGAATGCCCGCATGATCGAACTTGAGGTGATCCCGGCCTTGAAGGAACTCGGCCTGGGATTGATTCCATGGAGCCCATTGGGCAGTGGGCTGTTAGGTGGTATTCTGCAAAAATCGGATTCTGCTCGCCGAGATGGCGATGAAGTTCAGAAAAATGTCGAAAAGCATCGTACACAGTTGGAGAAATATGAACGATTATGTGCCGATCTTGGTGAACATCCCGCTGACGTGGCTCTGGCCTGGCTGTTGCACAATCCGGTGGTTACCGCTCCTATCATCGGACCACGGACAATGGAGCAGTTTGTAGGTAGCTTGCGTGCTTTGAATATCAGCCTGTCAGATGCTACATTGAAAAAACTGGATGAAATCTTCCCCGGACCGGGTGGAGAGGCACCGGAGGCTTATGCCTGGTAAATCAATTGTCAATTACGAATTACGAGTCATCAATAATTTTTTCAGGTGGGTAATTTTCCTGATAGCGATCGTGCCCCTGATCGCCTCATCACCCTATGAATCAGGATGGAAAACCGATGGCAGCATTTTATTCGCTAATCTTGCCATTGATCTGATAGCTCGTTCAACAGAAGATAATTCATTGCTCACTACCAATGAGATAAAAGCATTATCACGAGAAGATGTCAATCATTTTGATCGCAGTGCAACTTACAATTACAGCGAATCCGCCGACCTGGCCAGTGACATCCTTGTTAATATCTGTGCTGCTGCTCCAGCCCTGCTGATCGCCACCGATAATAATATTCGCAGTGACTGGAAAACCGTCAGCCTGATGTACCTGGAGATGTTTGTTCTTGCCGACAACCTGCCTGATATAGCCAAAGCGTTGAGTGGACGGCTGCGTCCGTTTGTTTATAATCCCGAGGTGCCATTGGAAAAGAAACTCGAGTCCACCAGCGCCCGACGGTCATTTTTCTCCGGGCATACCACAATGGCTTTCGCCGGGGCGGTGCTGACAGCCAGGATGTACTCGGATTACTACCCTGAATCCAAATGGGATCCGTACCTGACTACCGGTTTGCTGACAACGGCCGGACTGGTCGGTTATTACCGCTATGCGGCTGGTGCCCACTACCCTTCCGATGTGCTGGTTGGGGCGGTCGTGGGTTCGGCCATTGGATATTTTATTCCGGTTCTGCACCGGAGTAATCAATCGGCTGAAGTTAATATCCAGACAATTCCCCAATTCTCGCTTCGCTTAAGTATTCCATTTTAAATCCAGGGTTCCCTGCTGATTATTCATCTACAGCAGATTAAATTCCTACCACTCAATTAGTACATATTCAATAATCTGGACATTATGGCTATACAAGAAAAACTGATAAGGATAATCATCACCGGCGGGACCTTCGACAAGGAATATAATGAACTGAGCGGCAACCTGTTCTTCAAGGATTCCCATGTGGGCGGTATGTTGAAGCTGGGCCGTTCACGGCTGAATGTAAACATTCGCACTCTGATGATGGTGGACAGTACCGAAATGACCGATGATGACCGCGAGATCATTGCCAATAATTGTGAAAAAGCTGAAGAAAGCCAGATTGTCGTTACCCATGGAACCGACACCATGGTGGATACAGCCCGGATTATAGCTGAGCGCAATCTGGATAAAACCATAATCATTACCGGCGCCATGATTCCCTACACTTTCGGTAGTTCCGACGGTATGTTTAATCTGGGCAGCGCAATCGCCTTTGTCCAGACGCTGCCAGCAGGCGTCTACATCGCCATGAATGGCCGCTACTTCCACTGGGATAATGTTCGTAAAAACACCCGGATCGGTGAATTTGAGGATCTGACAGGATAACTCCATTTGGTGAATAAGCCCTATCATGTAATTGCCAAACCGGCCGGTGCTGCCTGCAATCTTGATTGTACTTATTGTTTTTACCTTGAAAAGGAAAATATTTATCCCTCCCCCCACTCCAATCACCGAATGCCTATCCAGGTTGCCGAAGCTTTAATAGAACAAAAATTATCCGAGGATCGAACGTCCCAGTTTTTCACCTGGCAGGGTGGTGAACCTACTTTAATGGGTATTGATTACTTTCGACAGATCGTAGAAATCCAGCAACGCCTTGGCGCTGGGAAAAAAATCGAAAACACTCTACAGACCAATGGTATCCTGCTGAATGACGAATGGTGCCAGTTTCTATCAGAAAATGATTTTTTAGTTGGGATCTCAATCGATGGTCCGCCCCACTATCATGATAAATACCGGGTCGATAAAGGCGGTCATCCTACTTTCAAGTCTGTGATGAGAGGAATTGATTTTCTGAATAAATACCAGGTGGAATTCAATACATTGACAGTAGTCAATGACCATAACGGCGACCAACCACTGGAGGTATATGAATTCCTTAAGGAGATCGGCAGCACCTATTTACAGTTCATTCCCATCGTGGATCGGTACACGCCTGTTGGTTCATCTGACACCAGCGTTACGCCCTGGTCAGTCCGACCGAAGCAGTTTGGGGAATTCCTGATCGAAATATTTGACTATTGGGTTCGTAATGATGTTGGTAAAATATTCGTCCAGCATTTTGATGTGGCCCTGGAGGCCTGGTATGGTCAGCCCGCAAGCCTCTGCGTATTCAATCCCGTCTGCGGCCGGTCACCGGCCCTGGAACACAATGGCGATCTGTATTCCTGCGATCATTACGTTCATCCCGATTACCGGCTGGGTAATATTACCGATAAACCGCTGGGCGACCTGGTTGGATCGGATAAACAATTAAAATTCGGCCGGGATAAAAAGGACACCTTGCCAGCTTACTGTACTAACTGCGATGTAAAATTCGTCTGTCAAGGTGGCTGCCCGAAGAATCGATTTATTCATACTCCGGACGGCCGACCGGGACTGAATTACCTCTGCCCGGCCTATCATTCCTTCTTCAGACATATCGATCCCTATATGAAGTATATGGTACAGGAATTACGTTACCGCCGATCACCGGCCAATGTGATGGAATGGATACGCCAAAGCAGTACGAATACTGATTGATTGTCGTATATTCCCCCCTCTTAGGAGGATAGTTATGGGGAAAAGATTAAAAATCGGCTGCGGTTCAGTATTACTGATTCTATTGGTTTTTTGTGCAATAATCTATTTTTCACTCATCCATGGTCCCGGTCCCTTTGAGTTTAATAAAGATCATCCTTTTAAATCGGAACGAGCCAAAAACAGATACCTGACCAGATATGATCAGCGCTCTCTTGAATGGCCTGTCTATCATGAGGATCGTTTGATACCTACCAGCGATGGCACTACTTTTGTGCGAATTAGTGGTCCAACAGAAGCACCTGCTTTAGTCCTGCTCCATTCCGCTTCGGCCAATAACCTGATGTGGCTTCCCAATATTGAAGGCCTGGCTCGGAAATTCAGGGTCTATGCCATCGATAATATCTATGATTTCGGCCGCAGCACCTATCTCCGTGAATTCACTACTCCTGATGATCATGTGAATTGGCTGGATGAGTTGTTCACTGAACTGGGCCTTGATAAAAATATCAATCTGGCCGGATTATCCTATGGTGGCTGGCTGACCAGCCAGTACGCCCTGGTACACCCGGAGCGTTTGAACAAAGTTGCCCTTCTTGCACCAGTAGCTACCGTTCACCAACTACCGCTGGAATGGGCTACAGTTGCCCTGAAGGCCCTTCTCCCCCACAAGTATTTCATGACCAGGATGATGGAATGGATGTTCCCGATCCTGATAAAATCCGAGGAAGGCCGTCGTTATGCTGATGTTCTGGTGGATGATGCCTACCTGGGGCTGCGCTCCTTCAAACTGAAAATGATGGTCAATCCCACTGTTCTGACTGATGAAGAATTGGCTGGAATCGAAGTTCCCGTCCTGTACATGGTCGGTGACCAGGAGGTGATATATCCGCCGGAGGCAGCTATGGAACGATTGAACAGGGTCGCCCCACAGATTGAGACAATCCTGGTGGAAAATGCCGGGCATGATCTGACCATCGTTCAGGCGGAATTTACCAATTCAGAATTAATTCAATTTTTTCTGGAACCATAGATAGTTGGTTGTTATTAATCGAATAACTTGATAGTTTCCAATAATTAGCGGATGGGATATTCAATCACAATACGATTTGTTTATAGCAATGGGAATCATTGTACCACTGTTCTGTCATCGATTTTTTTTAGCTTCACGAAATCAATTAAAATTATAAGGAGATCAATTATGGAACTATCACCTGGTTTAATCTGGTTTCTGGTTGGTGTGGTATTCCTGCTGGCCGAATTCCTGCTGCCTGGTTTCATTTTGATGTTTTTTACAGCCGGCTGCTGGATAGTAGCCCTGATCCTGTGGGGATTTGACATCGGGGTAACCACTCAAATAACAATCTTTATCATTACATCGCTGATACTGCTGCTGACCCTGCGGAAATACAGTATGAAGGTTTTCAAGGGTTCCACCAGGGATGACGTCGATGATGATTACACTAATTCCAAAATTGGAATGACAGCCGAAGTTACCAAGCAGATCACGCCTGAATTGCCGGGAGAGATCAAGGTGGCCGGAAGTTTCTGGCGGGCCAGCGCTGATGAAACTATCGAACCGGGAACGGCTGTAAAAATAGTCAATCAGGAGTCAAAAGATGGCCTGACCTTTGAAGTAGAATCAACCGGAGGGGAAAAATGAGTGAATCATTGATTATTGTAAGCGTAATTGCGGTAATTATAGTTGTCGTATTATTGAAATCGGCGGTAGTTGTTCCGCAACGATCCGAATATATAATCGAACGACTGGGGAAATTCAATAAAACCCTGCGAGCGGGATTCCATGTCCTGGTGCCGTTTCTCGATAAAGTAGCCTATAAGCGATCGCTGAAGGAAGAAGTAATGGACATCGATTCCCAGGATTGTATTACCACCGACAATGTTTCCGTATCGGTCGATGGAGTTTTATATCTACAGGTTGTGGACAGTAAGCTTTCGGCTTATGGAATTGATAATTACCATCTGGCTGCCAGCCAGCTGGCCCAGACTTCCCTGCGCTCGGTAATTGGTAAAATCGAGCTGGACCGAACTTTTGAGGAACGGGAAGCCTTGAACCAACAGGTTGTATCGGCCATTGATGAGGCGGCCCAGAACTGGGGTATCAAAGTTCTCCGATATGAGATCAAGGATATTACTCCGCCCCAGACGGTTATGGATGCCATGGAAAAACAGATGCGGGCCGAACGTGAAAAACGGGCCGAGATTGCCACTTCCGAAGGTGATCGCCAGGCCAGGATCAACCGGGCCGAGGGTCTGAAAAGAGAAGCCATTGCTGTTTCCGAAGGTGAAAAACAGAAGCGGATCAACGAAGCCGAAGGGCAGGCCCAGGAAATCGAGCTGGTTGCCAAGGCAACAGCGGAAGGTATTCGGAATATTGCCGAATCGTTAAGCCTGGCCGGTGGTGAAACGGCAGCCAATCTACGGGTAGCGGAACAATATGTATCTGAATTCGGTAAACTGGCCAAGGAAAATAACACGATGATAATCCCCTCAAATATGGGTGATATTTCATCAACTGTAGCAACGGTTATGTCGGTACTGGAACACGCCAAACAGCCACAAAAAGCCAAAGAATAAGAAATAGTGCCCGGTGTCCATATAGGCACCGGGCCAGTAAATCTGCTGTACAACAGAATAAATACCATGCGCGAAAGCAAGAATGGGTTCACTCAATCCGGGCCCGGCCTGTCCCTGCCTTTCCTGCTGGTCATGATTCTGGCCATTTCATTTTTCATTTTAATTACCTTTACTATGAACAGCTGCAAGGCCCGCCCCCAGATGCCGGACCTGTATTTCGAGACCTTTGGGGAAGGCCAGCCGACTATAATACTTGATACCGGGTTTGGTGAAACATTTGAAAGCTGGGATCAACTGCTTCCCAAATTGGCAGAATTATCACAGGTATTCGTCTACGAACGCGCTGGATATGGACAGAGCAAACCAGGGCGTTTCCCACGTTCAGCCCGCATGGTGGCCCATGAACTTGAATACACCCTGCGCAACAATGGAATAAAACCACCCTACCTTTTGATTGGCCATTCCCTGGGAGCCATGAATATGCAGGTTTTCGCCCATGACCACCCTGAGCTGGTGGCCGGGATGATCCTCATGGATCCACCACCCCAGGACTGGCTGGAGGGTCGCGGGTTCCCCGAACTCCGGGAGCTGGCCGATACCATGTCATGGGAAATGAATGAGACCGCCATTGCCCTGCTGGCCTCCGATGATCCCGATGAACAACGGGAAGGTATGTTCTACAAAACCCTGGCTTCCGAACATAACGAAATGCTGAATTCAAGCGCCCGGCAGATAGGCCGGATCGAATCGTTTGGTTATCTGCCCCTGACGGTGATCGGCGCCGGGCAGCCTAATCCTGCCTTCCGCCAGTGGGCCAGTTCCTACCAGGCCTACTGGATCACCACCAGCCAGATGGTGGCATCCAAGTCCACCCGCGGCGAATTCATCCTGGCCGACCAGAGCAGCCACCATATCCACCACGATGCACCGGAGATTGTGCTGGAGGCGGTGAAGGATTTGATCACATTAATAACTAGTACCAACGGGTATAAATAAATGACATTGCGATCCTGACTTGTCGGGAGAAGCAATCTTTAGATCACTTTGTCGCTCACTTAGTTCGCTCCTCGTGATGACTGACTATTTTTTGTTATTGCCAAAATTAAATTTCGAAGAGGCTATCATGGTTCGACGGGCTCACCATGACATCACCTATGTCACCCTGAGCTTGCCTGCCGGGTCGTAGCGTAGCGTAGACTGGTCGAAGGGTAGCAGAAGCCATATCTTCTTTGACCATCTGTGTATAAACCAGCCAGCCAAAAAATATATGAAATACAATTTCAACCAGAAAAATCCATTTTCACTCATCCGTTTACCGGCCTAAACTCCGGTGGAGCGTTTCCCCAACAATTATCTCAATGCCAGGAAGATATAACCATGAAGCGAACAGTATTTATATTTCTGACTATCCTTATGTCCTTTAGTACTGCCACCAGCATCAATATTATCCCAATTCCCCGGGAGCTGGAAACCAGGGAACACAGTTTTACCCTGACGCCTGATGTTGTAATCCATGTTGATCAGGAAACGATAACACTCGGTAAATATCTGTCCGGCCTGATCGCTGGGCACACCGGCTGGGAACTGGCGGTAATCGATGCTGCTACGGAAGCCGAATCCACAATCCGTCTTGAACTTGATGCCACAGAAAAACATAATCCGGAGGGATATACCCTATTAATCGAAAATGAACTGATCATAATTTCGGCCAGCCAGCCGGCCGGTCTGTTCTACGGCTGCCAGACCCTGCGGCAGTTGCTGCCGGTAATACCAGCCGATCGCCAGAAGATTACTGATTCAGGTACCTGGGTCATACCAGGGCTGAAAATCTCCGACGCTCCCCGCTTCCAGTGGCGGGGAATGATGCTGGATGTATCCCGGCATTTTTTCCCGGTGGAATTCATTAAGGAACTGATCGATTACCTGGCCCTGCACAAGATCAATGTTTTCCACTGGCATCTCATGGATGACCAGGGCTGGCGGCTGGAGATCAAGCAGTACCCGAAATTGACCGAAATCGGCGCCTGGCGGGTCGATCGCAATAAATACCTGTGGAGCATGCGTCCACCCCAGGAACCGGGCGAGGAAGCTACTTATGGCGGCTTCTACACTCAGGATGAGATCAGGGAAGTGGTGGCCTATGCCGCCGAACGTCATATCACCGTTGTCCCGGAGATCGAAATGCCGGCCCATATCACCTGTGCCCTGGCGGCTTACCCGGAACTTTCCTGTACCGGCGGGCCCTTCACCGTACCGCCCGGCAGCATCTGGCCGATCAAGGATATTTACTGCGCCGGCCGGGAAGAAACATTCGAATTCCTGGAGAACGTTCTCACAGAGGTAATGGACCTTTTCCCCAGTGAATATATCCATATTGGCGGTGACGAGGCCCACAAGGGTCGCTGGGAAGTCTGTGATTCCTGCCAGGCGCGCATCAAAGCCGAAGGACTGGCCGATGAATCCGAGCTGCAGAGTTATTTTATCAAGCGGATCGAGAAATTCCTGAACACCAACGGCCGCCAGCTGATCGGCTGGGATGAAATTCTGGAAGGTGGCCTGGCACCGGAAGCCACCGTCATGTCCTGGCGTGGTACCAAAGGCGGGATCGCCGCTGCCAAATCCGGCCATCAGGCCGTCATGTCACCAGTCTCCCACTGTTACCTGAACTGTTACCAGGGCAACCTGGACCTGGAACCCAAGGCCCAGAGCGGTTACCTGCCGATCACAAAGGTGTATTCCTTTAATCCGGTGCCAAAACAGCTGAATGCCGATGAAGGTCAATTGATCCTGGGCGCCCAGGCCAATCTCTGGGCGGAATTCGTTCCCAATCCCAAGCATGCCGAATATATGCTTTTCCCCCGCCTCTCGGCCCTTTCGGAAGTGATGTGGTCACCGGAAGAAAAACGCGACTGGGATGATTTCAGCCGGCGCTTATATGAATTTTTCCCGATCTATGAATTCATGGACATGAATTACTCCACCAGTGCCATGCAGGTACGAATGGAAACCAAAAAAACATGGTTTGGCAATAAGCAGAAAATCACGATGAATACCGAAATGCCGGGCCTGTCCATCCACTACACCACCGATGGGTCTTCCCCGGACCAGAATTCACCGGTTTATTCGAAACCATTCAAGGTAGCCACCTCAACCGACCTGCAAGCAGTGTCGATCAGAGCAGGAAAGATCGTCAGTCCGGTTACCAGTCTGAATTTCCGGAAGCACATAGGTTTGGGAAAATCGGTCAAACTTGGCAAGCGCTGGCACTGGCGCTATACCGGTGGTGGCAACAATGCCCTTTCCGATGGAATCCTGGCCAACGATAATTACCGCAACAGCCACTGGCAGGGTTTCCGGGTGGACGACCTGGAAGCAACCATCAACCTGGGACGTACCCGGCCGGTTAACTCGATCTCGGTCAATTTCCTTCAGGACATCCATATGGGATTATTCATGCCCGCAGCAGTTGAATTTGCTGTTTCCAGCGATGGAACGAATTTCCAGGTAATCGAAACACTGGAAACCGGCATCCCCCAGGATCAGCAGGGAGCTATAATCAAGACAGTAATAACAGAAATGAATGGTAATAAAGCCCGCTACATCCGTGTCCGGGCCAAGAATGTGGGCCACTGCCCCGAATGGCACCAGGGCGCCGGCAAGGATGCCTACCTGTTCGCCGATGAGATTGTGGTGGAGTGATTTGAGAATTGGATGAGGTGCCTTTCAGCGGTCGAGTTTACGATGCCCACTACAAGGGGCTGGTTATAAGTGATACGTCATAAGTAACTCGGGATGCCCGGTATGCCCGTCAATTTGTTCTGCTTCAACCTTAAATCCGCATTTATCATAGAATTCAATACTCTTATGATTATCCTTGTAAACAGTTAGTTTTAAGCTCTTGCGGATTTCTATTGCTTTGGCCATAAGTTGTTTTCCGATGCCTGTCCCCTGACAATCCGGGAGAACAAACATAGCTGCCAGCGTATCTTCATGTAGAGCGATAAATCCCTTTACTCTCCCCTCATCTTCATATATATAAGTTTCACTGGAAGGGATATAGATATCGCGCATATTTTTGACTTTAGATTTCCAAAACTCCTTTTTAACAAAATTATGAGCTTTTATTTAGGCTTGAAGCCAGATATTGATGACCTTATCCAGGTCGGATTGTTCGAATTTTCGTATCATGTGTTTGTTACTTATTACGATTTAACTTACCGGTGCGTTAATTAGCAATTTCCATTAACACCCACCGTTGGCAAATGTAGGTGGGCTCCATTTTTCAATTCTAATAGCGTCCAGAGCAGTGGTTATCAGACACCTTTTTATTGTCCCCAGGTTGAAAATCCCTGCCACACGGGCAAAACCGATTCCCACCAATCTGGTGTATCAACCCACAAGGGAGACCAAACCCCAATAAGCTCCGGCTGTAAACCCTGTATTCGATAATAATGGATAACAGATGGTAAATAGGAATAATTCTCTACGAACAGCAGAGTCAGTTCCTCATTAGAGTAACCGGCAGAGATCGGGAAAGTACCCCCGGAAAACATTATACCATTTGGCTCCGCAAATTGTACACCGGGAAGCTGTCTGAAATATTCAGCCAGTCGCCAAGGATGATATAAAGAGTCATATTCGAATAGAGAAGCACCTAATTGATCAGGGCCATCCTGAACATAATTATGCAAATGATCTGGTAACAACTCAAACCCTGTGTACGTGTTATTGATGATTTCTACTCTGGCAGAATCTGAAAATCCAACGAGCACTTGTCCGGCTATCCAGGGCAGCATAAACCTGTTCTCGTTCAACACTTCCGTTGAATCACCAAAAGAAGCTCTTAGATGTGCCAGTACATACAACAGTGTATCTATTCGTGCCAGTGATGGAGTCAGAGTAGCGTCATACCAGAGAGCGAAGTCATACGCTTCCAGGCTGTCCTGTTGGATGTAGGGATAGGCATCCAATAAATCGGGGACTGCCGGACCTGTTTCATCCTCGCACCCCAGGAAAAGGAATACACAAACAAGCGATAGAATTGATTTGATGTTCATTGCCTTCATGCAGGTATTCCTAACGGAAAAAGTAACCGGCGTGAAACTTTTTACCACAGGACTTTTCCTTTTCAAATTTGCGATTGTTAAACTTCCAAACACTGAATTTATGCTACAAGTTTTTCACGTCCGGTTGACTGGGTGTTAGGTTGCGTATACTATGAAAGAACGGTCACATTTGCTACGATACGTCCATAAGTGTCCCTAGATTGAACAGTACACCGAACTTCCTTACCGATTAATCTATTCTCTAATGATTGTTTTGCTTGTAACCCACCCGGTGTGTTCAATTCGGGTGCATTACCACCAGCTATTCTAATTTTCTCATTGTCATTATATTTAAATCTATTATTATTTCCAACATGAGTTACATTCATATCAAATGTATCTCCATCAATAACATTGGTCACTGGTCCACGTATTGTATCTGCCATATTTGACTCCTCCTATTTTATTTATTAGTCTATTCTCTCCGTTTCCATCTTATGTTTCTTATAATACCATCTTTAATTACAATTCTTTGATTACATTGTGGACATTCATATCCATGAGCTGGTATTTCCACCAAATGGATAGTTCTTTTATCATTTTCCCAACATCTTGGACAGTAAGGAACTTTATCACCTTCCATATACCAAAAGGGACTTTTAAAGATCATTTTAGAGGTAATATCCTCAATGTTTTCAAGGTTACTGATTCTTTCCTTAAGCGATCTGTTCTCTTCGTTTAATTCAAAAACCTCCTGTTCAAGTGCCAATATTCTACGATACAGATCAACGTCATCCAATTTTCTTGCAAGATTGGCTATCTCTTTTACATTTTCAATTATACTCATCTAATAACCCTTTAATCTAATGACATTATTTGTGTTATTGATACCGCGAATATGCTTGCAACAATTTCATCAACACTTAAATCGCTCATCCTTTAAACCCCTATTCGTTTTGAAACCAAGGTAACAGATTTAATCATTTACATCAACACGGCTCCGCCAACCAAGCAAGCGATCCAAATAAATAGCCAAATCGTGGCGGCACCTTTCTCTTCTTCCCAAGATCCTTGAGATTGGCTTTGTTTTTTTGACTTGAACCAGCTATAAAGACCAATTATTCCTACGAACCATAATATCCAGCCCATGATTAACCTCTGAGAATTTTAATTAAGCCATTTAACATTACTCTGGAACCATTTTTGATGTTTTCATTCATTTTGATTTGTTTAGCTAGTAATGGTGATATCATATAATATACCTCAACAAAAAGTCTACCTACCCATAACTGCATGAGTATTTCATCGCGCCAACATCTAAAAAATTTTACTTCCGGAGAATTATAATCTCCAAATGTTGCCGTAGCTATAAAACAGCCAGATTTATTTGTTTTATTAAAGCTTGGGTTATTTTGCAAATCATTATAAGCTAGATCAACTAATTCCATTGGAACATCTGATGTAACAATAAAAGGATCCATTCCCTGTGAACGTCTGTAACGATTAACAGCCACCCAACTTGCAACAAAGCCCATACAAGCTACCTTTTCAATCTCTGAAATAGTGCCAAGTTCTTTTTGTACATCTTTGTAGCTTAATTTAAATGAAGGCTCATTTTCTTCCCCTAAATCTTGCATCATTAGACACTCTTGAAGCTTTTCAGAAGACCACGATTGTATAAACTCCTGCCATTTATTTAGAAATGATTCATCTACCGAATTCATTTTTTGCAAAACCTCGTTAATATCCATAATTAATTTCCTTTAGTCTTAAAATTCTCCGTTAATAGCCACGTGTATTCAAAGAATTCATATTTGACTTTTGGCAAGCAGCCTAACTACTATTTATGAAGAATTATTAACGTCCTGAAATAATGATATTCAGAATTATTATTAAATAAATGGTGCACGCCACCCTCTGATGCGGAAAATTTTCTTAGTATTCCGGTTCTTAATACCATGCTTAATGATAATTCTAAATAACAATCCCCCGGAAACAGTCGACAATACAAATCAGCGGGTGTGGTTCCCATATCCGGTCAGTGATTGATTTTAAGATAATTGTGAATCTTGGGGCAAGGAATTTCTAAAATTGTAAATAGCCATTTTCAGATCACTTTATAGTTTTAATGACTCGGAGGATATCGAAAACATAAGGTTACCAGCTTTAGCACAATCGGGCATATCTGGCCGAGGACTTATCAACCATTTAATGCAGAGATTCTTCACTACCTT
Organism: uncultured bacterium; assembly: GCA_964410945.1. Lineage (GTDB taxonomy): Bacteria > Fidelibacterota > Marinisomatia > Marinisomatales > TCS56 > CAYPJE01. The sequence goes on from CAYPJE010000004.1 coordinate 113,977, forward strand.
ACGGAAGTATCAGAATGACAGTGTTTTACAGGACAGGTATTTTATTATAGATCACCGGCAACTGTCCCCGCCACTGCTCCCATGTGGAATCGTCGGTCAGTAATTCAGCCATGAAATGAGCTACGTTGATCCGGCTGGTTTTACCCACATCGAAGATGGGACTGCGGATCGGTGACGGATGCAATTCATCTCCCCGTTTCAATGGCCGGTTGCCGAATGTCGGCCGTCCTTATCACCCAAATAGTATTTCATTCCAATTTTTCTCCTTAATAAACTCGGTTGGAGTTAATATCAGTCAAATTTCTACCAATGGGGATATGAAATGACAACACCAGGTTTTGCCATTAAAAATTATCATGACACTTCTGAAATCTATCGCCAATTGGACCTATTGCTGAGTCAGCCGGTCCGGCCTCTGAAAAAGTCGGCCATGGAAAGCTACCTCCAGTGGTACGAGGATGAATGCTCCGGTTCCAAGCAGTTGATCGGTTCGGCCCGTGAAGTAATCCCCGGTGGTGTCCAGCACAACCTGGCCTTCAATTACCCCTTTCCCCTGGTTTTTACTCGGGCTGAAGGTGCCTACCTTCAGGATATCGACGGCCACCGTTACATCGACTTCCTTCAGTCCGGCGGGCCAACCATGCTGGGCAGCAATTATCCCACTGTACGTGACAAAGTAATCGAACTGCTGGAAACCTGTGGTCCCTCTACCGGCCTGTTCCACGAATACGAATTCAAACTGGCCGATTTTATCTGCTCCCGCTTCCCCGCCGTTGAGATGTACCGTGCCCTGGGCAGTGGTACAGAGGCAGTGATGGCGGCGGTTCGTATCGCCCGGGTAGCCACCGGAAAAAAGAAAATTATCAAAGTCGGTGGCGCCTATCACGGATGGAGCGATCAGTTGAGCTATGCCCTGAACATTCCCCGCACCGGCCGGTTCCAGTCCCATGGCATTCCCAAGGCCACCCTGGCCCATACCCAGGAGGTCTTTCCCAATGATCTGAATGCCCTGGAGCGGAAACTGCGTTTTAACCAGGCCCGTGGTGGTACTGCAGCAGTGATCGTGGAACCACTGGGACCGGAAAGCGGTACCCGTCCGGTGGACTTCGATTACAATAAAAATGTCCGCGCTCTGTGTGACAAATATAATACCCTGCTGATCTTTGATGAGGTGGTAACTGCGTTCCGATTAGGAATCAGTGGCGCCCAGGGTTATTTTAACGTATTACCGGACCTAACCGTTTTCGGTAAAGTTGTTTCAGGGGGCTATCCTGCTGCTGGAGGCCTAGGTGGACGTAAGGATTTGATGCTCTATCTGGCAGCCGGGGTTGAAGGCACTAAGAAACGGGCTAAAGTCGGTGGCACCCTGTCGGCTAATCCGCTGAGTTGTGCCGCCGGTTATTATACGCTGGTGGAAATCGAAAAAACCGATGCCTGTGCCAAAGCCGGCGCCTCCGGTGACCGGTTGACAACCGGATTACAAAAGATCATTAAGCAGTACGAACTGCCTTATGTGGCTTATAATCAGGGCTCAATCGTGCACCTGGAAACCTCCGGGGTAATGCTGATGAACCTGGGCCTGAATATCATGAAATCGCTTAAGGAGATCAAAGTCCGGAAAAAGATGATGGAAGAAATGGGCGCCGCTTTCATGGCCGAGGGTATCGTTTCTATTGCCGGCAGCCGGCTGTACACCAGTCTGGCCGACAGTGACGAGATCATCGATGATGCCCTGGCGCGGTTTGACCGGGTGTTTGCGCAGATAGCAAATAATTAGCAGGACCATAATAGCGGGGAACATATGAGATATTTCTATCTATTGATTATTTTAAGTTACCAATTACTCATGGCACAATCATTGGTTGAATTGTTCTCCAATGATATTCCACGAAGATATATTTCCGATCCTTATTATACACAGAAACTGGAGGATGAATTAAAGCTTAAATCAGAGATAAATCCGGATATACTTTTCTTTCACATCAAATACACCAATAATCTGTTCGACCATTCCCTGGCTGATTCGGCCCGGAAATACAAAGCCATTTCAGATAAGTTAGAAAAGGAAACTTTTGATTCCTTCAATAAATGGATTGACACTCAGGTAGAATTGATAGATAAATCAAAAGATTTAAAAATAATCCGGAATACAATTAAAGATATACTTATTAAGAATAAGATTGAATCAGGAAAAACATACGCACCCAGCGTAATCGCCCCATCTGTCATTCCTAATATTGATACCGAAGAAATTATCAATAACGAATTATACAAAAATCAAATAGACTACTTTGTATATAAACTCCATCAGCAGGATAAAAATTTGACCTATACCGATTCAATCGATTATCACACCCTGCGAGTTAGACAGGAAACAGCGATCATTGAAGATTTGTATTTGATGATACAAAATGCCATTGACTCGACAATAACATTAAGAGTAATAAAAAACTTTGATCTATTCAGTTATTGGAAATATTACATTACCATAAATGAAGAAGCATTCAATCCATTGAATTTATATATAGATGCAGTGAAGAAATATTTTATGACAACAAAGGGGGCAGGTTTTTATGTCAGCATGAAATATTTACCAATCTATAAGCCTGGTTTCTTTACGACTGTATTTACAGAAACGAAAACTTTTAATGATACTGAATATGATATTGAGAATTCACTAGACTGGGAAATGGATTTTTCTGATATATTTGGCATAGAATTTGGCTACACATATTTTCTATCTGATTATTCAACACCATTTACCAGCATTACTTTCGACCTCGGCATCGGTATCAGTACAGATCGAAAACAAAGTAAAAACCAGGATAATGATCTTTATACCAAAGGTCAACCGGGGGCTGATTATTATGAACGAATTTTAGCCGATAGCAATTATTTCAATATCAACAATCTTACTGTAGTTAATCTGGGGGTAAATACACCTGTTTATGACATCCCCGGTATTCTTGAAGTATCGACCGGGATTGAGTTCAATTACACCAGGATCGATTTAGACTACTATACAAAATATCACTGGTTTCAGCGTTACTCCTATGTCTACCATACTGTTCTGGGACCAACAATTCTATGGGAAGCTAATTCATGGTATAGTGAATTGATTAAAACTAGTATGACAATAAATGATATAAATATCAATTTACCAATTGTGGTGCTGAACCTGACAATACCAACAATACCGACCGCTTCTGTTGATCTCACGATATCTCCGCGGTATGGAAAAATGAGAGTGCTGTACAGGTTTTAAATATTGAAGATCAAGTAATTACATATAATTGACTATAACGATATCCTGTCCCTCTGGACCGCCACCCCCGGCGTCGGCCTCTCCCCTTCCGATTCCCGGGAGGCGATCGCAGTCTATCTGGAACGCAATCCCGGATTGAGCCAGATTGCCCGGGACAAGCACGGGGAAATCGCCGGTGTCATCCTCTGTGGTCACGATGGTGCCCGGGATTATAACCGCCACTTGACAGTAGCCGAGAAATACCAGCAGCCGGGTGGACCTTTCGGGATGAATTGAACACCTTCAGCAAAATACTCTAAACCGTTCATTGATTTTCTTTACGTTACTAAATCTGTATCGGAACCCTGACAACCCTGGCCTTGGATATCGACCTGTGAGTTTTTGATTCACGCCGGTTTAAATCACCTGTATTTCATTATCCGCATCTCCGTAATTTCTGCTATATTAAAACAGCAATTTCATTTGTCTAACAACAGTTAAAGGTTATCGATGGGCAACATTCACCAGGTTGAACACCCCCTGCTTAAGCATTCGCTGACAATTTTACGCAATAATGACACCGCCACGGAAGAATTCCGTCATCACACCGCCATCGTATCTCAGATCATGATAATGGAAGCCACTAAGAATGTTTCCATCGACAAGCGGCCAATTGAAACACCTTTGACGGACACAACCGGATATGAGATCAACCGTTCGATTATTTTTGTTCTTGTTTTACGGGCCGGTATTTCCATGCTGTTTCCAGCCCGTGAATTTCTCCCGTGGGCATCGGTGGGCTTCATCGGCCTGGAGCGGGATGAGAACACAGCCGTGGCCAGGGAATATTACCAGAAATTCCCCGCCGATCTGGCTGATAAACAGGTTATGGTACTTGATCCCATGCTGGCCACCGGTGGATCGATCTGTGATACCATCGAAGCCCTGATCAATAAAGGTGCCCGGCGGATATCGGCGGTTTGTATTGTAGGTGCACCGGAGGGGATCCGTAATCTGCAGGAAAGGCATCCCGAAGTTCGACTATTCATCGCCGCCATCGATTCCCATCTGGATGAAAACCGTTATATTGTTCCCGGCCTGGGCGATTTCGGCGATCGTTATTTTGGGACTTAATAAATAATAGATAGTAGCCACAGAGACTCAGAAAACACAGGGGTAAAATATACCGAACCCTGTAACCCTAGCTCCCAGCCCTTAACTCTTAACATCTAACATCTAACATCGCCCCTCAATTCAGTTCTCCGGCCTATATTTTCTCTGGGCCTTGAGCAAAAGTACATTGGCGGTCTGCTGGTCCCCATCCTGGGCCGTTGAGACCACCCGCAGGGCTTCGATCACCGGTATCAGGACATTGTCATAATTGGCATACAGGGCATCCATGGCCTGGACGATTATATCGATATTATATCCCACTCCTTCAGCGATGTGTTCGTCAACCACTTCATAGAAGCGCTCAATAAAATATGGTTCACGGTAATAGGGATCGCGGCCGTACATTTTTTTCACTTCTTCAATATGCACTGCTTTGGCCCGGCTCATAGCCGTGTAGGCTCCATTCACAAAAGCCAGTTTCTCGGTATCAGTGAGACTGCCCCAGTAATCGGCTGGTGTTGAATGCTGGGCTATCAGTCCACTGCTGATCGACACTAATATTAATATGATTGAGAATATCTTTTTCATGAATCATCCTCTACACTTAAACCATCAAAATGATTGACAATCGGTACCCGCCGGCCCGAACCAAAGGCTTTGGCACTGACCCTTATCCCCGGAGCGGCCTGACGCCGCTTGTATTCATTGCGGTGTACCTTGCGGTATATATCTTCCACTAATTCACGATCGTAGCCCTGAACTATCAATTCCTGCGGAGCTTTTCGTTCCTCTACAATCGCATCCACCAATGGGCTGACCACTTCGTAATCGAAAGGATCGACCTGATCGGGGCTCAATTCAGCCGAAGGCGGTTTATTGATACAATTTTCTGGGATTATTTCCCGGCCGGCCTTTTTGTTGATCCAGCGGGCCAGGTTATAGACATCGGTCTTGGACAGGTCGGAGATCACTGCCAATCCACCAACCATATCGCCATAGAGCGTACAATAACCCAGGGCCAGTTCGGTCTTGTTACCGCAGGATAATACTAACCAGTTCATTTTATTGGAAAAAGCCATCAGGATGCCGCCGCGTGTACGGGCCTGGTTGTTTTCCTCGGTAATGTCCCGTGCCAGCCCACTGAACTCTGCCGCAAGCCCCGCCTCGAAACAATCCACTGCCGGTTGAATCGGTATCACCTTGAAATCAATTCCCAGGTTCTCAGCCAATTGCCGGGCATCATTGACGCTGTGATCACTGGAAAAGCGCGATGGCATGGCAATTCCATGAACATTGGCCGGTCCCAGTGCTTCAGCGGCTATCGCCGCCACCAGACTGGAATCAATCCCCCCGCTCATGCCAATTACCACTTCATGGTAACCAACCTTGGAAATATAATCCTTTACGCCCAGGCACAGTGCTTCGAATATTTCCTGTTCGCGCGGAAAAGTAACCAGATCAGTGATCGGCAAATCAGTGATTGGATTGATCAGCAACAGATCCTCTCTAAAGGCCGCTCCCTGACCGGTGAGTTGTCCATGTTCATTGACTGCCAGCGACTGACCGTCAAACACCAGTTCGTCCTGGCCACCCACCAGATTGCAGTACAAAAAGGGGATTTTTACTTCACTGACTTTATCCCGAATCAAAGACAACCGGTCCTCTAACCGCCCTTCATGATATGGTGACGCTGAAATATTGACGATAATCTCGGCTCCTGCCCGGACCAGTTCGCTGGTCACTTTCACTGGATAACTATCGTCCCAGAGATCCTCACAGATTTCTATTCCACAACGAATCGATTTACCATTGACATCAATTTCCCAAACCTCTGGCCCGGAGCCGGGAGTAAAATAACGATCCTCGTCGAAAACATCGTAAGTGGGCAGTAATAATTTCCTGTAAACCTGCCTTATGGCACCGTCTTGAATCAAGGCGGCACAATTAAATAAATCATCGCCTTCGATATCGATAAAACCGACAATCGCCGGTTTGCTGACGTTGCGGACGAATTTCGCCAGCATTTCCAGATTTGTATTTACAAAACCACCTTCATACAGCAGATCTCCCGGAGGATAACCAGTGATAACCAATTCAGGGAATACTACCACATCCGCACCCTGGTCAATGGCACGTTGGTACCAGGTCCGGATCAAATCCAGATTGGCGCGGAAGGCACCAACAGTGGGATTAACCTGGCAGAGGGCAAACTTCATTATCAGTACCGGATTTCGAAGTCGCGATATTTATGCTCGAAATTAAGCCAGTTCACCTCCACCTCATCCACACTGGAGAAGCGCGGTCCCTGCTTCAATTCTTTGACAAATGATTCGATCCGGTTGCGTTTCCCCTCTACCTCAACAAATACCGATCCATTGTCCATATTCTTGACAAATCCTCCCAATCCCATATCCTGGGCCCACTGGACGGTAAACCAGCGAAAGCCCACTTTCTGCACCCGGCCGGTAATTTTTATGGTTGCACCAACATTATCGGTTTTTGGCAAATCCCAGCTCATACTGACTGCTCCTTAATCAAATCGATAATTTCCGCCGGACTTTCTCCGACAATTACATTCGGCAGATCCCAGGTACCCAGGCCGATCACCGGTTTCTTCAATTGTCCCGCATAGGCGATCTCCGAAAGTGTTCCATATTGCCCACTGATGGCAACGGCAATATCACAGTTATAAGCCAGCAGGGCGTTGCGGGTAATACCCATATTTGTCAGCAGCGGGATGGTGACAAACTCATTGGCTTCTTCCAACCGGTCACCCTTTAAAATACCAACCGATGTTCCCCCACCTTCCGCTACCCCGCGGCAGATGGCTTCCATCACACCTGGTCCGCCACCGCAATACACCAGCCAGCCTTCTTCGGCCAGCTTGCGCCCCAACTCCACGGCCTGATTATATACAGATTGGGTAATATCCCGTCCGCCAAAAACCGAAATCCGGAGCGGTCGTTTCATTAAGGCTCCAGGCGTGCCAGAGTTCTCGGGAAGGGAATTGTCTCGCGAATATGCTGAATCCCGGTAATCCAGGTTACGCAGCGCTCGATCCCCATTCCAAACCCGGAATGGGGCACCGAACCGTATCTACGGACATCAAGATACCACTGAAACGGTTTTAAGGGCAGGTCGTGGTGGAGGATCCGGTCCACCAGCGTGTCACAATCATCTTCACGCTGACCGCCACCGATAATTTCTCCATAACCTTCCGGAGCCAGGACATCAACGCCTAAAGCCAGTTCCGGATTTTTGGGGTCGCGCTTCATATAAAAGGCTTTGGTTTCCGCCGGCCAGCGATGGACCATCACCGGGCGATCGAACTGACTGGAAATGATCGTTTCATCACCACCACCAAAATCGCCGCCGTATTCAAAATCGACCCCATTATCCGCCAATATCCTGGCTGCTTCATCATAAGTGATCCGTGGGAAAGGCGGTACAACTTTTTCGAGCTGCGAAACATCCCGTTCGAGAATTTCCAGCTCGGTCTTACAGTTCTCGAGACACCACTGAACGACATATGAAATAAATCTTTCCGCCCAACCCATATTCTCGTCCAGGTCGCAGTAAGCTATCTCCGGCTCCACCATCCAGAATTCGGTCAGATGGCGGCGGGTCTTCGATTTCTCAGCCCGGAAAGTCGGACCAAAGCAATATACTTTTCCATGGGCACCGATTGAAGCTTCCGAATAAAGCTGTCCACTCTGGGCCAGGTAGGCCGTAGTATCGAAATAATCCACATTGAACAGATTGGTTGTGCCTTCGCAGGCATTGGCAGTGAAAATCGGTGTATCGACCAGTGTGAATCCATGATTATCAAAAAAATCGCGACTGGCTTTAATTATCTGGTGACGGACACGAATAATGGCATGCTGCTTTTTAGATCGCAGCCAAAGGTGGCGGTGATCCATCAGAAAGGCCGTGCCATGTTCCTTTGGTGTGATCGGGTAATCCTCGGCGATCTGGTGGACCTCGATTGACTGCACACCCAGTTCATAGCCGCCAATCTGGCGATCGTCTTTACGGATTGTCCCTGTTACCGAGACGGAAGATTCCTGGGTAAGTTTGCTCTCCAGGTTAAAAATTTCATCCGAAACTTCCGATTTGACCACCACACATTGAATCATGCCGGTTCCATCCCGAAAGATCATAAACCAGACTTTACCAATCGAACGGGTATTATACACCCATCCATGGAGGGTCACTTCTTTTCCGTCATAATCCGCGATATCTGAAATATAAATATGTTCCATTAATCTGTTAACTCCATGTGAAAATTAGGGGTAGATATTACGCTCTTTCTACCACGTAGACATAATATCATTGATTACATCTTCGGCAATCTGTTTGACAGCAATTTCTGTGGAATAGGTCCTGGGTTCACCGAATTCATCCTGATCCTCACCATCGATCAGGCCATCACCATCATTATCCAGTCCATCGTTTCCAATATCACCGCTTAATCCGTAAATACCTTCGCCGGTATACTTCTTTTCCAGCAGGATTGCGTCATTCTGGACATCATACCATTCCAGTTCCAATTCCAAGGTGAATTTGTACTCGGTCACCACTTCCTGCCCGGTAAAAGTCTGAGCCCGGTCATCAACACGAATAATAATCCCCCGCAGGATGGAATCAGCCTGATCCTCATCCACCAGCCGCAGGATATTCTCCTCAACGAACCGGGTCTGTAGATTCTCGGTAACAGCTTCCACCATTCCAAATTCAGCGGTCTGGTTTCCGACCATCGGTATGGCAATACTTTTAATATGTGGTGGAATCGATCCGGCCATCGAATAGAAACCGCAGCCATACAGCAGCACCATCACCGGAATCAGCACCCATTGCATTGTTTTCATATCATTCACGTCCCTTGATTTTGCGTTCCAGCCCATACTGATCGATTTTCCGGTACAGCGTCCGCTCACTCATCCCCAGTGACCGGGCTGCGGCCCTCCGATTGTTACGAAAATGCTGAAGTGTACGTGTAATAGCCTCTTTTTCCAACTCTTCCAGGGTCATATCACCGATTGCTTCACCGTTGATCATCTGAAAGTTCTCATCGGTGGTAAAACTGGCCTGCTCGACTTCTTCCTCCTGCTGCGGCAGGTACTGTACTTCCTGCTCGGTGGGAATATACGAGGGTTGCCCGCTGCCGATAACCGCTTTTATATCCACCAGATCCTGACGCATCAGAAATAATTGTCGCAGGATCAATTCCCGCTCGGCCTGTTCCGGTGAACGATCAATAACCACTGGCAACATGGGATTTGCAGTTGGTTTGGTCGGCTGCAGCTGCCGGGCCACCATTTCCGCGGTAATTCGTTCCCCTTTTTCCAGCACCAGGATACTTTCCACAAAATTTTTCAGTTCACGCACATTACCGGGCCAGTCATATTGTTTCATCAGGCGTGTTGCCTCAGGCATGAAACCACGATAAGCGATGTCATTGCTGCGGGTAAATTCCAGGGCAAACCGTTCCACCAGCAGGCTCAGATCCTCGATCCGGTGGCGCAGGGCCGGTACTTCAATTGTTACGGTCTTCAATCGATAGTATAGATCTTCCCTGAATTCACCCTTGCCGGTCTGTTCACCCAGCTCCCGGTTGGTGGCGGCAATCACACGCACATCGGAATACAATGTTTTTGAATCACCCACCCGCATGAATTCGCCACTCTCCAGAACCCTTAACAGCTTGACCTGGGTTTCCATGGGAGTTTCGCCAATCTCATCGAGAAAGATCGTACCCTTGTGGGCAAATTCGAAATACCCGCGCCGGTCATCGGCGGCACCGGTATAGGCTCCTTTTTTGTGACCAAATAATTCACTCTCAATTATACCCGACGGGATCGCTCCGCAATTGACCGTTACCAGTGATTCATTGTTCCGGCGGCTGGCTTTGTGGATCGCCTTGGCCACCATTTCCTTACCGGTTCCTGATTCCCCGGTGATTAAAACCGATATGTCGATCGGAGCCACCTGGGCGATCATTTCGATTACCTGGCGAATCTGGCTGGAATTACCGACAATTCCGGATACCTGTTGTAATTGATCGATATTTTTCATTTGACTACCAATCCTGGTTTGCTGGCTATTTATAGATTACCCACATACTGGATAACAATGTTGTCAAATCGGAATAATGTGGTTGCCAGTTAAGTTTGTCAAAGGCAATCTGTGAGGTCGCATAGAGTTGGGCCGGATCACCGTCACGACGTCCTACAACGCGGTAGGGAATTCTCTGCCCGGTAATCCGCTCTGTCTCTTTAATAACGTCCAGTACGGAATAACCCTGCCCGGTGGCCAGATTCAGGCAGAGATTATCATCATTTTCCTGCAGATAATCGAGGGCTGCCACATGAGCTGTGGCTAGGTCGTTCACATGAATATAATCCCTGATACCGGTACCATCGGGTGTATCGTAATCATCCCCGAATACCAGCAGTTCATTTCTTTCCCCGGCGGCTATTTCCATTACCAGCGGCAACAGATTGGCCGGTGCCTTTTCTTTGCCCCGAATCTTTTTCCCAATATCATAACCGGCGGCGTTAAAATAACGCAGCGCTGCAAACCGCAGGCCCTTCAACCGGCCATACCATCCCAGAAGATTCTCGATCTCCAGTTTAGTATAACCATAGAAATTGATCGGTTCCACCGGGTGGGCTTCATCTACCGGCAGATACTGCGGGTAACCATATACCGCCGCCGTCGATGAAAAAATAAAAGTACCAATCGATTTTTCCAGCATTGCATTCAGCAGTTTAGTGGTACCAACCAGGTTGTTAAGGGCGTATTTCTCGGGCTGCTCCATCGACTCACCGGCTGCTTTGAAGGCGGCGAAATGAAAAACTGCACCTACATCCGAATTCAATGCCTTATCAAGTACATCCGCTTCCAGGATATTTCCCTGTATAAATTCAGCCCGGGGATTGATATTCTCCTCCACACCCAGTGACAGATCGTCAACAATGGTTACCTGATGTCCATTTCCGATCAATTCCTGTACGATATGGGAGCCAATATACCCGGCACCCCCGGTCACTACAATTTTCATACTTCCACTTCCAATTCTTTTTCCAGTCGACGGATTTCATCGCGCAGGGTCGCCGCCCGTTCGAACTCCAGATTTTCAGCTGCTTTCTGCATTTCCCGGCGCAACAGGTCGATCATTAAGCGGGTGTCACCTTCTTCAACATCGATTCCGATCTGGGTGATCGTTGGACCGGCCTCGTCAACTACGGCGGAATCGGCCACAGCGGTGGAGATCATAACCTCGTCCAGGGATTTATAGATAGTTTTTGGTGTAATCCCATGCTTCTTGTTGTACTCCCGCTGGGCTTTTCGGCGCCGGTTGGACTCATCCAGCAGATACTGCATGGCATCGCTGATTTTATCTCCATATAACAATACCCGCCCATTGACATGACGGGCCGCCCGGCCTGCTACCTGCATCAATGAGCTCCGGGACCGTAAAAAACCCTGTTTATCGGCGTCCAGTACGGCCACCAGTGATACCTCCGGCAGGTCCAGTCCTTCCCGCAATAGATTTATCCCCACCAGCACATCGAATTCACCCAGCCGCAGATCCCGCAGTATTTTTACCCGTTCCAGGGTATCGATTTCCGAATGGAGGTACCTGACCCTCAGATTCATTCCCCGCAAATATTCGGTCAGATTCTCAGACATCCGTTTGGTCAATGTGGTAATCAGGACCCGCTCCTTCTGACTGGTACGGGCCTTGATCTCACCGATCAGATCGTCAATTTGCCCTTCGGTGTCCCGCACTTCAACTTTCGGATCAAGCAGACCGGTGGGCCGAATCAATTGTTCGGCAATTACTCCCTGCGATAATTCCAGTTCCCGCTCCGCCGGGGTCGCCGATGCATATACGGACTGGTGCTGCAAACTCAGGAATTCATCGTACTGCAAAGGCCGGTTATCCATGGCACTGGGCAAGCGGAAGCCATATTCCACCAGTACTTCCTTGCGCTTGCGATCGCCATTGTACATTCCTCGAATCTGGGGAATGGTCACATGGGATTCATCGATTATTGTAATAAAATCATCGGGGAAAAAATCGATCAATGTCCAGGGCCTTTCGCCCTCTTTTCGGCCGGAAAAATAACGGGAGTAATTCTCAATACCGGAACAATAACCCACCTCCATCATCATCTCCAGATCAAAATTGGTCCTTTGTTCCAGGCGCTGGGCTTCCACCAGTTTATTCAGTCCCCTCAATTCCTCCAGCCGGATCGCCAGGTCATTCCTGATCACCGGAACAACGCGATTGATCATCTCCTGATCGGTGACAAAATGCTTGGCGGGATAGATATAGATGAAATCCAGTTCCTTGACGATTTCACCGGTGAGGGGATCAAAACTGAAAATTTTCTCCACCTCGTTTCCGAACAGTTCGATCCGGACGCAGATTTCATCGTAAGCCGGAAATATCTCCAGCACGTCGCCCCGGACACGGAAATTGCCCCGCTCCAATACCATATCATTGCGCAGATAATGAATATTGATCAGTCGCTTCAGCAGGTCGCGGCGCTGAAGTTTATCACCTTTGGCAATTCCGATTACCTGTTGTTTGTATTCGGTTGGTGAACCGATACCGAAAATGCAGGAAACCGAGCTGACGACTATTACATCTTTGCGGTGGAGCAGCGAACTGGTGGCTTTTAACCGCAGGCGATCGATTTCCTCGTTGACCGAAGAATCTTTTTCGATAAAAGTATCGGTTACCGGCAGGTAGGCCTCGGGCTGATAATAATCATAGTAACTGATGAAATATTCGACCGCATTCTCCGGAAAGAGTTGCTTGAATTCACCAAATAACTGGGCCGCCAGTGTTTTATTATGGGATATGATCAGGGTCGGTTTCTGGACCTCTTCGATCATCTTGGCCATGGTAAAGGTCTTGCCGCTGCCGGTTACACCCAGCAGGGTCTGGTGGTTCAGACCGCCATTTATTCCTTCCACCAGGCTGGTAATTGCCTGGGGCTGATCACCTTGGGGATCGAATTCGCTATATACTTTCAACTCTGCCATATTGGCCAAATTTACCGGTTTTATTTCATTCAGGTCAACGAATCTTCACATGTTTTTCGTCGGATATATTCTATATCACCGGATAAGTGAAATTAGTTACATTTTGGCAGATTCGTATTAGTGACCAGTGACAAGTTACCAGTGACCAGTGACCAGTGACCAGTGACGGGGAACGGAAGAATGGGACAAGGGAATGGGAACAGGGGACCGAAGAATGAAGACCGAAAACCGGAGGCAGGAATACGGAAGAAATAATAAAATACCGTGGGGGCCTGTTTACACACTAAAGGAAAGAACAGATTGCTTTGTCGTTTGTACTCTCACTCCGCGCAATGACAATCACTGTCATCACGAGGAATTCCGATTTTTCGGAATGACGAAGTGATCCGCATTCCACCCTTCGGCGGGCTCAGGGTGACACAATTTGGATCGTCTAGCCGGCCATTTTACCAATTAACTCATAATCACCGGCCGAGGTGATTTCAACATTGATGAACTGCCCGACCGGATGACTGCCACCGATCTTCACAATATTATCGATCTCCGGTGAATCAAACTCGGTCCGGCCAATGGACTCATCATCGCCGGTTTCATCCACCAATACCTTCATGGTTTTGCCGATCAACGCATTATTCTTTTCCAGACTGATCTCATTCTGCAAATCCATGATGGCTGCTTTGCGGTCATCCTTGACCTGTCGCGGCACGTCATCTGTCAGGTTAGCGGCAATCGTTCCCTCCTCTTCCGAATAGGTGAATACACCCAGACGGTCAAAGCGCATCTCTTCAACAAAATCATGCAACTGCCGAAAATCATCGTCGGTCTCACTGGGATACCCAACGATCAGGGTGGTACGCAACCGGATATCCGGGATAGCTTCCCGCAACAGGTTCAGGCACTTGCGGATACCAGCCGAATCGAGTCCCCGGCGCATGGATTCCAGGATGCGGTCCGAGGCATGCTGGATCGGTATATCCAGATAACGGCATAGCTTGTCGGCCTGGGCCAGCGCCTCGATTATATTCCGTGACAGGTGAGCCGGATGGGCGTAATGTAACCGGAGCCATTCCAGACCGCCACCAAGAGTATTCAACTCACCGATCAGGTCTCCCAGGTAGGACTTTGGTTTCAGATCCCAGCCATAACTGGTGGTGTCCTGGGCAATTACCAGCAATTCCTTCACCCCTTTTTCAACCAGACCCTCGGCTTCTTTCCTGATCGCCTGAATCGGTCGGCTGCGCTGAAGGCCCCGCATGATCGGGATACTGCAGAACGAACATTCATTATCACAACCTTCGGCAATCTTGAGGTAGGCATAATGGCGCGGTGTCAGAATCGACCGCAGGTAAAGCGGATCATCTTTATGGTGTTCATCACCGGTGATAAAGGCTACAACCTGCTGGTGATCGCGGGTACCGAAAAATTTATCAACCTCCGGCAGTTCCTTTTTCAATTCTTCGGGATAACGCTCTGACAGGCAACCCATGACAACCAGTTTCTCCAATTGGCCGGCCTGTTTCAGCTGACCGGCTTCAAGGATGGCATCGATCGATTCTTCCCGGGCCTGGTCCAGAAAACCGCAGGTATTGATAATCACCGCATCGGCAGCGCCCGGATCATCAACTACACTCACCCCCGAATCCTTTAACCCGCCGATTACGATCTCGGAATCTACCAGATTCTTGGCACAACCAAGGCTGATCAGGTTAATTTTTTTCAAATTCTTTTTATTCACAGATTGCCAACCGATTATTCCAGACCCAACAGGGCCTCGATATAATTATTCCTATCAAATTGATACAGATCGTTCAATGTTTCACCAACACCTACGAAACAGGTTGGGATTCCCAAATCCAGAAACAATGGGAAAACCATCCCTCCTTTGGCAGTACCGTCAAACTTGGTCAATATTGCACCATCCAGTTTAACGCGCTCGGCAAAGGTCTTGGCCTGTTGAATCGAATTCTGTCCCAGGTTGGCATCGATGGTAATCAGTGTGCGCAGATTGAACTGACTGAAGCGCCTGGTTACTACGCCGAAAATTTTATCAAGTTCCGCCATCAGATTGTTATAAGTGTGCAGCCGGCCGGCCGTATCCACCAGCACCAGGTCAATATCGGATGCTGTTGCGGCGGTGAGGCCATCGAACAATACCGCGGAAGGATCGGTGGATTTTTCATTACAGATCAGCCTGATGCCCAACCGCTCACTCCAGATTCGCAGCTGTTCGACAGCGGCAGCCCGGTAGGTATCGGCGGCCACCAGCAGGACCTTTTTCCCCTGTGAATGGTAATAAGCCGCCAGCTTGGCCACACTGGTGGTTTTCCCGGTTCCATTTACCCCGACGACCATCACAACAGTTGGTTCATCTGGCAACCGGGTAAACGGATTATCTTCGGGCAGTACCGTGGCCAGTTGACCTTTGATAACCTCGATAAAGTCACCCCTGGGTTGCTTACGGATTTCTGATATAATTGAATCAACCGTATCAAAGCCCAGATCGGCCATCAATAGTGATTCCTCCAGCTCATCCAATCGTTCTTCACTGAACCGGCGATTCACCAAAGCGGAAATTGAATTACTCAAAGACGTACGGGTCCGTTTGAGGGCTTTAAAAATATTTTTAACCATTATTTCTTCTAACTAATTGTTTTAAAAACCTGATAATATTCGCGCATATAACTGAATAGACTGGCCAGCAGGAATACAATTGATATGGCCAGAACAACTATTTTAAGTGGTTCCAGAACAGGCAGATTCAGTATATACAAAAAAAGGGTCATCGCCGTAACGAATACCGATACTTTACCCAGTTTATTGGCACAAAACTCATGTTTGGTATGGTTCATCAGATAGAGGGCAAATAAGGTAATTGCCAGATAACGGATCATGAAAAGTATCAGGTACCAGACTGGCAACCCGCGGCTGGAATCCAGGACCATAAAAAAAGTTACCGAGATGATCACCGCCGCATCCGCCAGCGGATCGATGATTTTACCAATATGGGTGACTTCGTGGGCCCGACGGGCAAAGAATCCATCCAGGGCATCCGAAAGAACAGCAATAACAACCAGTACGATGGTATATACCAGCCATTCCGGACGCTTGAGCGTATAGATGATCGGGAAGGCCATAAAGGCACGCAGGACGCTGATCAGATTGGCCAGGGTCAAAATTCGTTCCGGGTGGGTAATGCGCTTCTTAGGTGCTGATTCGGTCAAAGACAGTCCTGCCGGTTTTGGATGTTACGGAATTAAGGTCAATTTTCTGATCACACAGATCATCTATGAAAGCTCTGTCATGGGAGATTACTATGAGATGATTGCTGGCCAAATATTCATTCAGGTAATCGGTCAGTTTAATTCTTTGATGCCATCCCAGTCCAAAGGTGGGCTCATCAAGAATCAGTAAATTATATTTACAGTGTGTCAATAACAGAACCAGCAGAAAGCGAAGTGTGGACCACGATAATGTATTGATATCTGAGAATGCCACCAGGCCCCATTGTATCTGATACTTCACCGCCCGGCGCTGGCATTGCCGATAACGTCCGGGATCAAGCAAATTATTATCAATCAACCGCTGTGCGAAATCATCGACACTGCCGTATCCGATCAGCCGTTCCGGGAACTGATCCAGGTACCCGATCGATAGCGGTTGATCACCGGTTTCGGATGCAATTTCGAGATACCCGGCGGAAGGAGTCAGCAGTTTCAGGATTATTCTGGCCAGGGTAGTCTTTCCGCTACCATTTATTCCAAGGATGCCAAGCGCCCGAAAAGGATCGGTCTTCAACGATAGACCGGTGAATATCATATCAGTATTTTCATATCCAAATGATAAATCCCGGCATTTCAGGTTCAATTTGCCATTGCCGGCTGGACTTTGGGGCAGGCGATTGAAGTTTGTTCGTTCGTATGATCCAAAACTGGACAAGGTCAATTCCTTCCGGGAAATGCCAAACTGTAAATCCTCCGGATCAGAAGTCAGCCAGATTATTATTGAGTCGTTCAGAACGTCAGATAGAAAAATATGATCGATAGTCTGTTTTTTGATATGTTTGGACAGGAATGATAAACCATCATCAATAACCAGGACTTTCGGATGCATGGTCAATGCCACAACCAGATTCAGAATCTCTTTTTCACCTCCGCTTAACGTAGCAGGATGGCGACTGGACCCAACTGTCTTCGGCAGAAGTGTCTCAAGCCACTCAAGTTCATTCCGGATAATTTCACTTTCGTTGTGCAGGCATTCCAGCGAAAAGGCCAGCTCACGCCCTACCGTCGAACATAAAATCTGATTGTCAGGATTCTGAAAAATGGCATATGTACTGTCAGGAATACTTTTTGAGATCAGACAGAAATTATTTTTCCCGTAACTGTCCAATCCGATCAGTTCCCTAATCAGGTTGGATTTCCCGACCCCACTCTCGCCATAAATGACATGCAATCCCGGTCCGAAAACTACGGCTGCCGGCCCAACATCAAACTTCGGGAAATCAAGCGTAAACTTAAGTGCTTCAGTCACGTACAATGCCCCTCACAACCCGCGTAGCCGAACCCAGGTTCCGGTGGATCACATCGGTGGCCGCAAAACTGGCGGTCAGGAAATACTGCCGGTCGGTCATCAGATGGCGGAATACCTCATGAGCAGCGCTGCTGTCACTGATCGAGAAACCACCTTTGTACTCAATTAACTGTTCCGCCTCCTGTGAATTGGAATGACGCGGTCCAAATACAACCGGAAGCCGGGCAATAGCCGGCTCCATCACATTATGCACGCCGGTGGAAAAACCCCCGCCGACATAAGCAAATTGTCCCTGCCAGTACAAACTGGCCAGCGTTCCTACCACATCAACCACCACAACCCGGGCACCATTCCTGATATTGCCGTCGCAACTGACATAGGTCGTGGTAGAAATTCCTGCATTAATGAATTTTTCAACCGAATGTGATATATACCGCCCGCTGGGCTCATGGGGAACCCACAGCACAGAGAGATCCCTGAATTCCTGGAGCAGTTCCAGGATCGGGTCAAAAATTACAGCTTCATCCTCGGGCCAGACACTGCCAATCACCAGTCGGCGCCCCCGGTTCAGAACATCTTCAGTACGTTCCTTGGTAAAATTATCCGCATGTCGCTTAACCTGGTCGTAGCGCGGGTTACCCAACACCCTGACTAACGGACTGGTACCGTTTCGCAGGATTCTTTTCAGGCTTTCATGATCCTTGGCAGTGATGGTGTAAATCGTTGAGAAACTGGTATATACATTTTGGTAGAAACTGCGGATCACCGGATATAGTTTGGTGGTACCCTTGGTAAATCTAGCGGCAAATATTGTCGTATGTATCTTCCTTCGATTGGCCTGCCAGATCAGATTGGGCCAGACATCGTAAGCGGCAAAAATAATTTTCTGGGGCTGCACAATCTTCAGCGCACGGTTTACAACCCAGAAAAAATCGATCGGCAGGTAGATTTTTATATCAATATTCTCGTCATTCACATTCCGGTAACCGGAAGGAGAGAAAAAACTGGCCAGAATTATACTTTCCGGAATGATCTCACGCAAACCGGAAACAACTGGCCGAACCTGTTCATATTCGCCATGCGAGGCGGCGTGGAACCAGTAGATCGGACGTTTTCGGTCAACCGTACGGAAAAATTCGCGCAGCCGACTCATCGTTTTTAAGCGGCCAATCAGGCCCCGACGAAGTTTAGTCTTGAAAATAGCGGCAACCGTACCGAAGATAACCACCAAAGGCAGAACAAATAGATTGTATACTATTTTCCAGACTAAAATCATTTTCCCAGAACGCTCACCACGGCTGCTTTGACTTTATCCACGGACATATTTGTCATACAATACTGCTGTTTGCGATGACAGGGCCGGCTGCCATTTTGTGAACAGGGCCGGCAGTACAGTTCTTCCCCCAATGTGACCGATTCCGGCCGATTGGTACCGCCGCCGGTTTCCACAGATGTGGGTCCCATCAGCATTACAGCCGGGACATTCAGTGCTTCAGCAGCATGCGTCAGACCAGTGTCGCTGCCAAGTACCAGTTTTGAATTTGCAATTATACTCAAGGATTCTCGTAAAGTTGTTGCTGCCTGCAGATTGATTATTGTAGAGTAAAATTTAACAATTTCACCACAAATCACATCGTCCAAAGTTCCCAGTAAAACGGTACTTATTTGATATTGATCATCGATTGCCTGGGCCAGCCGGGCATAGTTTTCTGCCAGCCACTGTTTCTGGGGCCAGGCCGCACCGGGAATCAGACAGATATAATCCTGTCCGGACCGGTTTGGAAGAAACTTTATCAGGGCGGCTTGTTTTTCTTCCTCACTGACTTTGAGTGCCGGCAAAGAAAAAACATCTTTTGTATTTACGGGCTTAATTACTTCGTGCATCGCATGCACCTGATTGAAACCGGCAGGGAACCGATTACGATGAAAATAATACAGCAAGAACCGGTGCCAGCGCGGTTTATTGAATACATAGGTTGGTATTGACCTTAAATACTTCCTGATCAGCTTGGCTCGCAGGGTATTATGCAGATCAATCACCAGGTCATAATCAAAACTACGCAGACGCAATCCCAGGGCTCTGAGACCGGAGGTACCCTCCTGCCTTGGGAATGCCAGCACGCGATCGATTACAGCGTGATTCTCCAAGAGTGATGCGTATTCCTCCAACGTGAGAAAATCAATCCGGGAATCCGGATATAACCGGCACAATGTGGCTGTAACGGAAGTAGCCAGTACAATATCACCAAGGGAACTGAATCTCAGTACCAGGATTGACCTGGGGGTTGACACGTTAATTTGAGCGTTGGGTGTTAAAAAGTACCAAGTCGGTTAGAGCCTGCTTGTAAGGCGATTCAGGATATTCTATCAGGGCATCCAGGGCCTGGTGTGAATATTCATCGATTTTCTGGAAGGCATATTCAAATCCTCCTGCATTACGCACAATCTCCTCAATTTCATCGAGATCGTTGCGCGATTTCCGGCGCTGACGCAGCAGCCGGTCAATCTGTTTCCGTTCGGTCTTAGCCAGTGTTTGATAAGAATGGATCAACGGCAAGGTTACCAGATTCTTCTTAATGTCGGCGCCCTTGGCCTTGCCAATTTCATTTTCCTGTCCGATAAAATCAAAGAGATCATCCTTGATCTGAAAAGCCAGCCCAAGCTTGGTGCCGTACTCCTTCATTGCCAGCCGGTCATTATCCTGCTTGCTGGTCGTAATCGCTCCCAACTCACAACTGGCAGCGATCAATGAAGCTGTTTTACGGTAGATCATATCGAAATATGAATTTTCGCTGAATGAGCGGGTAGCGCTTTTCTGGATTTGCAGCATTTCGCCCGAGGCCATATTCTCCGCCGTCTGTGAAATGATATCCAGTACATCAAAATCCTTGATACCGATCATATTGGACAATGCTTTGCTGAATAGAAAATCGCCCATCAGGATCGATACCCGGTTTTTCCAGACTTTATTGATCGATGGAAAGCCGCGCCGCTTGTCGGCATCATCAACCACGTCATCGTGGACCAGGGAGGCAATATGCAGGATTTCGATCATGGCAGCGGCCCGGTAACTGTTGAGAGTAGGCTTGCCGCAAATCCGTGAGGTTAAAATGGTCAGAATCGGTCGAAAATGCTTGCCGCGATGGCGCAGAATGTAACGCCCGATCACGTTAATCAGACGAACCTCCGAATGGAGGGCATCCTCCATCTCCTTCTGGAAGATTTGCATATCCTCCAAAATTGGTTTTGTAATTTCCTTGATATTCTTAACAGTATGTCTCATCGTCTATTCCGCTGCAGCTTTTTCAACTGCTTCCGCTTTCTGCTTTCTCCGGTGCACCATCCAGGAAACACCAATACTGAATTCATAGAGACCCCATAACGGGATTGACATTATAATCAGGCTGATTGGATCCGGCGGTGTAATTATTGCTGACAGTAGCAGGATCAGGACAATCGCATGGCGGCGATAGGTCCGTAAAAACCGTGGTGTCAGCAATCCAATCGTTGAAAGGATAAAAACCAGTACCGGTAATTCAAAAATTAATCCGGCTCCCAGCATCAGCCAGGTGATAAAACTGAAATAATAGTTTATCGAAAAATTGTTCTGCACAAAATCATACCCCATCCCGGTGAAAAACTGGATTGAGAAGGGAATAATGATATAATAGGCAAAAAGAACGCCACCCAGGAAAGAAAGGAAGGTAAACAGGATCACCGGTCCCAGATATTTTCGTTCATTGGCATACATACCAGGTGTTACGAATTTCCAGAGCTGGAAGGTCAAGACAGGAATGGCCAGAATTATACCGCCAACCAGGGCCATCCCCCATTTGATCATGAACATACCCTGCACGGTCAACACCTGCAGTTTCATATCGCCGGCAACCGCTTCGGTGGGCTTGATCAGAATGGCGATGATCGGATCGATGAAGGCAAAGGTGATGATTGCACCAATCAGGATTGCAGCCAGCGATTTGACCAACCGCCAGCGCAATTCCTCCAGGTGATCGAGGAAAGGCATTGATTTTCCTTCTATATCATCCATTTCTGACACCTGATAACAATTCCTCTGCCAGTAAATGAGGAGCTTTGGTTACCGCTTCCAGACTATTTGTTTCCGACTCAAGTTGTTCCAATCGCTGGGAGGTCCAGAAGTTCCTGATTAATCGATTCTGAACCAGCTCAAATATACGGCGGCGATGGTGTTCGAGGCGCTTCTGTTCGAAAGCTCCGGTAGATTTTTGAATACCGACATAAAAACTTATCCCGGCCTGTAAATCGGCTACACCAATATTTTTGCTGGCATCCGTATTGAATATATCCGGAATCCGGCTGGAATCGGTATGGAAATTCTGCAGGGTATTTTTCAAAAGATGTGCCAGTCGATCGGCACCATCGCGGTCCGATTTATTGACGACAAACAGATCGGCTATTTCGATCAAACCGGCTTTCATTAACTGAATTTCATCACCTGATTCCGGTACCAGCACCACCACCGTTACATCGACTGCCTTGGCAACATCGTGTTCACCCTGCCCTACTCCGACAGTTTCGTATATTATCACGTCTTTACCGCTGGCAGCCAGAACGTCACCTGCTTCCTGGGTTTTCCGGGCCAGGCCTCCCAGATCACCACGCGAACCCATACTACGGATAAAAACATCGTCGTTCCATAAGTAGCGGTTCATCCTGACACGGTCACCAAGCAGGGCGCCACCTGTGAAAGGGCTGGTAGGGTCAACGGCCACAACACCGACCGATTTGCCATTTTTCAAATACAGATCGATCAGCAGGTCAACCAGGGTACTTTTTCCAGCCCCGGGCGGACCGGTCAAACCAATCCTGATTGCAGCCGGACTGTAGTCGTGCAGAGCGCGATAAAAATCCAGATCAAACGCCTGGTCATTTTCAATTCGGGATATTACCTGTGAAATGGTACGATGATCATTGGAACGAATTCCGGCAATTAATGCTTCGTTCATAGAAATCAGTTATGATTTAAGCGGGGACGATCAGGTAAAGGCACGGCGGAAATGTTCGAATTCGCAGACCACCAGCGTTTTGCCTTCCCGTACGATATATTTCTTGTCCTCCAGCAGCTTTAGGGTTCTGCTGACAGTCTCGCGGGATGTACCGGCCATATTGGCAATATCCTGCTGGTAGGGCAATGTTTTGATCGTCACATCACCATGTTTGATTGTACCTAATTCCTCCGCCAGGCGAATCAGGGTAATGGCAATCCGTTTTTCCGCATCGCTCAGGGAAAGACTTTCAATCTGTTGATCACTTTTCCGGAGCCGGCGGGTCAATTCCTCCAGCAGGCTGATGGCAATTCTCGGGTAGCGCTCCAGGAGGCTGAGAAAATCATTACGGTTCAGTACCATCACCTCGGCATCTTCAATTGCCACCACATTGGCCGAACGGGTCTCACCATCCAGAAGGGACATTTCACCAAAGAATTCCCCTTCTCCCAGCATGGCCAGGATCACCTCGCGTCCATCCTCGCTTAAACGGGTGATTTTAACGCTGCCTTTGGATATTACAAAAAATGAGTCCCCCAGTGCTTCCTCCATCAGAATCATCTGATCCTTGGAGTAGGTCCGCACCTGCATCAGACTCGAAATTTTCTCTAAAATATTATCCTGCAGCTCGGAAAATATCGGAACGGTTCTTAATAATTCTACTTTACTCATGCCTTAATTGGATTCTTTTGGTTTGATTCAATTCGCAATTCCCGGCAAAATTTAATAAAAACTACGGTTAAGACTAGTAAGAAATTAATTCTGGTAAAATTAGCTGATTAATTCAGCCCAATATAATGGAAAACAGAAATGGGAGACTGATAGAATGGGGACAGGAAACTGGGAACAAGGGACCGAAGAAGGATGAATGGAGAAATGGAGACGGGTGACCGGAGTAGGGAAGAAAGCCGTCAATTATGGTGAAGTCAATACATAGGTGGAGTTACTACATTTTGCTGGACACCAAAAGTGGACTTCCCACAAAATACTTGAGTCAAAGTTAAGCAACATGTTTCATTGTTCCATATTCCACAGGTGTCTTGTCTTGCTTGTCCCCGGTTCCCGTCCCTGTTCTTCCGGTCTCCGGTTTCCCGTCTCCATTCTGCGCTGCTTGATTGTTCGTTGAATGCCATTCAGCGGGTGATTCAGGTTTTATAACCAGAGACCCCGGAATATTATCCGACGCTGGAATTTTTGTTAATGGTCGCTATAAATTGTACCAAAAATGGTCGTTTAAAAATGTACCAC
>CAYPJE010000005.1:0-126773 GCA_964410945.1 uncultured bacterium
CTGGTGCTGAATGAATAAAGAATAATTGCAGGGACAAGATTCGAATCTTGTCCCTGCTTCAGATTATTATGGATGGCATCCATTTTTTACAGCGTAACCCCTTTGATCTTTCGATATAGATCCACCGCGTAGGAATCAGTCATACTGGATATAAACTGTACAATTGACAATATACTTTCGTATTTATCATCGAAATTTTTTCTACCAGGTGCCAGGTACTGGTCAGGTATCAATGAACGAATCTTTTTACTGCGCATTCCTGCCCCGAATAAGGCTCCAAGGAATGTATCCAGCAGACCGGAGATGATTTCATAACCGGCAATTTCTACCTCGACCACATCCCTGGTATTATAAATGACCGCACGGGAATAATCTGCAAGTTCCTTCAATACCGGACCAGCCGGAATAGAGTAAATCAGGTGTTGATCGAAATTACCATTACCAATCGATTCCAGGTTTTCCAGAAAGGCCCGGGAGATCGAATTTATCAGGTGATTGATCACCCTGGCCCGCAAATAACCGATCTGCTCTTTTTCATCATGTATAAGTCCCAGTTTTACTGAAATATCATCAGGGACATTCGTGCCAAAAATGGCAAACAGATAATCCTGCACATCCTTAAAGGAAACCACTCCCCGTTTATAGGCATCCTCCAAATCGATGATCAGGTAGCCAATGTCATCGGCGGCTTCCACAATAAAAGTCAAGGGATGACGGTGCCAGGCCCGGCAGTGATGGCCGTCTTGGGAACTTTTGCAAGTTTTTAGCCCCAGCCCCTCGGTCACTCGGCAGAATATTTCATCCTCCGACTGGAAATAGCCATATTTTCTTGTACTGGCTTTGCCTTCAATCGATCCGGCTACCGAGCAGCGTGGATATTTCATAAAAACACCCAGTGTAGCGTAAGTCAGTCCAAGTCCACCCGGTGCTGCTGTCTGGGCTGGCAGTGAATGGGACAAAATCCTGAAGCCCATGGCATTGCCTTCAAAATCAGTCAAATCCTTCTGCTGTTGTTTACTTAGACCAGTCAGATAATCAGATCCTATTCCAGCATCAAAATATTCTGATATGGATTTTTCACCGGAATGCCCGAAGGGTGGATTCCCGATATCGTGGGCGATGCAGGCTGCCGCTACTACTGTCTCGAAATCATTGGCAGTAAGCCTGGCCGATCTGAAATAGCTACTGCTCCCGGCCAGTAATTCTTCACCGACCAACCGTCCCATTGAGCGCCCAATGCTGGAAGTCTCCAGGCTGTGAGTCAGACGGGTATGGATAAAATCATGTTCCGGCAGCGGTACGACCTGGGCCTTACTCTGTAGCCGGCGGAAGGGAGTTGAAAAAATAATCCGATCAAAATCTCGGGCAAAACTGTTCCGCGACTGTTCCCAGCCCGAACCATCCTCATTTTCTTTTCCCAGCCGTTTTTTACTTAGCAACCGATTCCAATCCATTGAACTGCCTTTCCAATTATTAAGGCCTGGAAGTTACAATTTTCGTTGTTGCCAAATAGGAATTATTACTCATCCCCCCCCTTGAATATTTATGCTGAAATCATGCATGAAAAATGTGCTCTACCGTCAATTAAAATTAGAAATTGATATTCCTCCTGAGTAATTTTGCACCAGCCAGTTATATCCGAATTTAGGGTATACAAATCCTATTATTTTCAAATACAGATTTAAAAGCAGTGAATAAATATGAAAAATGTTGTTGAATGCCAGAATCTGACCCATTATTACGGTAAGAAACTCGTATATGAAAATATGAGTTTCAATATCCGTGAGGGCAGCATTTTCGGCCTGTTAGGTAAGAATGGTACCGGTAAAACGACAACCATCAATATACTGAATGGCTTCCTGAAACCCCAGAGCGGACGGTGCCTGATCTTTGGAGAGGATTCCCAGAAATTGTCTCCTGATACCAAGACCAGGATCGGTTTTCTGATGGAAGGCCATATCCAGTACAGTTTCATGAATATTTACCAGATCGAAAAGTTTTATTCCAATTTCTTCCCCCGCTGGAAGAAGGAACCGTACTTCGAGCTGATGGAAAAACTGGAGGTTGAACCGGACCAGAAGATTTCCCGCATGTCCTGTGGCCAGCGTTCCCAGGTGGCCCTGGGGCTGATTCTGGCCCAGGATCCGGACCTGATGATCTTGGACGATTATTCCATGGGATTGGATGCCGGATACCGCCGCCTGTTCCTGGATTACCTGGCCGAATATGCCAAAGCAGAGAGCAAAACGGTATTTGTCACCTCGCATATCATCCAGGACCTGGAACGATTGATCGATGATTTTGTGGTTCTGGATTACCGCAGTGTACTGCTGCAGATGTCAGTCAAGGAGTTCAGGGAAACCTTCCACCAGTACCTGTTCGATACCGATAGGCCGAACCTGACCCTGGAAAAAAATGATATCGTTCGTAATTACGAACAGATAAAAAATCATTCCATTGTCTATTCCTTCACTCCACAAAACGAGATTGAAGAATACCTGAAGGCGCAGGGAATTAACTATAGCAATCTGCGCGAAGAACCGATGACACTTGAAGATGCCATTATTGGTATCTCCGGAAAGTATTAGGAGTGATCATGTTTAAAGCAATTGCCTACAAAGAATGGCTGAAAATCCGCTGGTTTGTAATCGGTGGCGCCGCCGTATCCCTGCTCTGGATATTCCTGACAGTTTTACTCGATATCTATTCGCAGATGAAATTCACCGAAGCAATTTCATACTGGTACAATGTAGTCTTCCGCGGAGTTCAATTCTACTCCAGTTATATGTATATCCCCATGCTGATCGGCTTTGCCCTGGCAGCCGCCCAGTTCATCCCGGAAACCACCGAGAAACGCATTAAACTCACCTTTCACCTGCCAATGGATGAAAATAAGGTCCTGCTCCAGATGCTGGCAGTGGGACTGGTTAGCCTGCTGAGTATCTTCCTCTTATCACTGGTTCTACTGCTCATATCATCACTGATATACTTCCCCACTGATGTGGCCGCCAGTATGTTCGTTACCCTGATGCCCTGGTTCCTGGCCGGTTTCGTCACTTACGTAGGCGCCGCCGCGATCATCCTGGAGCCGAACTGGTGGCACCGTATCATTTCAGGATTGGTCGGAATCGGATTCCTTTTCCTGCTGTACAATAACCACTGGTACAATGCCTACCAGCGCTGCCTGCCGGCCTTTACCGTACTGGGACTTTTCTTCGCCCTGTCGATTCTGCTGACCGGATACCGCTTCAGAAAGGGGATGGTTTAATGCTTACACGTATTGCAAGACTGATGATGGTCGCCGTGGTTATCTTCGTAGCAGC
This sequence comes from uncultured bacterium, assembly GCA_964410945.1. Lineage (GTDB taxonomy): Bacteria > Fidelibacterota > Marinisomatia > Marinisomatales > TCS56 > CAYPJE01. The sequence goes on from CAYPJE010000005.1 coordinate 3,324, forward strand.
GATCTATCTGCCGGAGTTCTACTGGAAAATTTTTGATAAGAAAATCCGTACCCCGCAGGTTTATTACAGCGCCGTACATAAGAAATTCTTCCTGGGTAAAAATGATGGGAAAAAATATATCCATTTTGACCTGGAAGGAAATCAATACACCCGTGACGAATTTGAACTGAAACTGCCTTTACTTCACTACCGTCAATTGTTAATGGATGGGAACATGCCGGAGTATATCGGCGACTGGCAGGTGGATATCGATGAACTGCGGTTGAACAAATTCATGAAACGGATTAAACCGTACACCCTGGATCAGCCCCAGATTGACCTCTATCCCCTGTTCGAGTCGCAGTCGGGACGGGTGCAATTGGCCATGCCGGATGAGATGTTCCGTATTACTGACCGGATGGAATTCATCACCGCCGCCACCAACCAGGTCAACGAGGAGCTTACCGAACTGTTTACCGCCGAGTTGACCGCTAAAGGCTTCCAGTTTCCGGCACAATACATTGCCGGTAATCCCAGCACCAAGAAACCCTTTGACGAAGGATATTTCGTAATCGATGCAGCCAACGAGATCTTTCAGATCAAGATGATCAAGGGCCAGCCCTTCTGCCAGAAGACCGGAATTCCCAATGACCTGGATATCCAGGCGATAATCATCGGTGAAATGAACCTGAAGGAATTCTATGGGATGCTGATTACCAAAAACAGTGATCTTTTCCTGATTTCATATGACAACTATAAGCTGGTCAAAATGCCGGTGGATTCTTACGATCTGCAGAAAACCAATCTCATGATACTGGGCGATGTATTCTATCGCACTTTCTGGCAGATGAACGATGGTGAGCTACACGTTGTGGTAACCGACCGGAATTACGATATTGTGGACGAATACATCGAAACCTGGGAAACACAGGATGAATGGTTCGCCGGAAAACTGGCCAAGGTTTTGTTTCCCTTCACCATTACCATGTCCGATGGTTCCAGCGTTTACTGGAATACCTATTTCGATTTTTCCGGGTTGCTGGCGTTGATAGGTATAATAATTGCTTTAGGATTATATACCGGAATAGCATTGTATGTCAGAAAACCGATCAGTGTCATCGATCTGGTTTTTGTGGCGATCACCGGCCTCTACGGTTTGATCGCCGTATACATATTCCGGGCCGTAGAAATTGATTAAACCGGGGATTTGACTAAATTAAGGAAAGTGATTGTAAGATCATGAAAAACAAACGACGCAATAAAAAACCACTGCGCAACTGGTACCGCTTACCGCTCCAGTGGTTGATTCTGGTATTACTGGGTTACATGGTTGTTCGGGCTTTTATTGACCCCAACTATGTGGCTGATTTCGAAGCTTATTGTCCTTTCGGAGGAGCATTAGCCCTCAGCTCACTGCTGGAAAATAATACCCTGGCCTGCAGCATGACCGAAACCCAGATTTTCATGGGTGTCATGCTGGCGGTAGCTGCCGTTCTGCTCAGCAAGTTGTTCTGCAGCTTCATCTGTCCGATCGGTACTTTCACCGAATGGCTTGGTAAGATCGGGGACAAGTATAAAGTCCGTTACACCATTAAAGGTATTATTGACCGGGCCCTGCGCAGTCTGAAGTACATCCTTTTGTTCATCACCGTCTATTTCACAGTCGGTTCCAGTGAATTATTCTGCAAGGAATTTGACCCGTTCTATGCAATTTTCAGCGGTTTTGACAGTGATGTCACATTATGGTATGCCATTCCAGCCATTCTGGTGATGGTCGCTGGTGCCATTTTCGTGCGCCAGTTCTGGTGTAAATACCTGTGTCCACTGGGAGCAGCAACCAATATCTTTTCCAACCTGATCATGTTCGGTTCGGTGATCCTGGTTTATGCCATCCTGGTCTGGCTGGGTGTACCGCTGAATTGGATCTGGCTGCTGTCGGCCATAGTTATCCTTGGTTTCATCCTTGAAGTAACCCGTATGGAGGGCTTCATCTTCCCTGTGATGAAAATCAAGCGGGTTGAAGACATCTGCACCGACTGTAAAAAATGTGACCGGGCCTGCCCGATGGCGATTAAAATTTCTGAGGTCGAAACAGTCAAACATATTGATTGCCATCTGTGTACCGATTGTATTGAATCCTGTCCCGAAAAAGGCTCACTGGTGATCAACAAACGTGACTGGCGCTGGCTGCCGATAACTGCTACGGTTGCTATGATTGTGCTTGGTCTGATCCTGGGCACTACCATGGAATTGCCTACCATCAATGAACGCTGGGGCAGTGAGGAACAGATCGAAAACGCCTCTGTCTTCAAGATGGATGGATTGAAAAACATCAAATGCTATGGCAGTTCCGCTTCCTTCGTGACCAAGATGAAAAAAGTGGAAGGTGTTTATGGTGCCAAGGCTTTCGTCAAGACCAAAAGCATCGAATTACTCTACGATGCCGGTAAATATAGTGAAGAGGAACTGAAGGCCAAGATCTATTCACCGACGGTTCGTATGATCCGAAATCCCGGTGCCGGTCTGGAAACATTGTCGATAGTTGAGATGGGAATCGATAAACTTTTCGATACCTACGACTCATACTACCTGCTGAAGCTATTGGTGCAAAATGAAGGCATCTACGGTATCAAGACCGAATTCGGTGAACCGGTACAAACCAGCCTGTATTACGATCCTGCTGTCATCGATGGCACCCGGATCAAGGAAGTGATCGAATCTCCGACGGTGACCTACAAGAGCCGGGATAAGGAGATCACCCAGAAGCTTCATTTCAGGGTAGTCGACCTGGTAGAAACCGGGGTATCGGTAACAATCCAGGAATTCAGGAAATTGATGTTCCTGCCCTTCGATCTCAAATTCAATGATTTCGATACTTATTCTGAGGACCAGCTGGAGACCTATTCGGTTTACATGCCCCAGGCCGGGAATGCATCCCTGCACCGGCGTCTGACAACCCTGGTTAGCCACCTGTCCTGGGATGAAGGTATCGTTCGTTTCCAGACCGATTATCTGGAACGGCCCACCGCCCTGGTCACCTATGCCACCGATCAGACCAGTTCCAATGCGGTATTTGAATCGTTGAGCAAGGACACCCTCCATGTCCAGTACACCGGTGGCAAGACCGGCAAGGTGGTCAATCCGTTTAAGTTTCCTGAGGAAGGTAATATAATTAAATAAGCAAAATTATATGTAAAAAAGGCCCTGGTTATTCCAGGGCCTTTTTCTATTAAACTGTTGTCTATCTACCGTTTAACATACAAACCGATTCCGGCATTCTGAATCGCACCGGATATCTCCTCATCGGTGGGTGTGGACACACTCAGGTTCGTTTCGACTCCCAGAAGTCCAAAGGCATACTGGCGTTCAACACCAACTCTCAAACCCCAGAATTGCAGTTCATCAGCCACCCAGTGGAAGTCCAGTTCCTGCCGGCCGATTGAGCCTTCGAAATGAACAGAAGACAGCAAACCGGATCGGCCTTTCAGTCCCAGGCTGTAGGTACTGCTGGCAAGCTGGTCTACAAACTCAAAAGGATTGATATACTCATAATATTCAATATCCCGGTTTTCCAGTTCAATTTTAGAATAGATGGACCAGCTCTGGCCGGCCTGGTAATTAATCAACGAGCCCAAGCGAGTTATAGCTTCATTATTTTCCAGGCTGACAGCAGCATAGTCGGCTGAACGGGCCCAGTCGAAAACAGAGCGTTGCTCAAGCAATAACCGTCCATTAAATTTTCCATTAACCGGTTGATAATCAATAGCGCCGGCAAAACGTTTACCTTCCCGAGCCCAATAGCCAGCGGGACGGCGTTTATTACCACCAACTTTGACTTCTGTATCCTTTTGATATGAATTGGTTATAATGGAAAAATCAACGCCTGCAAGTATTAAATCCTTTTTATAAAGAAAATATTCCAGATCAACGCCTTCAATAAATTCCCATTTTTCCGGCGTCTTGGCGATAAACGGTTCAGACAGCACATTAAAGCCGTTGAAATGATACACGATAGCTGAGGTATACTCCCCATAGGGCTCAAAATAGTCCTGGCGGTTTATATAGTTGACATTGATTCCGGTGCTGAAACCTTTTGAATTACTTAAATAGGCAATTCCACCGCCTATAGTACTGTTCCTCACAATTGTCTCACATTCAGTATAACGGTGTTTCAGGCTTCTTTCCACACCATAATCAAGGTTAACCCCGATTATAAACCGGTCCAATATTTGTCGATTTAGACTCATCCACAACTGGGGCCCACCGTATTTAGTATTACCTTTGGTGGAATCAATCAAGCTGAAGTAATTAGCATAGTGGTCCTTTTCAAGTGTCGAATTAAGCTTAAACAAATCCGTATGGTTATATTTTACTCCACCCCTGGCAATCGTTCTCTGATCGATGTTCTTGATAAAATCCAGAGCCAGGTAACTGTCCGAACGCGATTCAGGGTCATAATACCGTGCAAATCCATTACTCTGGTATCCGGTAAATGACCGGTATTCTGCCACATCATCCAATTCACCAATATAATAAGAAACAGGATTTTTTGTCATCTGATATGGCAATGGAATATCACACCAGTCACTGCTCAATGGTATAGCTTTCGCCATTTGAGTATTGAATGCTGACAAAACGGAAATACCAACCATGACAATTATTACACCGATTCGTATCAGTTGTTTAGGGCACTTACTTATCAAATATTCTGTATTCACAATATTCCTCAAATAATTAGTCGGTCTCATGGTGGTATCCGATTGTCGGTGCCGATATGATGACAAAGTCATCACCGGAACTGTTGGAATCAAAACCAGGGTAACGCCGCTCCAGTGAACTGCCGCTGTACTTGATCTGACCGATACCGCCATAACTGCGGTCTAATTCCTTTTCGATTTCTTTGGTATGGGTTGAAGAAGAACTAAACTCAACACAGTCGATCACCGAATCAATATCGATCCCATCCAGGTAATCCACATCGCTGCCATCTGCGATCAACACCACATCCCCGGTCAGTCCTACCATGAAATCCAGTCGATGCCCCACTTCCAGGTTATCGATATTGGGGACATCAGGATTATCCCAGTCACCATAATCCAGGCTGTTATGGAACTCAAAATCGGCATCTGACAGGTCTATGCTGCCAGGTACAATTAAACGATGATCGTAGGCATCGCCGGCCAGCACCTTGAATTCACCAGGTGCGATCGGGTATTCACGTCCTGTCAACGGTGTTCCCGGAAGCTGAAAGATATAAGTAACATTTATGGTGAATTTTCCCATCCGGCAAAATATCATTCCGTCCAGGTAGATCGTATCGCTGGATGAATTATACAACTCAAAATACTGGTCATAGAAATAGTAAAAATTATTCGGTGGTCCCACCGTGTATACTTCGTTGATCTTCAATCCAGGCTCACTACCGGTGAGTACCAACGGAAGATCAGCAATTACTACAGTAGTACCCCCACTGTTAATACCTAAATCAGGATTAACATAGAGGGCGGTATCCGATACCATTTGAGTATCCAGCATGGTCGGATCAAGCAGGTCAGGAAGGATAACATCTCCTTCACCGCGTACCCGGTACTCGGCAAACGGCAGGTCGGTAAAAACAACCTTTCCCGTTGAATCACTAACGGCGGAATAATCATCAACCTGATAATCGGTCGTACTTATAGTAACATTAATATCTGTTACTACACTATCTTCATAAACGGTGGTTATTTCCACATCAAAGGAACCATCAAAGGTTGATGGAATATCCTCCACGCAGGCTACTGTCAGAACCAGGATCATCCCGGCTAATATTATTCTTACCATGATGCACTCATTTCCAGACCATAGAATATTGGTGAATTATGATACCTGATTGAATCCGTATAAGGATTCCTCCATTTTGCCCGATCGTCAAAAACATTATTTATATACAGTGATACCTCCGTATTAGTGAACAATGACTTTGATAGCCGGAAATTAAAGACCCATTTTTCACCGTAATCATAAACAACATTGTCATACCAGTCACTCATTGGCTGAGTAAATTCATAATCCACACCGTCAATATTTACTAATCCAGAATTACCGTTATATATCCTTTGTTTATGTGACAATGGTATGTGTTGAGCTTCAAGTGTGAGCCATAAACCAAACCGTTGACTGATGTAGGTCAACTTATAATCCATAATTACTTTTTCATACCAATCAGAATATGCCGGGTACCATACTTCTTCGTAAGTGGTATCCGGTCTATCATCGTACTTTAAACCTTGGGTACCGGAATGACTGAATTTATAGGTGGCGCCAATTGCCAATTGAAAGCCATGAAAGCGTTGGGTCTTCAGGTTGGTTTCCACCCCCCAGGCTTCTCTCCAGCCCCGGTTCTCATAAATTTCATAATCCATCGCTGTTATTGTATCGGGATTGATTGCATACCCCCAGGGATAATCGGTGGATTTAGGACGATTATCTGATTCAGTCCAGTAAGCAGTTGTTGTTATCCCCACTGCATCGGCAATTTTCCAGTCCAGTGATATTTCATACTTATCGGTGGAATAAGCCTGCAAATCAGGATTCTGCTGAATCTGGACCTCCTCCACTACCCAGGTTGAATCTACCTCAGTATATACAATTTTCTTGTAGGCCGGGGCTTCATATATATGGGCCAATGAGACGCTTTTAACGCTGCGTCCGGCTCCCATGCGAATAATAAAATTATTAGTTATTGAGTATTTCAGATTCAGGCGTGGACTAAGAAAATCACCATGTTTTGATTTTAGAAAAGCCCGTTCCGAAAACATATTTTTAAAATTAAAGCCGGTAGGATTAAAAACATCGTAGCGCAATCCAAACATCAATTCGAACTGTTTTCCAAGAATATTCCGCTTAACCTTATCCTGGGCATATATGCTGTACTGATTTAAGCCAGGATAACTGTCAAAAGAATAAGAACGCCTTTCTGAATATGGTCCATAATAATTAAATAGTGTATCAAGGATCAATCCTTCACCAGTGTTGGATTTATAATCCAGGTCAGTCCCGATTAAAAATTTATGCTGTGCTTTTCTTCCTTTTAAATCAAACTTGCGAATCAGTTTTGCTTTCAAGTACCATTCCTTACCGATCTCTTCTTTCACACCAACATATCCACCATAAACACTATCGGCAATTACTATCTGTTCATCGACCCAGGTTTCCTTATAATGTTGTTTATCATCCACATCAAGGCTTAACAGTAAACTGTATTTATCACCTTTGGATTTGTCGTAGGTAGTGTTAAGACTACTGGCAATTCGGTACCCATTATCATATTCAATTGTATTTCTAGTCCCTTTTGGCTCTTCACTGTCGATTCGCTTGGTATAACTGATACTGGGTCTGATCTGTAATTTATCATTCCAGTATTTTCTGGCTAGGTTAGTCCTGAAATAGATACGATGGTATTCATCACCCTCGATACGCAGGTTACGCTCACTGTAACCATAGTCAAAATGATAATTGATTTCGGATAAATTGAAACGATGCCCGGCAGAATAACTAATGGTTTTTGTATCCGGGTTCAGCTTCAATTTCATTTTTGGTTTAACCAAGCTGGTTTTTGTCTTCACCCGGACCATGCCCTCGGCAAAATTCCCATATTCTACCGAACCGATACCAGTCAACACTTCCACCGATTCAATATTATCTGCCGGAATAATCCTTAAATCGATACCCCCTGACCCTACTTCCCCGGTTTGTTTGGCATTGGCATCATTGCTTATTTCTACACCATCGACAACAATTGTGGTACCAAATCCATCGATCAAATCCACAGAACCACCCATACTGGATACTGAACGAACTCCGACCCGGATATTGTCAGACAAACCAGGTACACCATATTTCTCCACGCCGGGAATCAAAGATAAAATATCCCCCAAACTGGAGGCCTGGGAATGCTCGATCTCGCCGGAATCGATCTTGCGGATGGTTTCGATCTCTTCGGGAATGATGGCCTTCTCCTCGGCCTTGACCTCGATTCCACCCAGCATGAAACAGAAATCATCGCCGTGACGGTCCTGTTTTTCCAGCAGGCTGACCTTCACCGATAATGTTTCATCATCACCAATATCCAGGTCAAAGACCACATTGCTGAAGCATCCCTCCTTGCGGACTTCAAGATGGTAGCGGCCAGACGGGATATCAAATAGTGTAAACTGCCCCAACCCGTCACTGACCGCCGAGATCACAAACTCCTCGTCCTCCGGATCGAGCAACAGGGCCAGGGCGCCTTCAATGAAATCGCCGGTCAAATGATCGGTTACCAGTCCATTGATTTTACCGGCTGTCAGCTGGACTGACAGACCGAATAACAGGATCGTTAACACCCAATGCTTTATTCTATTCATTCCTTCATTCCCCGGTTATTGAACAGCAATTATTTAAACTCATCCAGCACGTCTTCGGAAATATTCCCCGAGACACCGATAATATAATTCTCCGTATCCAGATATTTGTTGGCCACCCGCTGCACGTCTTCGGCGGTGACAGCCAGGATCCGTTCCTTACGGTTGTCAAAATGATCAAGTGGCTTCCTTTGCCGCAAGGCATTATAAACGGTCACCCCGATATCGTCAGGGGTAGTGATATACATCGGCAGCAGACCGATCTTGCGGGTCTTGGCTTCCAGCAATTCCTTTTCGGTAATCCCTTCTTCCTGGACCAGTTTGATCTCATCCAGCATGCCCTTAAGCATGCGCTTAAGGTTATCCTTGTCCACATCAGTCTTGATCTTCCAGTAACCACCATGATCACGGACCCATAGTTCACTATTGATGCCGTAGCACAGGCCTTGCTCATCGCGCAGTTTCACACCCATCCGGGAAGTCAGGGTGCTGCCGCAGAGAATATATTCCAGCAGCCGCAGTGCCTCCAGGTCGGGATTGTCCCGTATGATACCGCCCACCACCGGATTGAAGGCAATGTCCAGCCGGACCTGCTTGTATTCCGGATTGCCATAGATGTGGAAATGGCGACCCTCGATGGCCTGCATCTCTTCAAATGATTCCCAGGTATCCTGGCTGGGTTTCACCCAGGAACCGACCGAAGCATTCAGTTTATCGGCCAGGGTCTGTCTGTCACAATCACCAACTACTACCAGTTTCAAATTTTCCGGTGAAAAATATTTATCGTGAAACTTGACCAGGTCTTCCCTTTTCAGGTTTTTGATCACCTCCGGATCGCCGGCATAGGGCAGTGAATAATGATGCCCCTCAAAAACCTGCTCGAACATGCCATAGAAAGCTTTCATGGTTTCGGTCTTCTTCACATTTTCCGCATTAGTGATCATCCGCGGGCGTACTTCCTCGATCTGATCTTCAGGAAAGGAAGGCGCGCTTAATACCTCGGTCAGTAAAGACAACATTTTATCGCTGTCTTTCATCAGACTGTAACCCTGCAGTGAAATCCATTCCCAACTCTGGCTGACCTTAAGCTGGTAGGGTGTAAAAGATTTTTCCTCGATTATCTCGTCATAGTTGCGGTTGGCTGTACCCCTGGGGCGGACAGCATTGGTCAACTGCCGCAGGCCAGGTTTATCTTCCGTCTCAGCCAGCAGCCCGGTGTTGATGGCACCCAGAATGTAGAAGGTGGGGAAATTGTGGTCTTCAACAAAGTATACCGGGACACCATTATCAAGTACCAGTGAATCGATCCGTGGTCCAATTGGATTTGGCGGGATGATATCATTGAGGTTTGGCCGATACTGTTCGCGCACATCCTGTTTCCCGAACAATTTAGCCAACAGGCCGCTTTTAACAGTTTCCTCAACCGGAATCTGTATTTCACCCAGTTCGGCTTCCTCGGGAGGTGTGTATTCATCGACGGTTTCATCTTTTATCGCTACCGTGGCAGCGCTGTCTGATTCTTCCGGCCGAGAATAAACCACGACCATCGATTCCGGCTTCAGGTAGGTCTTAATAACCCGCATGATGTCATCAGCCGAAACAGCCTCAACACGGGCACTCCATTCATTGATGACACGCCAATCGGTATAATTCTCGTAAGTTGCGACCTTGGAACCAACACTACTGGCTTTCTGGTCACCGGTCAATTCATCAAAAATCATCCGGTTCTTGATTTTCTGCAGGTCATAGTCCAGTACCGGATGATTGGCCAGGCTGTCTATCTCCTGCCACAGGATTGCCTCCACCTCTTCCATGGATTTATCCGGCATCAGCCTGGCACTGACATTAAACGTGGCGGGATCCTTGCGGAAACTCAAACCAGATCCGGTACTCTTACACAGTTTCAATTCCCGGACCAGCTTTTTATGCAGCCGTGAAGTAGCGCTCCGGCCGCCTAGAATGGTACCGGCCATGGTCAGGGCCAGACCGTCTTCATGGAACCGCGTGGGGGCGGAGAAATACAGGTTGACCTGTTCTTCCAGAATATCAGGATGGCTGAATTCCAGGATTTTTTTACCATCCTGGGCCACCCGGGGGAAATTAATTTCCGGCAGCTCCGGTCCCCGGGGCACTTTATTAAAATATTTCTTCACTGTTTCCAGAATTGAAGCCGATTCAAAATCACCAACCAGGACCAGGGTGGCATTATTGGGTGTGTAATATTTTTTATAATAGGTATAGGCCTGATCACGGGTCATCTGCTCCAGATCTTCCATCCAGCCCACAATCGGATTACGGTAAGGGTGGCTCTTGTAAAGCAGGGTGTTAACCTCTTCCCGCCGGCGGCCACCGGCAGAATTTTCGGTTCTCATCTTCCGCTCTTCCATGATAACACTCATTTCCGATTCGAATTCCTCGGGATCGAAGATACATTTATGCATCCGTTCCGATTCGATATCGAAAGCCAGCTCAATCTTGTTTTTGGGCATCAATTCGTAGTAGACCGTTCGATCGGTAGAAGTAAAGGCGTTGAACACACCACCGTTGACCGAGATCAATTCGGCAATACTGCCCTTATCGAAACGTTTGGTGCCCTTGAACATCATGTGCTCAACCACATGAGAGATACCCGTCTGCCCGTAAGGCTCGTACTTGGAGCCCACATTATAGGTCAGCTGGGAATAGATAACCGGGGCGCTGTTCATTTCATAGGTAATTACCTGGAGGCCATTACTCAATGTATATTCGTTTACCTGCGTATCATCGATGGCAAACAGCAGCGTTGACAACGCCAGCATAAGAATTATTGTATTTTTCCGTATCATATTAAGCTCGTATTTCCGTCATTAATTCAATTGTTATGGTTATGGTGATAGTGGGTTATTGATGCCGCCTTGCAGTCTATGGACTGTTTTCAGGGCTTCATTCTTAACCTGGTCAGGTGCATCGGGCCGGGTGGCAATGGCCTGGCAGGTGGTAATCAATTCAGGTGTGTGGGGCGAATAATGATACCATCCGAAGGCCTCCAGCAAAGCAGTTCTTAGGGCCGGGTCCTCTTTATCGTCTAATGCTAATTTCATTAATTCAGGTAGAGCAGAATGGAATTTATAATTCCGGAAGGTTCGTACTTTGGTCAGCCGCTTTTTTACCGGCAGTGATGTATCGGGCAGGATCACCATTATATCATCGTGTAACCATTCCTGGGTACGTTCCAGTGAAGCCCGGTAATTATATTGGATATCTTTTTTATATCCGTTACCGCTTGTGTTCTCAAGTACAACATTAATGGCTTCTAAAGCAGCGGCGGCATCGATGGTTTGAACGGCATTCTTGGCCTGGAAATTTACCCGCCGGGCCGGATCATGAACTATCGACTCTGCCAAGACCGGAATATAATCGTTGCTACCAACCTCTGCCATCCAGATGGCTGACATGCGCCGGATCAATTCATAGGAATCGTTGAGCGATGTTTTCAGTACCTCACTGAATTCCGGTGCCTCAAGGATCGCCAGCGATTTCAGGGCTGCCATCCGTACATTATAGGAATCCGAATTTTTATATAGTTCCACCAGCTCAACACTGGATTTCCAGCCGCCGGTCTCAGTCAATTTATTAATGGCCAGCACTTTCAACGGAATTGAATCACCCCGCAGCAGCTTACGCCAGAAAGAGGTTTTCTGGTTATCCCCGGCCAGTAGAGAATTCAGGCTCTTGCCAGTGCAGGAATAATGATAGGTCGGGTCACCAATGATGTGTGATTCGATAAAATTCCAGTTGCGGTGCATCTGTCCCACCCTGATGCCCTCACCGAGTAAACCAAGGTATTCATCGGTCCAGATATCCTGTTTCACATTAACGGAATTGGCAATGCCGGCAATAGTTGTACCTCCTCCAAAGACATATTCACCGGCTACATATGAATCAAGCATAAATGCGCCATTAAAACATTCATCGAAGATCATGATTTCGGCCTGGGGCTCCATCTGCTTGATATCATCTATCAGGATATCCAGAGTAGCGGCATAGATGGAGTCGGCCAGCTTGACCGAATCATCGAAGGCACCGGCAAACCATTCATCCGGGATGCCGTAGCGTTCCACATAACCGGCTTTGGTATCCTCCACCGATCTTCCCCTTCGTTCGGCGGCCCTGAGTTTGCTGCGTACAAATAATCTCACCGCTTCCACATTATTGGCGATGGCGCTGGAGGTAGGATAACCGATCAGTAACTGGGAATCTTCAGTTCCATGGGCATGAAACAGGGCCAGGTCCAGTTCCGGAGTCTGCAGTTCACGGATCAGGGTATTTTTTAGATCGGTGGACATGGTGTGATAAAAATAGGTTAGTTGCCCATCATTGCCATACAAACCGGGGAATGATTCCCGGAGCGCCAGTTGCTCATCAGCCCAGGCCATGACTGACTCGGAATGGTAACCGTGTCCGGCAAAGGCCAGCATATTATCCAGCCGGTTGTTTTCAGCCTTGGATTTGGCAACCTGAAGCAGGTACTGATTAATTTTTTCAATCCTTACTTCTTCTCCGCCCGGCGGCAGGATCCGGCCGCTGTAGATCTCCTTGTCAATTTTCTGGGGTGAATCGGCATTCAAAGTATAATAAAATAACAGTGGATTAGTCGTGTCCTGTTGAATGAAAGTGAATTCCAGATCAAAATCATCATAAAAGCGGTCAGTGGGTATAGAAGTATCGATCCATTCGTAGCGGTCCTGTCTGATCTTGAAGGCCGAAGCCAGATGCTGAGCGTCGCGGATCATTGGAATCGGAATATCACCTATCAGGACAATCCCCTCCAGAGCCGGTTTCCGGCCGGCCAGATCACGAACTGCATCCTTGACCGCTTCCGGATCAGCCCAATCATCGATAACAGTATATACAGCCAAGCCATCATTTTCCACTGATTGATGGTAAGCCTGAACCCCGGTTCCAGCCTGTTCATAAGTAGCTCGGTCAATGATAATAGCAAAGGCTGTTTTACCTTTCTGTTGCGGGTTGATTATTTCAACCTCAGCCATCAAAGCAACTCCTGAAATCAACAGCGCTGACAGTAAATAGATTATGTTCTTAAATTTTCTTTTCATTTGTTTAACCGTTCTATGATTAATGAAATGTTAAAGGTTTTGCGATTGGCAGTATTTATGTAGCTATCCTCACCATTGGCAGTCTTCAATATTTTATTAGTATATCTTCCTGCCAGTGTATACTTCACTAGATTATTTCCATACCATGATAAGCATGCTTCAAATTTTCCTGCCAGCCAATCACTGCCATAATAATCAATTTCTGTAGTTGTCACTTCTTTGAAATAACTGTTTGTATAGTCGGCGAATACTTCTCCCGCTCCACTTTTGTTGAATAATGTTTCAGCCAATAAATCAATCTGGAGCTTGTCCAATAAACGGTGTTGTAATCCCAACTCCATTCCAACCCCATTAATTGGAAAATACAACAGTAATCCGTTATAGAGATCGGTTTGAGTCAATGATTGGGAATATCCATTTATTGCGAAATGATAGCTGGTATTCAATATCGAATATCCAAGTTTCCAGCTTCCACCAAGCAATTCAAATCGACTCTCGTAGACTTTAATTTCCAGATCGGGATGGTCGGCGGTCTGGGTATTCAGTTCACCATGCAAAGCAAGACCAGTGAATAGCTGGTCCGTAACCTTGATTTTGAGATCATTCGAAAAATAATAGCGGTTGCTCCACCACCAGCCCTGTTCCACCGGGTAAGAGCCGCCATCCTGAAGGTGAGCCTGGGCCACTTCCACTCCTCCTGAGATTAATCCGCTATAACCGGCACCAGCCACTCGTACCAAGTCCAGATCAATGGTAAAACCTTCAATTTCGGTCAGTCTTTCCTCCGATGTTTCACCGTAGAAAGACAGCGAATTATCAAATCCTCTGATCTTATAGAAGATTGGTGTCATATCCTGATCGGCGCTGTATTTACTGGTGGCATTTATTTCCTGAAAAGAAAAATAAGAGGTGGAAAATCCAAACCGGTAATTCTTGCGCCAGTTGACGCCGGTTCCCAATGTGACATACAGATCGCGGGTGTTATTCTTCGGTTTGGGAAATACGGTCTTATAGCTTTCATCAACATTATAGAATATTGACAGGCCGCCCGCCAGCTTCTCCGGAATTAATTCCACGCCATAATCCATTTGCCAGCAAATGCCATTCAAATTGAACCCACCCACGGAACTATCTGCCAGAAGAAACGGGATACCGATGTATGGTTGGCGTGTATGAACCCACATTTTTTCGTCCAGAGACTGGTTATGGTAGCTGAAACTGCCACTGAAGACCTGCCGTTCCCCCAGGGCTTTCCGTCCGGCGGCCGTCCAGTAATTATCTGCCCTTCGACCCGGGTCGAAGGCACGTCTGAAATCTCCTTCGGTTTGGAGATAATCAACACGATAAGTGACTGAAGGACCGTTATAATCAAATATCAAATAAGCCGGATTTGAGCCTGCATTATAGCTTAACCCGGTGTAGCGGGTTACCGGAGAAGTTATCGGCTCTGATATCATTTGGGCCAACACGGCAGAAGTCCAAACAGTCAATAACAACAGCCAGTATATTATTCGTCGGTGAATCATTTTACCTGCCCGGCAGTTAGGGAATCATCAATAGAATGATAAGATGGGGTCGGGCTGTTGAGAACATGAAAATCGATGCTGCTGTTATTATTATCCATCAATACAGGCCGGCCATCCTTGAAATGGTCAATATTCCGTTCCACCGATTTTCCGCTGTAGGCATCGAAACCGCCGGTCAGGCCTGCATCGATGGAAGGATCCAGACGCTTATTGTCCATCTCGGTCAGATTATCGCGGTAGTCTACACCATCAAGGACAGCTGATTTTGGCAACAATAATTGCTCATAATTGCCATAACCCAGAGCATAGGGATCATCAACTTTTAGAATTACCAACGCGTTGTTAAATACCGAGTAAAGGAAATCTACTCCGTATTTATGGTGGAGCATGATCATGTTCGTTACACCCTGGACATCCACATCGCCTTTATCTTTTACATAGTATTCAAAGTCAGCATGACTTAAATCAATGCTGCTGAGATTCGCCAGGGAATGATTGATCGCATCCTGGGCAACGATAACAAGTTCGCCTGGCGCCAGAGGATAGTCCGTACCATTCCCCGGAAACATGTAAGCATGAATGGCATAGATCAGGTCTTCTTCCCGGTGGCCGTAATCCACGTCGGCCACGATCAGACTGTCCAGGTATAAGGTATCATTGGAATTATTGTACAATTCCAGAAATTGGTCATGGAAATAATACGGGATAGGATTTTTGGGAGATCCATTATAGTAGATCTCGCTGATCACCAGCTTGCTCAGAACAACCGGTTCCACAAAAACCGTTGAACTGCATATTTCACCCTGGACATTCACACCCTGGAGCTGACCGTTTAAAACGCCCTCCACTTCAACTCCGGTTGCAATCCCTACCTGCTGGCTTGATAGTCTCCGGGTCACAGAAATATTATATATGTCAGGCAGTATCTGTGGAAGAATAACCTGCCCGTTGGAATCAGAATAGGCGGAATAATAGTGTCCATAGGCCAAGGAACTGATGTAGACTTGAGCACTCTCAACCAGGGATGTATTAAAAATTTTAGTAGTATAGTCGGATTTATCTTTGACCGTAATTATATAATCCAGCCGCATCGAATCAGGCGGCTCGACCGTATTGGTACACGACTGAAATAACAGTAAACCGGTAACGATAATCAAGATATTAAGGATATACTTCATCGGCCAAATAATCCGTCAATTTTACCGCTGAATTCAATTCCGAAATAAAGGGGTGGATTCAGCTTGGTATAGGATGCTGTCACTCCGGAAGAACGCTGTTTTTCGTGCAGTGGACGATAGTTGAAAATATTATTCACAAAGAACGATACTTCCGATCCACCAAACAGCGACTTACTAACCCGCAGATTCAGAACCCAGGTATTGGTAATATTCTCCATGATATGCCACCAGTCCTCATAAGTCCTGGTCAGTTGAGAATAGGTCGAATCGGAACGCTGGCTTTCTGGTATCTTAATAATCTCACCCTGGGAAGATATAAAGCCCACCGCCAGCGAATCACTCAGACCCACATATTTATCACGGTCAAAGACCACCTGCTGGGCTTCGATGGTAACCCAGGCACCTAACTCCTTCACAGTGAATTCAGCCCGGTAGTTAATCAGAAAACTTTCTACCCAGGATGTAACCGGATTCCAATAGGGTTTAACCGTCTGATCCAGATTCGAATCATAACGAAAGGCGGAAGCATAATCATAGGCCGAACCCTTGCTGTAGGCAAAATTATAGGCCCCTTCGATCCGCAGACGCATTTTCAGGGGCGTGAATGGCTTGGTCTGGATCGACAATTCAACACCTGAATTGATAGTCCGTTTAGAATTTTCAGCGTATGAATAAGTGGTGATTACCGAATCAGTCACTACCCGACCGCTGGTATCAGGCCAGGCCGGATAGTCATATTTATACTGAAATATCGGTTCGACACCGGTATAGGAAAATCCACCGAAAGTTGTTGAAGAATAACCAGTCAATGTCAGACCGACATTTTTCAGTTTCTGGTCCAGGCTGATTTCACGCTTGAATTGCTGGTAACCTTTCAGTTCCAGGTTTTCCCGGGAATAGATATAGGTAGATACAATCACCTGATTGGCGGAGGAATCAACGCCGTAATAATGGTTCACATCATCAAGATCGTAATAAATATCATTGGGATAAAGCATACTCAGCGGAGGTGCTTTTGAAGTTACTCCATACCCAAATCGCAACTGGGTGCCGGGTGTCAAATGTAGCAGGAAGTTCAACCGGGGATTAAAAAATGAACCATGTCTGGACTGGATGAAACTTCCACCGCCCAGTTTTTCAGGCTGGTAAGCCTCGTAGCGGAAACCCAGGTTTATTTCAAAATATTTTGAGGATATTTTATCCTCGGCGTAAATGCTGGCAATTGCCAGGGACGGCAGGTCATCATAGGAACGGGGCCGGTCGCGCTGGATGCCACTGATACTGGGTGGCTCGGCAGGGTCAAACACACGCCCTTCCCCACTATTGGATTCATGACGATATGTCAAACCGGAAAGCAAAACATGTTTAAACCAGCGACCGGAAATGTCCTGATTATATTTAAGATCAAAATACTGGTTTTTCGCCAATCCTTTCACCCATAATTCGGAAATATAACTCTGGACAAATTGTCCTTCCGCGGTACCATCTTCCATCAAATCGGTTATGTAGGTGTGATCGACAGTCAACAATCTCTTACGATAGGAATTCTGATGGTTATAGTTCAGTGAATAAGTCCAGTTAAGTTTGGATGCCGCCGTAATCAAATAATCACTGGAATGGGAAAAACGAACCGTATAATCACGGTTATAGCGCTCGGTTTCCAGGACATCGCCATCCCGCAATCCCTGTTCATCAAAGGCCCGCGTATAATAGACCCGGTTGCGGGTAGTCAGTTTATTGGACAGTAATTTATTAGTCAGGGCCAGTTGACCGGCTAAACGGGTATATCCATAATCCGGTATACGGATATCACGATCACTGGAAGCCAGATTGAAATTATAATTCAGGATCGTGTTGAACAGATCAAATCCACCATTCAGATTAGCTTCCTGGTTCTGAAGATTATACTTGTACTTCAGGCGATGTGGTTTTTTCTTTGATTGTG
Organism: uncultured bacterium; assembly: GCA_964410945.1. GTDB lineage: Bacteria > Fidelibacterota > Marinisomatia > Marinisomatales > TCS56 > CAYPJE01. Next base: position 21,432 of record CAYPJE010000005.1, read on the forward strand.
TTTTTACTTCAATAACACCGGATGTAAGGTCACCATAACGGGCCGATGGTATACCTCTAATTACTTCCACTTCCTCGATATTATCAGCCGGAATCTGGCGCAAGTCGATTCCTGAATTCTCGGTCGTACGCTGAATACTGCCGGTATTGGCTTCAGTGTCAAGTTGCATGTTCGCATTGTTGGAAACGGGCACATCATCAAGGATGATCTGGGTTCCCAATAGTGCATTGGCCGCCATCTGGCTATCACCCGTGTCACCAGTACGGATCGATGCCTGCTTCATTTCCTGGAGACCGGGGTTGTCGAAGCGTTGTCCGGGAACCAACTTGAGTACATCACTGAGACTTGAAGCCTGGATATGCTCGATTTCCCCGGATGATATGCGGGTAATACTGGCAGCCTCGTCTGGTATCAGTTCCCGCTCGGCCGTGACGACAATACCGCCGATCTCAAAATAGTCCAGTTTCAACCGGTAGGTTTTTTTAAATGGCCAACCGGCCTGGACCGTAATGGTATCAACCAGTGTTTCATATCCCATATAAGTAATTTGAGCGGTATACCTGCCCGGTGCCAGTTCGATCAGGAAATTGCCATTATTATCAGTAGCAGCACCCACCAGAAGCTCAGTGATAACAACATTAGCATCGGGGAGAGGTTGTCGCTTTTCATCGATGACCCGCCCTGAGAATGAGGTGGTCCGACCGGTTTGAGCAAATAAACCGGAAAGACCGATAAGAATAACGCTAATAAATAGAAAAATTGGTCGATTCTTCATTTTGTTCAAATTCAAAAAAGGGGGGCACGCAAATAAAATTTGATGCCCCCCTCCCAATTCATTTACGAAAGGGGAATTACTTCAGTAATACCATCCGTTTCGTAGCGTTGTAGCGTTCGCCGCTGACACGGTACAGATACATACCACTGGCAACCTGGCGACCGAAATCATCTTTAGCATCCCACATCACCTGCTGGCGACCGGCAGTAACTTCTTCGTTTACCAGAGTCCGGACCCGTTTACCCAGAATATTGTAGATGTCGATCCGAATATGATCGGCCTGTGGCAGATCGAAACGGATAGTCGTAACCGGGTTGAATGGGTTGGGATAATTCTGGTGCAAGGCGAAGGTTTCCGGCAGTGAAGGATCTTCATCAACCCTGACCACTGAAATCGGTTCGGTAACCATGAAGTTATCGAACAGGATTGTGCAACCGGAGCCATTGTATCCAAAAATACCGGGATATCCTTCCGTCATGAATGGTGAATCATCCTGCACTGGGCAATTTGGCAGGACCACATCGTTGATGTAAGCATAGAAATCATTACCAATTACGGTAACCTTGAAATTATGCCAGCCTGTTTCCAGGGCCGTGAAATCAACACCTGGGTTCCAGGCAGCACTGATATGCCAGGCAGCACCGTCATAACCCTGTAACTTCAACTGACCGTTATCGCTACTGGAAGAATTCCGGTAAACAAAACGGTAGTAGGCAAATTCATCATGAGAGGAGCGGAAAGCGATACCAGCATAGAGTGGTGCATTGGCATCAGCCGGACCGATGATATGAACATCGGCCGAAACAGTGAAATCGCCAAATACAGCATTCTTCACATGGGCAATTCCGGTATAACCAGCATCGGTGAAAGCGCCGATATGGCTGCCCCAGCTGGAACCGGTTGAATCAACAACAGCCAGGCTGCCATCACCGGTTGCAGCACTTAACTGCCATTCCAGATCGAAATCACCATCGGTGAATGCTTCGGTTATCGGAAGTTCGTAGGGCGGGAAGAGATCCAGCATCAGGATCTGTCCACTCTGACCCACGGCCCAGAGTTTATAATTATGGTATTTGACTTTCTGCAGTTCGTCGAAACCCGGGCTGGTTTCTGCAGTCCAGGTGAGGCCGGCATCTTCCGACTTGTAGATTTTACCAGCTTCACCAACCACGTAGACCAGTGAATCGTCAACAAATTCAACATCATAGAGGTCATCACCATCAGGATCGGTGAATACTTCATAGAGGGTGTCATATTCTGCCAGGGTGGTCCGGTAGAGATGACCTGAACTGGCGGGAACAATGATTACATCATTACGTGCTTCAACAGCGCGATGGGAGACACTGCCCCAATCTTCCGCTGTGAATGTTGTACCGTAATCATCAGAATAATAATACTGACCGGAACTGGCTGTAGCCACGACTTTGGAACCGCCCACGGCACAAATATCGTAGACAGAACCACTGCCGAAATCGCCGACCTCGGTCCAGGTTTCACCACCATCAGTCGATTTGTTTATCCGGCCGGAATAACCACCAGCATAGACGGTATCGGCATCAACATAATGGACTGAGTTAAAGGTACGACCATCAGCTGTAAACGGTGTTTCTTTTTCTACGAAGGTTGCACCACCATCGGTCGTCTTAGCCAGATATCCAGCAACACCAGCAATAATACCAGTATTGTCATCAATAAATTCGCATTCATAGATCGCTTCGTAAGATCCGGATAATGCATTAGTCGGATAAGACCAGGTAGCGCCACCATCATTACTGACGGTGATTTCGCCACCGCTGTAACCGGTTAGGAGAATATTATCCTCACCTGGAAATCCAATACCCCAGAAGCTGACCTGTGGCCAAGCATTCAGGGGAGTAAAATTGGCACCACCATCTGTGGTACTCATCCATTGACCATAAGAACTGAATACAAAGCCGTTATTGGCATCAACAAAACTAACGAAGGTCGTTGTCTCACCATGACCAACATCCAATGTATCCCAGGTTGCACCGCCATCTACGGTCTTGATGACATAACCATCACCACCACCGGCAATGAAAGTTTGATCATCAATTACATCAACCCGGCCAAGATATACATAGCCATAATTCATGTCACCATACTGAGTATAGGTCTGTCCACTATCAGTTGATACAAACACTAAGTTATGATAACCACTGATCACGAATACACCATCACCGGTTCCCTGCAGATCATATAAGCGATAACTGCTTGATCCAACTGGGAATAATGATGCAATATTAACATAATTCCATGTAGCTCCACCATCATGGGTGTACCAGGTATCACCTGCATTGGCATCGGTTGAAACAACACCAACATTAGCATCAATGAAATCTATTCCACCGTCCAGATCATCACTGGTATCCATGGTATCTGCCGTCATGGTGGTTCCATCCCATTTCAAAACCTGACCATCATCACAAGAGAAGAATACCAGGTCAACAGTGACCGGAGCAATATCGATTACATCCAGGGTATAATTGGCTGTGTCACCAATATTGGCCCAGGTGGTACCACCATCAGTCGACTTGAAAATGAAACCATCATCGGTGGTTGCATAGCCATTATCAGCATCGAGAAATTCAATATCCCACCAATCAAGGCCAGAGCCATCGGCTGCTCTGACGATTGTCCAATTAGCACCACCATCGGTGGTTTTCCAGACCTCGCCATCATCACCAGAAAGCCAACCAGTATTGGCATCTAGGAAGAAACCATTATTCGGAATAAAGCCATGGCTCTGCTCCTTGACAACTTCCCAGTCCTGGGCAAAGATCATAGTAAGCGTTAATAGGAAAACAACGAATCCTGTTATCCGTTTATGCATATTAAACCCCTTATTTGTTATTTTAAGAGAAATTTTGGTTCATGCTATCCTGCACGGTCTCTGGCTGGAGCCGTGAGGGCTAAAATATAGTATTTCCGACCAGCGCCGGGCAATATAAAATAAACTGAATTACAAATGATTATATACGATAAACCGTATATTTATACTGGTTGATCAGACTTTAATTAACACCTTAAGCTGGAATTACTGTATTTTTATTCGGTAATAAATTAAATCAAAGCTAACAAATCAAGGCAGCTGCTATTTCTTCTTGAGCGTTGTGTTCAGCGCTTTCTGATCCTGTGGCATCCGGGTGATTTTACCTACCAGGGTACCGCCACGACCAATTTCAAGTTCGCGATAGCGGACTTTACCATCAACTAAACCGGTGGGAGAAACGGTCAATGTATCCTTTACTGTAAGATCGCCGTTAACAGAACCACTGATGGTTGCATTACCAACCACTGCCGTACCAACGAATTTCCCATCATGTTCAATGCTCAGTTGAATCACATTTTCAATATTGCCTTCAATCAGCCCGTCCAGTTTTACAAACTTACAGTTCTTAATTTCACCGACAACCGTGACGCCCTTTCCTATTACAAGAGTCTCAGCTGATGTTTTTGAATCGCCTGGTGTTTTCTGTAAGGTATTTAAATCCTGTTGTGACATTTAGCTCTCCAAGGTAAGCGTCGGTAATTGATGGATACATCCACGTTTGCATTTAACTTAAGAATACCAAATATATTATCAAAATATAAATAATTAATCTTTTGGGCAAAATTGACCGCCATTGATCCGCATCTGTTTAAGTTACTATTAATCGGAAAATCCGTTCGTTTCAATACTTGCCGATTAATTTCATGATCCATTTATGAATCGAATGATAGGTAAACTCCTTTTTCAGATACATCACGGCACAGGTACCAGTGTGCAGGTTAACCCCCGCCTTTTGAGCTAATTCAAGGGCTGCTTCACTCTCACAATGCTGGTGAATCCAGATATCTTTGATCCCTAAGTCAATCGATTGTTGTACCCATTCCGCTGATTCTTCAGCCGGCAACTCGATAATTGCACATTCGGGCTTGAAAGGCAAATCGGCAATACTTTTGAAGGTTGCATCACCTTCGATCCGTTCCAGTGACGGATCAATGGCTGCCACCTGCTTTCCCAGTTCCTTTAGCCCATTGTAGGTCAATACCGGAAAACCGCGTTTGGCATTGTGTCCGATTACCGCAAAGCTGGCGGCTTCAAAGAATAATTCATTTCTGGTACCCATTACCACCTCACATTTTTGCCGTTGAAATTACACATATAAATGAACTGATAGACTGGAATTTCTATTAAGTTATTATTTCAGCCGATGAAAAATATGTTTAACTTCTACCACCAGGTAGCATTAATTCACCAACACCAGATGACAATGAAAAAATCCACACGCTCCAGAGGACGAAAACGGCAGGCCAAACTGTACCCGTGGTCGGTACGCAACTGGGTACAGCTGGTCATCTTTCTGATTACAACTCTTATCGGTCTGCAATTCTATCTCTTTGTCCGGCAGCTCGAAAATACTTCAGCGGTAACAATAGCCCGTCCACCCGGAGTGGAGGGTTTTCTCCCTATCGGGTCACTGATGGGATGGAAATATTTCATTGCCACCGGAATCTGGGATCCAATTCATCCGGCGGGGATGGTGATAATTGCCTTTGCCATTGGACTTTCATGGCTGCTACGGAAATCCTTCTGCGGCTGGTTTTGTCCGGTGGGAACGGTTTCCGAATGGTTGTGGCGTCTTGGCCAATACAGTTTCGGTAAAAATTTCCAGTTACCCAAATGGCTGGATCTGCCCCTGCGCAGTTTAAAATATCTGCTGCTGGCATTTTTCATGTGGGCAATCCTGGGAATGAGTGCAACGGCTCTGTCCGTTTTTCTGGCAAAACCATACTGGGTAGTATCAGATATCAAAATGCTGCATTTCTTTACCCGCATGTCAATCACTACGGCGACGGTTCTGATGATACTGGTAGTTGCTTCGCTCCTGATTCGAAATTTCTGGTGCCGTTATCTCTGTCCCTACGGCGCCCTGGTGGGAATCTTTGCCTTGATCAGCCCAACTAAAATCCGGCGAAATACGGAAACCTGTGTAGATTGCACCCTCTGTGCCCAGGTCTGCCCGGCTTACCTGCCCGTGGATAAAAAGAATATGATCATTAGCGCTGAGTGCACCGGGTGCATAAGTTGCGTGGAAGTATGTCCGGTAAAAGAAACGCTGGAATTCAAAACCGTTAAGGTGGCAGCAGGATTCTGGACGGGCAAACGCCTGGCGTTCACTATCGCTGGATCATTCCTGCTGGTTGTGATCATCGCCCGGTTGTCCGGTATCTGGGAAAGTTCGGTTACTATTGAACAAATCCGGGCTATTCTTCCCGATATTGATTTCCTAGCGCATTAATAGTCTGTCTAATGGCACCCGCAGTTTGAGCCCTTCCCATGTCCGTGGCCGTGCTCATGACCATGTCCGTGCCCTCCGAAGGCATGCTGCCGGCAAGCTGTATTTTCATCGGCCAGTGTCAGTTTTCCCGCTTTCCACATTTCAATTGCTTCCGCGACGGTTCCAACAGCACCGACAAATACTTCGATCTGCTGCTCAGCGAAACGGGCAATCGCCCGACGCCCTAGTCCACCACACAGCATGACATCGGCTCCGGCTTGTTTGATAATTTCCGGCGGATGTCCTTGACCGCCCATATGATCACTGGTATTTTCAACGACGTTCACTGCATTGGTTTCCGAATCGACGATCGTATAGGTTGGTACCCGGCCAAAATGTTCACCAACCGTGTCATCCAAACCTTTGTTACTCATGGTAGGTATACAGACTCTCATCTCAATTTTCCTTGTTTTGCTTTTGTTTCAATAAATCGTGGTGGTAAGAACCTTCACGCAGCATCCTGGTCCTGCACTTTGGACAGCTTTCCTCCTGGCAGGGAAATCCCTGGCGATGGGGAATTTTCTCTTTACACTTGGGGCAAATACAGAAACCACCTGCGCCCATCCCTTTTGTATTCTGCCGGGACATAAATACGCCTCCACTAATCTTGAGTGCTTTTCCGTTTACCAGTACATCGGCGATTTTCCGATGTGCCGAAGTTATAATCCGTCCGAACGTAGGTCGTGATACTTTCATTTTATCGGCGGCCTCTGCCTGGTACAGACCTTCCAGATCCGCTAATCGAACAGCCTCCAGCTCATCCACTGTTAGTTGTACCTGGTCCAGATCGTGCCAGTCGATACCACGGGGCCGGAACATTGTTATATCAGGTTCATTCTGAATCCGGCGACAATGATGAGGCCTACCAGCCTGTTTCCGACATTTATTCATACAATAATATTAAGCATATGCTCATAATTATAAAACAAAAACCTACTTTTAAACAGGGCTTGTCGCTACTTGTTACCGCGAGTAGATGGCAACAACAGGGGTATCAGTGCGAGTGGAATGATAATCAGGGCACTGTCCAGATACATCGTACTGGCATAACCATTGATATCGGCAAAACGTCCCTGCCAGAGACTGGAATAGGTGTACACAAGATTATTCAAGGCCATATAACCGGTGAACTGGGTGGCGGCTACCCTGGGATTGGTCAGTCCCATAAACAAAGCCGTCCTGGTTCCCTGGATCAACCCGCTGGTGAAACTATATACCAGGGAAGCGCCGATAAACATAGCTATCGTTACACCGGCCACACCTTCATCGCCAACGAAACGACTGGCCAGGTAGAGTGTCGGAAAGATGGTCAATACATACCAGCCGGAAAGTGCCTTCCGGTGCCCGATCCGGTCGGAGATCCAGCCACCGATTATACATCCGGAAGCGGCAATTATTGTACTGATAAAAGTGATAGTGGCGATCTGCTGCTCGTCCATACCAACATCAACCTGCAATGTGCTACCCAAACCCAGCCCTAAAGCCAGCGCTCCTGATGGCAGCAAGGCAAAGCCTACCCCCACCAGGGGACCTTTACCAGATCTGAAAAATCCCAGATACATTTCCCTGAAAAATATTTTCAGTTGACTGATGAATTGCCTGAACAATGGTTCCGATTGATTAAAAACAACCGTCTCGGAATTCTCCGGTTCCCTGATACGCAAGGTTACAAAAAGTAAAATCATCAGCATAACCAGCAGAACAAACGGGAAGGCAGCTTTGAAGCCCAGCCAGCCGGTCACCATCAAGGCACCGCTGCCACCGACGGTTTGTCCCAGGTAGGAGGAACCAAACATGAAGCCATTGGCAATCCCCCGCTCATGGGCCGGCAAGACCCGAACGGCCAGGGCATCGATGGCCACATCCTGGGTGGCGGCAAAGATATTGTGAATCACAATCAGGGTGACCAGAAAACCAATACTCTCAGTAAGGTCAAAGAACACCAGGATTCCCAAGGTAAGTATCATCAGGATCTGGGCACCGGCAATCCAGGTACGGCTGGGGCCGAAGCGCTTGAAACGCACCAGATCAATCAAGGGTGCCCAGGCCCATTTAAAGCCCCAGGGAGCATACAGGGAAGCCAGCAGCAAACCGATCTCGGTCATCCCAACACCGGACATGCGCAGGTGGGTGGTCAGGGCAATGGCACTGAAACCGAAGGGTATTCCTTCAGAGAGATAGAGCAGTGAAAAGGTAATCAGACGTCCCCGGCGGGTGTTCAGTAAATTCATTCCCATATTGCTCTGGCTTTCAAAATTCGATGATTAATATACTAAAGTTGGATAGAATAGATGAAAGGTACTATTTGTTTCTTCCTTTGTTTCTGACATAGATCAGTTTATAGCGGCCCCGGGGGCTTTCTCGCCGTTCGACCTCAAATTTCTTGATCGATTTGATCAGGGGCGTAAGCTTTTCGAACCCATAATTACGTGAGTCAAAATTGGGCTGCTTTTTCTGCAACAAATTCCCCACATCACCCAGGAAAGCCCAACCGTCATCATCGGCCAGGTCTGAAATAGTAGTGGAAATCAGCTTAACCACCTTGGGGGTGATCTTGTCGATATTGCTCTTTAGTGATGCCTTGGCACTGGCCTTGTCCGGCCCACTGCTCTCAGACTGATATTTCAGAATTTCGATATAGATAAACCGGTCACAGGCCACGATAAATGGTTCTGGTGTCTTCTTTTCGCCGATACCGATTACATTCATTCCCGCTTCCCGCAGCCGGGTGGCCAGGCGGGTAAAATCACTGTCACTGGAAACCAGGCAGAAACCGTTAACCTTTCCGGAATATAGTATATCCATGGCATCGATGATCATGGCCGAATCGGTGGCGTTCTTCCCGGTAGTATAGCCGTACTGCTGGATCGGCGTAATGGCATTTTCCAGCAGGATCTTTTTCCACTTGGATAGTTTGGGGTTGGTCCAGTCGCCATAAATCCGCTTTATGGTGGGATTACCATATTTGGCGATCTCCTCCATCATTTCCTTCAGGTAAGCCGAAGGAATATTGTCACCATCAATCAATACTGCCAGGTTCAGGTCCATAGAATTATCCGATCATTCTGTTTTACACAATATACCACAAAACAGGTACAATAATGCTGAAAAGAATCTTTTCATCCAAATGTAAGAAAATACTCAAGCCATTAGAGTAATTACCGATTACATATCACTTATTACTAATCTAGCGGGAACGCCTGGGAATCGAACCCAGCGGGTACGGAGTACGCACCCCAACGGTTTTGAAGACCGCGGCGGGCACCAGCCTCACAATCATTCCCAATTTTTTAAATAACTGCTATTCCGGTCTATTCAGGACCAGGTAATTCAAACCGAATCTGCTCTTAAGATCGGCTCCGGTGGCATTGGCATCGGTCTTCGATGCATAGCGAACAACCCGCACAACATGCAGACGTTTATTATTGGATGAAACCTCACTGATCTCAACTTTATACCCATTGGCAATCAAGCGGTTCTTTAATGAACGGGCATTCTGGTAATTACTGAAGGCCCCCACCTGCACTACCCAGGGATTGGGAGGTGCTTTATGTGTAGTGACCGGTTTTATTCTCTGGGGCTTCTTCTGCAGTTTTTGTTTGGCCTGCGTCTGGTTGAGCTTGACTACTTCCACTGTGCCAGTGGGAATCTCAATTTCGTCCAGACCGGGAATCCCATAATCATAATTCAGGGTCGGATATTTGCGCTTGAAACGGGCTAGATTAATAGCGGCGCTATCAAGTTCACCGGTAGCCTTATAACTCTTGACCATCATATCCATTGCCCGCTGGTGGTGAGGGGAATCGCCATAATTCATCGGGATGGCGCTGAGCTGTCGGCTGGCCTGAGTATATAGACCCCGTGAATAGAGATATTCTCCGATCTTCATGGCCGCATCGTCACAATATTCACTTTGGGAATTCTGCCGCAGTATCTGCTGGTAAATCTTGAAAGAGGAATCGCCATCACTGATTGTCAGCGCCTGCAGGTATAAAACAGCCGGATCGTTGGGATTACTGCGTACCAGATCAGGAATGGCCTGTCGGACTTCCGCTACTCGGCCTTCCTGGATCAGTGAAAAATACAATCGCAGATCCTGGGCCTGAAGCAGGCTAAAAAAAAGGACGAATATTATTCCCCGGAAGCGCATTATTCACAATTTGATTTAACGATCAGCTCCATGATCCTGTCTACCTGTTTCAGCAGGTCGTGCTGATTCCGGGTGCCAAGTTCCAGCTTCAGCTGCATCAGATGAGCCGGAATCGAATCGGAAGATTTGCTCAAGGTTTCCTCGACCAGATTCACGGCTGCCCGCTGCTCACCCTTATCCACTAATACATTTGCCAATCTGACCATCGCGTCAAGCAGGGTCGGGGTTTTCTTCAGTAACCGGCGGTAAAAGCTTTCAGCTTCACCGTAACGACCCAGTTCAAAAAGGGCACTTTCAACATCAGTATAAACCTTGCCACCCTGGTCGGGACAGCAGAGCGCAAACCGTTCCCAGTAGGTAACAGCCTGGTCCAGGTCTCCCTGACTATAATACAATTGCCCCAGTTCGAACAGCGGTTCCCCATAATCCGGCGCAATTTTAACGGCCCGATTCAGGGAATTGATTGCATCTTTTCGGCGTTCATCTTTTAAATAATCCAGACCTTCTTTCAACTTAATTTCAGCCAGGGCCTTAGTATCGACCATTTTTCTCTGTCTCTGGATGTTCTTCACCAGTTGCATCGCCTGTTCCCAGTCACTATTTAATTCTGCGATCTTTAGCAGGAACTCAAGGGCCCAGATATTCCGACGGTCCAGTTTCAGCATCTGTTCCGCTTCCCGTCCGGCCCGGCGGTAGTCCATCAAGCGTTCATAATCCAGCACCAGTGATTGGTGAATGGCTAACAGGTGTTGTTTGGGAAGGTCCGGCCTGACAGTGAGTGACTGGTGAATCTTCAACGCTTTCTGGGCCTGGTTTAAATCCCGCAGCAGATCACCAAGATGCATATAGGCTTCCACATGGCTGGAATCGGTGCGTACTACTGTTCGCAGCAGGTCGGCCGCTCGCTCCGGCTCCTGACGGATAATAGCAGAAAGAGCATCGGTATAAACGGATTGAGTCTTGGGAATATTCTTTGGCTTAAACAGAAACATACCTGCGGCAACCACCAGAATTACCAGTATGCCAATGGTGATCAGCAGAGTATTCAAAACCTACTCTTCCTCATCCTCGCTATCAAATATCTCATCTTCGATAGCGACGTTTCTCAGGCTGTTGATTTCTTCGCTTAATTGCCGATTCTTAAACCGAACTGCCCGGCTGTCAGATTTAGCAGCCATTATGGTAGTCAGCGATACACCGAATCCAATCAGAATTCCAATGGCAACCGTAAAAATCATCACTACCGCCAGGCTGACATTATCATAGCGCACCAGGATCAAATCGACCGGTACCCGCACAAAATTGCGCATCAGGAATCCCAGAATTGCCAGGATAACAGCTAAAAACACAAAAATTCTAACTAATTTCATTCAATCCGCTCCTGCGATTTCACCATGCAGACTTACCCCGCGGGCTTCTTCGATCCGCACTTTGACAAAATCCTTGATCTGTGCCTGTCGCTTATTAAATATTACCCATTTATTGGAATCGGTGCGACCAGCCCACATTTCCTTAGACCGTTTACTCTCCTTCTCAACCAGAACCAGTTCCAGATTGCCAACCATTTCCCGGTTGCGAAAGAGGGTATGTTCCTTCTGTAATTTAATTAATTGTTCCAAACGTTCCTGACTTTTTTCCGGGTCAACCTGATCATCGTATTCCGCCGCCTTGGTACCGGGCCGTGGTGAATATTTAAAGGTAAAGGCCGAATCGAATTTAACTGCCTCCATCACTTCAAGCGTTTCATGAAATTCGGTGTCAGTCTCTCCGGGAAATCCAACAATTATATCTGTCGATATACCTACACCAGGCAAGGCCGTTCTGATCCTGCTGGCCAGGGATATGAAGTGATCCTTGGTATAAGTCCGGTTCATCCGTCTTAGGATACGGTTAGATCCCGCCTGCAACGGCAAATGGATGGAGTTGCATATATTCGGGTACCGGGCCATGACAGTGAGCAAATCATCATCCATATCCTGCGGATGCGGTGAGGTATAGCGGATACGTTTCAAGCCCGCAATTCCGGCAACTTTTTCCAGCAGAACAGCAAATCCATTTCCATCATGGTCATAGGAATTGACATTCTGACCCAGCAGGGTTATTTCAACAAAACCATCTTCAACAGCCTGGGTGGTTTCGGCGACGACACTCTCAATTGAACGGCTCCTCTCCCGCCCCCGGGTGAATGGTACGATACAGAAGGTACAAAACTTATCACAGCCCCGCATAATCGACACCCAGGCGTTGATACCTTCCTTGCGGCTGGGAAACAGTCCATCGTACACCTCAAACCGTGATAATTTTGTGTCAACGATATGGTTACTGTCAGCCGACCGCTTGACCAATTCCGGTAATTTGCGATACGAATCGGGCCCCAGGACAAAATCTACATAAGGCCGTTGCTCAAGTAGCTGTTGTTTTAGATTCTGAGCCATGCATCCGAGGACGCCGACAATCAGATTGCGATTGTTTTCCTTCAGCACACGAAAAGTGCCTAATCGTGAATGAACCCGCTCCTCGGCATGTTCCCGCACGGCACAGGTATTTACAAATATAGCATCGGCTGTTTCGGGTTCACTGGTTTCAACATAGCCTTCCGCCTGCAGAAGTCCGGCCACCAGCTCGGAGTCGGCTACATTCATCTGGCAGCCATAAGTCTCAATATAATAAGTTTTGATCATCTATCGGGAGTGAGTGTGAGATTGAACGGTCTTAAAAAGGCCAGCGAATCAGTCGATATGGCCGCTGAAGAAATAATCCGTGGGATTTTGGGCCGTATTGAAATAATGTACTTCATAATGGAGGTGTGATGCTGTTGACCGTCCGGTATTACCGACCTTGCCGATCATCTCGCCCCGCTTGACATTCTGGCCCTTGACCACATTATATTCAGACAGGTGGCCATACATAGTCGTATAGCCATATTCATGCTTAATTTTTATCGTTTTACCAAGACCGCCTTTCCAGTATTTTACCAGAATCACGGTACCATCGGCCGTGGCGTATACTGGAGTACCTCTCCGGGCTGAAATATCCTGGCCATAATGGAAACGGTATTCACCATCAAATGGATCGCGGCGGTAACCGAATTGGGAAGTCAAATACCCGACTGTTACCGGCCTGATAGTAGGAATTGCGGCAATTCGTTCCGCATCTTCCAGAACCTTATTATAGATCATATCATAGCTGGACAATTCCAATCGGACTTCCCGTGTGAGGCGATCGACATCCATCTCAATTGCAGCCAGGGTTGTTTCCAGGTCACTGGTTGGTCCATCATTCGGGATGACCTTGGATAGATGTAAACCCCCGATACCCAACTGGCGAACATCAGCATCGATTTTGGGCAGATCAGCATAGGTACGCAGTGCTTCATCACGGCTTTCGATCTCATCCACATTCTGATCCAGATCCTGCAAATGCTCTTGTAAATCAACCAGCTTATCCGACAAGGCGGCATACTGGGATTTCATTTCATTGAGTTTGTTTTTATAGATGAATTTGGTCAGTAAATCGGCGCTGAAAAACAAAACTGCGGCGGCCAGAACGATGGATAGACAAATCACTGATAACGCGGTACGATCCGAAAACTGCCACTGACGTGCTTCGGCATCGTTCTGCGCTATCAAAATATAATTTGAACGGAATCCGCTTTTATGTGTCTTTTTATTACTTAGCATGTATCCAGCTTGCCCGCAATACGGTTGATTTTAAGGTATAAACCGAATAATGGCAAACAAATTTAACCGATGTATATCCGCAGCAGATGAGACCGGGTCGCATGACGCAGGCGCTGGAGGGCTTTTTCCTTGATCTGGCGAACCCGCTCCCGGGTAATTCTCATTTCATTACCAATTTCTTCCAGGGTCATTGCCTCTTCCGGCCCCAGTCCGAAATATTTCCTGATTACATATTCTTCCCGGCTGTTCAAAGAATGTAATACCTGTTCGATTTCATTATGCAGCGATTCCCGCATCAGCTGGGCTTCCGGTCGCTGTTCATCGGTAAATGAAATCAAATCGATTAATGAAGTATCGGATGAATCATCTATGGGCTTATCAAGCGATACCTTGTGAACATTTACCCGGAAGAGATTCTCAATTTCACGGATGGTCTTTTCACTGATTGCCGCCAATTCTTCAATTGTTGGCTCACGCTCATAAGTCTGTGCCAACTCGATGGATCTTTTCTTCAGCTTGACCAATGAATCAGATACATTTACCGGCAATCTTACAACTCGGGAGTTTTTAGAAATCGCCTGGCGAATGGCCTGATCGATCCACCAGACGGCATAGGAGATAAACCTGAATCCGCGGGTTTCATCATAACGCTGGACGGCCCTTATCAGCCCCATATTCCCTTCATTGATCAGGTCTTCCAGCAGCACACCATGGCTCTGATGCTTTTTAGCGACCATGACCACGAACCGTAAATTGTGCAGGATAATTTCATTAAATGCTTCCTGGTCGCCATTGCGGGCTTTTTGCGCCAGCACGACCTCTTCCTCCGGTGTGAGCGGTTCCACCCCCTTGATCTCATCCAGGTAGAGGTTGAGGGCCGTGTGCAGTTGATTGGATTTAAGCGTCATCCTGAAACTGCAACAATCTATTTTTCAGTTTTTTTTGTCTTTTTCTTCGGTTTCTCTTCAACCGGCTTTTCCTTTACCGGCTCCTCTTCCTTAACTGCTTCAGTGGATTCAATATCAGATTCCTTGATACCATACTCTTCCTTGATCGACTGAATATTTTTTTCCTTCTCATCGATCAATTGCTCGATTTCCACTATTTTTTTCCGGTAATTATCAAATTCATCATTACCTTTAAAATTAAACTCTTTATTATCGGCACTTTTACATACCATCCGGCCCAGGTCTTCATAGGTCTTATCCATATCACGCTGAAGCTGGCGAATTTCAATTTTTATTTTACTGATCCTGGTGAGCTCTTCAGTTTTTGCAACGGCTATCTTGCTCATTTCCTCGGCTTTTTCGACCGCGGCGCTGCTCCACTGAGTTAAATTATCTTTCAGATCATCCCATAGTTTGGACATTTGATTGTCTCCCTTGTTTACGGTTCGAATCTAATTTGACCAAAGCCAGATTAGTTGTGCTGCGAAGCACACTGAAATTACCCACCTGAAAATAATATGATTACTACCTTTCTGCCACTATCCAATTTATATGAGCTTAGCTTTTTTTTAAATCACTGCAATGGAGCCCCACAGTTAAACCTGTGCCTGCACGACGTAGCTGCTTTCGGCACGCAGGCGTGGTCTTCTGCGATGGCGGATAAATAGTCAAAGCAGGTATCTGCCAACACAACAATGATTACTGATAATCAGTTCATTCTCATATCTACCCTGGTGATCACCATCAGCAGGTTCCGGATATTAACAAAAACATCTATTCGGGAACTGATAGTTGGCAATTTCGTTTGTCAGACAATAACCAATGCCGGTATCATTATTATAAATATCCAGTTTCCATAATAAAATGAGTTACTAAATTTGACCTTGATGCGATTACGAATTTTATTATGTTATGTCATTCTATCCGGTTTTGCCATATGCGGGGTGAATTGGGAAGTTGTTTCCTCAACAGGGGATCAACTGGTTATTGATTATTATTTTGATACTCAAACCACCAGTGATTTAGCTCCCGTACATTCAGTAATCGGGATTCCTTCCAGCGACTATCCTATTATTACGATCGAGTACGGATCTGTTGTAACTATTCCTACCGGACTGGATGGACCGGAAGCAGGCGGTATCAACTGGGTTCATAAACAACGATTACGCAACCTTGACGTGGCCGTCCTTCAGGTTTCGCCTGGAACCGGTGACGGAAAATATTATCAGCACATCAGGGTTACAGTACACTTTTCCCACCCAGTACGCCGATCGGGAAAACCGGATAAAGCTGACAGCGATTTCATGATGAGCCGCATCATCAATTATTCAGTTGCCAGGAACTGGCATTCCTCGCGCCTGGCTTCCACAAAATCCGCTGCTGTCTATCCGGATGGCACCTGGATCAAATTTTCGATCGATGAAGATGGAATATATTCCATTCCCCAGAACATGATTGCCGATCTGGCTCTGCCCGGGACACCCGATCCTCGCAGTTTCATGTTATTCACCAACGGTCGCCTGGGCCGTGATTTGAGTAAAAAAGTGGCAACCTACAATCAACCCAATCCCGAAAATCTGGTTGAATTGGCAATCGAAATTACCGGAGAAGCTGATGGACAGCTCGATGATGATGATAAAATCATATTCTGGGGCCAGGGAGCCAGCGGTTTCGACCTCACCGGTAATACGGTCTCCCACCATCAAAGTATTTATTATGAGGATAATAATTACTGGTTGCTGATTCCCGATGATTCCGATGTGCGGGGAAAGCGTATTCAATCAACTACGTATTCCGGGACGGGCAATATTCCAATATCTTCGGCCACAGTTTATCGGCATGAAGAAACGGATCTGGTTAATCCCTTCAGTGGCGGACCAGTCTGGGTGGGCAGTACAATTCCCAACGGCAGCACCTATATTTTACCGGTTCAGATCAATAATCCCTCCGACGACAGACAACCCGAGTTTCAATTCACCATGCTGGGTGCCGGGGAATACAATGTCAGTCATCGAATTAATGTATACCTTCAGTCAACCCAGAATAATATTGGCTATATGAGCTGGTCTAATAATACTTCAAATAGCAAAACAATAGTCCTTTCAACTGTATCGTTGAACAACGGTGTTAATACAGTTATCATGGAGAATTCATCTTCGTCAACATATTCCTCCCCCCATTTTGATAAGCTAATAATTAATTATGCCCGCAACCTGGTATACGAGGGTGATCCATTTGATTTTTATGTGGAAGGGAATCCTTCACCACAACAGGCCAGTTTCACCACCTCCTCCGATGCAATAATATGGGATATAACTACGCCGGCAACGCCAATTCTCCGTGGAATTAATTCAACAGCGGATGGCTTTACAGCCGATCTGAATATTCCGTCTGACAGCACAAAACATTTAGTTGTCTTCAGTAATGATGACATCGAATCGGTCACTGCTCTGGAATTGATCGGAAGTACCAGCTTCTCAACCTTAAGACATACTGGCGCGGGAGTTGAGCACTTGATCATCGGCCCGGAAAGCTATCGGGAAGCTCTGGAACCACTGGTGGAACATCGTGGCAGTTCGCTTTTCGCCCCCCTGGAACAGGTATATCAGGAATTCGCAGGTGGCAATCCTGATCCCCTGGCAATCAGGCTGTTCATCCAGTGGACCCAGGAAGTCTGGACCGGTACCAGGCCGACTTGCCTCTTTCTGGTAGGGGATGCCGATTATGATTACCGGAATATCACCGGTAAGTCCCGCCTGATTGTTCCAACGATCGAGCTGCCTGATTCATATGAAGGTAATTATTGTACAGATGATCGCCTGGTAACGCTGTATGATGATGATTTGACAGATACATCCAATAGAAGCCTGCCGGAACTGGCTATCGGCCGCTATCCGGCCCGCTCGATATCGGATGTAGAAAATTATGTCGAAAAACTGTTGGATTACGAACAAAACCCCGAACCGGGTATCTGGCGCCAGCGGGTAACACTGGTAGCCGATGATGCTGCCCGACCCGAGCCCAACTCAGGAAGCATTTCTACAGGGAAAAGTCATACGGAATATTCTGAATTGCTAATGCACTATATTGCTCCCGGCATCAATGTGGAGAAATTGTATATGATGGAATACCCCGAGGAGAGCGATGCCTCGGCCTATGGTGTCATCAAACCAGCAGCCACCCAAGCTCTTTTCGATCTGTTAAACCGCGGCACTGCAATTCTGAGTTATATAGGACACGGCAGTCCCAATCTCTGGGCTCAGGAACGCCTGCTGGACCAGAGCCGTGGTGATATAAATTTTATCGATACCGGAAATCGTCTGCCGATCTGGATCGCAGCAACCTGTTCCTGGGGACATTTTGATGAGATCGACAACGAAGCCTTTTCGGAAGAAATTATCAGGTCCAAAGCGAATGGTGCTGCTGCCATAATTTCAACCAGCAGGGCAATATCGGTGATAGGAAATGCCAACTACGTTACAGCTATTTTCAGGAAAATATTTCCCAACTATACCGTCACAGACCAGCCGATCGGCTATGTCCTGCAGGCTGTAAAAACAGGTTATATAGAAGGCGAATTATTCCACCTGTTTGGCGATCCGGCCATGCCCCTTCCTTTACCAGCGGAAACCGTCAGTATTACTGGTATCAATCCGGATACAATAAGGACACTGGAACCGGCCACTTTCACCGGTACTCAGAATATTTCTAACCAGGGCGGAACCGGCTTTGTGATTGTCCAGGATGCCGACCGGACTGTTACCCGCGATTATGTAATAGCATCACAGAATGAATCACTGACCTATACCCTGCCGGGTGGTATTCTATTCCGGGGACAATTTTCCGTTACCAGTACCGATTTCAGCAGCCAGATACGAATACCAAAGGATATCACTTATTCCAGTGATCCCGGTAAAATGATTGTCTATTTCCAGTCCAATGATGATAAACCCCTGGAGGCACTGGGTTATCGTAATCAGCTTCTGTTCACTGGTGGTGGAGGAACATCGGATAATACCGGCCCCCTGATAAGTTTTGAGACTGCCACCGGAAGACAACTTCAATCCAACGATCACTTGAAGGAAACCGATGGTCTGAAAATAAGAATTTCCGACCCCACCGGGATTAACATGGCCGGTGAAGTGGGTCATGGAATCATTCTAACCGATAATATTAATGAAGAAGAAAATGATATTACCGTCGATTTCCTCTACGATCTGAACAGCATCACCACTGGAACCGTAGACATCTCCCGTTATATCACAAACCGCAACATAGACTATACCGTTACAGCCTGGGATAACGCCAATAATCCATCGGAGAACAATATAATATTATCATTGTCCCAATCTGAAAAATTGAGATTATACCAAGTCTTGAATTTCCCTAATCCGTTTTCAAACTCCACCCAGTTTACATTCGAAATCACTGCTGATGCGGAGGTCATGGTTTCGATTTACACCCTGGGCGGCCGGAAAATAAAAACCATTGAACGGGAATATTTTGCGGCTGGTTACCACCATCTGGATTGGGATGGCCGTGATGATAATGGTGGAATTCTGGCCAATGGAGTCTATCTTTACAAGTTGGAGGCCCGGGGCGCTGATAACAAAACATCGGTTATCGGGAAACTGGCAAAATACCAATGAAGCCCCCGCAAATCGTTTTAGCCTCCAATTCACCGCGACGGAAACAGCTACTTAAACAAATCGATATGGAGTTTTCGGTGATTCCCAGTTCAGTCGATGAAGATTTTTCAATTAATTTGCCCCCAGATGAATTTGTCTGTCATTATGCCCGGCTGAAAGCACTTGATATAGCACGAAACCACCCCCATCAACTGGTAATCGGAGCCGATACAATTGTAGTCCTGGACGGCAAAATACTTGGCAAACCAGTTGACCAGACTGATAGTTACCGGATGCTTTCGGAACTGTCAGGTAAAACACATACCGTTTTTACCGGTGTTTCCCTGCAGGCAGCGCAAAAGAATATAGACGACACTTTTTTCGAAACAACCAGGGTCACTTTTAAACGGTTATCTGATTATGATATCCGATACTACATCACAAATTATAAACCATTTGATAAAGCCGGCAGTTACGGTATCCAGGACTGGTTCGCTACCGGTATTGAAAAAATTGATGGCTGTTTCTACAATGTGGTCGGTTTCCCGATCGCCACTTTTCATGAACATTACCGGCAAATCGAGCCACTTCTGTAACTGTTATTTAGTTGATTGCCATCCCTTGCAACGGTTAATTTGCGCTCTCAAAATACAGGCCTAAAATGGAACCTTTTTACCAGGAATTAAAAAATTTACGTGAAGAAAACAACATCGATCTAGCCGAAATCCACAATCGGACTAAAATCGATATGCGCTATCTGGAAGCAATCGAAGAGGGTAAATTCGAAATTCTTCCCAGAACTTACATGCGGTTATTCTTACGGGCTTATGTAACCGAAATCGGTGGCGACACAAAAGATGCCCTGAATCAGCTGGACCACCATTTAAGCCAGGTTGAAGGAATTGAAATCCCTGATGCAGTGACCGCTCCTGATCAGCCTGAATTCTCAGAAAGCGAACAAAACCTGCTGGTTAATCCACGGCCACCAAAAAAATTGACTTCCGATATAATCAAGGCCAGTGCCCTGATTATTGTTGTGTTAGTTGTAATATTTGTTATCAAAAAAATGAGCTCTGTCGAGAGCGAAGCTGTCGGCGGTACCGCTACCCTGCGGGTAGCTGAAACAGTTAATCCAGTTACCGATGAAGACCTGATATTCAATTATACCCAGCTGGCAACCTGGAACGAAACTTTCGATACCGAACCGCCCTTCATGTTGCGCCTGGCAACCCAGAAAAACGTCTGGTATCGATTGATCGTTGACCAAACCGACACTTTATCCGGAGTACTGGCCCATGATCGTGAATTGCTACAGGAGTTTGCGACACAGGTAAATCTGCTCACCAACAGTGCCGAAGGTGTTTCCGTAGCAATCAATGGTATTTCGATAGACCATATGGGCGCGCATCTTTTTCCGGCTGAAGTGACATTTGACACAAATCCGAACCGGATAAACATTATTCACCATACACCAAATCAATAAAACCTCATTTCGCATATTAAAAGCCTTCATCAGAAGGCTTTTTTTTTGGAATCGATCATATTGGGGGATTGTCCAATCACCGATTCATCTATTTACACACTATGCTAAAGGAGTTAATTACGATGGTACGTAAGCATATCTTTATGTTGGGATTAATCCTGTCCACATCAATCGCCACCGCTCAATTTCGTGCACCCTCAATTGACCAACAACTTGAAAAACTTCAGGAACAATTAACTTTGACTACTGAACAATCCAATCAGATTAAAGTAATTCTTGATTCCAATAGAAACCAGATGGAGGAATTACGTCAGGAAAGTGGCAGAAATTCAGCAACACGGGAAAAAATGATGGACCTTAGAAATGAATTAAACAATCAGATAATGGCCATGCTGGATGAAGAACAGCAGCAAAAATTTCAAGAAATGAATGCAAATCGTGACAAAGGCCATAACAGAGGACGCAAATCGGACTAGAATCGATCTCAATCAGGCATCCTCCAGTTTATTAAACAATATTATTTATATAACCTGTTCAAAATTGTGGATTAAATTCGCTATCGCAGATCAACTATAAACAAATAACGAGGTTCAGATGGAATTGGGACTGAAGGATAAAATCGCCGTTGTTCAGGCCGCTTCACAGGGATTGGGACTGGGGATTGCATCAGCCTTAAGCGCTGAAGGAGCCCGGGTTGTAATATGCGCCCGCACCAAGAGCGTGTTGTTCGCTGCCGCCACTGACATGGAAGAAACCACCGGAAATCAGGTACTGCCCATTGTCTGTGACGTCACTAAGCACAACGAGCTGCAATACCTTTTCCGTGAAACCAGAAACAACTTCGGTGAACCTGATATTCTGATTTGCAATGCCGGAGGTCCGCCGCGTGGTAAATACTCGGATTTCACTAAAGAAGACTGGAACCAGGCTTTTCAAACCAATTTTCATTCTGCTGTGGCTTCTGTCAACCAAGTCGTAAAAGCGATGGAAGCGAAACAATGGGGACGTATCCTGTTCATCACCTCCATGGCGGTAAAACAGCCAATCGATGATCTGATTCTATCAAATGCCGCCCGTTCGGCCCTTACGGCCTATGCCAAAACAATAACCAGTGATCTGGCCCCCAGTGGAATCACAGTAAATTGTATCATGCCCGGAGCACACCGCACCAGCCGATTGGAACACCTGGTCAATGATATTGCCGAGGAGGAGGTCTGCAGTCTGGAAGAGGCCTGGGACCGATTAGGAACTTCCACACCGATGGGACGTCTGGGAAAAATCGATGAGATCGGTGCCCTGGCGGCATTCTTGTGCTCTGAAAAGGCAGCCTTCATTACCGGCCAATCCATTGCGCATGACGGTGGATCAATCAAGGGGTTGTTGTAATGGACCAGCGCGTATTCATTACCGGTGCCAGTAGCGGGATAGGCGAATATCTGGCCTATTTTTATGCCCGCCAGGGAGCCCGGATCGGGTTGGCTGCCCGTCGCCGGGATTTACTTGATAAAGTCGCCCATGAATGTCAGCGGCTGGGGGGGCAAACACAGGTTCTTGAGCTTGATGTGACTGATCAGACAGCCTGCAAAACGGCAGCTGACAGTTATATCGATCAGTTTGGTGGAATCGACCTGTTGATTGCCAATGCCGGTAAAAGCGGCGATGACTGCCTGGAATCCGGGGACAGTGGCCGGATCAATGAAATTCTGAATATCAACCTTTTGGGGATAACAAATTGTATTTATCCCTTTGCCCCGTATTTCCTTAAACAGAAATCGGGTGCCATCGCAGTTGTCAGTTCGATTGCCAGTCTGAGAGGCCTGCCTAAAAGAGCCGGTTACTCAGCCTCGAAAATCGCACTAAAAACACTGGCCGATGGCCTGCGGTACACTTTCAGTAAAAACAATGTTCAGGTTACCACCATTTATCCTGGCTTTATCAAAACTCCAATGACCGCCAGACGTAAAACCATTATGCCATTCCTGATGGACGCTGAACCGGCAGCAGAATTAATTGCACAAGCAATTACCGCCGGGAAAAGGAATTACATGTTCCCCTGGCCCTGGCGCCTGTTGTTTCCAGTCCTGAAGCGGGTACCGGATTGGCTGGTCGGCCGGGTAGTATGACTTCAACATACCGTCCCCACTGGGAGCATTTCGCCCATCAGGCTGACATCGGAGTACGTGGATTCGGGAACACAATCGAAGAAGCATTCACACAGGCCGCCCATGCTCTAGTGGCTGTTGTATCAACGGCAAAGGTTAATGATGAGGAAAAATTCAGCATCACCTGTCAAGCTCCAGACACCGAACTGTTATTAGTTGAATGGCTCAATCAGCTGACCTATTTAATCAGCACCAGGAAAATGCTCTTTAATTCATTTAACCTATCAATTGATGGGGAACAGCTGTCAGCCGATATTTCTGGAGAAA
Organism: uncultured bacterium; assembly: GCA_964410945.1. Lineage (GTDB taxonomy): Bacteria > Fidelibacterota > Marinisomatia > Marinisomatales > TCS56 > CAYPJE01. Next base: position 44,866 of record CAYPJE010000005.1, read on the forward strand.
TCATGGATAAGGGCCGGCATCAACCGGTCGTCGAAGTGAAGGCCGCCACCTATTCGGAACTTAATGTTTATCAAGACCAATCCGGTCAGTGGGTGGCCCAATGCATCGTTGATGTATGATTTTTGTTGCATTAGGATGCAATGAGATATAATAATAATTATGCAACCTAAGCAACTAAAGCGGATTTCAGATTATAAATGGCGGATCGATCCGGTCGGTAAATCGAAGTTACCCGGCATAATCTATGCTGATTATAAATTGATCCGTGCGATGGACCAGAAGGTACAGGAACAAGTTATCAATGTGACTCACCTACCTGGAATCGTTCGTGCCTCGTATGCCATGCCCGATGCCCATTGGGGCTACGGTTTTCCAATCGGTGGAGTAGCGGCTTTTGATGCCAACCGTGGTGGCGTAATTTCTGCCGGTGGTGTTGGTTTTGACATCGCCTGTGGTGTTCGGACCTTGCATACCAACCTCACCCTGGAAGATATTTTACCTGTTAAAAAACAATTGGCCGATGAACTGGCTAATCGCATCCCGGCTGGCGTTGGCAGTCATGGAGATATCCATCTAGCTCCACGTGCCATGGATGGTATGTTGAAGGACGGCGCCCAATGGGCGGTAGAAGAAGGCTATGGTCAATCTGACGATCTGAACCTGATCGAGGAGAATGGCAGAATGGCTTGTGCCAGACCTGATTTTGTCTCTGACAGGGCCAAACAACGCCAGAGAAATGAAATGGGCACTCTTGGTTCGGGCAATCATTATCTTGAAATCCAGGTGGTGGATGAAATATTTGATCAGAAGATTGCCAGTATTTTTGGAATTATGCCTGGCGATATTAAAATCAGCATCCATTGTGGCTCTCGGGGATTAGGGCACCAGATAGGTACTGACTTTTTGAAACAGATGGTAATCGAAGCCCCCCGTTACGGACTCCGCCTGCCTGACCGTGAACTGGCCTGCGCACCTATTGATTCTCCGCTTGGGCAGAAATATCTTGGTGCGATGAATTCAGGAATTAATTGTGCCCTGGCTAACCGACAGATAATTACCGACTTGACTAGAAAAGTCTTTCGTCGGCAGTTACCTAAAGCCGATTTGACCCTTTTATATGATGTGTCGCATAATACTTGTAAAAAAGAAACCCACACGATCAAAGGATGCTCCACCGAGCTTTATGTTCACCGGAAAGGTGCCACCCGCTCATTCGGTCCCGGCCATCCGGCTATCCCGGCTGTTTACCGTTCCGCCGGGCAACCGGTTCTGATCGGCGGTACGATGGGTACTGCCTCCTATATTTTGGCAGGTACGGCCGACAGTGAACATGGTGCTTTCGCATCTTCATGTCATGGTGCCGGTCGCACTATGAGCAGAATGAAGGCCAAAAAAACCTGGCATGGGCGGCAAGTTATCAGTGAACTGTCCCGGCTGGGAATCGAAATCCGCAGCCCATCCTACCGTGGCGTAGCTGAGGAAGCACCGGGAGCCTACAAAGATGTAAGCGCCGTAGTTGAAGCAGCCCATCAAGCCGGATTATCAAAAAAGGTTGCCAGGCTGAAGCCACTGGTTGTTATCAAGGGATGAAGATCAGGATAAAAGATAAAGGATAAAAGTGTGGAACCGGATCTTTCCCTATGATAGACCATAACACCCTGGCATTTATCCACCGAGGCCATTGAGACGCAGGTCGACCTTAAAACTTAAATAAATGACAACAAACAATACAATCAACTGGGGCATAATCGGCTGCGGTGATGTCTGTGAAGTAAAGAGTGGTCCCGGTTTTCAACAGGCAGAAGGTTCCAACCTGGTAGCTGTGATGCGGCGTGATCAATCACAAGCTCGTGATTATGCCATAAGACACGATGTACCATGCTGGTATGCTGATGCGGATGATTTGATCAACGATGAAAATATTGATGCCGTATATATCGCGACTCCTCCCCGCTATCATATGGAATACACTTTACGCGTGGCCGAGGCTGGCAAGCCGGTCTATGTGGAAAAACCGATGGCCCTGAACTACGCTCAATGTCAAAAAATGATCGCAGCCTGTCAGCAGGCTGGGCAACCACTATTTGTGGCATACTATCGCCGGGCTCTGCCCCGCTTTTTAAAGGTCAAGAAATTATTGGAAACCGGTCGAATCGGACCGGTTAACAATATTTCAGTTGTCTATCACCGGCCACCGAATCCGGAGGATACCAGATTGCCCCGGCCCTGGCGCCTGGACCCGAAGGAAGCCCCGGGCGGGTATTTCGATGACCTGGCACCTCATACGATCGATATCCTGCAATATCTGGTAGGAAACATAGAAACAGTTAATGGACTAGCAGATAATCGGGCAGGTAATTATCAGGTTCCTGATTACGTGACCGGCAGCTTCCAGTTTGCTTCCGGTATCACCGGCCGGGGCGAGTGGTATTTCAGTGCGGAAAAAAAGATTGACCTGATTAATATTACCGGTGCTTCAGGAAACATATCATGCTCAACTTTCGGAAATGCGCCAATCAGACTGGAAACGGATAAGGGAATTGAATCATATGAAATATCCAATCCCAAGACTATCCAGCAGCCGCTGATACAGACCATTGTGGATCACTTACTGAACCGCGGGCAGTGTCCCAGCACCGGTATGACCGCAGCCCGGACGAACTGGGTCATGGATCAGCTGCTGACTGATTTTTAGCACTCAATCATTGTCGTCTCAGCTTATATTCTGACCTTTAAATCGCTTTACTATGAGGAAAATGATGGATTCAGAATTCACCCTGATCGGTATGGACATCGGCGGTACCAATGCGCGGGCCGGATTGGTCGTCAATGGCAAGATCATAAAACTCGAAACAACCTCGCTGAAATCTCAGGGGACCGTACAGGAAGGTCTGGATCAGATCTTCGGTCTGATTGAGCAGGTACTCACCCCCGAAGTAACCGGTATCGGTATCGCCTTCCCTTCCATTATGGATGTGGAACAGGGCATTGTATATGACGTGCAGAATATTCCCAACTGGAAGCGGGTGGAACTGAAAGCAATTCTGGAAGAGCGCTTTGAGCTGCCGGTACGGCTTAATAATGACGCCAATTGTTTCGCTCTGGGTGAATACTATTTCGGACAGGGTAAAGATTATAATACGCTGGTAGGACTGATTACCGGGACTGGAGTTGGCGGTGGAATCGTCATCAATGGTAAAATTCACTCTGGTGCCAATGGTGGTGCCGGTGAATTCGGAATGGTTCCCTACCGCGATAAATATATCGAATACTATGCCAGCGGACAATTTTTTACCAACCATGATAACCGCAGTGGGGAGCAGCTTAATAAACTGGCGCAGGCTGGTGACGAAACCGCCCTCCGGTTATATAATGAATATGGCTTCCATCTGGCCCAGGCGATAAAGACCGTCCAATACGCCATCGATCCGGAAATTATCATCCTGGGTGGCTCGGTTCGTAAATCGTATCCTTTGTATCAGCAAGCAATGTGGAAGGCAATCGATCATTTTGCATTCAGCCATTCGCGACCGAATATCAGAATTGCACTTTCCGAGGATGATTATATAGCCATATTGGGCGCGGCAGCATTACACATTAAATAATTATGAAAAAATATTTTACAGGAATGGGAGCGATTCTTGGGCTCCTGGTGACAACAACCATCATTTTCCAAGTATCATGCAGTATGAACAATCCACAATCAGTTAAAGACTTTGTGCCACAATGGGCAAAATCGGTCGTATGGTATCAGATTTTCCCCGAACGGTTTTATAACGGCGATACTTCCAATGATCCCACCCGGGAAGATATCCGGGGATCATGGCCACACGATAATGATTCACCCTGGCAAGTGCATCCCTGGACATCAGACTGGTATGAGCTTCAGCCCTACGAGAGAAAGAACGGTAAAGACATTTGGCATAATATCCAGCGCCGACGCTATGGTGGTGATATCCAGGGTATCATAGATAAGCTTGATTATATCCAGGATCTGGGAATCACCGCCCTCTACCTCAATCCGGTTTTTGAAGCTCCCTCTCTGCACAAATATGATGGCGCAACGTATCATCATATCGATCCCAATTTCGGACCCGATCCAACTGGCGACCGCAAACTGATTGCAACCGAAACACCGGACGATCCGGAAACCTGGGTCTGGACCTCAGCCGACAAGCTGTTTCTTAAGCTTGTGCAGGAGGTTCATTCACGTGATATGTATATCATCATTGATGGTGTCTTCAATCATATGGGAATCAACAGCTGGGCCTTTCAGGATGTGATTAAAAACCAACGGGATTCCCGATTCAAGGATTGGTTCACGATCAAATCCTGGGACGATCCGGAAGCCGGAACAAGTCTGGATTATGAAGGCTGGTTTGGAGTCCGTGAATTGCCTGAGTTGCGGGAAGATAAATACGGAATTGTGGCCGGCCCTAAAAAATACATTTTCGATATCACCAAACGCTGGATGGATCCCGATGGTGACGGTAATCCTGCTGACGGTATTGATGGCTGGCGGCTGGATGTGGCCTATTGTGTCAAACATAGATTCTGGAAAGATTGGCGCAAACAGGTAAAATCAATCAATTCTCAGGCCTATATTACCGCAGAAATTGTTGATAAACCGGAGGTTGTCAAGCCATACCTGGCTGGTGATGAATTCGATGGTGACATGAACTATAATTTCGCCTTTGCCTGTGCCGATTATTTCATTTCCGAGAAAGCACGGATTAAAACCAGTGAATTCGATACATTGTTGACTGAGATGCGTGCAATTCATCCCACCGGCGTCGCTTATGTTCAGCAAAACCTGATGAACAGCCATGACAGCAACCGGCTCACTTCCCACATTGTAAACCGGGACCTAGGCAGATATCGCGACTGGGGTACTTACTTCAATCAATCCAAGGGTGACAATAACCAATATAATACCCGCAAACCAACAAGTGAAGAATACGAGACGCAGAAACTGGTGGCCTTGTTTCAAATGACAAACCTCGGAGCTCCAATGATCTATTATGGTGATGAAGTCGGTATGTGGGGTGCCAACGATCCTTGTTGCCGGAAACCAATGATCTGGGATGAATTCAAATATGATCCGGAACAGGCTAAACCGGATCAGAATCCCAAACCAAGGTCCGATCTGGTTCAGATTAACCAGGATATTTTAGATACTTATCGCCAGTTGATCCACCTCCGTAACGAACACGCCGCCCTGCAGCTGGGAGATTTTGAAACAATTCTGGTTGATGATGAAAACGAAATCTTCGGATTCAAACGCAGCTATCAGAATGAGAGTATAATTGTTGTTCTGAACAATAAAACAAGGCCTCAGACAATTGAACTACCAACCGGTACCAATGGAAAGATGGTTGACATTTTAAACGGTGACACCGAGTATCATTCGGTTGACAGCCTGTTGAAACTTGATCTGAAACCACAATGGGGCACCGTTCTATTGGTGGTAAAAGAAACAATTATAGAAAATTAGTCAGGTCATAATTTGGAAAAAGTAATCAGTTTAGATCATTCACCAGCTGAGAGCCTTTTCAATCCCGCCCTATTCATACCTGCGAGAGGGATATTGGCTAATCTATTACTATTCATTTCAGTATTCATTCTGTCCGTCAAACCGGCTTCCACCCAATCCATTTCCGATCTTAATGCGGTTCAGCTGAACCAGTACAACAGGGGAAAAATCACGATTTCGATTGAGCAGCGTGAGGAAGTCACCGTTCGCCGGACGGCTTACCGGGCTACACCGGTAACAATCCCTGATTCAGTAAATTATTTCTGGTATTGTACAATAGGTGATGACAGTACATTGCATGAGGCTGATTTCTTCTATCTGGTGGGGGATACCGTTATTGCGGACAGTGTCAATAAAAAGATGATAAACAATCTGAATAAAAGAAATTATGGTTTCGGAATGCTCATCGGGGGTGCCGCTCTGTTTTTATATGAGCGAGTCGAAATAACATATCTCAATTCAGAATCGACCGATGATACTGATGGTCCGCTGTCCTACGAAGAAATTTCCTATCCCTACCGCTGGTATGGAATCGGTCTTGCGGCTTTGGGATCATATTTTGCTATCAACTATTATGACACAGTCGATAAAAAGATTTTTCCCGCCTCGATTGCAGTAGGATTGGCAGAAACATACAATGCGCGGCTTCTGACTAAAATAATAAATGACACTCCTAAGGAAAACCACCCAGTTAGCAGCGGCATACACAGGTAAGTATTAACCATGCCACAATTGGTGTTAAACGAGAAAATCGCTGTTCGCAATATCGAGCGAATGGTTGAAAAGGCACATACTAACCAGGTCGTATTCCGTCCCCATTTCAAGACGCACCAATCCGCTGAAATAGGGGAATGGTTCCAGGCAGTTGGTGTATCAAAAATAACTGTTTCTTCGGTTGATATGGCTGAGTATTTCGCCAAACATGGCTGGAAGGATATAACAATTGCCATCCCCACACCGTTGAATGAGATCACCCGTATCAATGCCCTGGCTAGCCAAATAAAACTGGACCTGCTGGTAGATTCAAATCAAACCGTCCAATATTTGCGCCGGTACTTGACTGTGAATGTGGGTGTCTGGATAAAGATCGATGTTGGCTATCACCGCTGCGGTCTGTTATGGTATGATACGGAAGCAGTAATAGAATTGGCTGAGTTGATAAATAATGATCCTAAACTGGGCTTTAAAGGCCTGCTGACCCATGCCGGCCATACCTACAAACAACCGGACAGCGCAAGTATACGGCTGGTTCATGACTCATCCGTTCAACGCTTAATTGATCTCCAGTCAGATATCAATATGGTAGGAATTGATGCTCCCATTTCCATTGGTGACACACCTGGTTGCAGCCTGGCTGATAGCTTTAGAGGTATTTCGGAAATTCGACCCGGTAATTTCATTTTCCACGACCTGATGCAGTTAAATCTTGGCGTCTGCCAGTGGGATGACATCGCCGTTGTGGTTCGGTGCCCGGTGATCGGTAAATATCCAAAACGGGGCGAAATCGTCATACATGGTGGCACCGTCCATTTCTCCAAAGAAACCCTGACAGGGAACAACGGAAAATCCATCTATGGGTATATGGCCGGCCGGGCCAACGATGGCTGGGGACCTCCCATTTCTTCCGTGCCGGTAATAACCTTATCGCAGGAGCATGGTGTAATCCAGGTTCCGGAAAATCAGATGGAAAATATAAATATCGGGGATTCCGTTCTAATCTACCCGGTTCATTCCTGTCTAACGGCAAATCTATATAGTAACTATATTACGACTGATGGATCGCTGATACCCAAATATCAAAGCATGAATTAGTATGTCTGAATCACTGAATAAGTATCAAGCCAGCACATATTTTCTGGATTTCGACAACCCGGAAGTTGGCAAATTTGCCACAGAGCATACCAGCGGTATTTCAGATGTGGTTGAAAAAGCGATTAATCTTTTCATTCACGTCAGGGATGATTTTATTTATGATCCCTATCGGGTACCAATAAAACCGGAAGGCTTCCGCGCCAGCATGGTGCTTGACCAGGGCTATGGATTCTGCATCACCAAAGCTGTCTTACTGACTGCAACAGTCCGCTCAGTTGGTATACCAGCCCGCCTGGGATTTGCCGATGTCAAGAACCACTTGAACACGGCCAAGCTGCAAAGCTTGATGGGAACCGATGTTTTTTACTGGCATGGATACACAGAAATGTATTTGAATGGTCAATGGGTAAAAGCAACACCGGCTTTCAATTCCAGTCTCTGTAAACGCTTTGGATTCCAGTTGCCCGAATTCGATGGCCGTACCGATTCCCGGTTCCACGCCTTGAACAGTGAAGGAAAACTGCACATGGAATACCTGAAAAACCATGGCAGTTTTGATGATCTGCCTTATAAAAGGATAATGGAAACATGGGCCAGGCATTACACCAGCATCCTGGCTGGACAACTGGCCGCTGCAAGTGGGGAAACTGTTGATAAATTCAATGAATAAAATAAGAGGGACGATATGGCAACAATAACCCTTAACGGAAATCCAATTCATACCTCGGGCCGTCTGCCTGAGATCGGTACTACAGCACCTGATTTCACCCTGGTGGGAAAAGGCTTGAAAGATATTGATTTATCATACTTCAAGGATAAACGTAAAGTCTTGAATATAACCCCCAGCCTGGATACCGGAGTCTGTGCCGCTTCAACCCGCCGGTTCAATGAACTGGCCAGCGAAATGAATAATACAGTAGTTCTTATTATCACCGCCGATCTTCCCTTTGCCCAGGTCCGTTTCTGTGAAACCGAAGGTTTGGACAATGTAATTCCGTTATCCTCCTTCCGCAGCAGTTTTGCCGATGATTATAATCTGTTGATAATTGACGGACCACTACGTGGATTAAACTCCCGCTGCGTTTTGATCCTGGACGAAGATAACCGGGTTATCTACTCTGAGCAGGTACCGGAGATTGCCCAGGAACCTGATTATGATTCGGCTCTGGCGATTCTGAGCGACTGACGGTATTTCGTGACTTTCTTTTGACTTGGCATTAAACTACTTTCAATGACCTAATAATTACGGGATAGCAGGATATGGGACATATCGCCGATGCAAAATCCAATCTGGTTCCACTGATTGATCGCCTTAACCAGTACCCAATCGGTCTGGTTGATAATGAGATTCTTCGGGAACTGCTGGCATATTTATTCACCGAGGAAGAAGCCTATGTCGGCTCAAAATTCCCATTGATGGAAGCCACACTGGATGAAATGGTTGAGCGAACCAAGTATTCTCCTGACAAGCTGCTGCCGATTCTGGAATCAATGGCTGATAAAGGCTTGATCATGGACATGCCCTACGGCGATACGGTCTACTACCTGCTGATGCCCGGCGTGATCGGTTTCATCGAATTCACTTTTATGAAAAATCGCACTGATCTACCAATGGATAAGGTTGCTTCATTAATGAGTGACTACTTCCACTGGGATCAGGCCGAGGGCCAGGCCAGCGAATTCTTCGGCAGCAAAACCCAGCTCACCCGTTCCCTGCCCTATGAACAGCATATACCCACTTCCAGTGAAATTGTATCCTATGACAGCGCCCGTGATATAATCAAGAACGCCAAGTACGGGGCGGTGGCGATGTGCTATTGTCGGCACAAGCGGGAGCATGAAGGGAAAACGTGTAAAAAGGGGGCTCCGGTCGAAGGAACCTGCATCTCGCTGGGCCGTGGATCGGAATTTCTCGTCCGCCGGGGATTCGCTGAGAAAAAGACAAAAGAGGAATTGCTGGCCATTCTGGACAGGACCGAGGAATTGCGCCTGACTCATATCACCGACAATATCCGGGAGAAACCAACTTTTATCTGTAACTGCTGTGGCTGCTGCTGTGAAATCATGGCTGGAGTGCAGGCCGGATACTACAAGGGAGTCAATAAAACACCGTATATAGCAGTTGTAGATCAGGATCTCTGTGATTATTGTGGCGAATGTTTCACAGCCTGTAATGTTAAGGCAATTGGATTGGATAAATCCAATGGCAATGGAAGGGTCAGCGTGGTAAAAACCGATGCCTGCCTGGGTTGCGGAGCCTGCATCTCGGCCTGCGAAAAAGGAGCCCTGTCAATGGTTGCCCGCGACGATTATAAACGGCCGCCCAAAACAAAACGTAACATGTTCATGAAAATCGCCTATGAAAAAGGCCGACTGGCGCCCCTGTTAACGACCAGGGTCAGGAAAAAACTGGGACTTAAACCAGGATAGATAATGCCCGTTGAATATAAGATTGACACCAATCGCAAGCTGATCATCGGAAAGGGCTTCGGTGAAATAAAGCACCGGGATCTGACAAAAATAGTTCAGGATATTGTTGCCCATCCTGATTACGATTCAGGCTATAATGAACTCTGGGATATCAGGGAAGCAACTAAATTGATGTCTTTTTTTGAACAGACCATTAGCCGGGTTGAAAGCGAATGCGAAGTTAGAAAGATTACCACTCCGAACCGGGAAGCAATCATAGTCGCTAACAGCCTCCAGTTTGGAATCGCCCGCCAATATGCGATCCTGGCCGAAAAAATTCCATTACATGTTGAGGTGTTTTTCAATTATGAGCGTGGTCTGTCCTGGGTTATGGAAGAGGAGTAAACTTCATGTTCAGTTTAATCTTATTTATAATCCTGTCATTCCATTCGATCACGGCTCAAACAACACAGATTTCTCCAATTATTATTCCTGTGGGAGTGCCGATAAATGAAAATAGTGCAGAAATTTCCGGGCTGGCCTTGTATAACGATTATTTAATTCTACTGCCACAGTATCCGGATTTCGCAACCAAAGATGGTAATGCTTACCTCTATACTATTCACAAATCTGATCTGATCGAATCAATAACCAGTAAAAATAACACTCCCCTGCAACCGGTCCCGATCCCCTTCATATCCCCGGATTTCAATAAAATGATTTCTGGTTTTGAAGGATTTGAGGCCATTTGTTTTAATGGTAATGATGTATATCTGACGATAGAATCTGAGACAAGACGAGGTATGAAAGGTTATCTGGTCAGTGGCATTATAGCCACTGATCTTTCTGCAATCACTATGAATTCCGTCCCAATAACTGAAATTGTCCCGCAGTCCCGGATTGGCAATATGTGCGAAGAATCCATTATCTGCTGGAATAATCGGTTAATAACAATCTATGAGGCCAATGGGGCTGCTGTTAACCCTTCTCCCAAAGCACATATATTCACTACAGATCTTAATCCGGAAAAACCACTGCCCCTGGATCCTATTGAATATCGAATCACCGATGCGACAAATATTGATGATCATAATCGGTTCTGGGCAATCAATTATTTCTATCCCGGGGATAAGGAACTACTGCCGACCGTTGATCCCATAATGGAAAAGTTTTTCCCAACAAATACACCTCCCATCGGCGATCCCGTTGAAAGATTGGTTGAATTTGAAATCAGTGAAAAGGGAATAAAACTGACTGATACACCACCAATAATTATCAAACAAATTCCCGGCTATTCACGTAATTGGGAAGGTATCGTCCGTCTGGATGACCTTGGTTTTCTGATCGTCACTGATAAATTTCCGGAGACAGTCCTGGCTTTTGTACCTTACCAGAAATGAATACCTGATGATTAATGAAAAATATAGAATACTGATTGCCAGACTTACTGATGAATTTAAGGCTCTTGCTCCGGTTGAAGCCATCGGTCTGGGTGGTTCATTGAGTAGTAATGAAATCGATGAATATTCTGACATCGACCTATACATTTTCTCAGATACCATAATTCCTCTTTCCACCCGGGAAAGTATTGCTTCCAAACTGGGGACTCGGCAGGCCGACTTGAATCTGACTTACTGGGATCTGGGGGATGAATGGTTCGATGCCGAGACCGGAATCGAAATCGATATCATTTACTGGGATAAAACCTGGATAACCGACCAGATCGAACAGGTAGTATTCCAGCATCAGGCCCGAACCGGCTACACTACCTGTTTCTGGAACACCCTGGTCAATATGGAAATTCTATTTGACCGGAACGACTGGTTAAAGGAACTTCAAAACCGCAGTACAATTACTTACCCGGAAGAATTAAGCCGGGCCATCATTATTAAGAACTACCCGGTTCTTAAAGAAATAATTCCCTCGTACTATAACCAGATTAAAAAAGCCGTTCATCGTAACGACCTGGTCAGCGTAAATCATCGCGTCGCAGCTTTCCTGGCCAGTTATTTTGATATTATCTTTGCGGTAAACCATCTGGCCAATCCCGGTGAAAAAAAACTAATGCCATTCATTCTTCGGTACTGTACAATCCTGCCAATGGATATAGAAAAAAATATTCAGGGGGTATTAAGTAACTGTACTGATCCTGCAATAATCACTGAGATGGATCAGTTACTGGTAAATCTCGATCAGATGTTGAGTGAAAATAAGCTCATCTGGCTGATTCGATAACAAGGCTGTCGCCTACTGAGCCATCCTGCCGCACCATCTTCATCGTTAACATATTATTGTCTACGGTTACCAGACAAAAATGATTTTCTTTTTCCAGGTAAACCGAATTGGAATTGGTACCGGTTTCATAGTCTTTCAACCACTCCCCCAATCCACCGGTATTGATATAATTTATTGTACCAACCTTACTGCGTTCATAAAAATGATTATGTCCGTTAAAGACCAGGTCAATTTCATGTTTTACAAAAAGATGTTCAATCTGGTTGCGTATTTCAATCTCAGGAGGATGATATCCCAGGCTGGCATGAAGCGGTTTATGTAAATACACAATCCTGAAATCGATTTTGGGATCAATGTTTTGCAGATCGTTCTCCAGCCAGTGATATTGCCGGTTTCCGGGTGAGATATCGCGCTGGGAATCCAGTCCGATAACATGAATGTTATTATAATCGAAGGAAAACCAGTGTCCGTATTCCCCCGGTACTACGGATTCATTGGGAGGATGCTGGAAAAGCCGGGCCAGAATTGGTGAATCCTCATCATGATTCCCATAGACCGGAATAATTGGCACTGAACCGGTCAATTGATGGAAATTCTCCATGAAAGTATACCAGTGTCCGGGTTCATTCCCATCCACCACCAGATCACCGACATGCAGCATGAAATCCGGATCGCAGTCAATCAGCACTTCCAGAACCGGGGCGACCAGGGCCAGTTGATTATCACCGCCAACCACAAACTGGAATTCGGAATCATAATCGGCAGTTCTGAATGACCGTACCGGGCTGGTATAGAAATTCTCAGTCTTAACCTGGTAGCTATAGGTAGTTCCTGGTCTGAGTTTTTCAAGAATAATTACATGGATCAGACTGTCGCCGGCCGAAATCAAATCAAAATGCTGACGGACTCTTACACGATATTCATTGTAAGTATTAATTCCATATTGCAGCCAGCAATCACCTTTACCTTTGGACATCCAGGTTATGGCGATTGAGGTTTGAGGTGCGTTACCCGGGAATGACAGAATCGGCGGAACATTCCGGGGCTTGGGAGGTGGTTCGGGACCTCGCCAGGCAGCAACAACATCATTAATTGCCGGGGCGGATTCATTGAGTTGCAGAATCCGATTACTGATATCAACACCACCGGTAGACTGTTCAACCGTCCGCCAGCTTCCACGGGTATATTTATACTCATATAGATTATCCGTTGTCAGTTGAACCGTCAGCTGCCAGGTATTATCAGCTATTCTGTCCATTGGCAGGCTGCCTGGTTTCCAGTCATTGAAACTGCCAGCCAGAAAAACTGTATCCTGGTCAATTTCAGAATCAGGAACAATCACGGAAAATATAATCGGAACTGTTTTATTTATTTGCTCGGATGCTGATGCTGATCCGACCAGCGCAATCAGTACCAGAATGTAACAGAACAAGATATGGCGATTCAGATTTTTATTATTCAGCATGAAAGTAAATTAGGCCTGTTTGGTGTCCCTTTCCAAGTTGGCAATAACACCATTCACACTACAGATTACTCAGACAGTTATGGCAGGCCGGACTTATCATTCCTAAATTACCTGACGATAATTATGCATAAAATTATTACCATTGTTGTAGTAGTTATCCTGTCATCGGTGTTTGGCAGCGAACCTCTGATCAAACATATCTATACCGCCGATCCCTCAGTACACGTATTCAACCGGAAACTATACATCTATCCTTCGCACGATCTGGATAACAACACACCTCCGGACCGCTTTGGCAATCAGTATGATATGGTCGATTACCATGTTTTTTCCATGGCCAGTATCAGTTCTGTACCAGTGGATCATGGGCAGATCCTGCATATCAATGATATTCCCTGGGCCAGCAAACAGTTATGGGCACCGGACGTAGCCCGGAAAAATGGTTGGTATTTCATGTATTTCCCGGCCCGTAACCAGGACGGGAATTTTGCCATTGGTGTGGCCACCAGCGATAATCCGGCCGGTCCTTTCATTCCCCAGCCAGTACCGATCCAGGGCAGTTTCAGCATTGATCCATGTGTTTTCATCGATGACGACCGGCAGGTCTATATGTATTTCGGTGGATTATGGGGCGGCCAGCTGGAAAAATGGCGTAACGGAAAATTCGATCCTGATGGCGTGGAACCAGCCGATGATGAACCGGCGCTCGGTCCGCGTGTAGCCATCATGGCTAATCATATGTATGAATTCAATGGTGACATCCAGGAGATTATAATTGTTGACGAGGCCGGGTTGCCACTATTGGCCGGTGATCATAACCGGCGCTTTTTTGAAGGAGCCTGGATGCACAAGTACCAGGGTACTTACTATTTGTCCTATTCCACCGGCGATACTCATTTGATCGTTTACGCTACCGGGGACAATCCTCTGGGTCCCTTTACCTACCGGGGCAAAATCCTTGATCCGGTCCAAGGCTGGACCACCCAGCATTCGATCGTCAGATTTCAGGGAAAATGGTATCTGTTCTACCACGACAGTTCCCTGTCCGGTGGTATCGATCATAAGCGGTGCGTAAAAATGGCTGAGCTGGAATATGGTGAGGATGGGGCAATTCTCATAATCGATTAAAACTAATATTAGAAGTTATCTTGATTTGAACATTAATTTTTCATATAATAAATTGGTCGTTGAATTAAGATATATTGAAGGACTTTCATGGCTATTGATTTAATATCGCAATTCATTCATGATAATTATGAAATTCACGAATGGAAACACGCCTCAACAATAATTAAAGTAGATTTTGAAAATGAATGGAACGATATTATAGAAACATTAACAGAATTTCGTTTAAATCAAAGTTGGATAACCGTTGGTGGTGGAAGAAAATCTAAAATTGCTGCATGGATAGATCAGAAATTAATTGACCAAAAAGGATGGACGGAAAAGTCATTTGATACAAAAATGGTTGTTGATGGAAAAGAAAACTTGTCTCCAACACATAAAATTGACTGCTATAAAAATCGAATTGCTTTGGAAGTTGAGTGGAATAACAAGGATCCATTTTATGATAGAGATCTAAACAATTTCAGATTGTTATTTGACCTCAGGGCAATTAGTGCCGGGATTATCATAACTAGAACGGATGAACTTCAGGTAATATTTGATTCAATAGGTCGTGGTAAATCTTATGGTAAATCAACTACTCAAATGGGAAAGCTATTACCAAAAATTCAAGGCGGTGGAGGTGGCGGATGTCCCATTTTAGTTTTTGGTATAAAAAAATCTCTTTATATAGAGGATTTATAAGTGCAAAACAATTATTCAGCTGCAAAAGATTTCGCTAAGGAAATCATAGGCAGTTACAGAACAATTCTTGCTGACCCACCTTGGCGTTTTCAAAATTCTACTGGAAAAGTCGCTCCAGAACATAAAAGACTAAGTAGATATCCAACATTATCTCTGCAAGAAATCATCGATATTCCAGTAGATACTGTAACAGCCAAAGAGGCTCATCTATATTTATGGGTTCCAAATGCATTATTATCAGAAGGCCTAGAAGTAATGAAAAATTGGGGGTTTACCTATAAAACCAACATAATATGGTTCAAAATTCGTAAGGATGGTGGACCGGATGGAAGGGGTGTAGGTTTTTATTTTAGAAATGTTACTGAATTAGTTCTATTTGGTGTAAAAGGTAAAATGAGAACTCTTCAACCTGGCCGAACCCAAACAAACATCATTCAGTCACGGAAAAGAGAACATTCTCGGAAACCTGATGAATTATATAAATTAATAGAAGATTGTAGCCCTGGACCATACCTTGAAATGTTTGCAAGAGGAGCCAGAAAAAATTGGGCAGTATGGGGAAATCAAGCAAATGACTATCTTCCTGATTGGCCAACATACCAATACAACTCAGCAAATGGTGAATCAAAAGAAGAAGCACAGTTACGATTACTTGAAGAACAGAAAAAATATAAATCATCACGCACAGCTTAGCGTTTGCATTATCATATAGACAAGATTACAGAATACTATATAGTAATTCATTTCTATATAATCTAACTACTAACCAATCCAGCTCCCCCAACCAGCTCAAACTTGAAAAAATCAGCTTCTATATCAAATTCTTTACGATAAGCTTTTTTCACTCTGTTTGTAAACGTTTCCCAATGAGTCGAATTTACCAGGGCGATCAGACAACCGCCGAATCCACCACCCATTATTCGCGCACCGGCACAACCGGGACCATCAGCCACTTCAGCCAATAAATCCAGTTCGGCACAACTGACCTCATAGTCATCACGCAGACTGGTATGGCTGGCTTTCAACAAAGCACCGGCATAATTGAAATCACCCTTTCCCAATGCCTTCAGCATCTCTAAAACACGATTATTCTCACTGCTAACGTGCCACAACCGCCCGATCAATTTTACCGGTAAATCAGCTGTATATTTTTCCAGATGCTCAGAAGTGACTTCACGGATGGATTTGACCGGTGCACCGGCTTTTTTCAATAATTCCAGTACCTCATGGCACTCGGCAACACGCTCATGATATTTACTGGAAGCCAGTTCCCTCCGTATACCCGAGTCAACGACTCCCCAACACCAGTCACCCATTTCAACCTGTGAGTAATCATGGCTCAAATCGTAAAAATCAATCTTAAGCAATTGTCCTCTGCAAGAAAACTGGCTGGCGAATTGATCCAGCAATCCGCTTTGCAGGCCCAGATATTCATGCTCCACCTGCTGGCAGAGCTTGATTAGATCCAGATCGCTGATCACCGCACCTGTAGCACCGCGCAGACCGTTCATCAAAGCCACCTCCAGCGCCGCTGATGATGACAACCCGGCCCCCAGGGGTACATTGCCGGAAATTGCAATCTTACAACCGGATTTAGTCCTAGTGTGTCTCTGGAAAACACTCACGGCACCAATCACGTATCGCTGCCAGGATTTCAACTCGATACTATCAGTCGTTGGGGTTGCCAGGAATGATTCACTGAAGTCCAGGCTGAATGCTCTTATATCATGATCGGCTGACCGGGCAATCGCCACACATATCCAACGGTTGATGGCTGCCGGCAGTGCCAATCCACTGTTATAATCTGTATGTTCACCGATAATATTGATTCGCCCCGGAGCAACTGCAATAACATCTGGTTCATGACTGAACCTTGCCCTGAAAGCATCTCGGGTGCGTTTTATCAATGATTGCAAATCAGTCATTGCGTTCTTTCAGAACCTGCTCAGCCCAGGCCAGTTCTTCTGGCGTGTTGAGTCCCACCAATTCACGATAATCCGGAATTTTCACTGCCGATACCTTCTGACCCGCAGCAAGCAGCAGATTTATCATATCAGTGAGGTAACGCTCACCCGTTTCCCAATGTGGTTTTATCTGCGGTAAAAATTCAACCAGGCAATTGACATTAAATATGAAATGAGAGGACATATATTCACTGAGCGCCAGTTCTTTCCTGTTGGCATCACGCGCTTCCACACATCTGACCAGAAGTTGATCATTGTTACGGATCACCCGGGCGTAGTGATATTCTTTTTCAAAAACTGCCGTTAGGAAGGAACAGGTCGATTTAGTCACGACATGCGTTTCGATCAATTTTCTGATCGAGTCTGGTCGGATAAGAGGACTGTCACCCACAAAAATCAGTACTCTATCGAATTGACTAACCATATCCATGGCACATTCCACGGCATGGGCCGTTCCCAATAACTGTTCCTGGAATACATATGATAATTTATCACCTAACGCGGCTTGTATCATTTCTGACTGGTAACCAACAACAACACCGATTTCATTTATTCCCGTTTCTTGGAGGGCATTGATCAAATGACAGATCAATTCCTGTCCAGCTAGAGGTACCAGTGGTTTTGGAATTTCAGATCCCATCCGTGTTCCCCGGCCGGCAGCCAGCAACAATGCTGAAATCGGTTCAGCCATTTTTCCGGATAATTTCCCGGTAGATTTCACTACCTGTCCGCAACTTTCTTTCCTGAGTTTGAAAGTCAACTGCATAAAGCCCGAATTTCATCGAATATCCCTCAGCCCACTCAAAATTATCCAGCAGACTCCAATAGAAATATCCGCGTATATCAACCCCCTCTTTAAGCGCCCGGTTCATGGCATAGATATAATGCCGGGTAAAATCAGCACGACGATCATCTATTTCGTCGGCAATCCCGTTTTCAGTCACATAAACCGGCAGTCCGAGTGAACCGATCTCATGCAGGGCACGGTAAAAACCTTCCGGGTATATCGTGTAATCCATATCAGTGGAAGTTTCATTCGGACGCAGGCTGAATTCAAAAAATTCCCGTGGATCGGGCTTGAAATTGACAATCATATGGGAATAATAATTCAGGCCGATGAAATCATTCGACCGGCAGGCGTCAAGATTGGTGTGACTAATATTGATCATTCCTGGGATAAACAATCTAAACCGCCCTGTATTCAGGAAATCCAGGATGCCACCATTGAACACTCGATTCATGATCCACCCGGCCAGATTATCCAGTAAATGAAACTTTCGTTTTGGATCAAACTGGAAAATGTTTTTAACCAGACCAATCCGGACCTCCGGTCCACCAGGCAATGCTTTTAATGCTTTGTATACCCGTACATGACTTTCCAGCAGATTGCACATTACCACCGCGGTACGTTGAGGATCCTTAACACCAGGAGGCCAGCCACCCTGGAAATAACTCTGGGTGGCATAGACTTCGATTTCGTTGATGGTACACCAGTAATGTACAAGATCGGAAAATTCTGTGAATACTTTTTCACAGAATCTCACAAAACAATTGATATTACTCTCCTGTTCAAAAGCACCCTTCTCTTCGAACCAGATAGGATTTGTGAAGTGATGAAGGGTCAACATGGGCTCAAGTCCGGCAGTCCGCATCGCTTCAATCATCTTACGGTAATGCTCGATAGCTTTCTGGTCGAACTGACCTTCCTGCGGTTCGATTTTACTCCACTCCACCGAGAAGCGATAACCTTTACATCCCAGCTCATTCACCAGTCCAAAATCATCGGCAAAGCGGTCCCAATGTTCGCAGGCCGCACCTGATACATCATTGTTGAGAATATGCGGCCGGCCATCGGAAAATTTGGTCTGTTCCCATTGATACCAGTTATTGTTATCACAGCCTCCTTCAACCTGGTGCGCTGCAGTGGAAGTGCCCCAAATGAATTCCGATGGGAAATCCAGATCAGCATAATCGATTTTGGACCAGTCCCAGTGGATTTCAGGATCGCGGCTACGAAAGAAAAGAATCAAAATGGTATAAATCAATCCGAACAGAATCAGGAACAACAAGTATTGCATTTGAACCTCGTGATTATTGCAGGGCTATTCTATAACACGCAGCGCAATACTGCGCATCAACTATCCAGAAACTTGATTTCAACTGTTAATGGATATTGGTGTTTTAAAACGATTTTAATGCCACCATCCCAGGATTCAATATTAAGATTATCACCGTCTCCGGTTGCTCCTAGATAAGTGTATGGCTCTGGGACGCCGATCCATATCTGTCCACTGGTCTGTGAAAGTCCATCAACTACAACAGTCAGGATCCCGGTTGCTGAACTGAAATCTTCCATAATTCTCCCGTCGCACAGCGCGGCGATATGCAGGTCGGTACCAATTACGGTCGGATATTTCTTGAATGGAGATACCTGGAATGCGCGACTGTGATGGGCGGTTAATTTAAAATCAGACATATCAGCCGGTTTTTGCTTCCAGAAATCAAATATATAATTCCCCTCGCCGGAAAACGCTTCCGCCGGATCAAATGAGCTGGTGCGGTCATCCCAGTTGGTAAATGCCACTACCTGACGATCAGCACTGGAAATTTTGAAAATATCCGGATATTCATTGGTGAACTGACCAACAGGGTATCCAGTTAATGGTGTTGGTGGCAGGACTTTTTTCAACAGCTGAATTCGACGCCGGCTGATTCTGGTCATATCATCACTCAGGAAAAGCATCCCACCTGTCATTCCCAACAGGGTCACCATGGTTTCGGTTTCCTCCAGTGTTAGACTGGTATTCCGGTCCCGTACCAACAGGCAATCAGGATCGTTAAGCCACAATTTCCGGTGTGTAAAATGGCGTTGTACATTATTCCGGAGGCTGCCTTTGGCCGATGGTACGCCTACGCCCCTTCCAAGCCATTCCCAAAGCCGGTTATGCCAGGTCTCTTTCACATCTTCCGATACCCGCATTGCATCTACCAAACCAATGGAAGGCCCTATTGGTGCTCCACACCCCAGGAGGAAACGGTCAGGGCCGATCGTATCACGAATAATCCTTAATCCATTGCGATAAATTTCAACCGGAGACAGGTCCTGCCGGAAACGCCGGCCGTTCCGCAGACCGGCAAAAATGAAATCAATCTTGAAGTAATCAAACCCAGCCTCGACCAGTTTTTCGAAAATATACCGAAGCCACTGCTCAACCTTTGGATTTGACAGGTCCAGTGCCACCGTGCGTGAATTCCAGGATGGATTATATCCACAATCTAGGGCCTTCCCTTTTGAATCCTTCTGAAACCAGTCCGGTTGGGTTTTGAATAATTCGGAATTCCGGGCAACCATGAACGGGGCTAACCAGATGCCGGCTTTGAAGCCATGTGTTTTTATTTTACCAGCCAGTTTTTTAAGCCCCGAAGGAAATTTCTTATTGAGGTTCAACCAGTCTCCTACGGCAGTCTGATAGCCATCATCCAGTTGGACAAACTCGACTCCCAAGCTTGGTGACTGAGCTAACCGACTGGTATTGTTCAATATTTTTTCCTCACTGATCCTGGTGTAGAATTCGTACCAGGAACACCAGCCAACCGGACTTTTCTCTGGAAGCTGACCTACCATATTATGATTAAGTATGGTCATATACTGGTCCACCTGCCTGTCAGGGTCACCAACGGACACCAACAGTGGTTCGGTAACCAGCTCCTCATCGGGTTCGAGTTGCTTGCCGCCATAATCGAGGAAGGTAATCATCTGGGCCAAACCACGATTCCTGAGGAATACTTCTCCAAGTCCCGTCTCCTGCCTGGTGAATCCAAACAGAAGTGCCTGCTTCTCGGGATGGTTAAGCACTGAAAACAGGTGTGAAACTGATCCATCATCGCGCTTCCAGAAGGGTGAATCTACATTCTGATTCATCAACGCAAATGATTTCATCCGCGGATATTGTTGGGTGGTGTCAGCCGGCAGTGGCCGGCACGGTGACCAGGACTGATACCCATGCTGATAGAATTTGTATTCCGCCAGGTCATCCCTGATATCTGCCAGGTCAAATGTTGCCGGGCTGATATTATGCAGGATTATATTCTTCCCGGAATTATTCCTGAGTTTCAGTGTGATCAGAACACCATCACCAACGATTTTCCAGATTAAGCGCAGTTTTATCTCTGAGGTTAATATTTCCCACCCATTTTTAACCGGCTCGAACTGTGAATTTGAGGTCTGTGGTATCTGTTCAGGTGGCAATTTTATGGTATAGTTGACATTGATTGTAAAAGGCAGTGCTCGTTTCCAAAGATCATTAATAAAGAACAGATTCTGATTCAGGTCATATTCAATTTTTTTTGCCATTACCAACTCCTAAGTCAGTTTTTCAGCTCGCTGTTCCATCAGATCATTCATTTTCTTAATGTCCCTGGGAAAGTATAATGCCATTACCAGCAGAATCACACCACAGAACAACCAGAATAAATTAGCAATATTGAATGCCCAGACCCGTCCGAAACCGAGGATCAGCAAACTGATAATCACCGGCCCAAATCCCTTACCCAGGTCATCAGCCAGATTATATAATGAAAAGATTGAACCCCTTGTTTCCGGTGCATTGACATTCAGCAGTATCGCCCGGACATTGGGGCCGGTAATTGAAATGGTAAAACCGGTAAAAAATCCAATCAGCATCGGCAGTGCCGTGGCTGGATTTTCCACCCCTGCCTGGCTTGGATAGTTGATCAGAATAGCCATTGGAATTATTCCCACCAGAGTGGATGTACCACTTAGTATCGGCAGATACTGTGGTTTGCGGTTATAGAACCAGTTCCCGGCCAGACCTCCGAAAAATGATCCGAAAATCGCCGCGGCACCGACCACCATTACAATCAAGGTTGCTGTCTCTACCGAAAATCCCTTTTCCTGTGAATAAAAATCATTCAGGAAAATGAAAAATACGCCCCATGGTACCGTTCCCGGTATTCCCTGAAGAAACACCAGCAGGTTGGTTTTGATCTTGAAAATTTTCCGGTATTCCTGCCAGTTGATTCGTCGGGCATAGGCATGTCCCTGGGCGATCAAATCTTTAAGGCTATCCTCGGTTTTACCCCGTTCAGGTTCCTTAATAGTGAACAGGAATAAAGTACCCAGGAAAAAATTGGGGATAGCCACCAGAATGAACGGTAATTGCCAACCATGCTCGGGGCCGATAAATCCGGCTACCAATTGACCAACGGCGATACCCATCCCCTGGGCCAGGCCCAGCCAGCCGGCGGCAGCGGCCCGCGTCCGGTGGGAGAAATAGTCACCAACCATGGAATATGTCAATGGCAAGGCACCACCAATACCAATACCGGTCAGTGCTCGCAGCCAGTACAACTGGGTATATGTTTCAGCAAAACCGGTCAACAGGCAGGGGATTTCACCGATCAGGATAACGATTGCGAACAGGTTGCGCCTGGAAATCAGATCAGTCAGATAACCGATTCCCAGCGAAACAACTCCCCCAAGAATCCAGAATACAAATGAGATATTTCCTCCCAATAGTACATCGCGCTGATTCCCATCGAATCCAAAATCATTGGCAATCTGGGTCAGATTGGGAGCCATCAGATTCTGATCGGCAAACAGAAACAGGTTGATTAATGCCAACAGGAACACTGCATACAGTTCTTTGCCCTTGAATTCCGTTTTTCTACCCACCGGATACCTCCGCTTCAAATCCATCATCATTTAAAATCAAAACTTCATAGCCATTCAGCTCAAAATGCTGATCGTCAAATGTTACATTGTTTTCACAATGAGTTCCGAAAATCACGCTCCAACTGCTATCCCGATCAAGCGAGATGGCCTGGTCCCGGCTGGAAAAATTCAACAGGATCAACAACCTTTGCTGCGCTGTGTATCTATAATAAGCCAGTACTTTCCGGTGCCAGTTGTTAATCAGTTCCAATTCGCCGCTGTGCAGTGCTTCTGTTTGATGGCGCAACCAGATCAGGTGCCGATAAAAATTGAACAGCGAGTTTGGTTCGGCCGTTTGTGTTTCGACATTTTTCAAACGATAATCGGTATTAACCGGCAGCCAGGGATCACCGGAAGTAAAGCCAGCCCGCGGTGATTGATCCCATTGCATCGGCGCCCGGCAGGCATCCCGGCCCTTATATATCGGCCAGTAGCGCTTGCCCGGCGGATCAAGAATCTGCTTGCGGCTCAAGTAGATGTCTGACTGGCCGATTTCCTCACCATAATACAGTGTCGGGGTGCCCCGCAAGGTCAACAACATGGCAGCGGCAATCATGGCCCGATCCATTCCTTCCGTGCCACGTTCATAGCGTGAAAAATGGCGGTCCACATCATGGTTACTCAAAACATAGGTCGGCCAGGCCCAGTCCGGCAAATTGGTTTCCCATTTGATAATTGCCTGGCGAAAATGATCGGCGCTCCATTTGGACGATAGAAAATCAAAATTGAATGCCAGATGCAGACCATCATCATTTTCCCCGTAGTACTCCAGGGCTTTCAGGTATTGGCCCTCGTCACTGGTCTCCCCCAGGAACATTCGCTCAGGATAGGAATCGATAATAGCGCGCATTTCCTTCAGTACGGTAAACATTTCCGGTTGGTCCCGGTCATAGATATGTTTCTGGCCCCAGAATCCATGGATCAATCCCAGGGGATTCAAGTTGAAGGGATTAGACCGATTCTGTTCATCTTTGAAAAACTGGTTATAAACATCCATCCGGAAACCATCAACCCCCCGGTCCAGCCAGAAGCGGATAACATCGTACAATTCTTCCCGGACTTCCGGATTGCGCCAATTCAAGTCTGGTTGTGATGGATCAAACATTGCCAGATAATACTGGCTGGTTTTTTGATCCCAACGCCAGGCTGGTCCACCAAAATAGCTGGCCCAGTTGTTGGGTGGTTTTCTATTCTTCCCGGGATGCCAGATATACCAGTCGCGCCGGGAATTATCTGTGGATGACCTTGATTCCTTGAACCAGGGATGCTGATCGGAGGTATGATTGAAAACCAGGTCCATTATAATCCTGATACCACGCTTATGTGCTTCATCCACCAGGGTCAGGAAAGTATCCAGTGTTCCGAAAAGCGGATCGATATTGCAGTAATCCGATACATCATATCCGAAATCAGCCTGCGGCGAAGGATAGACAGGGCTCAACCAGATCGCATCTACACCCAATGAATGGCGTGTACCATCATTAAGATAATCAAGTGAATCTATGATGCCCTGCAGATCACCGACACCATCCCCATTCGTATCCCGAAAACTGCGTGGATAGATCTGATAAATGACTCCTGTTTTCCACCATATTTTTTTCATTTTAATCGACCAATCAAAAATCAGATGTGTTGATAATATTTTTCAATATCTTGGCTACCAATCCCGGATAGTAGAATTTAGGTCGGAAAACCAATCATTATCGACTGCTTAGAATGTAAAAAAAATGGCGGACAGATGAATCTGCCCGCCATTTCAACCAGTAGGTTGGTTTTGGGAATGCTATTTCATTAGCATGAGTTTTCGTGTTTGCGAATAGGTTCCGGAGCGCATCTGCAACAGGTAAACACCACTTGCCTGTTGACCGGCATTCCAGGTGACTGAATGGATACCGGCTTCCCGGCTGTCATTAACCAGAGTAGCCACTTCTTCACCCAGCAGGTTGTAAACCTTCACCGTAACCAATCCGGCTTCGGGCAGGGCAAATTCAATCGTGGTGGACGGATTAAAGGGGTTGGGATAGTTTTGAGCCAAGGCATAGCTGTCCGGGATCATATTCTCATCACCGATTCCAACGGCAGAGGCTTCCACCTCGACTGAGAAATCACTCTCGTTGCCATTCTGGTCGGTGGCAGTCAGCAGATAATAATAGCTGGTACCACTGACAATTCCGTCGTCAAAGAACTTTGTATCGGTGGTAAAAGCAAATGGTTCGGTTGGTGTAAATCCACTTACTTCACCGCGATAGACGGAATAGTATTCCAGATCTTCATCGGTCACCGGATCCCAGGCCAGATCAACAGCGGCACCATCATTGACAAAATTCGCCACCGGATTAAATGGAATTCCCGGGAACAGATTATCAATGGAATAGCCACCCATCCAGTTGGAATCATCGTAGATCATGGTACCCCAGTCGGTCAGGTAATGGGCCGTCACCAGGAATTCATTCCAGTAGGAATGATTCATTTCAGTCATGGCACTGGAATCATTCTTGGTGGGTGCAAAAGCAAAGTACTGATCCATTCCACGTGGTGGGACAGTAATTCCAGTATATGCCGGCATACCCCAATCGTTCATCCTCCAGATACTGTAACCGGTCAGATGCCAGCCATCATCCGGTTGACCGGGTTCCCAACCCAGCTCGACCCAGCCGCCCTGGTCAGGGAAGACATCCTTAACCATAAACAGGTGGGGCGGACCGGATTGCAGTTTATCTATCTCAATGAAAACATCCAGTGTATCACCGGGGTGTGTTACAAACATATAGGTTTCAGACCAGTAATAACCATGAGCCCAGGCATCCATCCAGATTGTATCAGCCGGTACATCGATCATGAAGTAGCCATCGGGTCCGGTATAGGTATAATCATGGAAATACCAGTTCCAGGCGTTGACCTCAGAACCGCCAACCGGTGTCTGGGTCTCGCGATCGAGAACCTGGCCGCGAATCACTGCATCCAGACTGATACTGCGTATATAAAAATCGTGGTATAAATCCGGAGTCTGTGAGTTGACAATTAAGTTGTCAGCCCAATCATCACTATAGCCTTCCTTGGTAACGTACATGTTGTAAACACCATAAGGAACATTGAAATGATAGTTACCATATTCATCGGTGTAAGTCATGTCACCGTAGAATTCACTGCCGAGATAAACTTCAACATCGGGAATTCCACTGCGCAGGACTTCATCATAGACCGTACCGGATATGGTCCCATCCAATGAAGCAGGATCCAGGTAGAAATCACGCCAGATAAAGTCATCCAAGATCGTTATGGAATCGATTTCAGAAGGATAGAACCCTTCGGCCATGGCCTGTATCTTGTATGTGCCGTTGGGAATACCCATATGATAGTATCCATCCTGGTTAACGCCAGTAGACATCCAATAATCGTTATTCCAGATATCCACCCAGGCCATATCAGTAATCGGATAGCCATCATTGTCGTAGATATAGCCTTCCACACCACTCACTTCTGGTGAGAGGGCAAAATCCATCCAGATCATCTGATCAGTGACTATGAGCGGTTGTGGTTCGGTAAACCAGTAGCCTTCACCACCGGCATTTATGGCATAGTTACCGGGAGGTAATGGCAGGAAGAAATACCCATCTTCATCAGGGCCGGTACCGGCGTGGAAATCATAGTCATTCCAGACATCTATCCAGACATTGTCATGCCAGGTGAGGGTGTCACCGGTAACAGCATTGGTGATGTACCCTTCCACACCACCGGGATAGACCTCCATATAAATATCTACGCCCGCAGAATCGGATGGTACACACCAGGGATGATTCAGTATCACCGTCCCCGGGGGCAGTTCATCGCGATCCCAAATGTCAATGCTGTATCCGCAGTACTCGTCCAACAAACTGCTGACACGCAATTCATAATTACCGTATTCATCGGTCTCGGCTTCGGTCCAGCCGGCCTCGCTCCAGGCACCCACCAGGATACCGCCATAGGGTGCATATGAGCCATATCCATCACCCATGTAGACCGTACCACTGATAGTATTATCAGTCACGAGAACATCGAAATTCATCACGGCAGTATCCATATCGGCTATGTATAGACATTGATCATGGGGTACGAGATAATCGGGAATCAAATCATCACCATCTAATCCAACACGATGCTGGCCTTCATTCAAACCAATAATATAATAGCCATACTCATCGGTCGTGGCCGATTTATCACCACCTTCACCGTGCTCGCAGTATTCATCGGTCTTTTCGGCCCAGACATCCACTCCGGGGACCGGCACAGGAGCGAACCTGGTAGGATCTGCGCTGTATTCATAAACATAGCCTTCCACGGCGCTGGTTGGCTCAAGGAAGGTGAAATTATACGGGTCGGCCAGGTTACCGTCCACCAGCAGATCCTTGTACATCGTATCGGCGTACATACCGTCGGTGACATTGATGAAATCAAATGCACCGATATCATAGGTGCCATAATCCGGCAGCATCAGCTGGTAGTTGCCTGATGTATCGGTCACCGTCATCCAGGAGTCAGCATCTTCCGTATCGCTTAACCAGCCGCCAATAATTATATTTGCATAAACCGGACTCACCGAACCGGAAACGGAATAGGCCGAACCGATCGGATCGATATACAAACTTCCCACATCTGATCCACCGGCATCAACGGCCTGCAGCAGCAGGTTCAGGTTGGCTACGCGCATGGGGCCTTCATCATCGTCCGGACCGCCAAAGGTAATCACATATTCGCCATTGACCAGGCCGTCTTCATCTTCCATATCGCCATCGGCGATCAGCTCGGAATCATCGATCTGCCAGTCAACCGCCGGATCAAGGGCGCCATCGCCATCCATATCGACCCACATGGAAACTTCAGCAGTTGATTGGCCTTCAGAGAAAATAATTGTAATAACAGCCTCGCCGCCCTGTTCAACCGTATCGGCATCGGCGCCGTTGACCAGGACATCGATCCCAGCCGGATCAGGTTCATCCACAAAGGAAGTGGAACCATCAGGTTGGAATTTGTAATCGAATTCAATCCACGTACTGTCCGCTGTTACAGCTGTTATTTCCATGACAGCATAACTAAGGGTCGTCCGGCAATAAATTTCAAATACATTGCCAACATCGAAGTAGCTTGGATTGTCACCATTATGGTTTTCTTCATCCCAGCCGGGCTTATTCACATAAAACCAAGCACAAGTATCAATTGTTGCGATTGTACTGTCGGATGACAATAGATGAAGCTGACTGGGAGAGCTGGAGATTCGGGGACACCCTCCGGGATCGTAATAATAAGGTGTACCAATCATGTACGAACCATTATTCTCGAAAAACATTATATCAATTGTACGATCGGAGGTCAAAGTATCAGTATTATTACTTACCTCACCAGTCCCAAAAGTGAAATAGGCTGAATCACAGTTGGTCCGGTTCAACCGGCCGCTGCCGGTAACCAAAGAAGATGTTTCCACCAATGCCCTGGATGCAACCTGGGAGCCAACCATGCCGAAGGGGTTGGATATATTATCAATTGTTATTCCCCGTGGCTCCTTGTGCTGCTGGCGGTGCCGGGGCTGTTCACGAAGCTGAACCCGCTCGCTTAGTTTCAGGGCATCCATTTCCTTTTTAATAGCCATTTCCGTGTGCCGCTCACGGATCTGCTGGAGTTTGGAAACGTCTACATTGGCGGGATTATCGGAATTATCAGTCGCAAGCAGGAGTGTGCTGAGTAAGAATACTGATATGATTAATGACAGGGCAAATGTCCAGGGAGATTTGATAAGATTGCGCGTCATTACGGCCCTCACTGGTTAGGTTACAGAATTGTTCCTCTCATAATAACTGTCTGAAGTTACTTTTTCCAACCGCTAATTACTGTGATAGCAGTCACTTAAAACAAGTATTAGTAACTAATTTAAATAAGGTACACGTTATAAGTGATAAAGCGCAATAAAATATTAATAAATCGCTAGACAGTCTTTATTTTTTGAGCCGCTTTTCTAAACTCAATTCTGAGCCAGGTCAGTGAGACGGATACCGACACCATGACCGATATCACAAAAGAATACCAGACCCATTCGATTGGTTTATCCATAATGAAGACAAAGATGGATGCCAGCGGTGCCGATACCAGTAAAATCCTGATCGACGTAATTATCAGCATCGGAGTACCTTTACCCAATCCCTGCAAGGCCCGTCCGCAGGTTATGCCAATCGCTATCAGGGGATAGATAAATACAATAATCCGTAGATAGGTTATGGCAATCGATCTTATATCGGGATCCGGCGTGAAACCGGTAATAACCAGTGGAGCTGAAATATAGATCAGTGCGGCACCGATTATTGTTATGCCTACGGCCCGGGATATACCGTATTTGATTATATAGCGCACTTTGCCAATGTCACCAGCCCCGTAAAACATCCCGACCAGGGTAACCAACCCGGTGGCAATGGCCATGATTGGCAGGAAGATCAGCATTTCAAGCCGGCCGGCAACCTGATAGGCCGCCACCGCAGAGGATGAAAAATAGACCAGAATCCGGTTGAACACCGAACCGCCAAAACTCATAATCAGCATGGAAGCCGAGGCCGGAATTCCAATGGCCAGCACATCCTTCAGGATTGGTTTACTGGGAATGAAATCGCGGGGATTGAACGTAATAAATGAACGCTTCTTTATCAGTATAATATATAACATTACCAGCAGAACCAGTAACTGGGATATGACGGTGGCTATAGCGGCACCCCGCAAACCCTGATTGAGCCCGAAGATAAATACCGGATCGAGAATTATATTCAGGATCGTCCCCGCCGCACCTACATACATAGGCATCTTCATATCACCTTCGCCGGCCATGATGGCACGGATAGTTCCGGATAAAATGATGAAGGGCAGACCGATAGAAATGACTTTTAAATAAGACCAGGCCAGATCATAAAGTTCCGGCGGTGTACCAATAATACTCAGAATATGATTTCCCCACAATCCGGCTGCACCACCTAAGACAACACTCATAACCAATCCCATCACCACGCCGTGCAGGGCCGTATTGTCGGCATTGATCTTATCATCGGCCCCGATGAAGCGGGCAATCACGGCTGTTATTCCGGAACCAATTCCCTGGGTCAATCCCATAACGAAAAAGAACAGCGGCATATTGAAGGCTACCGCCGCCAGGGCATCAGGGCTGACCCGCCCGATAAAAATCATATCGGTGATATTATAGATCATATGGATACTCATGCCACCCAAAATCGGGATAGCCAGGGTCCAGAGGGCCCGGGACGGATTTTCCATAAACCGGTCTTTACGGGACTGGGCTGATTGTGGCGCGTTCATGGGCGCGGAACGTACAGTGAATTACAATCCATTCAAAGCAATTAATTAAATCTGCGACCGCAGAAAATCATGCTCATGAGAAGCCTGACGATGATGAGCAACCACCACTGGAAAACGTACTGGTTCCACCTCCTGATCCAATCGAAGGCGCCGATAACAGGCGCTGGGAATCGTTGGCTTTGCAGTTGGGGCAGGTAATATTCTCATCGCTGGCCTGGCTTGAAAAAACCAGTTCTTCAAATTTATGTCCGCAATTCCGACACTGATAATCAAACATCGGCATTTCAGGAATCCTTTTCTATTTCTGTTTCTAAATTTTCCTCAGACTGAGGAGGATAGGGCACCCCTCATGTGGGCACCCCGGCCTTGGGTAAAATGTAACGGTTCAACACGGTCCAACCGGCCAACACGGCAATGAAAACCAGAAGATCAATCATAATGAATCCAAGGCTGCTTTTAAATGATTATTGACCTGACGGGCGGTATCCTGCATCCCATCCTGTCCGGTCAAGGATAATAATTTCTCTGAGTCGATTGCTGCTACGGTCACTGATTTATCATCATTTTCCCAAAATATCACATTGCATGGTAACAACAATCCAATATTCAAATCATCATGCAATGCTGAATAGGCAATAGGCGGATTGCAGGCTCCCAGGATAATATAGCGACGAAAATCCTTATCCAGTTTGGCTTTCACCGTTGCTGCTACATCGATCTCGGTTATTACACCGAATCCTCTGTTCATCAATGCATCACGAATACTCTCATTGACAGTATTGAAATCTTTATCGACGGTTCTACTGTAGCCGTAATTCATTTTTTACTTTCGCGTTTGGAGGGAAAAGTGAATATCAATCCCATCACAGCGCCGTAAAGGGTGCTGTTAACCGGATTACTGGTAATGGCGCAGGTACCGGTTCGGCAACCGATAAAGTAAAAATAGGCAAAACCCAGAATACTGCCACCAGTCAAGCCAGCCAATAGTTTGACCCAGGGTATTGATTTCCAAAGGTTAATAATTTTTTCCATCAATCAGTTTTGTTTTGGGCCGCTACTATCCGATTCAAATCAGCCATGATTTCATCCAGGTTATCGATGTGCTTTGATTCTGCCAATTCACCAAGTGTTCCCCATAATGGTTCCCCACAGGCAATGCAGACCAGATTCCGTTCCGCCAGAGGCCGGACCAGAAAAGGATATTCCCGAATCAGGTCCTCAATCAATATCCCGGGCGTGATCATCAGTCCAGCTTCAGCATTTTAAACAAGCGGTCGGAAACATCATCCGGAACGGTATTATCGGTTTCCGTCACCCGGTAAAGCTTAATCGTCTGTTTCACACTGTCTACATATATTTTGCAGTCCGGGCAATCTTTCATATGCTCAGCCACTTCGGCTACGATTTCGGAATCGAAATCACTGCCCAGTTGTTCTTCAATTTTATCGATCATATCATCATCATGATCATGGTTATGTTCATGCTTCATCTTGTTTCTCCCACACATTTCAGATGATGAGCCAGCTTATCGCGTAAAAACAGTCGGGCCCGCATTAAGCGGACTTTTACATTCGCCTCGGAAATTTCCAGAACATCGGCCGCTTCTTTGGTCGACAGGTTTTCCAGGTCACGGAGGACGAACACTGCCCGGTAATTTTCCGGTAAATCTTCCATAGCTACCGATAGACAGTTCCTGAATTGATCATCACTCACCTTTTCTTCCAGGTGATCAGGCCATTCCCTCAACTGGGATCCGCGCAAAGCTTCGAAATTGGGTTCATGAATCGATACCTCAGTTTCGATCCGCTTCTTCTCCCGCAATTTCCCGAGGGCGATATTCGTGGCAATCCGGTACAACCAGGTATAGAGTGACGATTTGCCGGAAAACTGGTCCAGTTTGTGGAGCATAGTGATGAATGTTTCCTGCAAAACATCTTCCGCATCCTCCTCATTACGCATTATCCGCAAACCAAGATTATATATCCGGCTCGTGTGGCTTCGGACAAGTTCGGTCTGGGCTGATCGATCTCCGGCCAGGGCTAATTGGATGGTTTCTTTTTCATTAATCATCTCAGAAATTACGCTCATCACAGCTTACCTTCCACCTCCTGCCAGGGATTGACTAAGCCTGGGCGGTACCACTGATATGATATTTAATCTTATCTTCCAGATGACTTTTGGGAACCGCACCTACTATCCGATCCACTTCCTGGCCGTTGCGCAAGAAAAGTATCGTAGGAATACCGGAAACACCTAATTGGGAAGCCATCAGGTTCTCATCGGCATTTAATTTCCCGATTTTCACCAGTCCATGATAATCATTGGCTAATTCATCGACAATCGGACCAATGACACGGCAGGGAGCACACCAGGGAGCCCATACATCAACAACCACCAGATCGGTTGACCTGGTTACCTCCTGTTCCCAATTTGCATCAGAATATTTTATTAAAGCATATTTGTCATTCATTTCAGTACTTCTATTTTTGCTATTTTTGATGACGACAAATCAGGAAGGTTACAGATAAAAATGAAATGAAATTATACCATGGTCTCCAGACGGTCCTGGTATATCAATCCCAGAATGATGGATCGCTGTTTTGAATTCGCATCATCCGAACGTGACACCATCAGGATCGGCCGCCTGGCTCCCATGACTACACCACCGATCCGGCCTCCCCCCACCAGCCGCAGAACCTTGATGGCAACATTGCTGGCCGTGGCATGGGGCATGACCAGAATATCAGTATCACCACTGATAGTACTGGTAAAACCTTTCATTTCGGCTGCCTCCCGGGACAGGGCAATATCGATTGAAATGGGTCCCTCCACTATCTCCCGACCACGGAAATGCTCCACTACCTCCGCCGCCCGTATCGTGGAAGTGATCTTGGGATTGACTTCTTCAATCAAGGCGATCATTGCTGTTTTGGGTCGTTCGGTACCCAGAGTACGCACCAGATGAATGGCGTTGGTTGTAATGGCCTTGAGCGTCTCCGCATCTGGACGGAGGTTGATACCACCATCAGAGATGAAGAGCAGCTTATGATAACCCGGTGTTTCAACAGCCATTACATGGCTGAAACGCTGGTTGCCGCGAATGCCGGACCGGCGGCTGAGTGCGGCACTGACCAGAACAGCCGTATTTATACGGCCTTTCATAAGCAGAGCCTCCTGATTATCCCGAACCATAGCCACAGCCGTGGCGGCAATCTCTTCCTCGGCACAGTCGATAATATCCCAATCCGGGATATCGTGTTCGGAACAACAAGGTTTGATTTGCTCCCGACTGCCCACCAGAATCGGTTCCACCAGACCCATAGCAGCTGTTTCCGCCAGGGCCTGAAGAATTGATACATCATCCGCACCGGCCACAACAATGGTCCGTTTCTTTGTATCCAGCGCCGCCTGCTCGAGAGATTGCCAATTTTTTATCATCAATCAGCCATAAGTTTTTTCTATTTCAATTCCATCCAGCACCCGCCAGGCCCCCTGGGCCAGAGCTTCCATCTCCAGGCTTCCCGGGTATACAAGCACTGCTGGGAAATTACTGAAGCGGCCAGTAATGCCGGAAACGATTCGCTGCGAATTTGCTAATCCTCCGGTCAGAATAAGGCCATCAAACCTGGAACCCAATGCCGCTGCCATGGACCCGATTTCCTTGGAAATCTGGTAAAGCATAGCATCCATCACCAGTGCGGCCTCCTCATCACCGGCACTTATCCGTTTCTCAATAATCTCCAAATCATCTGTGCCCAGGTAGCCCATCAGGCCACATTTTTTTGACAGTATCTGCTCCACCTGCTCCCGTGGATGCTTATAGGCCAGGTCAAGTATTCCACGTAGTGGCAGGCTCCCGGCTCGCTGGGGTGAAAACGGTCCCTGTCCCAGCAGGGCATCATTGATATCAACAATTTTTCCATCAGCAACGGCCGCCACTGAAATACCGCCACCCAGATGGGCAACAACCCAGCGGCTATTTTCAAACTCCAGATTTTGCTCATGGCAAGCCTGGCGAACCACCGCCCTGATATTCAGCATATGCCCCCGGCAGATCCGCTTGATTCCCGGCAGGCCGGAAATCTCAGCCACCGGATCAAACTCATCCGCGGTGACCGGATCGACAATATAAGCCGGAATGTCCATTTTTAGAGCAATTTGGGCAGCAATTGGAGCACCCAGATTCGAGGCATGTTTTCCATGCTGATTCTTGGATAATTCATTTACCATGACCTTGTTGATCCGGTAAACGCCCCCTGGCAATGGCCGTAACAATCCCCCGCGGGCCGCTACCGCCACAAGATCATTATCGTCAATGGCCGTACCCAGAAGGAGGACGATTTCATCCGCGGATAAATCATGATGTTCAACCTTAACCTGTGCTAATTCGGAACTACGTGAATAAACACCAAGCTTCCAGGAGGTAGATCCCGGATTTATTACCAGTACTGCTTCAGCCATAATCCCGACTTGGAATCAGGTTTTTACTTCGTCAATCTGAGCCGGGTCGAGATAATCCATGGCATATTTCTCATAGATTTTATCTTTGACAAATAATTCAAATAACTCCCCATCGATATGGGAATCATTTTTCATAAATCCGAGAATGCGCATAGCCTGGCTGAGGGTCTTGCCTTTTTTATAGGGACGATCCCGGGCCGTAAGTGCCTCGAAAATATCGGCAATCGCCATGATTCGAGCCTGAAGTGACATTTCATCCTTGAATAATCCCTTGGGATAGCCAGTGCCATCAAGTTTTTCATGATGTCCACCGGCAAACTCAGGAACATTCTTCAGATTTTTTGGGTAGGGCAGTTTTTCCAGCATCTCAATGGTCATGACAATATGATCATTGATTACTTTCCGCTCCTCATTGGTCAGTGTGCCACGGGAGATACATAAATTATAGATTTCATTCTCATCCAGCAGTGGAACGGCTGATCCATTGCGTTTGAGACGATAGCGGGCAATTTTTTCCACACGAGTCTTCTTGTCATCGGACATGAATTCACCACCCACATTGGCTTCCTGGAGAAAGGCCAGGTCATCGTCAAATTGCATCCTCTTTTTCTTCCAGGATTTCTTCAACTTACTAATAGCTGCCTTTCGCTCTTCAACCGATAATGACTGATCAGCTTCCAGCCGGGCTTTCTTTTTCAGGAATTTGATTTCCTCATCCCGCTTGAGGATTTCGAACCGAAAAGCCACTTCGTTGATACGATCGTAGATCGTTTCCAGCTTGGTGGCCTTATCCACCACATATTCCGGTGTCGTTACTTTACCGCAGTCATGCAACCAGGCGGCGATCCTCAATTCATACATCTCCTGCTCGGTGAACTGAATATCCTTGAATGGTTCTTCGCTGGAATTATGAACCGCTTCGGCCAGCAACATCGTGATTACCGGAACCCGTTCACAATGGCCACCGGTATAAGGTGACTTGGCATCAATAGCAGAAGCGATCAATTTAATGAATGATTCGAATAATACTTCCAGGTCTTTGATCAATTTCTTATTGGTAATGGCTACAGCCGCCTGGCTTGAGAGAGCCTCAACTAAATTTTGTACTTTAGATGAAAAAGTGATGGTTTTTCCGCTATCGGGATCCAGGGCATTCAACAGTTGTAATACACCAATAATCTCTTCTTCATGATTTTTCAGTGGAACAGTCAAAAAGGACTGAGACCGGTAACCGGTTTTTTCATCAAATGCTTTCGTACCGGAGAAATCAAATCCTTCTGCTTCATAGGCATCGGGGATGTTGGCTGTTTCTCCGGTCAACCCGACATAAGCCACATTCATGTGATTATTCGGCTTTCCATCATCCAGATACAGTTTAACCGGATAAAATGGTATATCTTTACCCGATGTGCCACCCATGTGAAAATTCAATGAGTCGGTCATCATGATTTCAAATTTCAGCCGTCTGTCATCAGTCATCATATAGAGAGTGCCACCATCAGCATTGGCAATCCGTTTGGCTTCCAGCAGGATCATCTCCAGCAACTTGTTCATATCCTTCTCACGGGACAAGGCCAATCCGATATCGGTCAGGTTATTTACCTGGTCCTCCAGATCGCAGATATAATCCTTGATCTCATTAGGCATGTCGATCAAAAGACTTTTTAATTCATCCGGGGACAGGTGCAGTGATTTAGGCGGTTTTGGGGTTTTATTTACGTTCATCCGGCAATATTCATCCAATTATTCTGGTAAACTTACTACATGACCAAAGATTACTCAATGGTTTGTTAATCTGTCCGTATCAAATCAAACAGAATCCAGACGATCATAGGAGTCCTTGACTTCGTCAATCGCCAATTGCAGGGCCAGGGTGATATAATCGTGAATCAGGATTTTCATCTTAGACAGTTTATTGTTTTTCAGGAGATTCGATTCAATAATATCACCAGTCGCTTTCAAGGCCGCACAGAGCTCCGCCTGGTGGACACCTTCACTATGCCTTACATTGGCCAGGAACTGGGCAAAACTGATCATCAGGGAACGGTCACCGTTGCGGACCGAAGAAATCAGATGATTATAAACTACTTCGATATAATATTTCAAACGCTCTTCTTCCAGATCCTGGTAATAGTGGAAAATATTCTTTCTTTCCCGTGCGCAAATGTATTCGATTACCTGCTCGATAATGGAACCCTGCATATGGTGCATTTCTTCTGCCAGGATCAAATGGGGCCGCTTGGCACCGGGATCTACAATCCGGGCCGTATTTTTCAGATCCCATTCTCCTGGTGAACTTTTCATATTCTCGATCATGAATAATAACCGCCGTTGAATGGAGTGTCTCTCCAGTGGACGCCATTCCAGTTTATCGCGAGTATAGGTACTGTCGGAGGCAAATGATTTATCAACATAATTAATCATCCACAGTCGTTCAAAGGGGCGCTTGTTTATAAGTCGCCCCAGAATATCCCGGGCAGCTACTCCAAGCCAAGCCAGATATTTGGGTAAGAAAAAGGCGTGTTTGGGCCGGCCATAATAATAACGGGTGGCCAGGTTGAAAAGCTCCAGGTGAGATACAGGCCGGTCACCACTGGCAATAAGGCATTCATAATCGGCCAGTTGATCGGTACGGTCCATTATCTGAGTAAAAAACTTCTCTACACAATTGATATGAATAAACGGCAGGGCAGATTTTCCACTGCCACCGATTATACATGAATTCCATCGGTTGGATAACCATGTTTTCAGAAAAAAGTATAATGGAACATACTCACAACAGTCACTGAAAACGGCGGCAAATCTTATGGTGGCACAGGGGAAATACTGGGAATATTCCATCATCAATTCCTCCCCTTTCCTTTTCGAGACAGCATAAGGATATTTTGCATTGGGAGCGGTCAATTCATTCACTGCATCCCCTGGTACCGGATAACGGCAGGCCACCAGCGAACTGGCAAAAATGAAACGCCTGATATTTAGTTTCCTGGCATGCTCCAGTAAATAGAGGGTCCCCTGAACATTGGTTTCCTCAAAAGCCGGGTTTGGTGTATTACTGAACTCATAATAGGCCGCCAGATGAATGATGAATTCAATTGATGTTTCGTCGGTAATTGCCCCAATGCATTGCTCGAGCTGGTTTTCCTTTGATATATCCACCAGCATCCAGGTAATGTTGCGATGTTGTACAACCCGGGCTTCTCGCTGTGTCCGTCGCGCAAGGGCAAAAATGCGATAATTATCCCGCAGGTATTCGATCAAATATCGTCCAATGAAACCCGATGCACCGGTAATGATAATGGCAGGTAATGGTTTATTATCCATTGAGTTAGTATATATGTAACAGAATAATAAGTCAAGCCCTGAAATTTAGAAAATTTCAGAAAAAACAGCGGATTAGGCCATAAAACTGCCTGTTCTGTGAAGTCGGAGATTCTAGATATAATAGCGATCCTTATCTACTTCGTCACGCAGCAGTCGTAATTCCTCATCACTAGGCGGATCGTTTACTGTTACATCATCGGGAATCAATAAATCAAAACCAGTATTGGCAACCACATCATCCACTGAAACTCCCGGATTAAGTGCCAATAGTTTCATCCATTTGGTTTCATCATCAAAACCCAGGGTGCCTAGTCCGGTAACGACACGATACGGTCCGGTGTCGGGCGGCAAACCAGCCTCTTCACGGGCACCGGGACCAGAAAGATATCCGGGAGTGGTAATAAAATCAACTTTTGGTAAAAAACGGCGCTTGTCATGCTGCATGATGATTATGGTCCGCCAGCAGGTTGAACCGACATCATTAGCGCCACCTGAACCGGGAAGGCGTACTTTCGGTTTGGAATGATCGTCACCAATCATGGTCGAATTCAGATTGCCATACATATCGATTTGTGCTCCGCCCAGGAATCCGTATTCGACAAATCCACGCATGGCCGTATCCATAATATCACATATCCCGGCAGCAACCAGTCCCCGATTAAAAGTGCGCATGTCGCCTACTGCCAGCGGCAGTTTATCGAGCTGGGCGCCGAGACCACCGAACTCAAAAATAGAAATCAGGTTAGGAGCGTGCATCTTCTGGGCCAATGAGGCGGCCAGCATCGGAATTCCGGTACCAATGAAACAGGTGGCGTTATCGGCCATCAAGCGGGACGAAATACAGATCAACAGTTCGGAAGGATTGTAGCGCTCGGTATTCATTTTACACCTCCATCCCTTAAATCAATTTGACCCAGTTTTTCCGGACCAACCAATTCCAGATAATCAGCATGATTCTTTACTCCGTGAATCCACTTCTCCAGGTACTCTTTGACTTTACCTTCATCCCTGGAATCCTTGACATATTTCCTGATATGTTCTTCATCACGTTCATAGCAGAAACTCATTTCACCGGGATGGGATCCAAAAGGTGCCTCGATAACCGCATCGGTGAGAAAATATGGAATTATGGTCCTATCCGGTGACTGGCGGATTAAATCGTCATCGACAATTTCTTCAGCCGAAATAATCAATCGCTTGGAGGCACGGGCCATCTCACCGGCAAAGCCGGAGATGCCATCGATCTGGGCATTACCAAAGCGGTCGGCCCGATGAACATGAATCAGGCCTACATCAACGACCAAAGCTGGCAATAGACAGACTTTCTGGCCAGTGAATGGACATTCGGCCACTTTGGCGGCGCTGTAATCAAATGTATCTGTCCCCAGCATAACACGGGTGGGAAGAAATGGTACTCCCATTGCAGCCGCTTTAAAGCGCCAGGATAAGGCGGCATTGGACCATTCCACAATTTTTTCAACATAACCGCCCTCAACGGTACGGCGGGCATTATTGGATAATCCATATACTTCAAATCCGATATAGGTCCAGTCCAGTTGCTTTACGGCATTGGCCGCGGCCAACAGATCGGATTCCATCACGCCCTGTCCGGCGCATTTCAGCTCCCGGTATCCCTGGCGGATCACCTCCCGCACCAGTGACATTGGTGCCCTGACAGTACCATACAGCTCTACTCCAAGGTAGTCACCATCTTTAAGAAATTTACTAATCGCGTCCTGCTCGGTCATTACCTTGTCGACCAAAGCTTTACTTTTATGTTCACGGTTCCATTGACGAAAAGCATCCATATCCGGGGGTTGAATCAATTCCCCCTGCCCGGTGGCTAGAACATCCATAGTTTCTCCCTTTTCATTAATCAAACTGAATCAGATCGATAGCTGCATAAATTTACAGTAGCTTGTATATTATTAGCGTACCAAAATCTGATCAGCAAATTGATTTATTCTTTATTTAATAACAATAATGATTACTATTATTGACTATATAATTTATACTGCCTAAGTTCGGCCATAATTAAAGGAATAAATCATGCGTTACAGCCGCCAGCGAGCAGCAATACTGGAAGTGATTCAAAATAATCATATCCATCCCACGGCCGAATGGATTTATGAAGAAGTTCGTAAATCATTACCAAATATCAGCCTGGGAACAGT
Source organism: uncultured bacterium (assembly GCA_964410945.1). GTDB lineage: Bacteria > Fidelibacterota > Marinisomatia > Marinisomatales > TCS56 > CAYPJE01. Next base: position 85,115 of record CAYPJE010000005.1, read on the forward strand.
CTACCGCAATTTGAATCAACTGGTCGACAATGACGTTATCCAGGCCTTCCGGCATGCGGGTACCGTGCGTTATGATGGCAACACTGATCAGCATTTTCATTTCTTCTGTGATCAATGCCGGCGAATCTATGATATCCACTGTTCCACTGTCGATTTCCTGGAAAATTTAAATAATAACTCACAGCATTTCATTACAGGGGGACAGCTCAGGCTGACCGGAACTTGTGAAAAATGCGTTACCGCTAATTAAGAAATAGGAGATAACAATGCTAGTAACCAAACCAGCACCTGATTTCAAAGCTCAAGCCATCATGGCTGACAATTCATTTAAAAATATCAGTCTTTCAGATTATAAAGGGAAAAAAATTGTACTGTTTTTCTATCCTCTGGATTTCACCTTCGTCTGCCCGACTGAGATTATTGCTTTCAACCACCGTTTGGCCGAATTCGAGCAACGCGGTGTCCAGGTTCTTGGATGCTCCGTTGATTCCAAGTACAGTCACTGGGCCTGGAAAAATACAGCTGAAAATGATGGCGGTATCGGGAATATTCAGTATCCTCTGATTGCCGACCTGGACAAATCAATTGCCCGCCAATACGATGTACTGGTTGATTCGACTGAAGCATATGTTGAGACAGATGATGAAGAGTTCAATACTACAATAGGCGGTGATAAAGCGCTGCGAGCCTCTTTTCTGATCGATGAAGATGGGATTGTCCGTCACGCCGTTATCAACGATTTACCGCTGGGCCGTAACATCGATGAAATGCTGCGAATGGTAGATGCGTTAACACACAACCAGAAACATGGTGAAGTCTGCCCTGCCGGTTGGGAAGACGGACAGGATGGTATGCAGGAAAGCGCCGAAGGTGTTGCGAGCTACCTGACGGATCACGTATCAAAATTATAGTTCCACCTTATTCTCCCGGGGCCGGGACAACTGTTTCGGCCCATTTTCCCAAATACAGAATCAGACTTAAATTAATCATCATTCACAGGAGTAATAAATGAAGCATATACTACCTGACCTGCCATGGGATCCGGCAGCACTGGAGCCCCACATTTCCAAAGAAACCATTGATTTCCATTATGGCAAACACCATAATGCCTATGTAACCAACCTGAATAACCTGATCGAAGGCACTGAATTTTCAACTGCCGGTCTGGAAGACATTATCAAGACCGCACCGGCCGGTGGTTTATTCAATAATGCGGCCCAGGTATGGAATCATACCTTCTACTGGAACAGCCTGTCACCGGACGGCGGTGGAAAACCGGAAGGAGAAATACTGAAATCGATTGAAAAGGAATTTGGCTCGTTTGAAGAATTTCAGTCGAAATTCACCACTTCAGCCGCCACTAATTTTGGTTCCGGCTGGACCTGGCTGATTAAAAATAAAGCCGGCAAACTGGAAATTGTGAATACATCCAATGCCCAGACCCCATTAAGTAGTAGTGAGCAGTCCCTGCTGACCGTTGATGTCTGGGAACATGCCTATTATATTGATTACCGTAATGCACGGCCGGAATATCTGAAATCGTTCTGGAATCTGGTCAACTGGGAATTTGCAGCCCGTAATCTGGGATAGTTAAATAAAGCCGGGTTATTTGCCCGGCTTTTTAATTTCACCATTAGAGTTAATTATTGTATATAAGCAGACTTTATCGCGTCCGCCGGCCGGGCAATCATTCTTTTCACCATATTTTGCCCCGCATTCCAGACATTTCAGATCCAGAGAATCGTCCATAGCCAGACGGGTTTTAATATATTTTTCCAGCAGGTGATTGAACTGTTCCTTCTCGGAATCGGTGAAATTCTCCAGTACACCCTGGCGGTTATACTGACAGATTTCATCGAACCGGTCAACGACCTGTGAACCATCGCTGGTAAGAATCAATTCCTTTTTACGCCGGTCCTGCAGACCATCCTGCCTGATCAGCAGTTCCTTCTTTACCAGATAATCGACATTCTGGCTGGCCGCAGCCGGTGTAATTGACAAGCGCCGGGCTATTCGTCCTCCGGTGGCCGAACCGGCATGGTAGACGACTTTTAGAATCAGCAACTGCAGGTGGGTCAGATCATGAATACTGGCATGGAGCAGGTATTGCTTTTCGATTACATAGGAAACAATATTGGATAAAATGCGAATATTCTCGCCAATCAGGCAGCCGATATGTTTAGTCATTACTTCGAATTTCGTTTAGCGACAATCGAGAATTAACAGGTACTGGAAAGCAGCGTTCCGTATTCTCTACTCATCAGGTTCACCGGGTAAATAATCCGGGTATTCAATATCATCGTGACAATTTTCACAATTTGGATCGTCGTCAAAATTACCATCAAGATGACAATTCTCACATTCAAAATCCACATGTGATTCACTTAGCTCCAGTCCGGTAGTGGAATGCTCGAAACTGCCCAATTCCCAGTGGATGTGGCAATCGGTACAAACCGTTGAAGGCGATGTGAAGTTTTTAACCGGGCCGTGACAGGCCCGACATTCCACATTTCGATGCCGTTCCCCAATATCCCAGCCCGTCGAGGTGGCATGGGCAAATGCCGGTTTTTCCTGATCACTATGACAAAAAGCACAGTTATTCTCATCATGACAGGAATTGCAGCTTTTCACGTGATCGATACTGGTTTTTTGGCTATTAGCACCATCATGACAGCTCTGGCAATTTTCACCTTTGTGGCAGCTGACACAGGTCTGTCCGAACAGGTCAACATGATCGATATGATGGAAAGTTACAATTGGTCTATCTTGATGGGATGTGTTGTAAACATATTTTTTCTCGGCCACAATATGCGGATGGGGTACGCCCATAATATCGGTCTTGTCAGTGGCAGCCACAAGATCTTCGTTACCTTCCACCTGAATATGGCATTCGGAACAACTGGCTTCGTGGCTCCATTCGCGGTGGCAATTGATACATTGCCGGTGATAAGCACCTTTCAGTGACGGTTTTTTCAGGTCAGCCAGATCGCTGTGCTCCGGATGGCAGTTCCGGCAGGCCGGGATCGGTTCATCAGGATCGGAGTAGTGGTGGCAGGTCCCGCAGCCACCATTGATATCGGACATGGAAGCATGCAGTTTATGGGTAAATACAACCGGGCTGTACAGATCACTCAATTGATCCATAACAACAATTTCCGGGCCTTCGGTCACTGAATGTTCACCACATAATTTACCTGTGTGCCGCGGGCAACCAATCAGGCAGGGATCCTCTGCTGATGGTTCGGCACAGGTGTGACAATTGGCGCAATAGGGATTTACCCGGCTTTCCTGCCCGGTCAGACCCGGATGTCCTAAATCCTGGGCCGCCAGTCCTGAAAATAATATCACCATTAAAATAAAATTATTCATTTTCATCGTGCCAGACTCCAAAGTTTTCAATAACCGGAAAATTCATAACGAAGAAACGGTACAGCAGTACCAGGATGGAAATGAAACCTACGGTTACCAAAATTTCCGCAAGGGCTGGAATGTATGGTCCATCGGCATATGGTGGACGATAACCACTCAGGAATACATTATAGCGATTAAATGCCACTCCAAACACTGTCAGTGCTGCGCCGGTAAACAGCAGGGCAGGTCTCCGGCGGAATCGCCGCATACTGAAAATTATCATTGGAATTATTACTCCAATCAATGTCTCCAGCATAAATAGAATGCCATACATGCTGCCATCCACCAGATAAACATAGGTATCGCGGTTAACCATGTCTATAATTCTTGCTGTGAGATAGATAAGCAGCAGTAAAGGAACCATCCGTGCCAGCTTGCGCAGCACCCTGGTCTCCGGTTCCAGCTTGAAGCTGCGGGTGGCCAGCATTGATTCAAAAATCACCATGGGGAAGCCCACGGCAAAAGCCGACAGTAAAAATAATAATGGTAAAATCGGGGTATGCCATAACGGGTGGAGTTTAGTAGAGGCGATAGCCATCATGGTACCCAGCGAAGATTGATGCATACAGCTCAGTACCACTCCCAGGATGATAAAGACCGAAATAACCCGGTTTAATCCACCCTGCAGCCGTCGTAGAAATCGATCAATCCCCTGATTGAATCGGGCCCAGTAACCGGGTAAATTCACATGGCCAACGAATCTATCACAGACAATCGGCAGAAATTCTATGTACAGAACAGTAACATAGCTGAGAACACAAATACCGACTTCAAACAGCGCTGAATTACCCTGCCAACCATGAGGCAGGAGCACATGGTAAATATTATAGTATCGGCCCAGGTCAATGAATACTCCCAGAGCGACAAATGTATACCCCAGCATAGCGGTCAATAGAGCAGGTCTTACCACACTGTGATAATCATGTTTGTGAACAACATGGGCAATGAAGGCGGTGGTAAATCCCCCGGCCGCCAGGGCTACACCGGTGGCCACATCAATCGCAATCCACAAACCCCAGCCATACTGCTGGTTCAGGTTGGTAACAGCACCGATCCCAAATATAAACCGAATCATTACCAGTATGATACTTACTACAGCGAATCCGAATAAAACCCAGACACCGGGTGTGAAAAACTTAATTTCCGGTCGTTTGTTAATCGTTAAATCACTCATTGTCATCATCCTCCCCGGAGAGTTTCATTAACAATCCCAGTAAACCAAATAACATGACTGGTCCGCTGAAGCCTTTAAAAATGCCATGCTGAATTGACTCAGTCAGGGCGGCAGGGCTTTCATCCGGTAAAACCGGCATTTTCAATTGCTCAAATGGAACACTGGAAATATACATCCAGGATGTTCCGCCCACTTCATGTTCACCATAGATGTGATCAATATAGCGATCCGGGTTCTGCCTGATCCTTTCATGGGCTACCTGAAGCAGTTCCTTTCTGGTGCCAAAGAGGATTGCTTCCCTGGGACAAATTTCAACACAGGCCGGGGGTTTTCCCTCTGTCATGATACGCTGAACACACATATCACATTTCTCGATTACCGGCGTCAAAGCATTATGATAATCGACCGTGGGAATCTGAAAAGGACAGGCCGTTATGCAATAGCGGCAACCGACACACACGGATTTATTATAAGTTACCGGTCCCTCGGGTGTTTTCCGCAACGCACCTACGATACAGGCCGATACACAGGCCGGGTGCTCACAATGCATGCATTGGACTTTGATATCCAGCGGTATTTCCGATCCCTCCGGCCCGGGAAAACGATTTACAACAGTACAGGTTTCTTCGGTGGGGCGTCGGTATTCAGCCAGGACCGACTGATCATCGTAGGTACTGATCGGCTGGTGCGGATGCTCGTGGACTTCGCTGCAGGCCCACTCACATTTGCGGCAGCCGATGCAGAGAGTCAAATCAGACAATACACCGAAGCGGTCATCATCGAGCTGTGGACCTGGGCTGGCGGATAACTGTGATGTTCCTGCCAGCGCGCCTAAAGCCGCTCCACTGGCCTTAAAAAAATCCCTGCGGTTGAAACTCATGTTTCCCCCTGAAATTTATTAGTCCGTCAAAACCATTTTATTATTCATCCGATTTCGACAGTAAGTGAAATGAACACTGCCCTTTGCATTCCCTGATCACACAATCCTCATCACAGGTTTCGTTGCATTGCAGGCAGATTAAATCTGTATTACCCTGTTCACCCAGGGTATGAGTTATAAAGCGCCGGATATAATCAATGAACTGTTCCTTCTCCGAATCAGAATAGTTTTTAAGTAATTCAGATTGATTACTCACGCGAACCTGTTCATAATTGTCTACAATTTCGCGTCCGGCTTCCGTTATCGACAAATTCGCCACCCGTCGATCGGCACGGCGAAAGCGGCGCTTGACCAGCTTGAACTGTACCAATTTATCAATATTTTTCCCGGCGGCCGCATTACTGATCTCTAAGGTCTGAGCAATAAAACTCAGATTGTACGGCCCACCTATGGACAATAATTTGAGGATGTAGTATTGATTGGCTGAGATTGGGAAATCGGTGGCTTGAGCTATGTACTGATTAAAAAACAGATACTGAGTTACATGGGAACTAATCCGAAGCATTTCCGACAGCTTATGGTCAAGAGTATTAATATTACACCTCGTTGATATTAAACTAGGTTTAATTTAAATATGATTTAAAATTAACATCAATACTAATTCAAAGAAATATGCCCCGGAGAATCCGGGGCATATCAGACTTAACAGGCTGGGGTGGGACTAACCCTTGGATTCCTCTGTTTGCTCTTCATCATCCTCATCGGTCAGAAACCTGAGTTGGCGCTTCACATAATCTTTGGTCTCCTTTTTGGCCGATTCCAGATCCTCGGGATGTTCTTCCTCGTACATATCTTCCGGCATCATACCAGTCAACCAGGATGGATTACCGGGATAAATCCGGGGATTGAAGACCGTCGAATAGAGGTGCCAGACCAGAATAGCCAGAAAGGCCAACCAGGCTTCGTAATAATGAACAACCAGGGAAACATCCAGTACTCCTATGGGCAGGAACTGAATAAACCAGTTGTCAAACCACAACAAGAAACCAGTAACAATCATGACCACTGTACCCCAGACGATGGCCCAGTATTCAGCCTTTTCAATATAGCTGAAGCGCTTGAAGCGCGGCTCCTTCTTCCGCATACCCATGTTGAACAAAATCTTGCGGAAGAAATCGGTGAAATCCTTCCACTCCGGAATCATATCCTTGAAGAACATCCGGCCCCGGCGGGTAACGATCAGATAAACAACATGCCAGACTACGGTAATGATAAACAGTACCGCTGCCCAGCGATGGATAATCCCACGCAATTCGAAACCACCTTCCCAGCCAAAAAATATCTTGGCCAGCCAGCTTTCACTGAAGCGCAGGGCAAATCCGGAAACGACCAGAACAAAGAACGATACCAGTGTAAAAGTATGCTGCCATACTTCATTCAGCGTCATACGACGCACCTGGGGTTTTTTACGCATTACGATTACAATCTGCCGGAACAGGTCGATCAGCCAGTGGATCACCATGGCACCGATAATCACAACGATAGCAATTATATAGATCTTCGCAACTATATCGGCAACTCCCGTCCGCAGACCATTGCCGCCTACACCATGGATGGGAGCATTGGCCAGTTCCTCGGAAATACCAGGATGGCATTCGCCACAGGTGTGTTGCAGGTTGCCGGAATAAATAGTGGACGTACTGTCCGAACTGGGAAGAATGCGATGAACTCCGTGACAGGAGGCACAGTTAGCCACGTGGGTATCACCAGCCTTACTTTTCAATCCATGATAACTGTCGACAAACGAAGTCAATCGGCCAGTTGGCATCCCGTACTTTTCATTCAATACCGCTGATTCATGACAGGGTGAGCAGGTTGCTTCAGCCACCAGCACCCGTGATACCGGCGACCGGGGATCAGTCGGTGACAAAATACCATGTTCACCGTGACAATCAGTACAAACTGGTGCATCCGTTTCCCCTCTGGCCACCAGTTTACCGTGGATACCATCCCAGAAATCATTTTCAATTCCTTTATGGCACTGGCCGCAGGTCTTGGGAATGTTGAAATGATTGATAGCCGAATCATCAAAGCCAGGTGACAGGATTTTATGCGCCGAACCTCCGGACGAATGGCAATCATTACAAGTAGCTGCAACATAGATTCCACCCCGGGTAGCCTGACCATGAACTGTATTCTCATACATATCGATGGGATGATCCAGCAACAATTCGTATTTCTTGACAATATTCAGGTCTTCATGACAGTTACCACAGGTCTCCGGTAGATTAGTAGGATGAACCTTGGATAGTTTTACCGATGAAGGCAGTATATCATGGTCGCCATGGCAATCCATGCACTGAGGCATATCTTCACAGGCACCTATAACGGCCCGGCCATGGGCCTGGTATTCATCTGATGCCTCTTCGTGGCAGGTCCGGCAACCTTCACAACCAACCTTGAATTCCGAATCCTCATCATGGGGCATGGTATCCTTATCCTGATGGCAGTCAAGACATTCCAGATCGGCATGCTTGGAATGGGCCAGATCATCGGTTATTAGTGTATTATGGTCACTCTCCTCGTGGCAGTCACCACAGGCATCACTATCAATATATTCAACATCATCCTGCGCCATCAGTAAGCCGATCAGCATAACCGGCATCAAGCAATGGAACAGGGTTGTTGTGCGCATACGTTCCATATATGCCCCCTGGTATTTTGTTATGAAAAAGTCCCGAACAAGATCAGGATCAGCAAAGCCAGACCGGTAATCAGGAAGGTGTAAGCAGCGATCCTGAAGACCAGGCGTTTCCAGCCAGGCAAGGGATCTGTCAATATCTCCTTGTATTCCTGATCATCTAATTCTTCCAGTTGCAGCGAACGTTCCTCCTCGAAACGCTCTTCTGTGATATGGCCCGAAAAAATGGCTTCATCCATAGGGAATGTACCGGGCCGCAAATGTGTATTAAAGAAATGAACGGTAAAAATAAAGGCTGTCGCCAGCAACGCTTCTTCCGAATGGATAATATGGGCGGCATTGATCAGCCAGCCCGGGAAAAGACGGGAAAAATGCTCCGGGAACCATAATGTCAGACCGGAAGCACCGATTGCGAACATACCCCAGAAAACGGCGAAATAATCAAATTTCTCCCAGTAGGTCCAGCGACCGAAAGCCGGTTCTGTTTTTCTGATCCCGATGAAATACAGGACGTGGTTATAGAAATCCTTGGCATCCTGCCAGTTCGGCACCAGACTATCCGGCCCCCAGAAAATACCGCTCTTCTTTTCAACAATGGTTTTCCTGAACAGGTTGATCAGGTGAACAAAAAACACCAATCCCATTAAAGCAGCTGCTACGCGGTGAGCAATCGCTGCAAAACCAAACCCGATCACATTATGGACAAACCAGTTTGCCAAAGGCGAGTGGCTGTATTTCAATGGCAGCCCGGTCATGGATAAAATCAGGAAACTGACTACCATTCCCAGATGCAGCAGCCGTTCACCGGTTGTGAATCTTTTTACCCTCTTGTTGGATTTCGGTTTTTTGGCAATCGGGCCGTGCTTGATCCGTTTGACCAGCAGGCGAATCAGCCACAAAATCGTGTGTCCGCCAAAAACGATCAGTACGCTGGTTAACAGGATCACCATGGCATGATGAATGAAATCCAGAACTTGATTAGGCTCTTCCATCATCGGCGTATAATGCTGCAGATACTGTACAAAATTTTCATTCACATTATCGTGACAGCGCGAGCAGGTCTCAATAATGTGTGACTGGTGAATTGATGATTCAGGGTGATCGTTAGGCAGAATGGAATGATTATCATGGCACGAAACACAAGTGGCAAATTTTTCTCCTTGATAACCAAGCTGGTACATTTGTCCGTGATAGGAGGAGTTATAACCTGCCAGCACATTGGGGTTGAGCTGAAATTTCATCGTCAGATTACGATCATCATGGCAGCGGCTGCATAATTCTATTATCGATTCACCGACAAATGTCTCTTCCGATTTCTGGATCCTCCGGTCATCGTGGCAGGCTATGCAGTTGGGAGCTTCCTCATGGCCCTTCTGATAGGATATATAATGACTCGATAATTCATACTGTTTCTGTTCTTCAGGATGACAATCAACACAGGATTTCTGGAGGGCGCGGTCACCGGCATGATCGGGAGCGAGGTAATGATAAGTGTGGCAATTCCCGCAATTGGATGCTTCACCAGCCTTTACCTTGGCCAATTCATCCCGGTGAATCCGGCCGTGGGCTGCGGACTGATCGATAATCAGACTCTCTTCATGACAGCGGAGACAGACCTGATCAAGTTTAATATCAAAAATACTGGTAGCTGCGGTTCCGACCATCTCGGTCTCGTGACCGGTATGGCAAACCACACAGGTCTCCATTCGCGGATCATCCTGCTCGGTGGGCCGGTGGATTGATGCTTCATAGCCGGCATGACAATTAGTACAGACAATATCCAGTCGGGCCACCGATACATCGCTGTCAGGATTGCGCGGCGACAGTACCTTATGTTTGGCGTGGCAGTCAGAACAAACCGGAGCCTTCAGATTTCCAGCCAGTACCTGCTTGTAATGACCACTCAAATCATAATTCCGGACATTCTCTTCGTGGCAACTACGACAGGATTCGGTCAAATGGATTTTCCATTCACCTGGTGAATAATTTTCCCTTTCCTGCTTATTGTGTGGCGAATGACACGAAACACAGGTTACATCAGATGTCTCTGTGTCTTCATCCCAGTGGGCGGAATGAAAGAAATCATCCAGGACATCCTGATGGCAGACCCCGCAGGCCTGGCGCGGCTGCCCCTGCCAGCTTACCTTATGTTTACCGTGACAATCGGAACAGGTGGGAATCGAGGTGTAGCCCTTCTCCTGCAGCGAATGGAAGAAACCATCGATAAACTCTTCCTGCGCATCTTCATGGCAGGAACCGCAATCGGGAAGTTCCACCAGAGGATCATGTGGAAAGTCCTCCACTCCTTCCAGGGCTGTATGACAATCGATACATCCGAATCCCTCATGGGGTGTATCCGCTAGGTCATCTTCAGTAACATATAATGATAATTCTATCCCCCGTCGCATGACCGTGAGGTCTTCATCCTCATGGCACATGATACAGGTTTCATTATCCTGGGCAGAAATAAAAAGGGGAAAACATATCAGGATCAGAACCAGATATGTTTTCCCCCGCCGGAAAATTTCGTGCATCGTATCCTTAATTAATTACTCCGCTGGAGGATAAGGATGTGCGATTTCTTTTACACGCACACTGAAGTCGAATGGTTTATAGGTTGGGCTCTTCTCGTTGTGACAGGTCACGCAGACTGCCTCCAATGGTTCAATTAAACCAACCGTGGCTCCATCAATCTCACCGGCAGTAATCGCTTTCATCGTTTTCATTGATTTGTATTTGGAACCGGCGCCATGGCAGGATTCACAACTGACCGGCTGCAAACCGGTCATCCTTTTGACTGCTTTGGTCGGTTTACCTTTATCAGTTACCTCCGCCCAGAATTCAGCTGCCATCACTTCGTATCCGCCGTCCCCGAATCCGGTGGCATGACATACCAAACATTCAGCTGCTTCATAAGCAGGTCCGGTTATCCCCTTTTCGGCGGCAATTTTTGCCGATTCTTCACTTTTCAAAGTTTCAAAGGCGGTAGCATGGGGGCCACTCATCCATTTACCGTATTGATCACCTTTTTTAGCACTTTTATGACACATCTTGCATCCATCCGTGCCTACATAATCAAAACTCTGAGCCATCGCCAGACTGATAACTGCCAGAAACACTAAGATTCTTTTTAACATTTTCTCGCCTCCACTGAATGTTTATCTATTCACCGCAATTTTACAGAATATTAATGGCAATTAGAACAATAATGTCCACTATCACCCACCGGTTGACCAATTTCGTGGCAGGCTGCGCAGGCTGAGCTGCTTACAGAACCGGCCACCGTCCCATGGAATTGGGCGGAAGTTGTGTCGCTCATCCATACTCCCCAGGCAGGGTGTCCGCTGGGGCCACCTTCATGACAGGAGTAACAGGAAACACCGCTGGTCCCACCGAAATAATCATTTCCATCACCACCGTGGCAGGCCTGACAGCCATCGATACCGCGGTCTATGATTTTAGCCATATGCGAATCATCGCTGGCAGGATCGGTCCAGTTGTCTGGGTGGCTGGAAGCTACCTGCTCCTCGGCACACCCAGACAATAACCAACCTACTGAAACAAGAATTAATATTTTCTTCATGGTAAACACAGTAATCATTAATTAGTATGGCAGCGAGTGCAGGTCGATGAATTAGGCTGATGACAAGCCATACAGATATCGGGATTATTCATCGCCTCATCACCATGCAAACCACCGTCATTAAGCAATTCTCCGGCCCAGTTGGATAAATTGTGATCCAGCGGCATTACCATATTCTGTTGATGGCAGGATTGGCATTCCAGAATCGAATTATGACATGAGGCACAGTCATTCAAACCATTATATGCTTCCAGACCATGACCGAGAATAAAGCCGGTAGGATGCACCCGGGGAGTCACTTCCTGCACCTGGTGGCAGGCATCGCAGGTACTCTGCACGTGACAAGTGATACAACTGGCTTGAGTTTGATGGGTCACTTCCATCCCGTGCAGCCAGGCCCATTCAATATTATGTGAGGCCGGTACACTTTCGCTATGACAGGATTGGCAATCGCCGGTGGACCAGGCATAGGGATCGGTACTGCCGTCATCTTCCAGAATATAATCGTGGCAGGAACTGCAGTCCATTGCCTTGCTCAAGTGATAGGTGTGTGAAAAACCGGTTGCCGCCAAGGGCTGCGAATCTGAAAACGGCAATGGTTCATCGGGATCGGCATGGCAGGCTTCACAATCTTCAGTGGCCGAATCACCATCGTGACAACCGATGCAGGTATCCTTTTCGGGTAATAAGCGGGGTGGCACCTGTTCCGATTCGGCAACTTCAGCATGGCAATCTTCACAGGACATTTCCATGTCCTCCACATGCATTTGATGGGGAAACATAATGTAATCATCGGCACCAAGAAAACACAGGCCGATCGTCAGCAGGATAATATTATAACGCCACATTCAGCACCAACCCTCCTCTGACATCATATTCGTAATATGGATTTTTGTGGTAGCGCCCGAACAGGCGGAAGGCCAGTTTTCCACCGGGCTGCCAGCCCAGCCAGCCGTAGGCCCCCATGGAATTCTGCGGTTCAATTAGATCATTATAATCAACAGCATTGAAACTGAAGCTGCCACCAGCGCTCAAGGTCGTGGTAATATTTTTCCGGATTCCCAGGCTGGCTCCGGTAAGGGAATTATTACCATAGGAACCGGTAACGACGGAGAGGGCATAAATTTTCCAGGAAGCAGTGCTGCGTAAATAGGCGGAACCATCCTCGCCCAGCCGGTAATTGATCTGGTTCCACCATTGTAATTCTTTAGAAATTCTTGAGTTGACGCCAAAATTAATCTGCGGCGCAGTTAGAACTTCCTCATCCACCCAGGGATAAGGATCGCGTGCCAGGAACCGGCGCTGGCGGTATCCGGTAGAAACAATATGTTTCCCGACCGACTTGGATAAATAAATCCGGCTGTGGTACAACTGCCCTTCATCGATCGATAACGCCAGATTGGTACGCAGTTTTATACCAGCCATCAATGGCTGTGCAATGCTGAAGCCGGTAAACGTACAGGTTTTATCACCATCGTTTTCCAGCCAGAAAGAAACAGCCTGATTCTTTCCGATCTTCCCCCTTCCCCAGGAAAACAGGAACATTTGTTTCCCGGTGAATTCGGTATCGCTGAAATCGGTGACGGCATTGAAACCGCCAAAAAGGTTAAGGCTACCGGCCTTACCAAGCGAATATTTTATATCGACCCCATCGACCTGACCGATCACCAGGTTGCTCCAGTAGGTCAGGCGGCCGATACGAAGATTAATTTTTGATAATTCCAGGTTGGCGGAAAAATTGTAAACCCGGAACGGATTAGGTAAAAGATCGGTTTCGGAGCCCAGTTCAAACTGCGCTTCCAGTCCAAACCTGGAACTGAACTGCTGCTGGTAGCTTACGGTAGAAGCCCAAAAGGTTGTTTCCTCGCTGTCGAGCATGCCAACCCGGGGAGAGATTACAATTGTTGAGATTGCAATTGCAGGACGACAGACCGCTGAACTGATTCCGATAATAAATACAAATAAAAGATATTTTGTGATAGTCATTTTCATGATTGACATATGGATTTTAGTTGTTGGGTGGCTGATTATTATCAGCCACCCAACTGTTAATCAACAAAGATTAATATCTATTACCAGTTGATTAGGAGCCGGTTTCGTATGCGTAATCGGCTGAAGCACTCCACTTATATCCGGTTAAATCATCGTAGATCGTTGAGTTAACACCGAATTTATAGCTTTTAACATCATAACCAAGGACGGTCAACCAGGCGGTAACTATTGATGAAGTCTGGCCTGTCCAGCAGTATGGAACGTTGGTCTCATCAGGATTAACCACACCAAGACCAGCTTCGATTCCGAGAGTACCTGGTTCTACTTGGTAAGCACCTGTCACATGGCCATAGGTAGTCCAGTCGGCTTCTGCCCAGTAGTTAATAACGTTATAAGAATCATAGTTTTCCAAGACTGTAGCGCTTGTTACACCAAGAAATCCACCTGATAGCAGAGCTTCAACACGAGCGGCTAAAATCTCAGCACCATCTTCTTCACCTGTATCAAGTTCAGGAGCGTCAAACGATGGCAGAGCCGGCGGGGTTGAATCATCCCAACCGGAGGGGTAATCCAGTTTTGCATTGCCTACATTACCAGACCAGACATCAAAATCACTATGCCAGCCACTCATACCCCATTTCAGGTTCAGAACGTTGGTGTAACCACTCAGTTTCAAGGCAACATTGGCAAAGCCAGCGGATTGACCAGAATAGCAAATCACTAGAATCGGATCGGTTCCGGTATAATTGTCATCGCAGTATTCTACTACATCTGCCAAGGCTACATTATGAGCACCAGGTACATGACCGGTCTCGTAGTCAGTTGCACCACGAATATCGAGGATGAAATAGTTTTCCGGTCCGGCGTTGAACACTGCTTCTGCAGTGGTAATCCAACTAGCGGTAACATCCGACAGGTCCATATCATTTTCTACCATGTAGTCGGTCATTACTTCAAATTCATTGACATCATCTCCATCATCTTCACAACCAATGAAGAATAGAAATGAAACAGCAAACAACATGATCATGAGTTTATTCAGTTTCATAGTTGGTTCCTTCTATTGTTATCGGGGTTTACTAATATTTGGTCCAGCCAGAGGGAACATGATCGTCCACTGTCACTGGATCGTTTGCAATTATTTCATCAGAAAATTCTGATGATATGTAACTACGCCACAAATACCTCTCGGAATTTTCGGCAGCTTTTGCACCTGTAACATGGCAGTTCTCAGAACAGGTAGCTCCATCACTGGTGTCGGTCTGGGCAGTGAACAATCGAATATTGTGCGGGCTGGAATACTCCCAGACCGGTCGATCATCATAAGAATCCAGGACATCATGTCCCCAATTGCTGTATGAATCACGTGATACAGGTATATGGCGTACGACTATCCACTCGCCATCATGCAGATTTTTATTGTAATTATATCCAATCCTAAAATCGGGATATTCTATGTAACCCCCACCGCCGGTATGAATGTCACTGTCTCCAACCTGGGCATACCCCTCTTTCCACTCACCAGCAGTATGACAAGTATTACAATTGTTATATGGCTGGGAATGACAAACAAAACAACTTAAACCATTACCATTCTCATCGGGCCAGTGTACGCTGTGCCATTGATTAGCTACTGGTAAATCGGCACCACTATCGGGTATATGGCACCCTGCATCGGTACAAGTCGGCAAATCCGCCAAATGATACCTGGATTCTGTCATCGATGCATCGGCATGCATATCCTCGGTATGGCAATCAAAACATTTCATGGCATTTAAATAATGTACATCAGGACGATTTCCGCTCAGACTACCTTTGAAATCTACGGCAATCCGGCTGCCATGACAGGCCATGCAATTATTATTCTGATCAGGTGTACGATTAAATCTATGACTGTCAATGAAACCACCATGGACACTTTCGGGCCGGCTCACATGACATTGTCCGCAAGTTGTGTGACAAGATGAGCATTCTGTTTCCAGACCATCCACCAGTGCATCGGGGCAGTTTTCAAAATCAGTGTGATCATATCCAGCCCCTAATTCACGCTGGGCAATCGATGTTCGCTCCCCCCAGGCCATGGTATGCATACTGTTTTTGTTTGTCTCAGCAATTTGGGCATGACAGGGGCTGCAATTCTCATCGGCATTGCGGGATGGATCACGAACCAAAGTACTGTCATGGGCTTCCTCAAATCCGGCCGGTTCCTTGCCCCCGTGACAATTAACGCAGCCCACCAAGGAATGGACAGGATCAATATCACTGTAGGAGGATTGATTTCTACCAAGTGCAATTAAAACTTTTTCCCAAGGCTCCAACGGAGCCACTTCGCCGCCTCAGCCACCACCAGAGGCAGTCGCTGACTCCTCTGAAGCATATTTTTGAAGAGCCGTTTGATCAATGTGGCAACCTTCACAGGTATTGGGATCCGATGCGACAATTTTATCAATCCCAGGGTCACAACCCCAGAACACAGCACCGGCGATAACACTCAAACTTATAGTAATTTTTTTCATCAATCTTATTCGCTCACCGAAAGACAAATTTCACTTAGCTTTCCCGCTTTACAGGCACTTCGATAGACTGTGCAGTCACGGCAGTTATCCTGATTGCAGATTTCCGCACCACGATTTTCAGTCAACCAGCATACTTTTTCACCATTCATATATACCGGGCAGTTACCACGTTCTCCTTCTGAACAAGGCTTCAAACTCCAGCATGGAATCAATGCTAATAACAACCTTACACCTGCAATATTTAAGCCATTGGTTGTAATCTGATTACGAAAGCAATCAATCCACTCCAAGTCTTTTAGAGAATATAACCGGCGGTTGGTATTCGTTTTATATGGCAGAATCAGACCCTCTCGTTCGTATAACCGCAGAGTCTCAGGTGAAATACCTAATTTTTTTGCAGCAATCCCAATTGAGATTACCGGTTCAAATGGATCGGATTCAATAGCTGTTGTCAATGGTATTAGTCAGAAAACCTGTATCGTACTATTTAGAAAATTACCAGCACCTGATACACAAAGCAAGAAAAAAGGATGCTATTATCCTATTTGAGTGAATATTTGAATGATTATTTCGGATAAATTAGTCGTAAATTCACTTGACTAGACAGGAACCTATCCCTAGTTTAAACAAGATAATTAAGTCCGGTAATAACATGCTATACTCAAAATCTGCAGAATATGCAATCCAGGCCATGATCTATCTGGCTGAAAAAAATTCACCTAACCCGGTTATGATCAGTGAAATCGCAGCGGCCTATAAAATACCGCAGCAGTTTCTGGCCAAGATCACTCAGGTGCTGGTCAGGCACCGCCTGCTGACAGCGATTCGTGGCCGCAATGGTGGAATCAAGCTGGGCAAACCAGCCTCCCAGATCTACCTGCATCAGGTAGTACAGGCAGTTGACGGGCCGCCACCTGAACACGAGCAATGTGTGATCGGCCTGGACTATTGCTCCGATGAGCAACCCTGCCCCCTGCACAACCAGTGGTCGGTGATTCGGGATCAGATCAAGGAGATGCTGGAAGCCGAGAACCTGGAACACCTAACCAAACGCGTGATTGAAAAACGTGTTGCCATGCGCGAACTGGGACTTAATGAATTGATCGGAGCAGTAAAAAAATAAACGAGGAAAATCAAAATGGAATCAGAATTTGATATCAAGAACATTCTGGTCACCACCGATTTTTCCAATAACTCCCAGGTGGCTTTCCCGAAAGCCATTGCACTGGCCAAGAAATTCGACGCCTCAATTCTGCTACTGCACGTCATCCAGCCTGTGATCACTCCTTCCGAATATACCTGGGGAGTACAACCGGTGGAACTTCAGAAAGAACACGAAAACAATTGTCAGATGGCATTGGAGAAACAGATCAAACAGTTTTTCCCTTCCGATTTAAAAATAAGCAGCCGTCTGGTACATGGGATACCTTTCAAGGAGATCATCGATATCAGCCGCCAGGAAAACATCGACCTGATCGTCCTGTCGACCCATGGATTGAGTGGCCTGAGCCATATAATATTCGGAAGTACCGCCGAGAAGGTGGTACGCAAGTCGACCTGTCCGGTCCTGGTAGTTCGCGACCCCAGCCATAAATTCGAGATGCCCTGAGCCTAATGTTGATCACCCGCTCATCGGAATATGCCATCGAACTGGTAATCTGGCTGGTCAATTGGAAAGGGCCCTCTTACGCTCCACTAAACCAGGCTTCCGATGAGACCGGTCTGTCGTATCATTTTCTGGGAAAAATCTCCCAGATTCTGGCTAAGAATAACATTCTAAAAACCTACCGGGGTCCCAACGGCGGAGTAGCTTTAGCCCGTGCGCCGGCAGAAATCAGTCTCAAGGATATTGTCAGTTCGATCGAGGGTGATTCATTTCTCAATGAATGTCTGATACGACCAACCAATTGTGTGAAAGGCACCCCCTGCCCGATGCATAAGGTCTGGTCTCAGGTACAGTCTGACATCCAGATGGTATTCCGTAATTTCACCATGGATGCCTTCATAGAATCCGATTAGTTTTTCCTGCCGACTAAAACATCCCAATCTAAAGGAGGTACGATGACCATCTATGGTAAACAAATAACCTTGGACACAGAAGGTTTTTCTGATATTCATGACCTGACAACAGCTGTCATAAATGTTATCACAAAATCCGAAATAACCGCCGGACTGGTAAATGTTTTCCCCATTGGTTCCACCGCCTCGATTACTACAATTGAATACGAACCGGCCCTGGTTCAGGATATGGAAGAATTATTGGAGAAGATCGCTTCCCGCAACATGCATTCCCACCACTCAGAAACCTGGGGTGATGATAACGGCTTCTCACACCTGCGGGCCAGCCTGATGGGGCCGGGCATCACCGTACCGGTCCACGAAGGAAAGCCGGTTCTGGGCACCTGGCAACAGATTGTGGTCATCGACCATGATAACCATCCCCGGCAGCGGCGGGTGTTCGTACAGGTTATGGGAAAGAAATGAAATTTTGGGTGATGAATGTAGGGTATTAGATGATCAACTTCCATTTTGACTGAATGACATAAAAATACTATAAATAACTAGATCATGGAATATTAATATATTTCTATATTCATTTATGGGGATAGAGGTAATACAATGGGAGCCCTGATTCAAAAATGGAAAAGCCTGATATAAAAGATATTTACATAATTGCAGCGAAAGGATTACAGCCCATAGCAGATAGGTGGAGAGGTTACTTCAGCAATGTATATGCTGATAAATTTAAAGAATTTATTTGTGACAAAAGAACTTTGTCTATTGTTATTTACTTTCTCAATAGCATATGTATTGAACTTGGATTAAGTGACAAAGATGCTAAGTCAAAATTAATATTGTCCGTAATGAGGGAAATCTTCGGAGCTTATTATAAAGATGAGAATGAATATATAGAATTGATTTTTAAACCAGTTAAGGATTTTATGAAAATCAAATCTTTTGATAATGATTTTGAAAATGGACAGTCCATAACTGCGCAAACGGTGGCAAAATTATACCTGAACCAATTATCCAATCCCAGTCCAATAAAAGTTAATGGAATAAAAAATGCCTATATTTCTGAAAAATCCTATTTTACAATGATTGAAGATGAACCTCAAAAATATTTTAAGCGCTAGGTGCACCCGATTTTCATGGATTTGATATCTTGTTACAAATAACAGGGATATAAAGAGATGGGATAATTGAAAATTGGAAAATGTGAATTTGAAATTCATAATTTACATTCTCCACTCAAAGCGTAGCGGGGATGGCCTGCCTGCACCGCTCCACTGTTTACGACGGACTGGGATTCTCACTCATTAATATTTATTAAAGCCACGTCCATCAGAATAAAAATTACATTAGCCATCCAAAAAACAAGAATCCCTCTAAATCTTTTACTTTTATCTCTACACTTTTATCTTTTATCTTAAAAACCGTACCGGGGATGGGACTCGAACCCACACAACCAAAGGTCACCAGATCCTAAATCTGGCGCGTCTACCAGTTCCGCCACCCCGGTATTAATATTTATCTGCTGTAAAAAAGCACCAGAAATTAATACCGGTTAACCAAGATCAAAATGCTGATTTATCAGGCCTGGGTATAACCCCGATTCAGGTAATCCTGGAGTTTTTTGTACTTGATCTCCTCCTTTTTACCACTGGGCGAAATCACCGTCACCTTTTCATTCCGGCCGATTTTTTTATCCACATGGATCGGAGCCTTGGCGGCCTGCTGGGGACGGTTGGCCGGAGCCTGTCCTTCACCACCACCGGCACCGGCATAACCCATTCCGGTGGTATCGGCATGCTGGACCTGTACATTCCGCGCCCGTGGCTGGGGTCGTGGCGCTTCGCCTAGCCCCTGGATCTGGGTCCGGAACAGGCGCTGGATGGTATCTCTGGTGGTCTCGGCCATCATAGCCGTAAACATATGGAAACCTTCCGACTTGTATTCCAGCAGCGGATCCTTCTGGCCGTAAGCCCGCAGGTTGATTCCTTCCCGCATCTGGTCCATGCCATAGAGGTGATCTTTCCATTTTTCATCAATGGTGCGCAGAACCATAAAACGTTCGAAAGCACGCATCGTCTCCGGTGGGATCAGTGATTCGCGGGTAGCATAAATTGTTTTTGCCTGGTCGATGATATAGGATCGCACCCCGTCCACGGTGGGATCGGATAATTTATCGATATCGACGTCCACCATCATTATTGATGAGAAATTCTGTCGCAGGCGGTCCCAGTCCCAGCCCAGTGGTTCGGGTGAGGTTTCCATCTGCTGGTCCAGTTCATCATCGATATATTCCTCGACCATGTCCATGACCGATTCCCGGATATCATCACCCCGCAGGGCCTGATTGCGGATATCGTAAACCACCTGGCGCTGCTGGTTCATCACATTGTCGTATTCCAGCAAATGTTTCCGGATTCCGAAATTGCGGGCTTCAACTTTTTTCTGTGAGTTCCCAATGGCGCGGGTCACCATACCATGGGTGATCACTTCACCCTCCTCAAGACCCAGGCGATCCATAATGGCCGCCACCCGGTCGCTGCCGAACAGGCGCATCAGATCATCTTCCAACGATAAATAAAAGCGTGACGATCCTGGATCTCCCTGCCGTCCGGAACGGCCCCGCAACTGAAGATCGATCCGTCGCGATTCGTGCCGTTCAGTGCCAATAATATGTAGTCCCCCCAGATCTTGGACACCGGTTCCCAGCTTGATATCGGTTCCGCGTCCGGCCATGTTGGTGGCAATTGTCACCGCTCCCGGCTGACCGGCCCGGGTGACGATCTCCGCCTCACTTTGGTGTTGCTTGGCGTTCAGGACATTATGTGGTATCCCGCGCCGTTTCAACATCCGTGACAGCAATTCCGAGGCCTCCACTGATACCGTTCCCACCAGAGTGGGTTGCTGGCGCTGGAAGCAGTCGGCGATCTCTTCGATCACGGCGTTATATTTTTCCCGCTTGGTCTTATAAACCAGATCATCGTGATCGGCACGGATCACATCCTGATGAGTTGGAATTACTGTTACATCCAATTCATAGATGCTGGCCAATTCCTCCGCTTCGGTCTCAGCGGTACCGGTCATACCGGCCAGTTTATCGTACTGGCGAAAATAATTCTGGATAGTAATAGTAGCCAGGGTCTGGGTTTCCCGCTCGATACTCACATTTTCCTTGGCTTCCAATGCCTGGTGCAGTCCGTCGCTATAGCGCCGCCCCGGCAGGATACGGCCGGTGAATTCATCGACGATCAATACTTTACCCTGCTGGACTACATATTCTACATCCTTTTCATAAAGAGTGTAGGCCCGCAGCAACTGACTGATATTATGGATACGACCACTGCGGTCGGCATGTAACTGATGGGCTTTTTCCCGCTCCTGTCCTTTTTCCAGGTCACTAAGCTCGGCTTTCCCATCGATATCATTCAGCATTTCACCCAGGTCGGGAATCACAAACATTTCCGGATTGTCCGGCGATATCGTCCGGCGGCCCTTTTCGGTAATATCGATTACATGGGTTTTCTCATCAATACTGAAAAACAGGTCCTCATCGACTTCATGGAGTTTCTTATCACGCATGAATTCCGATTCCACATCGCGGACCAGACGCTGGGTTCCTGCTTCCTGAAAGATTTTCAGCAGTTTCCGATGCTTGGGCATACCACGGCTGGCCTGCAATAATTTATATCCGGCCTCGCGCTGGCTGTCTTCCACATCCAGCAGTTTTTCAGCCCCACCCACCAACTGGGTAACCAGGTTGTTCTGTTTACGTACCAGCTGCTGGACCAACGGCTTCGACTCCTGAAAGGTTTTATCGATCGGTGCATCGACGGCACCGGATATGATCAGCGGGGTCCGGGCTTCATCGATCAGGACACTGTCCACCTCGTCCACGATGGCATAGGCGTGATCGCGCTGGACCTGTTCTTCAGGTGTAAGGGACATATTATCCCGCAGATAGTCAAACCCGAATTCGTTGTTGGTACCGTAAGTAATATCCCGATTATAAATTTCCCGGCGCTGGTTGTTATCCATGGTATTTAAAATTGAACCAACGGTCAGCCCCAGGCGTCGGAAAATCTCCCCCATCCATTCGGAGTCACGCTGGGCCAGGTAATCATTAACTGTAATCAGGTGCACACCCCGACCGGTCAGGGCATTCAGGAACATTGGCATGGTGGCCACCAGGGTTTTACCTTCACCGGTTTTCATCTCGGCCACCATTCCGCGATGCAGAACAATACCACCGACGATCTGAACATCATAAGGCACCATATCCCAGGCGATATCTTGTCCAACGACTTTCCAGCTGTGGCCTACCATCCGGCGACAGGTCTCCTTAACCATGGCAAATGCTTCCGGCAAGAATTCCTCCAGCTTGTCCGCTTCCGCTGCCAGCACTTTTTTCTTAACCTCGTCCCGGTCCAGATCGGAGTATTTTTCCCGGGCTGCATCCCGGGTGGCAGTTATTTCGGAACGCATTGTCTGGGCGCGGGCAATCAGTTCCTCATCACTTTTCCCGGTTAATCCCTCCGCCAGTGAATTTATAGATTCCACCTGGGTCCACAGGGATTTGATCACCCGTTCGGATTTGGTACCAAATAAATTTTTTATTATTGAATTAAGCATATTTAATCATGGTTTCAGGTCTACGGGGATGACCCCGATACTAATTAGAACTGTCGCTCTCAACAGTTTTGTCGGCGGCAATTTTTGCCTTGAATATGGCATCCAGGATGCCATTCACAAAACTGGAGCTTTCTTCCGTGCTGTACTGCTTGGCAATTTCTATCGCTTCGCTGATCGACACTTTCGGAGGTACATCATCCATAAAAAATATTTCACTGATCGCCATCTGTAATATTAATCGGTCCAGGAGGGCTACCCGTTCAATATTCCAATTCACTAGATGATCGGCAACCTGCTGCTCACACCAGTCTTTATATTTTACGGCATTAGTAAATAGCTTATTAATAAATCGTCGGGAATTATCGTCGAAAATACCCCGCCCGAAAATATCATCGACGACCTTTTCGGGCGGGTCAAGACTCAATTCCAAAGCATACAGCGCTTTCAATACGGCCTCGCGGGCCAGGCGCCGTGGATGTATGTTAGATGGCGTCACGTTTACTCATTAGATTCTTTCTGGGCAAATAAATACTCTTTAATTTACCAAGACTTTCCATACGTTGTAAAGCAACCCTGTCAGCAGCGACATTTGTTGTTACATCTTCCTTGTCCGCTACGGTGAAGATCGTCATCAAAGTATCATAGATTCCCTCGGCCTGCATGAAGGCCCGGTCACGGTTATAGCGGTCCATTTCATTGGCTACATTGATCAAACCACCGGCATTGATGGCATAATCGGGAGCGTAGAGCACACCGGCTTTGCGAATCGCTTCACCGTGCCGTGATTCCGATTCCAACTGATTATTGGCTGCACCGGCAATGATTTTTGCTTTCATTTGCGGCAGGGTATCATCATTGATTGTAGCACCGAGGGCACACGGGGCATAGATATCCACATCCAGGCCATAGATTTCATCAACACCAACCGGCTTCACGCCAAATTCATCCTCAACCTTCTGCAGCGCTTCCTGATCAATATCACAGGCATAGATTTCTGCACCTTCATCAAATAGATGCTTACAAAGGTAGTAACCAACATGACCGACTCCCTGCACCGAAACTTTCAGTCCTGCCAGGCTATCCAGTCCCAGCTTGTATTTTACGGCCGCTTTCATACCCATATAGGTACCGAATGCCGTCACTGGTGAAGGATCACCTGAACCACCCAGGGCTCGGGAAATACCAGTTACATACTGTGTTTCCATCCGGACCCATTCCATATCCTTAACACTGGTACCAACATCTTCAGCGGTAATATAACGGCCTCCCAGGCCTTCCACGAACCGGCCAAATGACCGGAACAGCAACTCCGATTTATCGGTTTTGGCGTTACCAATGATAACCGATTTCCCTCCCCCCAGATTCAATCCGGCCACGGCTGCTTTATAACTCATTCCCCGCGATAAACGTAATACATCACGGAGGGCATCTTCTTCTGATTTATAGGGCCACATCCGGCAACCGCCCAACGAAGAGCCGATCGTTGTATCGTGAATTGCTATTATGGCTTTCAGTCCTGAATCAGGATCATTACAAAAGACGATTTGTTCATGGCTTTTCTCGCCCATTTTCTCAAAGATTGACATCAATACCTCCTTCCCGTCTCCGGGAATATTTTACTTTTGCCAATTAACAGGTAATTACTCGTTCAAGAGATGACGGGCAATTACCAGTTGTTGAATTTCCGATGTTCCTTCATAGATCTGAGTGATCTTGGCGTCGCGCATCAGGCGTTCCACACCATATTCGCGCATGTAGCCATAGCCCCCAAAGATCTGGACACATTGAGTTGTAACCTCCATTGCAATTTTGGAGGCGTAATATTTGGCCATGGCGGCTTCTTTTGAAAAAGGCTTATGAGCATCTTTCAAAGCTGCAGCCCGCAGAATCAGAAAGCGGGCTGCATCGACCTTGCAGGCCATATTGGAAAGTTTATCGTGGGTAGCCCCGAAATCAGCGATCGGTCGGCCAAACTGGATACGTTCCTTGGAATAGACAATCGCTTTTTCCAGCCCGGCACGAGCGATTCCCAATGCCTGAGCGGCAATACCGATCCGCCCGCCATCCAGGGTATTCAAGGCAATTTTAAACCCCTGTCCTTCTTCACCAATCATATTTTCCACCGGTACCCGGCAGTTATCAAAATAGAGTTCCGAGGTATCCGATCCCCTGATACCTAGTTTATCTTCTTTCTTACCAACGGTGAATCCATCCCAGCCTTTCTCTACTATGAAAGCCGAGACACCCTTATGGCCAATACCCTTGGCTGTGAGGGCATAAACCAGAACCACATCCGAGCTTATCCCGTTGGTTACCCAATTCTTGGTACCATTCATAATATAATGATCACCATCCCGCTCGGCAAATGTGCGCATATTGCTGGCATCCGAACCGGACTGCGGCTCACTGAGAGAGTAGGCACCCAACAGTTCACCGGGTGCCAGTTGGGTCAGATATTTCTGGCGCTGCTGATCGTTGCACCAATTGAGAAATACCTGACAGACCAGGGAATTATTGACTGACATCACTACTGCGGCCGATGCATCGACCCGGGAAATCTCCTCCATTGCCAGGATATAACTGACCGCATCCATCCCGGCACCATTCCATTCTTCCGGAACCATCATTCCCAGGAAACCGAGTTCAGCCATCAGCCTGACTTGTCCGGTGGGAAATTCGGCTTTCTCGTCCCGTTCCATAACACCGGGTGCCAGATGTTCTTCAGCAAAATCATGGGCCGTTTTCTGAACCAGTAATTGTTCTTCAGAATAAGTGAAATCCATTAAACTGCCTCCACCACTAAGGCTGCCGCTTCACCACCGCCGATACAAAGGGTGGCCAGACCGGTTTTGGCACCGGTGCGTTGCATTCCATGAACCAGGGTCGCCAGGATCCGGATACCGGAAGCGCCAATGGGATGTCCGATGGCAATGGCTCCACCACTGATGTTAACCTTGGCAGTGTCTATTTTATAATCATCAATCGCAGCCATGGCAACCGCAGCAAAAGCCTCATTGATTTCCCACAGGTCGATCTGATCAGCGGTCAATCCGGCTTTTTCCAGGGCTTTACCGATAGCCTTCCCCGGCGCTGTCGTGAACCATTCCGGGGCCTGGGCTGCCGAAGCCTGGGCCACGATTCTCACCAGCGGTTTGATGTTCAGTTTTGACGCCATATCCGCTGACATCAGCAGCGCCGCCCCTGCCCCGTCGTTGATCTTGGAAGCATTGGCAGCGGTGATTGTCCCCTCCTTATCAAAGGCAGGACGCAGTTTCACCATTTTGTCAAAATTTGCCCGGCCCGGTTCTTCATCGCAATCGACAATAACCGGATCGCCTTTGCGCTGCGGAACCGCCACTGGAGCAATTTCATCTTTAAAATGGCCGGCTTCCTGAGCCTTTATCGCCCGCTCGTAGGATTCACGGGCCAGGGCATCCTGGCTTTCCCGGGTGTATCCGCGTTCCTTGGCACAGAGTTCGGCACACTGCCCCATATGAATATTGTTGTATACGTCCCACAGGCCGTCATGCACCATCCCATCGATGATCTGTCCATGCCCCATCCGATATCCGGTTCGGGCTTTGGGCAGCAGGTATGGTACGGAGGACATATTTTCCATACCACCGGCAATAACAACTTCAGCATCCCCGGTCTGAATGGCCTGGGTGGCCAGCATGACTGATTTCAATCCTGAACCACAGACCTTATTGATCGTCAGGCATTCCACCGATTCCGGTAAACCGGCGCCCAGTATGGCCTGCCGGGCCGGAGCCTGTCCTTCTCCTGCCGGTAAAACATTACCCATTATTGCTTCGTTGATTAGACCGGTATCAATACCCGATTCAGCCACAACCGCTTCAACGGCAATCGATCCTAGTTTGGTGGCGGGTACTGCTGCCAGGCTTCCCTGGAAAGAACCGACCGGTGTGCGTTTGATGCTGCAAATTACCACTTCCTTAAGCTTGTTCATATTTACCCTCATCTGGCGGTTGTATGAAATAGAATTAAAAAAGGGTCTGTAACCGGTACAGACCCTGTAAATTGATTGCTGCCAGCAACCAGACCGAGGACCAGAATAATAGCCAGGCCGGTTAATCGTTTCTGATGGTTTATGGCAGGTAAATACTTAACTGGATTTATAGATAGCCTGCGCCCAACTGATGCCCCTCCATAGTGGAACATCATCTTCATTTTGCAACCAAATAATTATGGCTAACTATCATTTCACAGACTATCAAATATTTCAAGATTCGCGTCTTCAGAATATCAATTTCCCTGGTGCTGGTGATCAAAATTATTCCATATTCATCACCCGTTGCCAGAGCCAAATTCAGTGCGGGAAGTTAGCATAATTTTAAATATGAAACAGGGGTTTTTGGTACTACCAGGTAATCAAATTAGCCTTATCTGTCGATTACCCTAATAAAAATACAGGAAAATAACCTTACCTGGAATTTTCCTCATTTATCCGGTCATACGCTGCGATTATATCCTTAACCAGTCGATGGCGAACCACATCGGTTTCTGTCAATTTCACTATCCCGATACCATCGATATTATTGAGTAGCGACATCACCTGGATCATACCGGAATCGCGGTTACGTGGTAAATCGATCTGGGTAATATCACCATTGATGATCGCCCGTGAATTCACACCCAGTCTGGTCAGGAACATTTTCATCTGCATGGCGGTGGCATTCTGGGCTTCATCCAGGATCAGGAAAGCGTTATCCAGGGTTCGCCCCCGCATATAAGCCAGTGGTACGATTTCAATAATATTCTTGGCCAGAAATGGTTTCAGCTTGGATTGAGGCAGCATTGCCCCCAGGGCATCGTATAGCGGTGCCAGATAAGGATCGACTTTTTCTTTCAGGTCACCAGGCAGAAAACCCAGATTTTCTCCTGCTTCAACGGCGGGGCGACACAGAATTATCCGTTTTACCTCATGACTTTCCAGGGCGGCCACGGCAAAGGCCACGGCCATATAGGTTTTTCCTGTACCGGCAGGACCGACACAGAGCGTTATATCGTTTTTCCGGACGGTATCCACATACTTCTTCTGTCCATCGGTACGGGCACCGACACCACCTGATTTTCCATAATGGACCACATCCTCGGTTTTGGTGCGGGATTTCCCATTATCAACATTCACTACCTGGATTAACTGATTGACATCGTTTTTGGTCAGGCTACCCTTGCGCTTCAAGGTCTGGATCATTTCATGGATTACATCATGAACCATCGCCACCTGGTCATCATCACCATTGATCTGCAATCCGTCTCCCCGGGCAATTAACGTCACCTGGTAGTTATCTTCGATCAGTTGTAAATGCTGGTCACCAACCCCAAACAGGGCGGCCAACTCAATTCCTTTAATCTCAATTGTCTTTACCATACAATTCACCAGTTGTCGTAATTTAGCGGTCAAATTTCAACAATTTATTAAAGAAGTAAAACAATTTGGTCACCAATTCATTTAAATTTCCGCTGAAGATTCATGGGTCAATTCTGTGATGAGCAATAAAATAGCACTGATTACACTGAGCCTGTTATTAATCATCACCGGATGCCAGGGACCGACTCCGGGACCGGCTGACGGCATGAATGAGAATGCGGAATTTTTACTGCAGCAGGGAAATAAATACTGGGAAACCAGACACGAAGCAGTCAGCGCCCGCAATGCCTATTTATTCTATAAACGGGCCGCCACAATAGATATCGAAAACCAGAAACTGATGCTGAACTACAGCCGGGCCTGTTATTTTCTGGGTCATTATATTGAAACCGATCCGATGGTGAAAGACAGCCTGTTTGCCGAGGGTGTCATGGCCGGGGAACAAGCCTTGTTACTGAATGAGCATTTCGCGGCCAGTTATGAAAATGCTTCCGGGGACAGCGTTTCCCGAAAATTAGCCGCTCTCAGTGAAGCACCGCCGGAGTTGGTCCCTTCCATCTACTGGTGGGCCGCCAACCTGGGGCGTTTGATGGCCTATAAACCAGCAATCGAACGACTCAATTACCAGGAAGTGGTGGAGACCGGCCTGTACCGGATCCTGGCTCTTAATCCAAATTATTTCTACGGTGCCGCCTACCGGTTTTTCGGCGCTCTTTCGGCCCGGATTCCCGGGATAGAATTATCACGGGCCAATGAATATTTCCAGTTGGCAATTGACAAGCACCCAGAATTCCTGGGCTCTTATACCCTGCGGGCTGAATTCTATTCCACCAAGACAGGTAATCGGGAATTATTTCAGAAGGACCTTAATACCGTGCTGGAAGCCGATCCGACCGTACTTCCCGATGCCATGCCCGAAAACATGTTTGAACAGGAATATGCCCGGCGCCTGCTCGATCAGGAAAACCTGTTGTTTGAATAAAGTTTATTTTCCGGTCTTTGCAGATGATCTAAATTCGGCCCATGATGGCCGTAGTATATATACTGCTGATCCTGATTGGCCTCCTGCTGGTTGTGCTCTTTCTGCCCTGGCGGTTTGGGGTTTGCGGTAGTATCCTCTCTAGTGAGTCTCAAAATGATTACTCAGGCGCTGCTGTCATCGGAACGAGTCACACCGGTCTGCAGGTGGTTTTCGGTTCTCCGGTCAGCATAGGAATTGGCCCCTATAAAAAACCCTGGTTTACCTGGTCAATGAAAGAAAAATCCCCCAAGCCAAAAAAGACCAAGCCGAAAACACAAAAGATTACTGAGAAAGAGAAGCCAAAGAAAAAGGTCAATTGGATACGTCTGACAAAAAAACTGGTGCCGGCCATATTCAGGCGGATTCACTGGCAAAGGGCGGAAGTGGAAGGTACGGTCGGATTCAGGAACACAATGAATACAGGTCTGGTCCACGGAATTCTCAGTACCATCAAACCCTGGTTGCCCAATCATGGGTCGGCCATTAAAATATCAACTTCCTTCAAACCGCAATACTTGATCGATTTGGAGGGAGAATTAATCTTAAGTCTCAATCCCGGTGTATTGGCAATAACCGCCGGTTGGGTGTACATTCGCAACAAATAAGTAGGATGAATGCAATGGGTATTGACACACTTGTAAAAAACACACTCCATGAATTACAGGAATTGATGGCCACCAAAACAGTTGTTGGTGACCCGGTTTCTGCCAATGATTATACGGTCCTGCCGGTTTCCAGGGTCAGTTTCGGTTTCGCTTCCGGTGGTGGATCAGGTCAGGCTGATTCCAAAGATAAGGGTAGCGGCAGCGGCGAAGGTATCGGAGGAGGCTGGTCCATTGAACCAGTGGCTTTCGTCATTGTTGGAAAAGATGGGGCCAAATTGATGACCATCGGCGAGAACGAAGGCGTTGGCAGCAAAATCCTGGATCTGGCTCCCAGAGTGGTAGATGCGGTAACAAATCTGGCCGGCAAGAAAAAAGCCGAAAAAGAAGAACCGGAAGAAGACGAAGAATAGTCGAAAATCTGGGACTGTCAGACCCAGATTTCCAGTTTATCTTCAGCCAGCCAGGGGTGAATAATACTTCTGGCAAGTTCAGTAAATACAGCCTTCTCCTGCTGGCGATAAGGAAATGTCTGGTGTCCCGATTCAATCCAGTTCAAATATAACTTATTAGCGGGATTGAGTTTCCTGGCCTGCTTATAATAGGTTTTATTCATCCGAAAGAAACCCAGTTGAAAATCATAAATGGCCGTGCCGGGAAGCTCATCAATTATTTTATAGAACAATTGTTTATAGTGTAATTCCCAGTCACCGGCTAAAAGTACCGGGTCTACACAAATCCGTACCTGCCAACCAGCAGCAATAGCCCCTTTAGCAGCCGCCAGGCGCTTGTCCAGGCCTGGTGTTTTACTTTCATAAGTGCTAATTATTTCATCCGGTGACAGACTCCAGGACAGGAGAACATTATTTGACGGCTCAATTCCCCGGGCCTGACTCCAGGCCGACTTGGTACGAATTTCAATCAACAGGTTTTGCGAACGACGTGCAAAGTCAATCCAGTTCAACGACACCGGTATTCGTCGGTCCATTGCAAGTAAATCAGCATCGTAGGAAATTGCCAGTTGAAGTGGTTTATCCTTAACCGGTCGCCTGGAAACCGATTCCTCAACCGCGGAAAAGAAATCCTCTTCATTGACAAACACCAATAGATTGGCAGAATTATACTTCCCCTGCAAATAACAATATCCGCAATCATAGATACAGTTAATCACCGGGGTCGAATAATGAAAATTAGGGTCAATCGAATCCTGACATTCGGTCGACCCGGGATAAACAAAATGATCTTTCTTGACTGCCAGAATAAGGTTCAACGAATCCTTTTGAATTCTAAATGCCTGGTTAGGACGATTGAATATTTCATGGTATTTACCAATATCAACGACTGTGGAATCAGAAAAATTTCGAAGGATTTCGTGCGTTAACCGGTAATCTGCCGCATCCTGTTCCAGGTAAACATGTGTAAAATTATTCGCCATGCAGGAATTTCCGCAACTCGGCAAACCGCCGGTTGCGGTCGGCTTTAGTTTCAGGCGGCTGACCTAAAAACTTTTCCCACCCGGATGGTATTTCCCCATACTTCAGATGGCAACCAAACAAGTCATCGATCAGGATTTTCTCTTGGGCGGATGTTAAGTGCAAACCATCCACCAGCGCATCAATCACCGCCTGCTCAGGCCTGATTCCCATTTCACGGGATTTCAGATCCAGATTCTGTAAACTGTCAATCAGCCCGGTAATTGCCGGTAATTCGGATTTGACTAATTCCGATACGGATTCTGCTGTCAGGTGATCCACTTCCAGGTGATCGGAAACAATTTTCATCAGAGCAATCTGGTGGGGGCCCAGAAAGGTCAACGCCGCCGCTGCAAATCCGGCTGCTTCCATATCAACCAGACCGGAATAATCACCGGTAGTCTCACGATCAGTCACAATCTTATCGAAAGTAGCTATCTGAATCTCAGGCAATTTATGTTTGTACAGAATATCAGGATAATAGGCGCGGTCGGTGTTGGTATCGATAATTTTATTCACTAAAAAGGAATGTCCGATTCCATGCTCAATATGGGTACTGCCGGCAATTCCCAGGTTAAGCATGAGGATACTGCTGTGCGAATTAACCCTATTCAGAATATAGGTTGCAGCCACCGCGGCTTTCAAGCGACCGATGCCGCTTATAATCAGGAATATGTTCTCGTTCCTGAAAACATCAAATTTTTTATAATCGAAGTCCTTTTTTAATCGGTATCTCTCTATTACCGGTCGGGCCTCGCAAAGTAAAGCCGAAAGAATTATCAGATGATTTGACATATCGGTTATTTTTTTGGTATTCAACTTAATTCAATCCCGATATTCCTTGCCACATCCATCAATTATTATCGACATCCAATCACCTTGGGAATATTTTTCATTTAACTTTGTCAAATTCAATGAATCGAATAAATACCCGCGGATTAATAACAATTTTCAAACCGGAGAAAAAAATGAGAAATATTCACACTCCCAAAATATATCTATTGATTGCATGTATATTTTTTCTGCTATCTACGAATGCACTATCTGCTCAACGCGGTCGTGGACATCGTGTTCACCAGCGGCCATCAGTACGGATTAATCATCTACCAGCCGGCCATGTGCGTATTTCGATCAACAATCATCCCCATTATTACCATAATGGAATTTTTTATCGTGCCCATAGTAGTGGTTTTGTGGTGACACGCGCCCCATTAGGAGCCAGAATCAAAGTATTGCCGATCGGGTATGCCACAATCCATATCGGCCCGATCCCCTATTATTATTACTATGGCACCTACTACCGGTATATCCCTGAAGAAAAGGTCTATGTTGTGGTGGAATCTCCGGAGGAGACCAAATTGGCTGATGACAATGTTACCAAAGATAAAATCAGTCTGATTGACGGTAGTGTATTAATCGGTTATTACATTGGGGGAAATCAGGATACGGTTAAATTCGAATACGGCGGCAAGATTCATGAAATTCCGGCTAATTCAATTATTGATATTTCGTTTGCTCCTCCAGCAGCGATAGATGAAAGCCAAAAACAGGAATAACAGCAACTAAAATTTCCTTGAGGTAGCTGCGCCGGTACTTGCTGATAGTGCTGGCGCAGTTTTTTTTAATTCAGACAGACATTAATCCGGTCCCTTGCTTAATTTTCGATAAAACCGGAAATGATCCTATGCTGCCAAAACCAATCCTGAAACTGCTGCCAGTACTTGTTTACCTTTTATTCGACTGTACCACCGATCGACAATTTGTGCACCAGACTGCCAGTCCACACCTATTCAATCCCCGGCAGGTGAAGGGCGAGCTGCTGATTAACATTGTCGTTCACGAGAAATTTGACGGCAAGGAACTGGCGGCCTGGAACCTGGCTCATGGCATACCTTCCGATCAGGCTCCGCAATTACTGATCTGGAGCGCGGATATCCAGAATCAGTCTAATCAACTAATGGTGGAGAATCAGGATTGCACACCGAAACCAACCGAAATATTTAGCGAACCGGAGAATCACAATCGGATTCTATTCTGGGATTTCAGTGACCGGTTGAGTGTGGGTTCCGAAATCAGGATCCGACGATTAGTTCAATATTCAAGTTACGATTTTGCTCCCCGAATCGATCCCCATCTAGTGGCAACTAAATGGGACAGCGTGCCTACTGAAATCCTATCATTCTATACCAAGCCTGAGCGTTCCCTGGAACAGACCCCGGAAATGAAAGCCGAAATCGCGAGGCTGATCGGATCCGAAACAAATCCCTTTCTTCAATCCAGGCTGATTTTTAATTGGGTGCAAAATCATATGACCTATGTCTACCCGCCGGAAGCTCGCGGCGCCATTCCGGCCTTCGAATCAGGTACTGGTGACTGTGGTCAATATTCGGCTCTGTTCATCACCCTGTGCCGGATCGCCGGTATCCCCGCCCGGCAGCAATCCGGTTTTAATTTCATCCCCGGTAATACCGGATACCATGTCTGGTCGGAAATCTATCTGCCCCCCTATGGTTGGATTCCAATGGATGCCACCCGTGAGAATGGCTTTGGTTTTATCGACAATACCAGGCTGATCGCCTCGGTAGGGATGAATATCCCCTTAAAACATGTGCCAAAATGGTCCACTTTTGATTACCAGGAAGCGGAGGCTGGCAGGACCAATTTTATGCAGCTTTTCACCATGGTAGCCAGCGGGGTTGAACTGGAAATCGACACTGAACTGAAGGTCGTCAAATCAGAGGAATTGAATGATTAAAATAGACACGATAGATGAATTCATGTCCGCAGCTATTGCCGAAGCCCGACTGGGTCTGGATGAAGGCGGAATTCCAATTGGATCGGTACTGGTACACAACGGAAAAATAATCGGCCGCGGGCACAACCGACGTATTCAGAATGGCAGTTCCATTCTGCATGGTGAAATGGATGCGCTGGAAAATGCCGGCCGCCAGCCGGCGGCTGTTTACCGTAAATCTATTCTGTACACTACCCTCTCACCCTGTTCCATGTGCTCAGGTGCGATTTTACTGTATGGTATTCCTATAGTAATAATCGGTGAAAATAAAACTTTTTTGGGTGAGGAAAAATTGCTGGGCTCCCGTGGTGTTGATGTGAAAGTACTGCAAAATTCCGACTGCATTAACCTGATGACTGAATTCATCGCTGCAAATCCTGAATTATGGAATGAGGATATCGGCGAGTAATTTCAACCATGGATTCGATCAAACAAATCTATAAAATCGGCCATGGACCCTCCAGCAGCCACACGATGGGACCTCATCGGGCGGCCAACATTTTTAAGAACCGCCACCCCCATTTAGCCCGCTTTGAAGTAACCCTTTTTGGTAGTCTGGCTGCAACCGGTAAAGGACATCTGACCGATAAAGCCCTGGAGTGGGGCTTTGATCCATTCCCGGTAAAGATCAACTGGCAGTCCGATACTGTTTTGCCGGTCCATCCCAACGGAATGAAAATGATAGCCTACGGTACCGATGGATCGGTGGTGGATCAGTGGACCGTGTACAGCATTGGTGGTGGTGATTTATTGGACAATGATTCGGCAATTGAGTCCTCAACAGTATATGATCTGACTACAATGACCGCAATCCTGGACTGGTGTAAAAAAACCGGTCGGTCCATCTGGGAATATGTGGAAGAACGGGAAGGATCGGAAATCTGGGTTTACCTGCGTGAAGTGTGGAAGGTGATGAAAAAATCAATCCGTGCCGGACTGGATGCGGAGGGTATCCTGCCGGGCGGCCTGCGCCTGCAACGGAAAGCCGGCGCCTACCATATCAAAGCCGATAATTACCGTGGTGCCCTGCGGCGGCGCTGTCAGGTATTTGCCTATGCCCTGTCAGTGGCGGAACAGAATGCCGCCGGTGGTTTGATCGTCACTGCCCCCACCTGCGGTTCCGCCGGAGTTTTACCAGCCGTGCTGCGTTTTCTGCAGATCGATAAAAAATTTCCCGAACAGAAAATTTTGCATGCCCTGGCCACGGCCGGACTTATCGGCAATCTGGTAAAGACCAACGCCTCGATCTCCGGGGCGGAGGTAGGCTGCCAGGGGGAAATCGGAACGGCCTGCTCAATGGCAGCAGCAGCAACGATCCAATTAATGGGTGGAACGCCGGCCCAGATCGAGTATGCCGCCGAGATGGGTCTGGAACATCACCTGGGACTGACCTGCGATCCGGTGGCGGGGCTGGTTCAGGTACCCTGCATCGAACGCAACGCCTTTGCCGCATCCCGGGCCCTGGACGCCAATACCTACTCCATGCTATCAGACGGCCAGCACCGCGTCAGTTTTGACAAGGTCGTCAAAACCATGGCCGAGACCGGCCACGACCTGCCCAGTCTGTACCGGGAAACAGCAGCCGGCGGCCTGGCGGCGAATGTAAGAATTGATGATTAGCTATTTGCTATGCAAATAATAGTAAATATATTTTTTTATAACAACAATACCGACTTGCCATCCTTCTATATAAAACGCTCAAAATAACTAATATGAAATATGACTAACAGCTTCTTCTGGACATATGGCAGCACAATACCCACATTGAATACACTCATCATAATCAATAAAATAGGCGTCATCAAAACCATTGAAAATAGCTTCCACAGGGCACTG
Source organism: uncultured bacterium (assembly GCA_964410945.1). Classification (GTDB taxonomy): domain Bacteria; phylum Fidelibacterota; class Marinisomatia; order Marinisomatales; family TCS56; genus CAYPJE01. The sequence goes on from CAYPJE010000005.1 coordinate 121,134, forward strand.
GGGTTCACAGCATCCCTGGCCGTTACATTTTTCATTATCGATATAATAATGATCGGCTAAAGTCTTATCTAGTGAAAGTGGTTGAAAATCAGTCATAAACAGACCTAATTCAATTCGCGTGAACGATTAAAAAACAATCTGGCTTTATCAATACCAAATTCACTGGATATCATCTTCGTCTGTTTTTTTGAATCTAGCAGAAGTTTATCGCCAATATTTAATTGAATATCCGTTACACATGATATTACAATATAATCATTATCAACATCCTCTATTTGTATTTTAACTGGTTCACAAATGTATTGACCATCTATATTTTTCCATCGGATTACCAATGCATAATCAAATCCATCTATTATAGCCACGGCAGTGGATGCCGGTACTTTATAACAAATTTTATCATTAATAAACAATGACTGATTTAACTCAATTGTTTTATACTCAGAAACATATTTGTCAATTTGACTAATGTCACTCATCAATTTTCCGACATCTTGACTTGCTAGCGGATTAGCGCTCTTTTCCCCATCAGAAATACCACACGATACTAGAGTACCCAGTATCGCAGTAAAACTAATTAACCCTGCTGATTGGATAAAAAAATCACGCCGCGATATATTCTTTGACATATTTCCCTCCTATTATATTCTTCAATCTACACACAGATATCTTTACCTTCAAAGGAATTATTAAAGAGCGGTTATTCATAATGAACATAATAGTAATACTATTTTTGCATAAACAGGACTATTGGTGGTAACTTATTGCAATAAATTCGAAAGTAATATCTACATTTCGCGCTTTCAGTTGTAATCGAAAAATTTCACAGGACAATTATGCGTAAGAAAAATTTCAGAAACATCGCCATCATCGCTCATGTTGACCACGGCAAGACCACCCTTTTGGACGGCATGCTCAAACAGAGCGGCACTTTCCACGCCCACCAGGAGGTGGCCGACCGGGTCATGGATTCCATGGACCTGGAACGGGAGCGCGGTATCACAATCACGGCCAAGAACACCTCGATATTCTATAATGACGTGAAAATCAATATCATGGATACGCCCGGCCACGCCGATTTCGGCGGTGAAGTCGAGCGGGGTCTCAATCTGGTGGACGGCGCCCTTCTACTGGTAGATTCCAGCGAAGGTCCCCTGCCCCAGACCCGTTTTGTGGTTAAAAAAGCCCTGGCCAAGAACCTGCCGATTATCCTGGTGATCAATAAGATCGACCGCAGCGATGCCCGGATAGAAGAAGTTGTAAACGAAGTCTACGATCTCTTCATCGACCTGGACGCCACCGAGGAACAGATCGAGTTCCCGATCCTGTACACCAACGCCAAGACCGGTGTCGCCCATCTTGAAATGGGTGATAATTCCAAAAATCTGCGTCCCTTGTTCGAGACAATTCTTGAACGCATTCCCGGTCCGGTGGCGGATGATAATCATGTTCCCCAGTTCCTGGTTACCAACCTGGCTTATGATTCCTACGTGGGTCAAGTGGCCATCGGCCGGCTGAACAACGGCACCCTGGAAATGAATAAAACCTACAGCCTGTGCGGTGCCACGGGAATCACCAATGGGATCAAGTTTTCGGCCCTCTACACTTTCTCCGGGTTGCAGCGGCTAAAGGTGGATCAACTGGAAGCCGGCGACATCATTGCCGTGGCCGGGGTTGAGAATGTCACTATCGGTGATACAATCTCGGCCGACGAGAATTCCGCGCCGCTGCCGAGGATTCAAATTGATAAACCAACCGTTTCAATGATCTTTTATGTCAACAACAGTCCGTTCGCCGGCAAGGAAGGCAAGTATCTCACCTCCCGCCACCTGAGCGAGCGTCTGCAGCGGGAAGTGCTGGGTAATGTATCACTGGAAGTGAAAAACACCAACCGCACCGATGCCTTTGAAGTCTGCGGTCGGGGAGAACTGCAGATGGCCGTCCTGATCGAGACCATGCGCCGGGAGGGCTATGAATTCATGATCTCCAAACTCCAGGTGATCACCATTGAGGAAAAGGGCAAGACCCTGGAACCGATGGAAAAGGTCTTCCTGGATATCCCGGAAGATAAGGTCGGAATTATCACCGAAAAATTATCGGCGCGCAAGGGCCGGATGACCAACATGGCTAACCACGGCCACGGGCGGGTAACAATGGAATTCTCTATTCCCTCCCGGGGACTGATCGGCTTTCGCAGCCAGTTCCTCACCGATACCAATGGGGCCGGGATAATGAACAAGCTATTCGATGGTCATGCTCCCTGGTTCGGACCGATTCCCCAACGGACTGCCGGTGCGATCGTGTCCGACCGGCCCGGCCGCGTTACCACCTATGCCTGTCTGGGAATGGTGGACCGTGGTATTCTGCAGATCGAGGTGGGAGCCGAGGTATATGCCGGACAGATCATCGGCGAACGTAATCGCCCGGAGGATCTGAACGTTAATATCACCCGGGAGAAGAAACTGACCAACATGCGGGCCGCCTCATCCGATGCCACTGTTGTACTACGACCACCACGTCTGCTGTCACTGGACCAATCGATTGAATTCATTGGTCACGATGAACTGGTTGAGGTCACTCCTACCAGCATCCGCCTGCGCAAGATGGAACTGGATGCCAACAAGCGGGGGGCCGCCCGAAAGCGGGAGAAATACGGCTAACCATAATTCCTGTCTTCTGTTTAAGTTTTACTCTTCTGGCAAACTATATATATTGTTGCCAATATGCACACATTGTTGTATAATTAACATGTGAAATACTTCAATTGGGACACAGCTAAAAATGAATGGCTTATTGAAAAAAGAAAAATTTCATTTGAAGAAATTGTATTCAAGATAATGCGCGGTGACCTTCTAGATATTTTAGAACATCCCAATAAAGAAAAATATCCGGAACAAAAAATTTTTGTAGTCAATGTAAAAAACTACGCACATCTGGTTCCATTCATTGAAACTGAGAAAACAATTTTTTTAAAGACAGTAATACCAAGTCGCAAAATGACACGGAAATATTTAGGTGATAATAATGGTTAAAACAGAATATACTGAACAGGAGATATTAACCTCAGTCGAAAATGATGAGTGGAACAGTATTGCCGACAAAGCTAATGAGATCGATCGTTATACAGAGTACGCAGCAGCCACTTTCCGCAAAGATAAGCGTGTAAATATCCGAATCTCCGAGAGGGATCTGGTTAACCTGCAAAAGAAGGCACTAAATGAAGGTTTGCCTTATCAAACGCTGATCTCAAGTATTTTACATAAATATATCACCGGCCGGTTGATTGAAAAGCCGGCTTGATACAACTATCATTAATATAGTTGGTATCCCAATTATTTTTTAATTAACTGTATTCCCAGCTCAGTCAGCTGCTCATCCGAAACCACATTCGGTGTCTCATCCATCAGCGACATGGCCGAAGTCGTCTTCGGAAATGCGATCACATCACGGATCTGGGAAGTTCCTGCCAGCAGCATTACCAGGCGGTCAAATCCAAAGGCAATACCTCCATGGGGTGGTGCACCGTAGGTCAGGGCTTCCAGCAGGAAACCAAATTTGGCCTGGGCTTCTTCCCGGCTGATCTTCAGTAAATCAAATACTGCCTGCTGGACTTTGGTATCGTGGATACGAATCGATCCGCCGGCGATCTCATGCCCGTTGACTACCAGATCGTAACCCCGGGACAATAAATCGGAATGATTCTTTGGATCATAATCATCAGTATTCGCCTTAAAAGTCATATGTCTCTTGAATAATTGTTGCTCATTTTTGGGAGCCGTGAAGGGATGATGCATAGCGATGTGGCGTTGGGACTCCGCATCCCATTCAAACATTGGAAAATCCACCACCCACAGGGGCTTGAATATACTATCATCCAGCAGATTTTCACGTTTGGCCAGCTCAACACGTAATGCACCCAGGGCCGGCAGGGCAATATTTTCCTTATCACCAATCAGGAATACAATCGAGTCATCAACCATACCCAGAGCGCTGATCATCTCCTGCTGGAGGTCTGCTCCAAAGAATTTTGAAATACCTCCACTCAACACACCATCAGTCCTTTTCATCCAGGCCAGTCCTTTGGCACCGTACTTTTTAACAAAGTCAGTCAGGCCATCGATAACTTTGCGGGAATAACCTTCAGCTATTGGTAATACAATTCCTTTCACACAGTCGGCTGATTTGAAGGCATTGAACTCCGAACGGTCAGTGAATTGCTTACAGTCCTGTAATTGCATATCAAAACGCAAATCCGGCCGGTCGGAACCATATTTATCCATGGCTTCCGCATAGGTCATTATCGGAAATTTCTGTGGCAGGTCCACATCGATTACCTGCTTGAATATGTCCCTCGTCAGGCTTTCACAAGTTGCCTGGATATCGGTTTCATCGATAAATGACATTTCCATGTCGATCTGGGTGAATTCCGGCTGGCGGTCAGCCCGCAGGTCCTCATCGCGGAAACATTTGACGATCTGGAAATAACGGTCGAAACCGGAAATCATCAGCAACTGTTTGAAGGTCTGGGGTGACTGTGGCAAGGCGTAGAACTTCCCCTTGTGAATCCGGCTGGGTACCAGATAATCGCGGGCCCCTTCCGGGGTGGATTTCATCAGGACCGGTGTTTCCACTTCAATAAAATTCTGATCAGACAGGTGAGTTCGCACGACCTGATATGTCCTGCTGCGGGTTTGCATATAGTTCTGCATTTCCTCGGTCCGCAGCTCCAGATAGCGGTATTTCAAGCGCAGGTCTTCGAGGGCGCTTTCCCGGTCGGAAATGACGAACGGCAGGGGTGCGGTCTCGTTGAGCATGATAGATTCACTCACCAGAACTTCAATCTCACCGGTAGGCATTTCAGGATTGACAGCCTCCTCGGCACGAGCGCCTACAATACCTTTGATACTGACAACATCCTCCATGGACAGTTTCTTGATCTGGTCGAAATCACCGGCATAATCATCTGTATTGAATACCAGTTGGGTCTTGCCGTAGCGGTCGCGGAGGTCCACAAAGACCACCTGGCCGTGGAGGCGGACCGAATTCACCCAGCCGTTAAGCCGAACGCTGGTTTCCAAATTCTCTTTTCGTAATTCACCGCAGGTATGGGTTCGTTTGAACATATTTTCCCTATTTAATAACTGTCACCCTGAGCCCGTCGAAGGGTGAGTTTAGCTATAATACTTTGATATCATACTTCGACAGGCTCAGTATGACATCTATCTTGATTTATTATCAAAAAAACACAGGCCCGAATTTATTGGATAATCAGGGATAATGCGCAGGGAAACCGTTGTGCCCCGCTCAAACCGTTGAAACGGTTCCGTGGTTGGTTTGTGTTGACCGTAGTCCCACGGTTAAAACCGTGGGCTGTTTTCAATAATCAGATTTTCCAGATAATCCATATTCATTCTTAATTAGCCCACGACTTCAGTCGTGGGTTAAATGACCACTATCAAACGCGAACCGTTTTAACGGTTTTCTAACCCAAACTTATCCATAAACAGCCCCACCTCATCCCCGGTGGTGCGCAGGTGGTGGTAGACTACCTGGTCTTTGATGAACTGCTCCACCTCGTCCAGTTGCGATTCACTGACTGAAAAGGCCATAAACTCATCCTGCCAGTCCAGCCTGGTGGGC
>CAYPJE010000006.1:0-119780 GCA_964410945.1 uncultured bacterium
TCTGTCCTGTCATGTTGACCTCCTTTTTTTAGTCAACTTTCTTCAGGACGTGACACTATAACCGGGCTAATTCCTTTTCAAGGTTCGTGACCAGTTCCTCCATCCGGTCGATCACCGCCTGGAAGGTATCAGACTGCGATAAATCAACGCCAGCCTTTTTCAACTGCTCCATCGGGTAGTCATTTCCACCCGCTTTCAGCAAGCCAAGATATTTATCAATCGCCTTTTTGCGATCCTTTTTCTTACCGGTTGTTATATCCTTAAACAGTTTGGCCGAACTGGCAAAACAGGTAGCATACTGATAAACATAGTAGGGATAAAAATAGAAATGGGGAATCCGTGCCCAGGTAATATCGTAAAGTTCATCATGGTAGACATCGTCACCGTAGTACTGCTCCAGCAGGTCGGCATAAATCCCGTTGAGTACATCGGCGGTGATCGGTTGCCCCTCTTCCACCAGCCGGTGGGCCTGTAATTCAAAATCGGCAAACATCACCTGGGTATAAAACGTACCGGCAATATTATCGATGGCATGGGCCAGCAGGGCAATCCGCTCCTTGGGATCATCAACCGATTCAAGCCAGTGATCCAGCAGTAACGCCTCAGCCATTGTGGAGGATACTTCAGCCACGAATAAAGTATAGTTTGTCGTTGCATAAGGCTGGTTTTCAAACGCAAACATGGTGTGAATCGTATGCCCCATCTCGTGGGCCAGCGTGAAGACATCATCCATTGTATCGCTGTAATTCAACAGCATGTAGGGATGAACGCCGTAAACACCTCCGGAGTAAGCACCGCCACGTTTGCCTTCATTTTCATAAACATCGACCCAGCCACCGGAAAAGGCCTGGCGTAATTTCTCCTGGTATTCTTTGCCCAGGGGTGCCACTGATTCGACAACCATATCGGCGACACTATCATATTCATAAGTATTATTTACATCAACAACCGGAAGTGAGGAATCGTACAGGTGGTATTCTTCCAATTCCAGGGCTTTTTTCCGCAGACTGTGATAACGCTTCAGTGGCTCCGTACCCTCTCCGACCATTTTGACCAGATTCTCATATACGGAAACCGGAACATTATCATCTTCCAGGCTGGCTTCCAGGGTCGAGCTGTATTTCCTGGCCTGGGCATAGGCCCAATCCCGCTGACAGATCCCATTATAGGTAGCGGCATAAGTATTGATAGTTTCATTGTATAAACCATTCCGCGCTTCGAATACGGTTTTACGGTCTTCCTGATTGCGGTTGGTAGCCAGCACCAAACCATACTGGCCGGGTGTAACTGTAATCGTCTCGCCATCACTCAGGGTGACATCGGGGAAATCGATATCAGAAGTAGACAACTCGGAATGAATCGATCGTGGAGTACGGGCGAAACTGGAAAAATAAGAAAGCAGCTGCTCCCCTTCCGCATCCAGGACATGAGCCTGCTGGCGATAAAGGTTTTCGATCCCAAACTGATACGGTTTTAATCCTGGTTCGGTATTTAGCCAAGCTTCCATCGTATCCCATGGAATAGTCAGCAGTTCAGGATCAAACCAGGCCGTGGCCGTTCCGAATTTTGAAAACATTATCTGGACCCGTTGCAGATTCGCCGACACATCATTATCGCGCGTATCGGTATCTCTGGTCATACTGGCATAACTATAAACACGATCGGCCAGAATGCCCAATTCATCACTCAACTGATAGGCTTTCAATAAGTTTTCGGGTCCCTGATTAAGTGTTCCCTGCAAGGCGGCGAATTCATCCATCTTCGCTTCCAGTTCACCAAACTCGGCCTCCCAGTTTTCCCAATCAGCATAGATTTCAGTCAAGTCCCATTTATATTTTTCCGGGATTTCAGAACGCACCAGTGTCTTTGGCTTGGCCATTACTGAATTCGTAATTAAAAATAAAATAACCAGTGGCATAATAATGCGTATTGTTTTCATCATAGACCTGCTTTCAATTTTAAAATACCCAATTAACCAAGTGGAATTTGGGTATTTAATTCAATAACTAAAAAGGTTTCATCATTGGTTTGTTACCGGTTGCTGAGAAAATTAGTTAAACAGGAAATAACACCAGACCACGGAAATCAATGGTGCCAGAATCCCCATTACCAGCCCGCCACGGATGAACTCATTTGTCTTGAGCTGACCGGTCGCATAGGCAATCGCGTTCGGTGGAGTCGAAATCGGCAGGCACATGGCCGAAGAAGCACCCAGCGCGATCGGAACAACAATGACAGCCTCCGCACCCATGCCGATGGCCATTCCGATCGGAACGAGAATATTGGCGGCGGCGGTATTGCTCATGAAATTGGACAGGGCCGAAGCAACATAGGCCAGAACAAATGCAATCAGGATCGGGCTGAATGATGACACAGGCAATAATCCCACGAACCATTCTGCCAGACCGGTTTCACGCACGGCTACCCCCAGTGACAGACCACCAGCCAGTAGCAGGAGCACATCCCAGCTCAGGTTGCGGATATGCTTGGCCGTCATTATCCCGGTCACGGCAAAAATAGTGATCGGGAAAAAGGATACCACCGAGGTTGGGATATGATGCAAAGGACCGGTCATCCACAGAATGACGGTCATCACGAATACGGGCATCACCAGGATCCGTTTCCACATCGGCAGCTGGGCCCCGGTTCGTGTCTGCCACTGCAAACCGGTAATATTCACCGTATCAATTCGGGCCGGGTATGAAAACCGCAAATATAACCAGATCACAAAAAACAGAATGATTGCCGTGGGCAGGCCGGCTGTCATCCAGCGTAGAAAATCAATGGTAGTGGCAGTTGACAGGGAGCCGGCGGCGATGGCATTGGGCGGACTGCCGATAATTGTACCCATTCCACCTACGTTGGCGGCGAAGGGTATACCAATCAGGATGGCCTTGCGGAAAGGATCGGTTTTGGGTATCGAATTAACAATCGGCATAATTACAGCCATCATCATGGCTGTAGTAGCTGTGTTGGACATAAACATGGAAAAAGTAAATGTAACCGCCATGGCACCGAATAGAACCGATCCGGGACGAGTACCAAACCAGTTTAGAACATAACGGGAAAACAGACGGTCAAGACCGGTTACATGGGCTGCTTCCGCCAGGACGAAGCCACCAAAGAACAACCACATCAACGGACTACTCCAGGGCTGGACAAACATCTCCCAATCCTTGGAAGTCTCAGCGAAAACACCGCCTGGTTTCCCCAAAATCAGGATTTGCAACATTATTATCAGTATAGCCACTGAGAAAGATGGTACGGCCTCAGTGACCCAAAGGCCGGCGGCCAATAGCAGAATAAAAAATGACCAGGCTCCGGCCGGTGTTAATCCATTCCAATTGGGTACCAAAGCAACTACAGTCGCAAATATGATGCAAAAAGCAATTTTATAGAGTGTTCTGAAGGAGGATATTTCCAGCTTTCCCCAAACACGTAATACTTCCCGGCGAGTGTCGATCATAATTTAATCCAAGGTTTTAGCTACTAGAAACAGTCCGGAAATTACTGGAATAAAGAAATATGTAACCGGGGTATTTTTGAACTGATAGAAAATTAAATTGGTTGATGTACTATAACTATTTCCATAGTACCAGTACAACAGCAGCAATATTGAAGGCTGTGAATGAATAACCGGTATTCAGGATTGCCAGCTTCATTGACCGATTTTCAAAAAGAACCAGATTGAGGGTACTCATACCAATAAATCCCACTGACAAAAGGCTTCCAACAATGATGGCATCTAATAATGTTACCGCATCGATCACACCCAGTACAATGGCCAAAAGGATTATCGTAATGGCCGCTGGAAATATACTCAGCATCATCGATTTATTAGCATCATTCTGATTGATATCCTCCATTTTAAGACCAGTCAATTTCAGCCAGTAATTACCAAACAGGACCGGTGAGTACCAAAGGGCACCGATGATCATATTGGTTACGATTCCGGCCAGTACGGCCCAAGGATTAAAGAAATGGATTTCCAGTGACATGACGACTCCTTACTATTTAAAGATCTATTCAAATAGATACGATGGAACCAACCAGGAGTTTCAATCAATGCTGCTGTTTTCCAGCCATTGTAATGCTTCATCGCGGTGGTGGCATACTTTAAAATCCATTATCAGATCTGTGCTCAACATCTCCAACATTCGACCCAATCCGAAATGCAGGTCGTTACCAGCCACCAGAACAATGCGACCCGAACCTCGCCGATCCTGAATACCTTTAAAAAAAGAAATTCCTTTTTCAACTGAATTTAAATCAAATTTCAGCTTGGCTTTTCCCAAATTTATCAGGGAGTTCATACCTTTTGAAAAATTTGTATCACGGACAAGTTTTTCTTCAAAGTCTTTCCACTCCAGAAGATCAATATTCCCACTTAATGAGACCTCAACCAGATTCCGGTCTTTGTTTATACAATACTCCATTCCCATAATTGACGTTCGCCAGGAAACTGAAAAGATGCAATTAAAAATAATGCGGTGCGGTTTATGATACCCAAAATATCATGTCGTGAGAATTACCACTTATCTCCAAATACTAAATACTTTTTACTTATGTCTTGTCATTGATCCACATGCGGGCATCATCCATGGTGGCAAATGTTTTTGCCTGCAAATTCAACTGATCACCGATCTTATTATATAAAACAAGCATCTTGTTGTTAATATCCTTTGGATATACTACTGCCCATTTGCATCCACGGAATGAAAATGAAAGCTTTTCAATATAGGTAATAAATTTTATCATCAGGTTAAAGTCTGTTTTGACAATTGCCGTGGATAAATCGGCAATTACATCAATCTTTGGATTCCAGTCCGGATCAATCATAACTCTATCAACATAGTCTAGAAAGACATCCAGCTTAAACTGACCGGCACAAACGTACACCAGTAGATTATTGTGAACCGATAATTCATGCGAAATCACCATATTTAATCCTGCAATTAATAAATTTACAATAATTTACGCATTGTCTACGACTAAAATAGCTCTATTAAATAAACAATAAAATGATTTTATAACTGATCAATAGGGTACAGTAAGACCAGGTTAACCAATGATATTCAGGAAAATTTTAACAGATCGAAATGATAACAGGGCCAAAGATTGAGAATATTAATCTATTCCAGCAACCACTCCATAGCTTCATCCATTGTGTGGAATATTTGAACCGCGCTGGGAGTATTCAGGGATAATGGCTGCTCATACATCCTTGCCAATCCGAAAGCTAAATCCTGACCAGCAACAAAAGCTGATTTTTTATTACCCTCAATTCCCCAATTATCCTTTACAAACGAAACAAGGCTCGAAACCTGGTCGGCAGTTATGGATGATAAGTCTGCCTCATTGAGATCCCAGATGGAGTAGGGTAATTCGGCAAATCCGGGATCACCGTATAGTTCCTTCAGACTCGCAATTAATTCTTTATAATCAATCTTCCCCACCAGCCTGGAAATCCTGATCAAATTATCGTGATCGATTTCAGTAATAACTGCCATATTTACACTCTTGATATATTGCTTTTACCTGCCAAGTTGAATTTATTATTTTTACTCCAACAACTCAAGTGTGTTAATATAATTATCAGATACAGGTATGACAAATTAAATATTCTATTATACCCTATCTGGATTTATCAGGAAGTTATTTTGACGAATTGAGCAAATCCGGTCATCAGCATCTGCATCGCGATTGCAATCAGCAGCATTCCCATTAACCGTTCAATCGCAATCAGGCCTTTTTCTCCCAAAAACCGTGACAGCTTGCTTGAGCCGATAATGATCATGCCTGACACCAACCAGGCAAGAAATAATGCCAGCAGCCATTCAGGCCAACGTTCTGGTTCACGATTCATGACCAGCAAGACAGCAGCCATGGCCGAGGGACCGGCAACATAAGGTATTGCCAAAGGAACAATAAACGGCTCACCAGATACTTCTTCCCCGGTTGTATCTTTAGGTCTCGGGAAAATCATTTTTATTGCGATCAGGAATAATATAGTCCCGCCGGCAGCCGTTAATGCCGGTTCTGATATTTGTAATGCCCAGAGAATATGCTGTCCTGCAAATAAGAATATCACCAATACGGACAGAGCAATGAGCAGTTCTCTGATAATGATCCGATTATGTTTTGATTGATCGGTATTCCTTAACGCCGCGATATAAAATGGAATATTACCAAACGGATCCATTACCAGCAGTAAAAGCAGTGCAGCTGAAAAAACGGTCATTACTAATCTTTCTTCTGACAATTACTAATGATTTTAATTCGACTATATTTCATTGCTCAAATCGTAATCGGGGTAGAGCTCTTTGGCGCATTTGGGACAGATACCATGTGAAAACTGGGCACCCGTCCGGTCAGTAATATAAGATTCAACCTGTTCCCAGTAGCCATCATCATTTCTGATCTTTTTACAATTTGCACAAATAGGCAGTATGCCCCGCAGTAATTTTATTTCATCCAGTGCGTGGCGTAGATTTTCATTAACCTTCTTAAGTTCCTCCTCCGCCAGCATCAGGGCTGTTAAATCAGTATGGGCTCCGAGCATTCTAATCGGCTTTCCATTTTTATCACGTATGGCTACGCCACGGCAGCGCACCCAGACGGTCGAACCGTCTTTGTGGTGATAGCGCACAACCTGATCATAGGGATGATTCGCATCGGCACAGTGCTTTTGGAAGTTATCGAGAGCAACCTGCAAGTCGTCCGGAAATATGAGATGCTGCCATTCGTCGGGGTGATGTTCCTTTTCGTCCGGATCGAACCCCAGGAGTTCCCAGAACCGGGGACTCATCCACTCATCGGTTTGTGTCTCCAAATCCCAGTACCACACGCCATCCAATGAGCCTACCTGCAAAAACTCAAATATCGTATCGTCCTGTTTCAGTAAGGAATATAACTCCTGCTTTAAATAATGGTCTGGCATATGTGTTTCTCCGTTTATGACTGCTCTATTGGCAATCAGTAAGGACAATCATCAATCATGGTAAATGATTTCTTCTCCTGCAACCTACATCAAATTATACCACTGGAATTTCTATTCCAATGAAATTGCCTTTACATAACAACTTGGCTTTACAAATATTATGTATGTAAAAAAGTCGTATCATCAAAAATATGGTCTCACCTTTATATCACAGGCAATAAATAAAAACTTTGCTAAGTCATCTGGAAAATTCTTCATTTAATTGATACCGATTGCAAAATATATTTTTCAAAGAATCCCGGATTAGTCAAGATAAGGTTTAATTTTTTCCAGTAACTGATCTTTCATTATTGGTTTCGCCATATAATCATTACAACCAGCATTAATAACATTATCGCGATCTGAAGTAAAAGCATGAGCTGTCACAGCAATAATTGGTATTGACTTCCATTGCTTGGACTGTCGCATGAAGCGTGCTAAATCTAAACCATCTTCATTACCGACCAGAGAAAGATCAAGAAGAATCAAATCTACATTATGTTCTTTCAATTGTCGCTTTGCCTCGACGACAGATATGGCATAATACAACTCGTACTGGTTTTGCAGGAAAAACCGGAAAAGGTTCTGGGCATTCTGATCATCTTCTACGATTAAAATACGACCTTTCTTTTTAACTGCTGGTAGTTCCGTAACAGTTACTTCTTTCTTTTTGGCTTTCAGTTTGGGCTTCAATATCTGTGTAAATACAAGGGTAAATGTGGTGCCGACATCTTTCTTGCTTTCCACTTTAATTGAGATTTCATTCAAATCCAAATAACGTTTGGTGAGTGCCAGACCCAACCCTACACCTTGATACTTTTTTGTATAACCAACGCTCTCCTGGGAAAATAACTCAAATATGTGTTTCTGGTATTCCTTTGACATACCAATTCCGGTATCAGATATTTTCAGTATTAGTTGATTTTCTTTTTCTTGAAGGGAAACTGATACAATGCCTTTATCTGTATATTTAAGAGCATTGTCAAGCAGGTTGGATATTGCTTGTTGAACACAATATTTATCAGCCTTGATAAAGGGATTCTCTGCTTCAAATGAAAATTTGATTTCCAGATTATTCTCCGATGCCAGAGGATAATAACTTGATGTTATCCCACCAAGCACTTCAATCAGATTCAGAGCTTCAGGGTTGAGGTCAAAACTCATAGATTCAAGCCGTGAAATATCCAAGACTCCATGAATGGTTTTTAGTAATCGCTTATTGCTACTCCTGATTACGTCAAAAAAGCGCCTTTCTTCAGGCTCAATTTTGTTACTCACCCGTTCTTCAAGTAATTCTGAAAAGCCGATGATGGAATTAAGCGGTGTTCGAATTTCATGGGACATGTTAGCCAGAAAAAGAGTCTTTAATTTTTCTGCTTTTTTTGATTCTTCATACAGTTGCGCATTTTGAATGGCAATTGCACTTAAATCAGCAAGATTTTCCAGAAAATCCAGATCGTGTTCCAGGAATTCATCCTCTCCTAATTTGCTTAATGTTATAGCCCCAATGACATCATTTTTAATCCTTAAAGGAGCACACATCAAAGATTCAGGCTCCAGTGGCGTACCCGGAACCAGCTTGCCGATATTAGTTAAATCAATTCTGTTTACCATTCTGGCTTCATTTTCCTGAACAACTTTACCGGTTAAACCTTCCCCAACTTTCAATCTGAAATTCATTATCTCATCTTTGTATTTCCCATTTGACGCCAAAGGTTTTAAATATTCTTTCTCTTTTTCCAGTGTGAATAAGGTAACTTCATTCGCTTCGAATACCTCTTTAGTAATATCAATGCAATTGTCTATCACCAATGTTGTATTCAGGCTTTGTGTGAGAATATGACTAGCCTCGTTGATTCCTCTCGTGCGGTTAATATGGTGTTTAATCCTCATCTCTGTCCGCTTGTATCTCAGCACCTCTACAATGGCAACAGAAAGATTTTCAACCATTTCCTGGTCAGCTATCTCATATCCCCCTTTTTTATTGCCCAAGCCAATCATACCTATGGTTTTACCTTTGTGCTTCATGGGAACGCATAAAAAGGACGTTAACTCAGGATGACCCTCTGGTATACCGACTCGATCGGGATGATTCTTTATATCATCACCATTCACAATTTGAGATTTACCTTCCTGGAGAGTTGATTTATAAATACCTCTGACAGGCATGTTCTTAATGAGCTTCTTAGCATCGGATGCCACCATTTTACATGTTTCCCAGCCCGGATCGCTAATTGCAATGACATCAATAAGACCTTCGGCGTTGATCTCATCAATAAAACCGAATTTGCTGTCAGTAAGACCTTCTACTATTGTGAGACATGTCTTGCCTAATTCTTCATCGGTTTCACAAATCAATGCCCCTTGAAATACTTTATTAATTGCTTTAAATAACGCTGTTTGTCTTAATATCTGGTTTTCCTTCTG
Source organism: uncultured bacterium (assembly GCA_964410945.1). Classification (GTDB taxonomy): domain Bacteria; phylum Fidelibacterota; class Marinisomatia; order Marinisomatales; family TCS56; genus CAYPJE01. The sequence continues at coordinate 9,407 of CAYPJE010000006.1, forward strand.
CTTATCCTCAGTGATATCACGTGATACTCCCATTACCCCAATTTGATTACCATCCGTGTCCAATAAAACTGATGCTGAGAGCAGGGTTGGGAAAGTCTCACCATTTTTTCTTCGGTTGCGTATTTCCTTAACATGACGTCCATTCAGAACGGTCTTCTTATGTACTCTTAAACCCTCTCTGGGGTCGGCATAGAGTAGATTAATATGTCTTCCTAAAACTTCCTTTTGCTTATACCCAAAAGTCTTTTCCGCAGCTTTGTTAAATTCACTTATCTTTCGTTTATTATCCACAGCTATGATCATGTCCAAAGAACTGTCAATTAAATTTTGAGAGTATTCTCTTGACAATCTTGTCTCCTGTTCGGCCGCTTTTCGTTTTGAAATATCACGATTACTGGCACGATATCCAAAAAGGGTTCCTGCATCATCTTTAACTGGCTGGCAAATATGTTCAATCCAGCGCACTTCTCCATTCTTATGAAAAAACCGAAACCAGATTTCTTTCAATCCAGGATTTTCTTTTACATCATGGGTATGCCTTTCCCAAATATTCTTATCATCCGGATGAATAATATCCATCAGCAATTCCGGGTTTTCCATGAATTGCACAGGTGTATAACCTGTTATACGTTCACAGGAAGGAGATACAAACATCATTCTATCGTCTGGAGTCAGCAAGTACTCCCAATCACTGGTAAATTCTACCACCAGGCGACATTGTTCTTCATTTTGTTCTAATACCAAGATTTGCTCGCGTAAATCAAGTATTTCCTGTTTTAACAGCTCAGTTGTATTAAGCTCTTCTTTCACGATCTGCTCCCGGTTTCATGTTAATTCGTGTTTTCCAATAAAATTATATTCGATAATTACGCTGGAGGTGCCGGAATAATAAATGAATCATTATGCTAAGAATTATTACACCAGGCGGGGTTAGTCTGTTTAAAAAAATAATAGCCCTCCAACTAAATAGTTCTAAATCAGCTTTTTGCTAGTAGTTTATAGTAAACCGTACCATATTTCAAGGTTAAATTTTCCATAATTATCATTTGAGTTAAGAGTAATATCTATAGTCAACCGGATTAGTCAAGATAATGTTCAATTTTTTTTAGTAACTGATCTTTCATTATTGGTTTCGCCATATAATCATTACAACCAGCGTTAATAACATTATCACGATCTGAAGTAAAAGCATGAGCTGTCACAGCAATAATTGGCAGTGACTTCCATTGTTTTGACTGTCGCATGAATCGTGCTAAATCCAAACCATCTTCGTTACCGACCAGAGAAAGATCAAGAAGAATCAGATCTACATCATGTTCTTTCAATTGCCGCTTCGCCCCGACTACGGAGATTGCATAACATAATTCATATTGACTTTTCAGGAAATACTTGAAAAGGTTTTGGGGTTTTTGATCGTCTTCCACGATCAAAATGCAACCTCTCTTTACAGCTGAGATGGACTCTGAAACATGTGTTTCTTTAAAATCGACTTCCAGTTGAGGTTTTAATATCTTTTTAAATTGTAAGGTAAATGTGGTGCCAACACCCTTTTTGCTTTCCACTTCGATAGGGATTTCATTCAAGTCCAAATAGCGCTTAGTGAGTGCTAGCCCCAGGCCCACACCCTGATACTTTTTTGTATAACCAACGCTCTCCTGAGAAAATAACTCAAATATATGTTTCTGGTATTCCTTTGACATACCAATTCCGGTATCAGATATTTTCAGTATTAGATGATCTTTATTTTCTTTTAGGGAAACGGATACATCTCCCTCATCTGTATATTTGATAGCATTGTCAAGCAGGTTGGATATAGCTTGTTGAATACAATATTTATCAGCCTTGATAAAGGGATTCTTTACCTCAAATGAAAATTTGATTTCCAGTCTTTTTTCCGATGCAGGAAAATAATAATTAGGGGTTATTCCTTCCAGTATCTCAATCAGATTGAGGGCTTCGGGGTTGCGTTCAAAACTCATCGATTCAAGCCGAGAAACATCCAATACCCCATGAACGGTTTTTAACAATCGCTCATTGCTACTCCTGATTATATCAAAAAAGTGCTTTTCTTCAGGCTCAATTTTATCGCATACCCGTTCTTCAAGTAATTGTGAAAAGCCGACGATAGAATTAAGCGGTGTCCGAATTTCATGGGACATATTGGCCAGGAAAAGAGTCTTCAATTCCTCTGCTTTTTTTGATTCTTCATATAGTTTTGCATTTTGAATAGCGATCGCACTTAAATCAGCAAGATTTTCCAGAAAACCCGAATCGTTTTCCAGAAATTGATCCTCTCCTAATTTGCTCAAGGTAATAGCCCCAATGACATCATTTTTAATCCGCAAAGGAGCACACATCAACGATTCAGGTTCCAGTGGCGTACCTGGAACCAGCTTGCCGATTTTTGTTAAATCGATTCTATTTATGATTTTTGCTTTATTTTCCTGAACAACTTTCCCAGTTAAACCTTCCCCAATTTTCAATCTGAAATTCATGATTTCATCTTTATATCTTCCTTTCGATGCCAAAGGTTTTAAGTATTCTTCCTCTTCTTCCAGTGTGAATAGAGTTACTTCACTGGCTTCGAACATATCCTTGGCGATGTTGATACATCGGTCTATTATGAACTGTGAGTCCAAACTTTTTGTGAGAACATGGGTAGCCTCATTGATACCTTTCACTCGATAAAAATAGTGTTTTTTTTCTTTCTCTGCCCGCTTGTCTTTCAACACTTCCACTATGGCTACAGAAAGATTTTCCACCATTTCCTGATCGGCAATCTCATATCCCCCTTTTTTATTGCCCAGGCCAATCATTCCAATGGTCTTACCTTCGTATTTTAAAGGAACTCCAAGAAATGAGGTTAGTTTTGGATGGCCTTCCGGCGTTCCAATCCGGTCTGGATGGGTAGCAAATTCAACCTCATTAACTATTCGAGATTCACCATCCCTGATTGTCGATCTATCAATTCCTCTGATAGGCATACTTTTAAGGTTTTCCCTGGCATCATTGACAGCCATTTCGCAAACATCCCACCCCGGGTTACTTATAGCAATAGTATCAAAAAGACCCGCCGGGTTAACTTCACCCAGTAAGCCGAACTTGCTCTTGGTAAGGTTTTCTGCTATGGAAAGACACGACTTCCCCAATTCTTCCTCGGTTTCACAGGTTAATGCCTCCAGGAATACTTTATTGATTGCTTCCAGTAAAGCTGTTTGGTTTACTATCTGGTTTTCCTTCTTCTTTTTCTCAGTGATATCCCGGGACACTCCCATCACCCCAATTTGATTACCATTCGTATCCAATATTACTGATGCTGAGAGCAGGGTTGGGAAAATCTCACCATTTTTTCTTCGATTGCGTATTTCCTTGACATGACGTCCATTCAGAACGGTCTGCTTATGTACTCTTAAACCCTCCCTGGGATTGGCATAGAGGATGTTTACATGTTTCCCGATAATTTCATCACGACTATAACCAAATGTTTCTTCCGCAGCCCGGTTAAATTCGGTAATCTTCCGCTTATTGTTTACGGCAATTATCATGTCTAAAGAACTGTTAATCAGATTCTGCGAGTAGTCCCTGCTGATCTGGAGAGCTTCTTCAGAGCGCTTGCGTTCAACAATATCCCACACCAGGTCAGCAAGTGCGGAAACAGTATTAATATCATTTTGGGTATAATCAGTTGATTTGTTCCCAACTCCGAGAATGGCAGCAATCTTTTCATTTCGAAACACTGGAACGACCAGCTCACGTATCACCTTGGCATGATTTTCGGGCAGTCCTTTTCGATGTGATAGCGCGGCATAATCGTTATGGATAACTGGCTTTTGTTGATGAATACAATCAACCCATACACCAGCTTCATCGATACTATAGTGCTTACCTTTTCTCTCTGCTTTACAGAATTTCGATTTTGTTCTTGTTGACCAGTTTTGGAGCGTCAGAGATTTCTGATCTTCATCCACAAAATGATAGAATCCAATCAGACTATCGGTCAATTTTTCTGCTTCGTTAAGAGTTTCTTCCAATAATTCATCAAGCGAGTGGGTATATGAGAATTTCACCAGATATGCTCTAGATTCAGTTACTAATTGTTTTTTGTCACTAGCTTTTTTTTTCATTATTTACTTCCAATAATCAGATTCTCAACAAATGAGGTCCGGGGGACATTTATCACTTTTGCTTCATCAGCCGGGTACGGTTGAAAACTACTGTTCCGAAACGTGATTGGAGAACCATACCACAGTTTCTAATAATCATGTTAGTTACTTATTTATGTAAGGTTAATCATTGATAATGATTTCCATCAGATTTTTCGTGGATATTTCACCGGACCGCAACTACAATCATCTAACTCAAGCAGATTAATTGATAGTTATAACGAATATTTCCCAGAGCCTGCGCAACAGTATTCACCCATATATAACAGGAGTATAATCAATGACAATAATATAAACAATACGCCTAACGCAGTATATTTAATAAAAAACCTGAGTACTTTATAATAAATCAGTCCCTCCTTACCCACCATCATAAGGTAATCTTCCAGTCTACATAGTATTGTAATCTTCCCCAACTACAGGGCCATCAGAGTGAGAATTTTCACATTTATATTGGTACTGAAAAGGGTGGAATCACTGATGTTCACTACAGTTGTAATTCACCATTCTTTTTTTTACAATACCATGAAAGAGTCGGTTCTATTTATACCAGAGAAATATAGTTGTGGAAATTGGAGGCCTGTAAACTGAAAATGAATGGAATAAATGGCCATCAAAATCCCTTTCAATACCACTCTAAACTTACGGTTCTGATTCTCTGGAAATACGGTACTCAGCGTATTTCTATTATGGCCCAACAGCGTTAGAATCAGTCTGTAAATGATATCCGTAGTGGCAAATGACACGGATTCATTGCTCCTTTAGCATATAAGCAAGCGGCTTGAATTCAGATCCCAATACCGCTGGATATCTGGTCAGGCCGCTTTACAAAATAAAAGCTGGCGGTTCGTTTTGTCGGAGGGGTGGTGTAATTGGTCCCCCTGTGTATCATCAATTTGAGAAGTAGGAACCAATTGTTCGAGGCATAACGAACCGCTGGAACTAATCGATTATTGACCAGAAGGCGGCTCGCCGGGGATGGATTGCATAGGGAACAAGTTGTGGGTATAACGAACCGCCTTGGTCAACTTCAATCATATAATTAAACTTAGTGAAAGCGGTTCACAAAATGGGTCTGTAAAATGGCTCTGGTTATTAAGGGGAGGGGAGGGATTGGAGCCAGAAAGTGTATCTGTGAACCGCCTCCAAGTCCATTTATCGGTTTCAAAAATCAATGCAAATCAAGGGTAATAATTACGGTTTAAGTACCACAGTTTTAAATGCCATTCTGGCAGTACTGTTCCGTCATAAAACCAAATGTCTCAAATAGCGCGAGAACAATGTCTCATTTATCGCGACTACGTACAAAATCAAACGGCTTACAGGTAAAAATATTGTGGATTGAGATAAAATCGGCCTGGATATCTCGATATAACTGAGAAATACGCGGGATTTTATACATTTGCATGGGATTCAGTGGGATAAGATCATGCAATAATGGAGCCCTGCAGGTAAACCCTGCCTGCACAACGTAGCTGCTTTCTGTACGCAGGCGTGGCACCCAATACATGACTCGCCTTCATCGCTCGTGAGACTACGACACGATCATCCGCCTTGCGCAAAAGGTGACATCGCACCGAAGCGGATGACTGATCATTCTTTCCCGTACAAGCACGAGGTCTCCCGTCCGCCCGCCTACACAGTAGGTGCGCGGAGGTGGATGAAAATAATTCCGGTTCATTCGCAGTGAAATCAGTGGGGATGTAAAATCAAATTGGTGCTACACGCAACTGATTCATTAATTCCAAATACAAAATATAAGGTTATCAGTCAGGTCGTGTAAAAGAGGTATATTAAAAAATATTACTCTACAAATCCACTTGAATTAGTTAGGATTAACCCACTCCTTGGCTTGATCCAAAGAATTGAAAAACTGGAACTGCACAGGTAATCGCATCAAACATTCAGAAAATGCGGTTAACGGCACAGTCATGTAATTTCTGGGGGCAACTAAAGCAAATTTCATAGATGAGTTTAATCGTTTTTTATTTTGATTTATAAAATGAATCAGTTGGAATATTTCAATAGATGATACTTTATTGATTAAATTATTTTCAATATTTATTATCATATTAACATTCTTATGAGTCCTGCCATAGTCCATAGCATATATAATTGAATTAAGAATATTCATTTTAACGACAATATCCCCACATGAATGTATAATCGTGTTGGTTTCTTCCAATATTATAGTCTTGACTGGCATAGTTCCCTCCATGGAAATATTAACAATCTTTTGCTATAAATCACACAACTTTATTTTAGATGCAATTAAGCGGAGTAAAAGCGGCCCCGCATCAGATATTGATACTTGTGGTATTAACGAACCACCTTCAGGTCCATTGTACAATAAAAGTATTCCGTTCAAATAGCGCGAGAACAATGTCTCATTTATCGCGAGTACGTACATAAGTATTTTTAAAACCTCAACAATAATTCTTGACTATCAGGGGTAAAAAAAACTAGTTTGTGGGTAGTTGTGGGTAATTTTCCCTTTAGTTAAACGAGCGGATGGCACTAAACGAAAATACATTCATCGGCGAATACGCCTATACTATCGATGCCAAAGGGCGCGTAAACGTTCCGGCTAAATTTCGGCAGGTTCTGACAGAAACCAATGCCAATACTTTCGTCGTCACCAAAGGCCTCGATCCCTGCATCTGGGTCTATCCCCAGGTGATCTGGCAGGATATTATGACCGAGCTGCGTAACCTGTCCTCCCTTTCCGCACTGAACCGGACCTTCGTGCGCAGTACCACCCGGTACGCCACTTTTTCTACCTACGACAAACAGGGTCGTATCCAGATTCCTCAAGCTTTAATCGACTATTCCCAGTTAGACAAAGACGTGCTGATAATTGGGATGGTCAACAAAATCGAAATCTGGAACCCCGCAAACCTGGAGCAGGTGGACCAGTCCAATCTTGAACTGGACCCCGCCGCATATGATGAACTGGCTGATAAAATTATCCTCTGATGTCGTCAACGGATTCACAGGACACCAGGGCGCACATCCCGGTAATGCAAACGGAAGTGCTGGACTGGCTGTCAATCCAATCCGACGGAATATATTTCGACGGGACCATTGGTCTCGGAGGGCACGCCACTGCCATCCTTGCCCGGCTTTCTGCCGACGGCAAGTTGATCGGGTCTGACCTGGATGAGGAGGCGCTCGCAATTGCAAAATCCAGCTTGCGCGCCTCCTTACCACCCGTATCCCTGCACCACGCTTCCTACGCCTCCCTGCCAGCCATTCTTGCCAAAGATGGAATCAACCAGGTGAACGGCATCCTTCTGGATCTGGGCCTCTCTTCCCTGCAACTGGATTCACCACAACGCGGTTTCTCGTATCGCTCGGAAGGACCGCTGGATATGCGCTTCGATACCAGCCGCGGAATCCCTGCTTCAGAACTTATCCACAACACCAGTGACACTGATCTGGCGAACCTTATATATAAATATGGAGAAGAACGGCGCTCCCGCTCGATCGCCCGCTCCATTAAACAAACCTCAGCAATGGAAACCATTGCCGATCTCACCGAAGCCATCCGCCGGTCCACCCCGCCCAACCAGCGCCAGCGTTCACTGGCCCGGGTTTTCCAGGCCTTGCGCATCGCTGTGAATGACGAACTGGATCAGCTGGAATCCTTCCTGGAAAAGTTCAAGGATTATCTCACCATCGGCGGCCGGATCGTCATCCTCAGTTACCATTCGCTGGAAGACCGGCTAGTAAAACATACTTTCAAAGCCCTGGCCCAATCTGGAGTACTAAAAATTCTTACCAAACGACCCCTCCGCCCCGGTGAAGAGGAAATTATCGTCAACCGCCGGGCCAAGCCGGCCAAGCTGCGAGCCGCCGAGAGAATTGCCTGATGATCACCAAGCGCCGATCATCCAAAAAGAAGAAGGAGTTCATCCAGACGGTGACTTTTTTCTTTATCTCGATTTTTTCGATTACCGGTCTCCTGGTCTATCTCTGGGTGTATAACGAAATTAATCTGACAATCCGTGATGTGGCCGCTTTGGAAAAAGTCGCCGCCGGGCTGGAAAATGACAATAAAATTCTGACTAACACCGTATCACGCCTGGAACGGATCGACCGCATTACCCAGATCGCCCGTGATGAGTTAGGGATGGTTGCGGCCGCCCCGGAAACAATCGTGGTTTACGTGGATTATGACAAGCTGGAGGAATGGCGTGACTAAGGCCTTCCTGAAATACCGCTCCCGGATAACCGTGCTGTCATCAGTGATCCTGATCGGCTGGGCGGTTTTGGCCGGCCGCCTGTTCCAGATCCAGGTTGTCGAAGGCAATGCCTACCGCAGCCGCGGAATCAGGCAGGCCCAGGTCCGGGAGACAATACCGCCGGTGCGGGGAACGGTTTTCGATCGCAACCAGCTGGCCCTCACCGCCAATATGATCCATTATTCGATTGGCGTACATCCGAAAAACCTGACCGAACCGGATAAAGTGGCTGAAGCCGTAAGTCAAATCACCGGCCAGCCGGTCCAGACTTATTTAAATCGGATCAATTCCGATAAAGCATTTGTTTACCTTGAGCGCAACCTTGATAATCCGAGTTGCGAAGAGTTGATTACCCGTCAATTCCCCGGTGTCACAATTGACAAGACCGTCAGCCGCAATTATCCCCATGAGAATGTGGCCGGGCAAATCCTGGGTTTCATTAACGTGGATGGACAGGGCATTGCCGGCCTGGAATTGAAATATGATCAACATTTAAAAGGTAATCCCGGATGGATGGTTAAGCAGGCCAATGGCCTGGGGAAAACTCAGCGGAATATGAGTTACCCGGTTCAAGAGCCGGAAGACGGCGCAGATATCCATCTGACGATTGATCTGGAATACCAGACCCTGCTCCAGGAGGAATTATACCGGCGCCTGAAGACCACCGAATCCACCATTGCCACCGGTATCCTGATGAACCCGCAGGACGGCTCAATCCTAGCCATGGCTTCAGTACCGGATTTCAATCCGGGTGCACCTGGCCATGCCCCGGCTGAACACCAGAAAAATCGCGTAATCACCGATCAGTTCGAACCTGGATCAACTTATAAGATCGTATGTGCCACTGCCGCCCTGGATCAGAATATTGTGAGCGTCGAGCGGGAGTTTAATTGTGAAGGTGGTGAATATGCCTTCGCAGGGAAGATAATCAAGGACTGGGAAAGCTTTGGCCTGTTGAATTTCTCCCAGATAATGGAGCAATCAAGTAATGTAGGCGTAATTAAAATTGCTGAAGAGGTGGGCCAGAAAAACCTGTTCCGTTACTCCCGCGATTACGGGTTCGGTGCACAGACCAATATCAATCTTGTAGGCGAAACCTCTGGTATATTGCGGGCCCCGGACCGCTGGTCGGAAATTTCCCTGGCTGAAGTTTCCATTGGATATGAAGTAGGCGTAACTGCCCTGCAACTGGCCACGGCCTATTGCGCAATCGCCAACGGCGGAATTCTGATGAAACCGCGCATAATCGACCGGATCGTCTCTTCTGATGGCTCCACTATCTATCGTGACGCACCTGAAGTGGTGCGTAAAGTAGCCTCACGCGAGGTCATGGCTCAACTAACCGATATGCTGGTACAGGCTGTGGAAAACGGCACCGGTGTCAAGGCGCATATTCCCGGCTGGACAATTGCCGGGAAAACCGGTACAGCCCAGAAATACATGGCTGGCGGCTACTCAAACAGCAAGTACATTTCCAATTTTGCAGGCTTCTTCCCGGCTGATAATCCACAGATTGTTGGTGTATTCGTTCTTGATGAACCGAAGGTCGGTTATCACTGGGGCGGCTACGGTGCGGCACCATTATTCAAGAATGTTGTTCAGCGTATCATTAACCTGGACGACAATCTGCTGCTGACCCAGAAACAAAAAGCCAAACCCCGGCACACCAAACAAAAAATTGTCACCGAGCCAGCACCGGATAAACAGAATTATGTCAGCCTGTCAACCGTAGCACTGACCGAACCACCCTCGGGGATGGATGGAATCTGCACTATCCCGGATATCCGTGGAATGAGCCTGAAAAAAGCCCTTCAGGTAATCAGCGGCGCTGGTCTGAAACCAAAATTTCAAGGCTCAGGCACTGTTGCCTGGCAAAGCCCCAAGCCGGGGACGATTGTTAAACCCAACAGCGTATGCATAATCGGTTTACGATGAAAAGATACATCCACACCCTGGCCACCGGATTGGTATCGGGACTGGAATCAGTACCACAGATTCCCGTTTACGGAATCACCTCCGATTCCCGGACAGTAGAGCACGGCTACCTGTTTATTGCAATCCCCGGCCATGACCTCGATGGGCATGATTTCATCGACCAGGCCATCGCTAACGGCGCTGCTGCCGTGATGACTGACGGACGTGATATGCCTGAGCTGAAGGTTCCCCGCATTCGGGTGAATGATCCCCGGCGTGCTGCGTCACTGGTAACTGCCGATTTCTACGGGCATCCATCGCGCCAATTGACGGTAGTGGGAATTACCGGCACCAACGGCAAAACAACTACCTCTTTCCTGATTCAATCAATCCTGGAGGAAGCGGGAATAAAATCGGCCCTGCTGGGAACATTGGGGGTCTTTGCCGGAGAATACTCTCAAGGGAAATCTTTGACAACCCTGGACGCCCCGGCCCTGCAGAAATTATTTGCGGAAATTCTGACTGAGAACTATACCCATGCAGTAATGGAAGTATCATCCCATGCCCTGGCCCAGCAACGGGTTGCCGACGTGGATTTCAATCTGGCCGCCTTTACCAATCTGACCCAGGAGCACCTGGACTATCACGGCTCAATGGAAAATTATTTTCAGGCCAAAGCCCATTTATTCAAGACTTTGCCAATCACAGCCACAGCTATAATCAACATCGATGACCCTTATGGAAAGCAGTTGAAGGAAAGCAGCCTGGCTCCGGCTGTGACCACCTCGATGTCGATCGACGGGGATGCTCATTATATTGATTACAAGGCGTCGCTGGAGGGCGTAAAAGGAATCATCGAAATCGGCGAACACCGCATTTTTGTACGCTCGAATCTGCTGGGTAACTTCAATCTTGAGAATATCCTGGCCGCTGTGACAACAACCTGGGCTATGGGAATCGAGCCAGATATTATTGCCAAGGGAATCCAGCGTTGCAGCAACGTTCCCGGCCGGATGGAACGCTTCACCACTCCCAAAGGTGGAACAGTGGTAATCGATTATGCCCACACTCCGGATGCGTATACCAAAGTAATGTCTACCATACGCCGGCTGGTAGATGAAAATGCCCGGGTCTACCTGGTGTTCGGATGCGGGGGTGAACGGGATCGCAGCAAGCGCTCTGAAATGGCCGCTATCGCGGAAAAATTTTGTACCCATTGTTTCATCACGCCGGATAATCCCCGTCATGAGTCCGTCGAGGACATCAACACAGATATAATCGCCGGATTTTCCACAAAAAATTATACTGTATACGATGACCGGGGAGAAGCCCTGGCAGAAGCCCTGAATAAGCTGCGCTCCGGCGATGTTTTGCTGGTACTTGGCAAAGGCCGGGAAGAATACCAGGATGTGGCCGGTGAGAAGATTTTTTATTCCGATCTTAAAATAATCGAACGGTTCTGTCATGCGGATTGACTTACCTGATCCCAAGCAATTTATGCAGATATTCGAGTCTGTGACAGGTGAAAGCCTGAAGGAATTTCCAGCCGGTATCGCCACGGACAGCCGGGAGTGCTCGGCTGACGATATCTTTGTGGCCATCAGTGGCGAACAGGTCGATGGACACCATTTTCTGGATCAGGTTTGGAAAAACAGCTGTAAAACAGCCATCGTCAAACAACCCGAACCCGGACTGGCAGGTTTCCAGCAGATTCAAGTGACTGACCCGGTTAAAACAATTGGGAAAATCGCCCGCCAATGGAGAAGACAGTTTGCTATACCTGTGGTGGGAATTACCGGTTCCAACGGCAAAACCACCACCAAGGAATTACTGGCCCACCTGCTTTCCCCGGAATTCAATGTTCATGTTACCAAAGGGAATTTTAATACCTCGATCGGCCTGCCGCTGACCCTGCTCACCCTGACTGGTGAAAATACTGTTTCAGTCCTTGAGATGGGAGCCAACCAGCCTGGTGATATTGCCACGCTGGCGGAAATCGCCGAACCAACTCACGGACTGATCACCAATATTGCCCCGGCCCACCTGGAGGGTTTCGGGAACCTGGAGACTGTGGCACGTACCAAAGGTGAATTATTCCTGGCGCTGGAAACAGGAACCGCATTCGTCAATTCCGATGATGAATTGATCCAAAAACTCCCGAAAATTGGTACTACACTGACCTTCGGATTCAGTTCCGATAGCGATTATGCGGCTGATCTGGCCATCGATTCCAGCCAGTCCATCATTTTAATAATAAACGGAGCGGAACTGGCTACCGGATCAACCAATCCGGTTTTCGCCCGCAATCTGCTGGCTGCCTCCGCCATTGCCACAAACCTTGGTCTTAACTGGGAACAGATTCAAAAACAGGTAAAAACATTTTCCATGCCAGCCGGCCGAACGGAAATCAAGATAGTTGGACATTTAACGATCATCGATGACAGCTATAATGCCAATCTCGCTTCAACCCGGGCGGCAATCAATTATCTCAGCAATTATACCACCACCGGCCGGCGTATTCTGGTTTTTGGCGACATGTTCGAATCAGGGGCAGAATCCCCCATTCTCCACCGGCAGGTCGGCGAAGCGGCGAATGAAGCCCGGTTAGATGCGGTTTTCACAGTCGGCAAAGATACGGAATATACCGACCAGGCCCTCGCAGCAATTCCGTATCATCAACATTTTGAATCCAAGGATGATCTGCTGGCCGACCTTAAGAAATACTGTGCGGCCGGAGATGTTATCCTGGTAAAGGGATCGCGGGGAATGGCCATGGAAACCATCATCGAAGGCCTGGGAGACCAGTAATGCTCTACCACCTCCTATATCCGTTAAAGAGTTACCTGTCAGGGCTGAATATTTTCCAGTACATAACCTTCCGCTCCACCGCAGCGGCGATCCTGGCACTGCTGTTAAGTTTTATTATCGGTCCCTGGATCATCCGGTTATTGCAGCGTTACCAGATCGGCGAGGAAATCCGGGAAAGCGGACCCCAATCGCACCACCTTAAAAAGGGTACACCCACGATGGGTGGAATAATCCTGCTGAGCGCGGTGTTGATACCCACCCTCCTGTTCGCCCGACTGGATAATCCCTACATCCTGATCGTGCTGATGTCGGTGGTCTGGATGGGGTTGATCGGTTTCCTGGATGACTATTTAAAAACAATCCGGAAAATGAAAAGCGGACTGGTAGCCCGCTATAAACTGATCGGACAGGTGTTGCTTGGTGTCGCCGTCAGCATCTGGATTTTCTATTCCCCGGTATTCGAAGATTTCCGCAGCGTAACCTCAATCCCGTTTTTCAAGAACCTCGAACTCGATTTTGGTTTTCTCTATCCATTAATCATTATTCTGATAATCACGGGCTTCAGTAATGCCGTTAACCTGACCGATGGCCTGGATGGCCTGGCCGCCGGGCTGGCAGCAATCTGTTTTACTGTTTTTGCTGCCGTGGCCTATATCTCCGGCCGGGTGGACTTTTCCGATTATCTCAATATTATCTATCTGCCCGGAGCGGGAGAATTGACCATATTTTCCACCGCCATGGCCGGGGCCTGTCTGGGTTATCTCTGGTTCAACGCCGCCCCCGCCCAGGTTTTTATGGGTGATACCGGTTCCCTGGCCACCGGAGCTGCCCTGGGAACTCTGGCGGTCCTTTTAAAAAAAGAATTATTGCTGTTAATCATCGGTGGTGTTTTCGTCGTGGAAGCTGCTTCCGTCATGCTGCAGGTTGGCTATTTCCAGTGGACCAAGCGCCGTACCGGTGAAGGTAAACGAATTTTCAGGATGGCTCCCATCCACCACCATTTCGAACTGTCGGGCTGGCCGGAAACCAAGGTTGTGATCCGGTTCTGGATCATTGGGATTCTACTGGCCCTGCTCACCTTAAGCACCTTCAAGATCCGTTGATGAATATCAAAGACCGCAAAAATATCAGTATTGCCTACAGTCCTATCGCTGTGATCGGGTTGAGCCGCAGCGGTTTCGCTGCTGCAAAACTGGCTTATCACATGGGGGCACAGGTCTTTGTCAGTGATGGTTCAACCAATGAAAATATTGTGGCCAATCTGGAGGAGCTTGAAACAGTGGGGATCGCCGGTGAATGCGGAGGTCACAGCGATCGGATTTTCGAAGCGGAACTGTGGATACTATCTCCGGGGATCGCTCAGGATTCCAAGCTGGTAAAGAAGGCCCAGGCGCATGATATCACGATTGTCAGTGAAGTTGAATTTGCCAGCTGGTTCACAACGGCACCAATCATCGCGGTTACCGGATCCAATGGTAAAACAACTACGGTCCATGCCCTGGCCAAAATGTGCCAGACTGACGAAATCCATGGCGTTCTGGCTGGAAACGTCGGGATTCCATTTGCGGAAATGGTTCTAAAAGAATTGCTGGAACCCGATCCTGATACAGTATTTATCCTGGAAGTATCCAGCTTCCAGTCAGAATTCCTGTTGCATTTCAAACCTCAAATCAGTGTTTTCCTGAATATCACACCCGACCACCTGGACCGCTATCATTCAATGGATGAATACATAACGGCCAAACTGAATATGGTCTGCAATACCGATAGTAATGATAAAGTTATTTACAATTCCGATGATCCGATTTTGACACAACGCCTGAGCGGTTCATCCGCCGAATTATTACCATTCAGCCTGTCTGAAAACCAGCAGCAGTTATATTCCCTGAACAAAGACAAGATTTATACTTCTGAGCACGCCACGCTCGTTACTCTGGATGCGGTTGCACTGCCCGGCCCCCACAACTACTCTAACTTAATGGCCGCTGCAACAGCCGCACATCTGATCGGGATACCCGATCATAAAATCGCCGCGGTGATGAAAACTTTCCAGGGCGTACCTCATAGGCTCGAGGAAGTTGGCGTCATCGCCGGCGTACGTTACATCAACGATTCAAAAGCCACCAATCTGGATGCAGTCAAGGTGGCTCTCCAAAGTTACCCTGGCCCGATTATCCTGATTCTGGGAGGCAAGGACAAAGGCGGTGATTTCACCGAACTGATTCCTTTCCTGAAAGATCGCGTTAAACAGGTAATCGCCATCGGCCAGGCCCAAACCCGGATCTTTATCGCCCTTAGGGATGCGGAGAGACCTGAATGTGTGAGAGGTCTCGGGGATGCGGTTGAGATCACACGGGAACGCGCGCTGCCTGGGGATTTGGTCCTCCTTTCCCCAGGTTGCGCCAGCTTTGACCAGTACCGTGATTACGAGGAACGGGGTGATCATTTCAGAAGCCTGGTTGATAAAATGAAAGTACCGGCATGAACCAACTGCAAATAATCTGGAAAAACTATGACCGGGTCTTGATGTCAACAGTAGTTCTACTGTGCATTGTGGGAACGATAATGCTGTACAGCGCCAGTTCGATCTGGGCCTATAACCAGTTTTCTTCCGATACCTATTACCTGCAGAAGCAGGCCCTGCGCATGATCGTCGGTCTGGTTGCCATGTATGTATTTATGCAGCTCGATTATCGCCGCTTGAAAGATTGGGCCACCATAATTATGGTCGGAGCACTGGTGATGCTGATTTCCACCAAGATTGCCTATCTGTTACGCCACGACAGCAGTCCGGCCCGCTGGATATATCTGGGGCCGCTGTCATTACAAACATCTGATATCGCCCGTTTGGGATTGATTATTTACCTTTCGGCCTACATCACCAAAAAACGCCAACAACTGGAAGATTTTTATTTTGGCTTTCTACCGGCCATCGTTGTTATGGCCCTGACCCTGGGACTGATTGTTATACAGCCTGATTTCAGTACGGCTGCCATCATCGGGGTCATCGGATTCGCAATCCTGTTTCTGGGTGGGGCAAAACTACCCCATATCCTGGTTACGGTAACAACTGCTGTTACCGTGATGATACCAGTCATGCTGATGGAACCGTACCGCCGTGCCAGGGTGTTGTCATTCCTTAATCCGGCCGCTGATACCGGTGGTGCCAGCTATCAGGCCCAGCAAAGCCTGATCAGCCTGGGTAATGGCGGACTATTCGGACTGGGGCTGGGTAACAGCATGGAGAAGAACCTGTTTCTGCCGACCCCACACACCGATTTTATTTTCTCGATCATCGGTGAGGAAACCGGTTTTATCGGCGCTATACTAGTCTTAACACTTTTCCTGATTGTATTCCAGCGTGGTGTGAAAATTGCCAAGGAAGCCACCGATCCATTTGGTATTCTGCTGGCACTGGGAATCGCTTTCAGTTTTATCCTGTACGCCTTCATCAATGTCGGCGTTGTAACCAACCTGCTGCCAACCACCGGTCTGCCAATGCCACTGATCAGTTATGGCGGATCGGGACTGTTGCTGAATCTGGCCAGCATCGGAATCCTGCTCAACATCAGCCGCAAAAACCGCCGGACCAAACAGAAGAGCAAACTGTTCGCATGAGTAATTCCGGTCAATTACGAGTAATAATTGCCGGTGGCGGTACCGGCGGGCACCTCTTCCCGGCCCTGGCGATTGCCCAAGGCCTGCAGGCCCGCAATCCGGATGCTGAAATCCATTTCATGGGATCGCAATACGGGATTGAAGCCCGGGTATTACCCGAACGGAATTTACCCCACACCCTGCTCAACGTGCGTGGTTTCCAGCGCGGTCTTGATTTTACCAGCCTGGGGCGCAATCTGCTGTTCGCTCCCCGTTTCCTGGGCTCATATATAAAAGCAAAGTCCACCATTAACCGGATCAATCCCAGTGTTGTTGTTGGAACTGGTGGTTATGCCAGTGGCTTACCTCTCCTGGCAGCGGTCCGCCGGAAAACAGCTACCCTGATCCAGGAACAGAATTCCTACCCCGGATTCACCACTCGCTGGCTGGCGGATAGGGTCGATAAAATCTGTATCGCATTTGATGATGCAAGGGCTTATATCCCGGCCGACAAGACCATTTTAACCGGCAATCCGGTTCGAAAGAATATAGCCAGCGGAACTGCCGATCAGGCCGCCATCAAATTCAATCTTGATCCGACACGACCAGTCCTGTTCCTGTTTGGCGGCAGTCAGGGTTCGGCCATCTTGAATCATACCATGGCAGCGGCCACAGACAAATTTGCTGATAGTGATGTACAAATTCTATGGCAGACCGGCCAATTGCAGTTCGAACAATATGAAAATTTTAATTCCGGCAATATCAGGGTGCTGCCGTTCATCGATGAAATGAACCTGGCCTATGCCCTCGCTACCCTGGTGATCTCCCGGGCCGGGGCCCTGACGCTGGCCGAAATCACCAGCTGTGGTCTCCCGTCAATTCTGGTTCCGCTGCCCAGCGCTGCCGCCGATCATCAGACCAGGAATGCCAATGCCCTGGTTACGAAGCAGGCCGCACTCGCAATAAATGAATCACAATTGACTCCGGAACTACTGGTCAACCAGATTTCCGATCTTTTAAATGATACAAACCGGCTGAATAAAATGTCAACTGCCGCCGGAAAACTGGCCCGTTCCGAAGCCACTGAATCAATCGTCAACGAAATTTTGGAGTTAGCACAAGCCTGATGTTCAGAAAAGTAAAAAAATTACATTTTGTGGGAATCGGCGGCATCGGAATGAGCGGTATCGCCGAATTGCTGCTTAACCAGGGATTTGAAATTTCCGGATCGGACATGAAAGAATCGGAAATTATTATCCGCCTGCGGAAACTGGGAGCCATAATCCACAAAGGTCATAAATCCGAACATGTGCAGGAATGCGATGTGCTGGTCTATTCCAGTGCCGTTAAACTGGATAATCCCGAATTGGTTGAAGCCCGCCGGCGAGGCATACCCATAATCCGCCGGGCGGAGATGCTGGGTGAATTAATTGCCGTTAAGGATTTGAGTATCGGTGTCAGTGGAACCCATGGAAAGACAACGACAACATCAATGATCGGTTCGGTATTATCCCAAGCTACACTCGATCCAACCCTGGTGGTAGGCGGCTTGGTAAAAACAACCGGTTCCAACACGCAACTGGGCTCCGGAGAGATCATTGTGGTCGAGGCCGATGAATTCGATCGCAGTTTCCTGGCATTACGCCCCACTCTGTCGGTTGTTACCAATATTGAGCTGGAGCATACCGACTGCTACTCCGACCTGGATGACCTCCAGGGAGCTTTCACGCAATTCTGCAATGCAGTTCCATTTTACGGGGTAGTAATCGCCTGTCTCGATTCACCCGGGGTGCAGACCATTCTGAGCGAAATCAAGCGGCCAGTGATAACATACGGCTTGTCCAACCAGGCGATCTTCCGGGTAACCGATATTACCTACCAGGAAACTGAATCACGATTTACCGTTCATCACTACGATAATGTGCTGGGACAGGTGAACCTTCCGGTGCCGGGGCAGCATAACGTGCTGAATGCCCTGGCGGCAATTGCCCTGGCCATGGAGATGAACGTGCCTTTTGAAGAAATCAAGGCCGGCCTGGAAAATTTCACCGGCGTACGGCGTAGATTTGAGATCAAAGGTATCAGAAATGATATTATGGTAGTTGATGATTATGCCCATCATCCGACGGAAGTCGCTGCTACATTGAAAGCTGCCCGCAACGGCTGGGATCGCCGTCTGGTTGCGGTATTTCAACCACACCTGTTCTCACGCACTACCGATTTTCACCGTGAGTTTGCCGCCGCTTTCCTGGAAAGCGATGTGTTGGTGGTAACCGATATTTTTGCAGCCCGCGAGGAGCCGGTCGAGGGTGTGTCCGGCGAAACGGTGGTGCAATCAGCCCGCGATCTGGGACATAAAAACGTCCATTATGTTCCCCACCTGGAAAACCTGATCGATGAATTGAATACGATCACCAAAGCCGGAGATATGGTAATCACAATTGGCGCCGGTAGTATCTGGCGCTATAATGAAAAATTTTATCAAAGCCTGGAAAAAACAGTTTAATGGCCAGGAAGAAGAAAAAGAACAAAGTTCCTGTGCTGGTCACATGCAGCCTGTTGCTGGGCTTTGCCCTGCTGTACCGGGTTTCGTTCAGCTGGGCCGAATCAGGAAAAACTACTAAACTGACTAATATCAATATCAGGGGGAATCGAATAATACCGGACCGGGAAATTCTCCCCTTCTTCGATGATATCCGCGGATTGGAACTGAACAAGATCGACCACTACCGAATCAATTCTGAAATTGAGAAAATGCCTTTCGTGGCTGCTGCACGGATCAGCAGGCACTACCCCTCAAATCTCAGAATTGAAATACTGGAACGTAAGCCGCTGGCGATAGTCAATCTGGATGAACTGATGCTCCTGGACCAGAGCGGGATCGTCCTGCCCATGGTACCGGCTGCTTACGAACTTTCAATCCCGATTTTATCCGGTTTCAACCCTGAACTTAACCTGTATCCGATCGGTAAACCGGTGCTGTCGGTTAAAATGAAGGATACGGTAAAACTGCTGAACCGTATCCGGGAAATTGCTCCTCACTTTTTCACCCAATTATCTGAGATAACTCTCAACCAGGATGAAGAATACATCCTGATCCTTACCGAGCGCCCAACACGGATTAATCTGGGCGATAAAGCAATCATGAAAAGTATCTTCACTTTGCTGGCTTTCGACCAGACCCTTCACGGTAGCCGGGCATTGACCGATTACCAGTATTTAGATATGCGTTATGCCAAACAAATAATTGCCAAGGAATGGTCATGAATCCATTGAATCGCGGACAAGAAAAAAATATACAGGTGGGAATCGATATTGGATCTTCATTGATCCGGTGTGCAATTGTTGAATCCAATCCGGTGAACGGAACCATCAAATTACTGGGACTAGGCGCGAAGCCCTTCCATGGAATGCGCAAAGGCAGCCTGATCCATATCGATAAGACGATTGCCGCCCTTGACGAGGCTCTTAAAGAGGCTGAACTGATGGCCAATGTGAAAGTCGAACGAGCCATACTCAGTCTGTCTGGCGAAAATATCCGTGGAATAAATACCCAGGGCGCCATTGCCGTCCACAAAAGCAGTACCCAGAATATTCCCGTGGAACATGAAATCACTGCCCATGATGTGCACCGGGTACTGGAATTATCCAAGGCGATATCCCTGCCCATGGACCGTGATATCCTCCACGTTCTGCCCCAGGAATATATCATCGACACGATGGGCAGCATCAAGGATCCGGTGGGTATGTCCGGTCGTCGCCTGGAAGCAAGGATCCATCTGGTAACAGTGGCTACTACGGCCGCAAAAAATATCGCCAAATGTGCCGAAGAACTGGGCATTGAAGTGGATGGACTTGTATTCCAGGCCCTGGCAGCTTCCCTGCCAACATTGACCCAGGATGAAAAAGAATTAGGTGTTGCCCTGGTTGATATTGGGGCCGGTACGACTGATATTACCGTCTATCACGAAGGTGGAGTACGTCATTCGGCCGTGATCGGACTGGGAGCCAACAGCATCACCAATGACATTGCCATGATGCTGCAGGTCAATATTGACGAGGCCGAACAGATTAAACTGAAATACGCCTCTGCCAAAGCCGCCATGGCCTCCACCGAACTCAGCTTTGAATTACCGGCCGAGGAAGGCGAACTGGTGCGGAAAGTATCCGAGCATGAGTTATCGCGCTATGTGGAAGCACGGATGGTTGAGCTGTTCCAGATGGTAATGCGCGAGATCAGTCGGGCCGATATTCGTGAGAAACTGACCTTCGGGGTCGTGCTGACCGGTGGTGGTGCATTACTAAAAAATATTACCTCCCTGGCTTCGGAAGTATTTCAGGAGGCAGTACGGATCGGTTATCCAAAAGGTATCAGTGGTGTTGTCGATGTTGCTTCCAGCCCCGTTTATGCCACCGTACTGGGTTTAACCCAATGGAAATCCAGGGAAGATGAATTTAATCCCGGCCTGTTGCCTGAAAAACCACTGGCGCAGGCAATGGGCAAACTGAAAAAATGGTTTAAAGAATTTTTCTAAAAAATTGATCATTAAGTAAGGAGAGCATCTATGTTGTTTGAATTCGATTATCTGGCCGAACAGAAAGCAAAACTGAAAGTAATTGGTGTCGGTGGTGCCGGTGGCAATGCCATCAACCGTATGATCCAGACCGGAATGCAGGGCGTTGATTTTATAGCTATCAATACCGACGCTCAAGATCTTGAGAACAATGCGGCTTCACATAAAATCCAGATCGGGAAAAGTTTGACCAAAGGCCTCGGAGCCGGGGCCAAGGCCGAGATCGGCCGTGAGGCGATCGAGACCGACAAGGAAGCTGTGATGGCTGTCCTGGAAGACCTGGACATGGTCTTCATCACCGCCGGAATGGGCGGTGGTACCGGCACCGGCGCGGCACCGGTAATTGCCCAGCTGGCCCGGGAAATGGACATCCTGACGGTTGGCATTGTTACTCTCCCCTTCAATTTCGAAGGCCCTAAACGGATGAACCGTGCCTTGAATGGCATCAGTGAACTGCGGAAAGCCTGCGATACTACAATCGCCATTCCCAACCAGAAACTGATGTCCATAGTGGATAAATCCACCACGGTCATGGAAGCATTTAAAACAGCCGACTCTACCCTGCATCAGGCTGTAAAAGGCATATCCGACCTGATCAACGTCCATGGTTTGATTAATCTGGATTTCGCTGATGTAGAAACAATAATGAAAAATATGGGTGAAGCCATCATGGGTACCGGTAATGCCAGTGGTGAAGAACGGGCTGTACTGGCTGCCCAGCAGGCCATATCCAGTCCTTTACTGGACAGCGCACCAATCAGCGGCGCCCAGGGTGTACTGGTGAATATCACCGGCGGCCCAGACCTGACCCTGATTGAAGTGGACGAAGCTACTTCCATTATCTTTGAAGAAGCCGGTCAGGATGCCAATATCATCTTTGGTGCCGTGATCGATCCGGCCATGGCAGAGGAGATTCGCGTAACTGTCATAGCCACCGGTTTCTCACTCCCGGACTACGCCGAGGAAGAAAAACGACCCGCAACTAAGAAAAATCTACCAGAAGAAACCAAGGTACCGGTCTATGCTGAAAGCCTGAATCTGCCCCTGATCAATCAGAAGCAGGTGGACAGCCACACCCCGGACCAGCCGGCGGGCCAGCCTAATCCCAAATTCGTATTTGATGATAACAATTCATCATTATTCGACAACGATCTGGAGATTCCGGCCTTTGTCCGGCAACAACATAAGTAACCTGTAACTTACGATGATGCTCAGGCGGCCCCCGCAAGGGGGCCGTTTTTATTAAGTGCCTGGCACCTCAAGGTGCCAGGCACTTTTTCAAATTATGTTTGATTACATAAAAAAATACCCGGCCGGAGCCGGGTATTAAAAAATCGGATTGGATTCGAAATACTATATCTTCATCCCTTTGGCACGCAATTCACCGACAATCTTACGAATGCCTTTTTTGTCGATCAGACGCATACCCTGGGTCGATACTGTCAAAGTGACGAATCGTTTTTCGTCCGGCAGCCAGAAACGCTTTTTCTGTAAATTGATATTAAAACGCCGGCGGCTTTTGTTGTGAGCGTGGCTGACGTTGTTGCCATACATCGGTTTGTTACCGGTTACGTCGCATACTCTGCTCATGATATTCTCCAGATAATTGTTTTGTACTTAACCAAAAAAGCCAGCAAATTTACACTTCAATTTTAAAAGGACAAACGAAAAGGTTAAGAATGTCGTTAACAATTATCCGTCCCGCTGCCCTCGCTGATACATCGGTTATTGCCGATTTTAACATCCGGCTGGCCTGGGAAACAGAAAATATCCAATTGAAACCGGAAATAATTAAAACCGGCGTACAGGCTGTATTCAATGATACCTCCAAAGGATTCTACCTGCTTGCTGAACGGGATGAGGGTATTGCCGGACAGTTACTCATAACCACTGAATGGTCGGACTGGCGCAATAAATATTTCTGGTGGATACAGTCGGTCTACGTGGAGCAACAGCACCGTGGAACTGGCGTATTCAAAGCACTGTATTCCGAAGTCATCGATCTGGCCCGCCGGTCGGGTTCGGTCTGCGGAATCAGGTTGGATGTTGATACTGCCAACATAAAAGCCCAGGAAACCTACCAGAAACTGGGAATGCAACCATCCAATTATTTATTATACGAGCTGGAAATCGACTGAATGCAGATCGGCTCGCTGAAAATTACCCCCCCCATTTTACTGGCACCCATGGCCGGTGTCACCGATTATCCTTTCCGTGTTTTATGCAAGGAACAGGGAGCACAGCTGGTCTATTCCGAATTTGTATCAGCCCATGGAATCATCCGGGAAAATGCTAAAACCCTGGATATGATCCGGTTCACCGAATTCGAACGGCCCATTGGAATTCAAATATTCGGTGACGATCCACAAATCATGGCCCAGGCCGCCCGGTTGATCGCCGACCGTTTCCAGCCTGACCTGATCGATATCAATTACGGTTGTCCGGTACCCAAAGTCACCAAGCGCGGCGCCGGATCGGCGGCTTTGAAGGATCTGTGTTTGATGGATGATATTACCGGGGCAGTAGTGGAAGCGGTCCCGGAATTACCCGTGACAGTGAAAATGCGTTCCGGTTGGGATTCCAGAAGCTGCGTCATCCCGGAAGCCGGGCCACGGCTGGAACAGGCCGGTGTCAAGGCAATCACCCTTCATCCCCGCAGCACCAAACAGAGTTACAGTGGTCGGGCAGACTGGGACCTGATCCGGGAATTGAAGCGGGCGGTCACGATCCCGGTGATCGGTAACGGCGATGTACAAACCGGAGATGATCTGCTCCGAATGATTGAGTCAACCAAATGCGATGGCGTGATGATTGGCAGGGCTGCACTGGGGAATCCATTTATATTTAAGGAGCTCAATGCTGCTTACCGGGGTAATGAAAAATCAGACAAACCATCGGTCGCACTAATGGTCAAAACCTGCCGTCGCCATCTTGATCTCCAGGTTGAATACCGGGGTGAACTAGTAGGCTGCAAGCTGATGCGCAAACATTTCGGCTGGTACCTGAAAGGATTTCCCGGTGCCTCCGGTTTTCGGCAGAAACTTGTCACAGCACCCAGCTTGAATGAGATCAATTCAATCCTGGATGAAGTACTAATTAGCCATTCCCCCGCATTCACAGAATAAAATAACCGAAAAACAGTAATTTTACTAATCGGCAGGCCTTGCTTATGATTTTTGGGGACACCTAAATTTCATACGTTCTTTAGCATAATTATTCATAATCTAACCTGGAGGCAGGACATGCCAAACATAAGAGTATCTGTACCAAAACCGCTCAACGATCCTGTCAAATCCTATGCCCCCGGAAGTCCGGAGCGAAAGGAACTGGTTTCCAAGCTGGCGGAGTTAAAGTCAACGGAAATCGAGATTCCCCTGATCATCGGCGGCAAGGAAGTACGTACTGGTAATCTGGCGGAATGTGTTATCCCCCACAACCATCAGCACATATTGGCGCGCTACCATCTGGCTGGAGAGAACGAAGTAAACGCTGCCATTGATGCATCCCAGGAAGCCTGGAAGACCTGGTCCACCATGCCCTGGGAAAGCCGGGTTGCTATCTTTCATAAAATCGCCGCTTTGCTGGCCGGACCGTATCGCCAGACCCTCAATGCGGCCACGATGCTCAATATGAGCAAGAACGCCTACCAGGCCGAGATCGATTCAGCCTGTGAATTAATTGATTTCCTGAATTTCAATGCCTGGTACGCCCAGGGAATCTACGAGATTCAACCTCCCTATTCCCCGGCCGGATTCTGGAATATGGTGGAACACCGCCCGCTGGAAGGATTCATCTTTGCAGTGACGCCCTTCAATTTTACCGCTATCGCCGGCAACCTGCCCACCGCTCCGGCCCTGATGGGTAATGTGGCCCTGTGGAAACCGGCCTCCAGCGCTGTCTATCCGGCTTATCACCTGATGCGGCTGTTCCAGGAAGCTGGACTGCCCGATGGCGTAATCAACTTCATTCCCGGTCCCGGTTCCAAGGTCGGCCCGAACGTTTTGAAAAGCGGTCAGCTGGCCGGTATTCACTTCACCGGTTCGACCGGCGTATTCCAGAATATGTGGAATACAATCGGTAATAATATTGCTTCCTATAAATCCTATCCGCGAATTGTCGGCGAGACTGGCGGCAAGGATTTTTGCATGGCCCACGAATCGGCCGATACCGATGGCCTAGCTATCGCTATGATCCGCGGCGCCTTCGAATACCAGGGACAAAAATGTTCCGCCCTGTCGCGCGCCTACATACCATCCTCGATCTGGCCCCAGGTTAAGGATCGTTATCTATCAGAGCTGGAAACGGTAAAAATGGGCGACGTGGAAGATTTCAGCAATTTCGTTAATGCTGTCATCGATAAAGCAGCTTTCGATTCGATCACTGCCTATATCGATTACGCTCAGGCATCACCGGAAGCGGAAATCATCTCCGGTGGAAAATATGATGATTCGGAAGGCTATTTCATCGAACCTACCACAATTGTTACCACCAATCCCCATTTCAAGACAATGGAGGAAGAGATATTTGGTCCGGTGCTGACAATCTACGTCTATGATCCCAAGCAATGGACCGAAACACTTGAACTGGTTGACAACACCTCACCCTACGCCCTGACCGGCTGCGTATTCGGAAATGACCGCCAGGCCGTGATCGAGGCAACCAATGCTTTGACACATGCCGCCGGTAATTTCTATATCAATGACAAGCCCACCGGTGCCGTGGTGGGACAACAGCCATTCGGTGGTGGCCGGGCCTCGGGTACCAATGATAAGGCCGGATCGATGTTCAATCTCCTGCGGTGGATCTCCCAACGGACAATGAAGGAAACCTACGTCCCACCGACCGATTACCGGTATCCATTCATGGCCGAAAAATGATTAAACTGATCGCCGACTTACTTTCATTCCAACAGGACTTCGGTTATTCCTGATCAAGCAGTAATACCTTCATCAGGCCATCAGCTGCCACACTTTATTCAATTAAACATTTGGAGTAATCATGAACCGAATTAAAACACTGATTATGGGCGCCGCCGGGCGGGATTTTCATAATTTTAATGTTATTTACCGTGATAACGATCAATTTGATGTTGTCGCCTTCACTGCCACCCAGATTCCTGATATCGAGGGTCGGGTATACCCGGCTGAATTAGCCGGTAAACTATACCCGGAAGGTATTCATATTCACGATGAGAGTGACCTGGAGGTCCTGATCGATCGTCACCAGGTGGAAGAAGTTGTCTTTTCCTATTCCGATATATCCCACGAGACTGTCATGCATATCGCCTCCCGCGTGATTGCCACCGGAGCCCATTTCAAACTGCTGGGTGCCGCCCCAACCATGGTAAAATCAACCAAACCGGTGATCGGAATCGGTGCGGTCAGAACCGGTTGCGGAAAAAGCCAGACCACCCGCAAGGTAGCCCAGATCCTGAAGGATGCCGGTAAAAAGGTAGCCGCTATCCGCCACCCCATGCCATATGGCGATCTGGCAGCTCAGAAAGTTCAGCGCTTTGCCTCGATCGAGGATCTTAAGAAACACAAATGTACCATCGAGGAAATGGAAGAGTATGAACCACATATCACTACCGGCACCATCATCTATGCCGGTGTCGATTATGAAGCCATCCTGAGGGAAGCGGAAAAGGAAGCGGACGTAATTCTCTGGGACGGCGGTAATAATGATATGCCTTTCTACAAGCTTGATTTGAACATTGTAGTGGCCGATCCTCATCGTCCGGGACACGAATTAACTTACTACCCCGGTGAAACCAACCTGCTGATGGCCGATGTGGTGGTAATCAACAAGATCGATACTGCCGATTCGGATTATACCGAAGAAGTACGCTGGAATATCCGCCAGAACAATCCCGAGGCCGTTATCATTGATGCTGCCTCGCCAATCTCGGTAGAAGATCATAAGCTGATTCTGGGGAAACGGGCTCTGGTCGTGGAAGATGGCCCGACCCTGACCCACGGTGAAATGAAATATGGTGCCGGCACTGTGGCCGCTGAAAAATTCGGTGCAGCCGAAGCAATCGATCCCCGGCCCTTCACTGTAGGTACAATTTCCGATACCTTCGAGAAATACAATGATATCGGAACGGTATTGCCAGCGATGGGTTATGGTGATCAGCAGATGAAAGACCTGGAGGCCACGATTGCCAAAGTGGACTGTGATGTTGTCATTATCGGTACACCGATCGATCTGCGGCGGGTCTGCGAAATCAAACAACCTTCGGTTCGTGTAACTTATGATTTACAGGAAATCGGCCGTCCCAGCCTGGAGGACGCCCTGGCCGAATTCTTGAAATAATGGCCCGAACAGCTATCATCGCCTTTGGGGGAAATGCCCTTTCCCCCAAGGGTGAATCCGGTACGATTTCCCAGCAATTCGCCCATACCCGCGAAAGTCTCAGTGCCGTCATGCATTTTGTTGAGTTGGATTATAACTTATGCCTGACCCATGGGAATGGGCCCCAGGTGGGCGATGAGCTGTTGCGGATGGAAATCACTCATGAAAAAATTGCTCCTCAGCCACTAGGCGTTTGTGTGGCCGGCACCCAGGGAACGATCGGCTACATGATCCAGCAGTCGCTGCAGAATGCTCTGAAAACAGCCGACGTAGACCGGGAAGTTGTTACCCTGGTTACCCAGGTAGTTGTAGATCCGGATGATCCGTCGATTGCTAACCCTACCAAGTATATCGGACGTTCCTATCCCCTGGCGGAAGCGGAAAAGCTGGCTAAAAAATTCGGCTGGAATATATCAGAACAGAATCCCGGCGAATGGCGCCAGGTGGTTCCCAGCCCCATACCCCAGTTTATAATGCACGGTATGAGTGTCCGTGCCCTGGTTGATCGTGGCACAATTGTGCTGGCGGCCGGTGGGGGTGGTATCCCGGTCTATTACAAGAAAAACGGCTGCCTGGAAGGCCTCGATGCCGTGATCGATAAAGACCTGGCCGCTGCCTTGATGGGCCGTATCGTCCATGCTGATGAATTATGGATTATAACCGATATCGATGCGGCCTACCGGAATTTCAATCAGGCTGGCCAGGAACGCCTGGCAACCCTTACTGTTTCCGAGGCAAAAAATCTTATGAAAGAGGGAGAATTTCAATCAGGAAGTATGGCACCGAAAATCCAAGCAGCCATATATTTCCTGTCGCACCACGGTGAAAAAGTGGTGATTACGTCCATTCCTGAAGTCGCTAATGCATTTGAAGGAGCCGCAGGAACGACAATTGTCAGGGATTAATCCCGGGAGGAAATATTGAAAATTCACGAGTACCAGGCCAAGGATATATTCCGGCAGTTCAAGGTAGCCGTTCCTAAAAGCCGCCCCGCATTCAGTATTGATGAAGCCGTTAACGTATACAACCAACTCGGCTCGAAACTGGCGGTAGTCAAAGCCCAGATCCATGCCGGTGGCCGTGGAAAAGGCGGTGGTGTGAAACTGGCCCATAACGAGGTTGAGGTCCGCAATATCGCCCGGCGCCTGCTTGGTATGAATCTGGTCACCCACCAGACGGGTCCTGGGGGGACCAAGGTTCAGCGCCTGCTGGTAGAAGCGGGTATTGATATCGCCCGTGAGTTGTATGCCGGTATCGTATTGGATCGAGCCAGCGGACAATTTGTCTTTATGGTATCCACCGAGGGTGGTGTCGAAATCGAAAAAGTGGCCGCCGAAACTCCTGAAAAAATTATCAAAGAATGGATCAATCCCGGATTGGGATTTCGGATTTACCAGGCCCGTAAGCTGGCATTTGCCCTCGGGCTGAAAGGTGCCCAGGTTAAATCAGCAATTAAAATCTTCCGAGCCCTGTGGGAGGTATTCCAGGCCAAGGATTGCTCACTGATCGAAATCAATCCCCTGGTGGTTACCAAGGATGATCAGGTAATCGCATTAGATGCAAAAATCAATTTTGACGATAATGGACTGTTCCGCCACCCCGATCTGAAAGAATTGCGGGATGTTACCGAGGAAGATCCAGCCGAACTGGAAGCCAGCAAATTCAGCCTCAATTATATCAAGCTGGATGGTACTGTTGGGTGCATGGTCAATGGTGCCGGTCTGGCAATGGCCACAATGGATATTATTAAACTGAACGGTGGTGAACCGGCCAATTTCCTGGATGTGGGTGGGGTGGCTAATTCGGAAACGGTCGCCAATGGATTCCGCCTGATCCTGGCCGACCCGAATGTAAAGGCAATCTTAGTGAATATTTTCGGTGGAATCGTCCGCTGTGACCGGGTGGCCAATGGACTGATCGAGGCACTGACGACAGTACAAGTAGAAGTTCCTGTCGTAATCAGACTGGAGGGAACGAATGCCCAGGAGGCAGCTGTTATTCTTAAAAATTCAGATCTGAAATTTAATGTGGCCGACAGCCTGCAGGATGCGGCACAGAAAGCGGTGGCTGAAGCCCGGGGAGGTATCTGATGAGTGTTCTGGTAAACAATGATACTCGCTTAGTGATCCAGGGAATTACCGGCCAGGAAGGAAGCTTTCACGGCGAACAGATGCAGGCCTATGGCACCAAGCTGGTCGGTGGTGTCACGCCAGGTAAAGGCGGCCAACAGGTTCTTGGCGTGCCGGTGTTCGACACTGTTGCAACAGCTCGAAAGGAAACCGGTGCCAACACCAGTGTTATTTTTGTCCCTCCTGCTTTTGCCGCCGAAGCGATTATCGAAGCTGCCGATGCCGGAATTGAGCTGGTAGTCTGTATTACCGAAGGTATTCCAACCATGGATATGGTTGAGGTACATGATTTTCTTAAATGTACCAATACACGATTAGTAGGTCCCAACTGCCCGGGAGTAATTTCACCCGGACAGGCCAAAGTGGGAATTATGCCCGGGTTCATCCATTCACCTGGCAAGATCGGTGTTGTATCACGGTCTGGCACCCTGACCTACGAAGCGGTACACCAGTTAAGTCAATTTGGAATGGGCCAGTCAACATCAATTGGAATTGGTGGCGACCCGATTATTGGCACGAATTTTATCGATATGCTGGAATTATTCCAGAACGATACAGGAACCGAAGGGGTGGTGCTGATCGGTGAGATCGGGGGAACCGCTGAAGAAGAGGCCTCCCAATGGGTTATCGACCAGAAATTTAATAAGCCGATTGTGGCTTTCATTGCCGGGCAGACCGCTCCGCCGGGAAGGCGAATGGGGCATGCCGGGGCAATTATAGCCGGTGGAAAAGGAACTGCAGCCGATAAAATGCAGGCCCTGACCAGGGCGGGAATCCGGGTCGTGAAAAGCCCGGCTGAAATTGGTGCAGCCATGCATGCTGCCATAAACGAATAAATCTTGATAACTGATTAAATGAAAAAACAGGAGTAATTTGTGGGAAATCGCACATTAGCTATCATTAAACCGGATGCCGTTGGAAATTTATATACAGGAAAAATTATTGATCGTCTGTTAAGTGGCGGCTTTAAAATTGTTGCTGCCCGGCTCGAACACCTGTCAGACGATAGGGCTCAGGGATTTTATGCTGTTCACAAAGAGCGTCCCTTCTTTAACGATCTGGTGGAATTCATGACCTCCGGTCCCTGCATGCCAATGGTTATAGAGCATGAAAACGCCGTTGAATCATTTCGGAATTTTATCGGCAAAACCAACCCGGCTGAAGCCGCAGAAGGCACAATTCGCCGCGATTTTGCCGAAAGTATCCAGAATAATGCGATTCATGGCTCCGATTCAGACGAAAATGCTGAAAAAGAAATTGCATTTTTCTTTTCAGCCGATCAAATTCATACTACTTGATTAGCATTTTTTCCAAAATACATGCGAGGGTTATGAGTATTAAACATTACTTTACAATCTTATTGGCTGTATTACTACTGATCGGTTGTGGTGGAGATGGGGTTGAAGGTGTTGTCGGTGAATACCAGTCGGCTGAAGCCGAACTGCCGGCAGATGACGGGATTTTTGATTTCACCTGGTCGATCATACAGCAACCGGATGCCAGTATTCTGGCCACCGATGATCTTGAGTTGAGCCAGGATGACCATGTCATCAGCTTTATTCCTGACTATGCTGGCAATTACATCTTTGAAGTTATTGTTTCCGATGAATTTGGAGATGAGGTGTCAACACAGCAATTTGAGTTTATCATCACTGATTCAGACGAATCGGCGGCAGAAGATGATGAAGATTTAGATGATATGGAAGAAGAAGCTGAAGATTCAGAATCAGACTTCTATGCTGAAGATACAGTGGAGGAAACTTATACTCCACCGCCACCTCCTCCGGAACCGGTAAAACAGCCGGTGCGTGCGGTATCCAAACCAAAACCAAAGCCGAAACCGGTAATTGGTGCTGATATCCCCAAAGATCCGTTGCGTTACACGATCCAGGTTTCCGCCAAGCGTACCTTTGAAGAAGCCCAGCATTCCGCCGAGCAATTTATCCAAGCCGGTTATGATGCCTACATTCAAAAGGCCTACTTTAAAGAAACCGATGAAATCTGGTACCGGGTAAGGGTTGGTAGTTTCGAAAGCTATACTACCGCCCGCAATGTAGCAAAAGAAATATCCGGCATAGCTCAAAGTGATATCTGGGTCGATCACATTCGACTGGAAAATTAGAAGGAGTAAATCATGGGTCCCATGAATCTACATTTTGATGTGCGCGACATCTTTCGCGCCCCGCGTCTGGCTTTAAGTGGTAAAAAAATCCTGATCTTTCTGTTTGGCCTGATCAGCGGTTGGATTGTCTACTGGATATTGACTTACCTGGCCCTGGCCCTGGCAGGTAACAGTTTCAGCACCGCCTGGTCGCAATTCGGCCTGTACCCTTGCCTGTATGCCGCCGGTTGCGGGCCATGGTACGCCCAGCTGGTCTACTGGATCGGAATAATTTTCTGGTTTTTGACGATCAACCTATCATGCACCGCCGTTGCACGGGTAACCTATAAGCAGCTGAAAGGCGATGAATTCTATTCTTCCGGAGATGCCTGGAAATATGTCAAGAAACACTGGCATCCGGTGGTATTCACTTCATTGAGTATCATCCTGATCATTGCTTTCTTTGTTGTGATGGCAGCAATATTCGGGTTAATCGGTAAAATTCCTTACCTGGGTGAATTCCTGTTTGCCCTGCCCTATCTGTTCTACTTCTTCGGATCGGTATTCACTGTCTACACACTGGTAGTTCTGGTCACGTCTTTCATTTATACACCGGCAATCGTCAGTGCCTATGAAGAGGACACGATGGGCTCGGTCTTCCAGAGTTATTCATTAACCTGGTCACAACCCTGGCGTATAATTCTTTATCACCTCGTTCTATTACCGATCAGTTATCTTGGTATTTACCTTTTCGGCCTGTTCTGGTTCGGTGGCTATAAACTGGTAAATCTGGTGATGGGTGCTGATTGGGCTCTTGGAATGGGTGATAAACTTTCCAACATTGTCGGCTTTGCCAGTAATATTGTTTTCCCGTCCTTTTGTTCAAGTGCCGGCTGTTGCAATTGGTGTTGTCTCTTCCCTGTCGCTGGTAGTGAAATTCCGGTAGTTCAGTCAATTGCCGGTGTAATTGTGGCGGTCTTTCTATTCATTCTTTTCGCTTCGGTCATCGCCTATGGATTATCAATAATATCCGTGGGTGAAACGTTGATGTTTGTGATTTTCAAGAAGAAATCAGATGACGATAATCTTCTGGAACGCAAGGACGAGGAAGAATTAGCCGAAGAAGAAGCCGAAGAAAATGAAAGTGAAGGTTCGGAACCGGAGGACTCTGACTCCAGTACCGGGGAACCGGAAGAAGACCAACCGGAGAAAGATAACGGCTGACTTCTTTCCAGCCAACTGATTATTGACTGACCAATCTTAAAAAGTGCCTGTAAAACAGGCACTTTTTATCCTTGTAAGAATCATTAACAAAGATTAGTTTTGCGGGCTAAAAATGAAGCTTTTACGCAATGAGCTGGCATCCGGCTTAAAAAACGAGCTTTTTGAGATTCCAACCGAAGATCTGCAAATCAGTGATATTGAATTCGCAGCATCCACATATAGTTGTACTTTATCCTCGGAAACAGCCCTCGGGGGCTTCAAGCTGACCGGTACTATCGAACTGAAAACTATTGAGACCTGTGACCGTTGTTTAAGCAGGTATGATCAGAACCATTCCATACCAGTCACCTTATGGCTGACCGCTGATCCGGAATTGATATCCGAAGTTAATGAGGATTTTATCTGGTTTCCCGAGCAGCAGGATTCAATCGATATTACAGACACTATTCACGATCTTGTCTATCTGGACGAACCACTAAAGCGAATTTGCAGCAGCGGTTGTAAAGGATTATGCCCAGCCTGTGGCCATAATCGGAACAACGGTGATTGTCAATGTGATACGACAGATGGGGATGATCGTTGGAATCAACTGAAACAATTGATTGAATAGATATTTAATACAGGAAAAAGAATTAGGAGTACTAATGGCTCTTCCAAAAACAAGAATTAGTAAAGCCCGCGGCCGTAAACGCCGCACGCATTATAAAGCGTCAGCAGTCAGTTATGCCGCCTGCCCTCAGTGTGGTCAGACAAAAATGCCCCACCGCGCCTGCCCGAATTGCGGGTATTACCGTGGACGTCCGGTAATCTCAAATACCGACTGATACACTCAAGCTGAATGAGATTCGCTTTAGACGCCATGGGGGGAGACTTCGCCCCTGGGGCCGTCGTCAAAGGTGTACTGCAAGCACTGGCAGTAACACCTGATAATATTAAATATATTCTGGTTGGCCAGCCAGCTGCCATCCAATCTGAGTTAGGTACGCTCAATTCCGACCGTATCAGTATCCACCCGGCATCGCAAATAGTATCAATGGAAGAATCGGCTTCACGGGTGATCAAAACCAAACCAGACTCATCGATTGTACAAGGAATAAAATTAGTTAAGGAAGGTAAGGCCGATGCCTTTATCAGTGCCGGGAATACCGGTGCGGTAATGTCCACCTCCCTCCTGGTGCTGGGACGGATACCGGGAGTAAAACGTCCGGCCCTGGGTGCTTACATTCCTACCTTATCAGGTGGAAAAATCCTCTGTGATGTTGGTGCCAATCCGGATGCCAAGCCGTTTCATATTTTGCAATTCGCAATTATGGCCTCTCATTATCTGAGTCATGTGGAGGGAGTGAAAAATCCACCTGTTGGACTGGTAAATATAGGATCCGAACCGAATAAAGGCAGCGAACTGTACCAGCAAACCCATTCCCTGCTGAAAAATGAATTGGACAATTTCACCGGAAACGTAGAAGGACGACACCTGTTGGATTGTGAAGCACAGGTACTGGTCTGTGATGGATTTGTCGGTAATACAATCCTGAAATTTGCCGAAGGCTGGACAAAGATTTTTTCAGATGAAGTCCGCCAGAGAATCGGGAAACGTCCCCGGTATTTACTGGGAACATATTTTCTTAAGCCGGTTTTTAAGGCTATAAAAAAACAATTTGATTATGAAGAATACGGCGGGACACCTCTATTGGGAGTAAACGGGGTCAGCATAATTTGTCATGGCAGTTCAAGTGAGAAAGCCATAAAAAATTCAATCCTGGTCGCCAAGTCCTGCGTTGAGAAAAACTTGATAGAAGACACTAAAATCAGTGTCGCCGAACATTTAGGAGTACAGAATTGAAAGCAGTAATTACAGCTACGGCACGATACCTTCCTGAGCGAGTATTGACGAATAAAGAATTGGAAAAAATGGTAGAAACCAACGATGAGTGGATCAAATCCCGGACTGGAATCTCAGAGCGTAGAATGGTTGCACCGGGACAGGCAACTGCCGATATGGGCACCCGCGCCGCCCAGGCCCTGCTGGAGAAAAGCGGACGCAAACCGGAAGACGTGGATGTCATCGTTGTTGCCACAGTAACCCCGGATATGTTTTTCCCCTCAACTGCTTCAATGATCCAGCATAACATTGGTGCCACCAACGCCTGGGGCTTTGACCTGTCAGGCGCCTGCACCGGCTTTCTCTACGCTTTGCAGACTGGTGCTAATTTCATCGAATCGGGACGTTATTCTACCGTTATGGTAATCGGTGCCGATACAATGAGCGCCATTGTTGATTATACCGATCGCAATACCTGTATCCTTTTTGGGGATGCCGCCGGTGCAGTCCTGCTGGAAGCCGGAAACTCAGACCGTGGTGTCATCGATGCCAAATTGCACCTGGACGGTTCAGGTGGAAAATATTTATATATGTCAGCCGGTGGCAGCCTGTTACCGGCCAGCCATGAAACAGTCGATAAAAAACAGCATTACATCTACCAGGATGGTAAAGCTGTTTTCAAGGTTGCCTCCAAAGGGATGGCCGATGTCAGCCATGAAATTCTGGAACGCAATGGTTATTCCGGCTCGGATGTGAAACTTTTCATCCCCCACCAGGCCAATAAGCGTATTATTGATGTTTCGGCCAAACGGCTGGGATTAGATCCTGAGCAGGTAGTCATCAATATCGGCAACTATGGAAACACAACCGCCGCCACTATCCCCCTGGGAATCGATGAGTCAGTCGAGCAGGGTAAATTGAAGGAAGGCGATCTGCTGCTGATGGCCGCTTTTGGTGCCGGTTATACCTGGGGCAGCATGCTGGTCAGGTGGTAATATGAGTACAGCCTTTATCTTTCCGGGGCAGGCTTCACAAAAGGTCGGTATGGGTGCCGATCTTTACGAACAGACCGAGATTGGAAAAAAATACTACGATCAGGCCAATGATATTATGGGGATCGACATCCGGGATATCTCATTTAAGGGACCCGATGAATTACTGACCCAGACCAGATATACTCAACCGGCGATATATATCGTCAGCGTAATCCTGGGCGAGTTACTATTGAAAGCCGGTATCCAGCCAACAGCCGTAGCCGGCCATTCACTGGGTGAATATTCGGCTCTGGCTATCGCCGGTGCCTTCGATTTCGAAACTGGATTGAAATTGGTCAAACTACGCGCCGAGAGCATGCAGGCCGCTGGTGAAACCCAGCCGGGGACAATGGCAGCTATTATCGGCCTCACCGGCGAAAAGGTCGATGAAGTATGTGACCGGATTTCCAACGGAATCGTAGTTGCCGCTAATTATAACACCGATACCCAAATCGTTATCTCAGGTGAAACCGAGGCCGTCAGACAGGCTATGGAACTGGCCAAGGAAGCAGGAGCAATGAAAGTCGTGGAGTTGAATGTAAGCGGTGCCTTTCACTCCCCGCTGATGACACCAGCCAAAGATCGTCTGGAAGAAAAACTTGATACTATTACACTTTCTGATCTGACAATCCCCCTCTATGCTAATGTAACCGCCGAGCCTGTCAGCAAAGCGGTTGAGATTCAACAGCTACTGATAAACCAGCTTGAAAATCCTGTTCGTTGGAATGCGACAATGAGGAATATGGAAGCCTCTGGTATAACTAATTTTATTGAAGTTGGACCGGGACGAGTTTTACAGGGGCTATTGCGCCGAATTAATCGTAAATTAAGTGCTGGTGGAGTTGAGATATTAACTGATATTGAAAAAATTACCGATGCTTGAGTTAAATGATAAAATTGCCCTGGTCACTGGTGCTTCACGCGGAATCGGTGCCGGGATTGCTCATAAACTGGCTGATGCCGGAGCTACTGTTATTTGTGTCAGCCGTACCCTGGAAGCCGTACAATCGGTTGCCGGGGAAATCACTGCCAAGGGACTACAGGCCCATGGACGTGCCTGTGATATTTCCAGTTCCGAATCGGTTACCGGTCTGGTTAAAGAACTGATTGAAAAATTTGGCAAAATAGATATCCTGGTCAACAATGCCGGTGTCACCCGGGATACCCTGCTAATGCGTATGTCTGAAGCGGACTGGGATATGGTATTGAATACGAACCTTAAGGGTGCATTCAATTCGACCAAAGCAGTGACCCGCCCCATGATGAAGCAGCGCTGGGGACGAATAATAAATATTTCATCGGTGGTGGGTATCACCGGAAATGCCGGCCAGGCCAACTATTCAGCCTCTAAAGCCGGATTGATTGGTTTCACCAAGGCAACTGCCAAAGAATTCGGATCCCGCAACATAACAGTAAATTGCGTTGCCCCGGGATATATTGAAACCGATATGACTGCTGAATTGAAAGATGATTTAAAAGCTGAAATGATCAAACAGATCCCAATTGGTAGGATTGGGACTGTCAATGATATTGCCGGTCTGGTATTGTTCCTGGCTTCTGATGAGGCCGAATATATCACCGGACAAACTTACGCCGTCGATGGCGGTATGACTATGTCGTAACACTAAGGAGAATACAATGGATACATTTGCAAAGATTAAGGATGTTATAGTCGACAAACTGGGAGTTGATGAAGATAAAATTACCATGGAAGCCCATTTTGTGGATGATCTTGGCGCCGATTCACTGGATACAGTCGAACTGATTATGCAGTTAGAAGAAGAATTCGGAATCGAAATTCCGGATGAAGACGCCGAAACGATTACCACTGTTGGCGCAGCCGTCAATTATATCGAAAATAAAGCTTAGTTAAACTATGCCTAAACGGCGCGTTGTTGTTACCGGTATGGGTGCCCTGGCCCCAAACGGTAATACTGTACCACAATTCTGGGGGGCAATAAAATCCGGAACCAGTGGCATTGGACCGATCACTAATTTCGATGCCACCGACTTCACCGTCAAAATTGCCGGTGAAGTTTTGGATTTCCAGGCTGAAGACCACTTTGACCGTAAGGAATTGCGAAAGCTGGACCGGTTCACGGTTTATGCTTTAGTAGCCGCTGCCGAAGCGATCGAACAGGCCAACCTGAATGTCGGAGCTACACCAGCCGAACGGATTGGTGTAATTCTTGGATCGGGGATCGGTGGAATCGGAACCTTCGAGGAACAGCATAAAAACCTGCTTGAAAAAGGACCGCGACGTGTTTCCCCGTTTTTTATCCCCATGATGATAGCCAATATCGCTTCCGGCCATGTGGCCATCAAATGGGGCTTCAAGGGTCCCAATCATGCGGTAGTATCGGCCTGCGCTTCTGGGAATGATGCCATCGGAGAAGCATTACGGACCGTTCAATACGGTGATGCCGATGTAGTTGTTACCGGAGGATCGGAAGCATCGGTCTGTCCGATGGCGGTGGCTGGCTTTGCCAACATGAAAGCCCTGTCCACCCGTAATGATGATCCAACCGGCGCCAGTCGTCCTTTCGATCTGGATCGTGATGGTTTTGTAATTGCCGAAGGTGCCGGCATTCTTATCCTGGAAGAACTTGAGCACGCCCGGAAACGCGGTGCCGAAATCTTCGGTGAGATTGGTGGCTATGGGGCCACCGATGATGCTTATCATATCACCCAACCGGCCGCAGGTGGCACCGGTGCGGCGGTGGCAATGCAAATGGCTATCGGCGATGCCGGATTAAACCCTGCCGACATTGATTATATCAATGCTCACGGTACTTCGACACCATATAACGATAAGAATGAGACCCTGGCTGTCCATACGGTTTTCGGAGAACATGCCCGCAATCTTGCGATTAGTTCCACAAAATCCATGACCGGACACCTGCTGGGAGCGACTGGAGCAATCGAAGCAATCGCATCGATCATGTCGCTGCGCGAACAAATTCTGCCACCCACAATCAATCAGATTACAGCTGATCCGGAATGTGATCTTGACTATGTGCCCAATAATGCCCGACCGGCTAACATTAGAAATATAGTCTCGAACACACTGGGCTTCGGTGGACACAATGCAGTTCTATTGATTAAACGATGGGACGAAGATTGACAGTTTTATCAAAGTTATTTGGTAGAAAAAACACTGATAACCGGTTTGCTGCCCTGGAGCGGCAGATCGGTTATCGCTTTTCTAAGCCTGATTACCTGGAACAGGCCTTCACCCATCGCTCGATTGATACTGGTCCCAAGCAGAATTATGAACGCCTGGAATTCCTGGGGGATGCAGTTATTGACTTGATAATCAGCAAGGAACTGATGAAAGAATTTCCCGCGGGTGACGAAGGGATACTGACTCAGAAACGAACTGCCCTGGTTCAGAAATCATTTCTTTCATCGATGGGGAATCTGCTAAACCTCCTCGATCTTCTGAAGATTGAATCATCAGTAAACCTGGAAGTTGATAAAATTGCAGTTAAGCAGTTAGGCAATATATATGAGGCCCTGATTGGAGCTATATACATGGATGGTGGTCTGGAACCGTGCTATAAACTGGTTATGGATACTGTCTGGCGACACCGAACCGAAGCATGGAAAACGACTAATTTCAAGGGGCGGTTGATTGAATATTGCCATTCCTATCAATTGGCGAATCCAAAATTCTGCATTGCTTCGGTCTCTGGCCCCGAGCACCAGAAAATGTTCGAGGTGCATGTAAAAATAGGTGAAGATTCCTACCCATCCGGAATCGGTACCAATAAAAAAGCCGCAGAACAGGCCGCGGCTCAAAATGCAATTGAAGCTTTAATCGGGAATTAACTCAATCGCGATAGTTCCCTGATCTGATCTCTGAGCTTAGCTGCAATTTCATATTCTTCCTTTTCCACTGCATCAGCTAATTGCTTCTCAAGAGTGGCTTTGGAAGGAGCAAAAGCTCCAGCATTATGAGATTCAATCCCCTCCTGCTCGCGATCCTCCAGAACTCCAGATTCATCCATCACAGTACTGGCAACCAGAATGGTGGTTTGCATTCGAAGTGCCAGTGCGATTGCATCACTGGGACGGGCATCGATGGCGCGAATGTCAAAATGTTTGCTGCCGATCTCAAGTTTGGCATAGTAAATACCATCCTTGAGTTCAGTAATCATAACCGATAAAAGTGTTCCGTCGATTCCAATAATCATATTGCTGAGCAGGTCGTGAGTCATGGGACGCGGTGTCTGGATGTTTTCCATCGCCAGGGCAATTGCCTGAGCCTCGAAAGCACCGACAATCACCGGTAATTTCCGCATTCCATCCAGTTCCTTCAGCACCACCGCATAACTGTTGTTGGGCGGATGAAATGATATTTTATCGACTTGAACGGGAATCATTCGCTTCACAATACTAATATAATCAGTTGATCGGTCAACCTCAACATCTATTATATTAAAGACGTGCCAGGCGGTCTTTCAGTTCCATGATTTTTTCCACCGGGGTGGGATCGGTTTCATGTTCCAGTGCACACCAGTAGCTTACCCAGTCACCAAAGTGGATCAGATGCAACAACCTGACAAAACGACTGTCACCGGAAACCGAAATTATTTCCTGAGGACAGTATTCTTCGATCAACTCCACCGTTATCCCCTGTCGCAACTGAACCCGTGGATTATCATTCTCATCCTTCAGCCAGATAACAGTAAATTGTTTCAGAAGTTCGCGGTTATTCTGCCAGCCCACAATCTCATTATGATTGAACTCCGGCAGTTCATTATAATAAGCCAGCATTTTGGAATTTTCACTCAGCTGTCCACACCAACGACGGGCAACCACTGCGGTTGCTTCGGTTTCACCATAGATTATGGGCAGGCGCGGTGCAATTCTGTGCGCCAGTTCCAGCGTAGGATTATCCTGCTCCCGGGAATACTGGTCGCGCTTTAATTTCAATTGGCTAACCGTACCAATCAGTTCATTAGCAATAGTATCCCTGATCACACCGATCTCCTTTAACAGGAATAACAGGGTCACAAAGGAATACGCAAGTGCTGCCCGTGGCTGTAATCCTGGCACAATGGATACTTTATCAAAACCATCCGAAACCAATTGCTGTCCGATTTTCCCGCCGGTTGTAATACCACAGATTCGGGCACCCTTTGATTTCGCATCTTCATAGGCTGACAGCGTTTCTTCGGTATTTCCTGAATATGATGAAGCAATCACCAATGTATCCGGTCCTGCCCAATTAGGTAATTGATACCCACGTACCACCTTCAGCGGCAAAGTCAATTCATTACCGATCAGCATGCCCGCCACATCACCACCAATGGCTGAGCCACCCATACCCGACACAATTATATTCTTCAAGCCGGCGTAGTCATTCTT
This sequence comes from uncultured bacterium, assembly GCA_964410945.1. GTDB lineage: Bacteria > Fidelibacterota > Marinisomatia > Marinisomatales > TCS56 > CAYPJE01. Next base: position 50,744 of record CAYPJE010000006.1, read on the forward strand.
TAGGTTGATTGCCGAACCTATTTTCATCGCATCCTCGATATGATCAGGAAAATCATAGATGGCCTGAAACATATTGTCAGGATCATATTTAGAAATTTTGGTAGCCATATTTACTCCGCTAATTGTTATCAAAGACTGAACCAATCATCATTGATCCAGATAAGTTCTATTTTTTTCTATTCAGTATATAATCTGAAAAAGCTATCAAATCATCCCGTCCGGATTCCGGAACAACCAATAATTTCTGCCGGGACTGTTCAACCAGTTCGCCGGCTATATTTTCAGCCTGTGCCAAAATACCGGTAACGGTATAATAGTCGCGATATACAGAGCATAGTTCAGCTACTGGCAACTCGGCTTGCTCCTTCTGAAAACGTTTCCATTCGGAAGCGTTCCTATCCCGCGCAAGGATTGTCAATACTGTCTGTTTCCCGGCTGCGATATCGCTGCCAAGACTCTTGCCCATATTTTTTACATTGGCGGTAATTTCAAGGATGTCATCCTGTACCTGGAAAGCCTGGCCGAGTAAAATCCCGTATTCAAACAAGGAGCGACAAACATCATCCCCCTGATCAGCAAGCAGCGCACCTAATTCCGCACACAGCCCAATCAGGTTGCCGGTTTTCTTCCCTATCATAGCCAGATACTCATCCATGGTCACATCTGTGCGGGCTTCAAAATCCTTGTCGAAGGCTTGCCCTTCACAGATTTCCAGGGTAGCTTCATTGAAACGATGGAAACACTGCCGGGCATTGACTGATACGCGCCCGATCAACAGTTGACTGATAGTAAAAATACCATCTCCAGCCAGGATAGCTGTCGATTCGTCCCATTTATGATAGACGGTTGGCTGCCCATGCCGCAGACTGTCCTGATCCATGATATCATCATGAACCAGGGTAAAATTATGCAGCAATTCAACGGCCAGACCGGCAACGGCCAAATCCTCCTTTTGGGCATCAAAAGCCTTTCCCGACAGGTGCACCAACACAGGTCTGAGCCGTTTGCCCTTTCCAGCAATTACATAACGGATCGGATCGTACAGATAGGCCGGTTCAGTCGGGAAAACCAGTTCATCCAGGCCCTCCTGGATTTCTGTCTGGAGAACCTCCAGGCAGCTTTTGAATTGGTTAGTGACCGCCATCCAGTTCAATCTTACCAATCGATTGCAGCTTGTCCAGGACCAGAGTTTTGATCTCCTCCATCCGTTCCTGAGATGCCGCTTCGAAGCGACAGACAATAACCGGTTGAGTGTTGGATGACCTTACAAGCCCCCAACCATCACCGAATTTAATCCGGACACCATCAACGTCAATTACGTCATAATTAGCGCTGAAATATTCGGCTGCCTCCTTTGCGATCCTGAATTTCTCTTCATCCGATTCGCACATCATACGCATTTCTGGTGTAGAGTAATAACGTGGAATCTCGGCTGCCAACTCAGATAATTTTTTATCGCTGCGGGAAATCAATTGTACCAGCCGGGCGGCTACATACAGGGCATCATCATATCCGAAATAATCATCGGCAAAAAAGATATGTCCACTCATTTCACCGCCAAATTTACAATTCAGTTCGCGCATCTTTACTTTAATCAGAGAATGGCCGGTTTTCCACATTACCGGCTTACCGCCATATTTGACGATCATCTCTTCCAGGGCCTGAGAACACTTCACATCGAACAGAATTTCATCACCAGCTTCCACAATTTCCGGCAGGAATAGGGCCATCAACTGATCAGCCCAGATAATATTACCGGTTTCATCCACTACACCAACCCGGTCAGCATCTCCGTCAAAAGCAAGCCCCACATCGTACTCACCGGTTTTCATCAGTTTAATCAATTCCGTCAGGTTGGCTTCAACAGTCGGATCAGGGTGATGGTTGGGGAAAGAACCATCAATATCACAGAATAATTCCGTCAGTTCGACACCCAGTTCCTTGAAAATAGTCGGGCTGTTAATACAGGCTGCCGCATTTCCACAGTCCATCACTACTTTAACCGGACGCTCCAGTTTAATCTTGCCAAGTATCATCTGCTCGTAATCAGATTTGATCTCATGGCGGATTTCATTGCCTTCACCAACTGCAAAAGCATTGGTTTCAATTATTTTCCGGATATCCTGAATCTGTTCACCGTAAACAGCACCCTTGTTATAACTTAACTTGAAACCATTGTACTCCGGGGGATTATGACTTCCTGTAATCTGACAGGCTCCGGCCACATCCAAGTGAAACATGGCAAAATAATTAACAGGCGTCGGTAATAATCCTAAATCAATAACATCGACTCCGGTAGATAAAACGCCACGTTTAAATTGTTCCATCAATGACGGGGTAGTCAGACGAACGTCACCCGACAGTGCAATTTCTCTTCCGCCTTGATTATATACAAAAGTACCGAAACCTTTGCCCAGTAAAACCACCACATCCGGTGGAAAATCTTCCGCCACATTGCCGCGGATATCATATTCTCTAAACATATAAGGATTTATATTCATTAATTACCTCTTTGAAATTGAATGGGTATTATCATACCTGTGGGTCAAATAAATCTTATACAAATTTACGGAAAGTATATTTAGGATTCTATCAGGGAGAATGGAAAATAAAGAAAGGATGTCGTGCTGATTAATTAATCAACAGACAGAAAAATTTCGTTAATAATTTTGATAGGAATACCTGGTTACCGTCTGAAGGGAATCTTCATCAAATATAACCATATAGTACTGATCTTCAATCAGGCGACCGTTTTCATCATAGATGTATTTATTCTTTGTGCTGTTGATAGTCCATGTTTTCAAATTCACGTCTGATTGGATATATTGTTCCATTCGGTCTTTATCATCATAAGAATATGAACGATCCTGACTTACACGACCATTTCTGATGGTCATATCAGTGATAAGTCGGGCCTGGTCATCGTAAGTCTGCAAGCGGGCAAAATTCATGGTGTCGCCAGGGGAATAGAAATATTCGCGCTTCAGATAGAATTCGTTGATGTAATTATACTGTTCTCTATATATCAACGTCCCATCAGATCGATATCGCAGGCATTGAGACCGATTGCCGTTATTATTATATTCGTAAATCTGAGAGAATTTCAATTCATCGTCAATATAATCGTAAGTCCCTGTCAACAAACGTCTATTGTTGTAGATCAACACTCTTTTTTTTATACTGTTATTTTTATCTTTAGACCTGATCCGTTCAATAAGATTTCCCCACTCATCATATTTATATCGATAATTAACAATCAACTCACCATTACCGGTAAAACTGGACTCTGTGGTTAGTAGCGACCGATCATCATAAACTGCTTCCCGGTACCACAACAATGAATCATTAAGACCATACCACTGCAACACGATACTGTTACCGCGAATATCATAATGTTCAATTAACTGATTATACTTTACATTCCTCGGAATATTTTTTATCCTCATTTCAACCGGAGTTAATACAGTATCACCGCTGGAAATTGTCACATCATAAATTTTGGCAACGCGAATTTTCACACCGGAATATGGATCTACATCTTCTGTACTGGAACAGCTTACAAGTAATATCAAAACCACTAATTTCAAGATATTAATAATTATTCCCAATAGCTTGAATCCTGTAGTCCTTTCTGCTGGGGTGGAGAATGTCGATCCAATGTAGTTCCTTTGCCAAGGTATGCAAGTTTACCTTTCCATGAAATATAATAACAACAATAAATGCTTTCTACATGAAATTCAAACACCTATCCTATTATTCTGGGAACCCACATCGGGACTTCCCGCATATACAGGCGATAATCTTCTCCGAACCGCTCCAATAGTAATTTTTCTTCATACCGACAGATAATACGGAAAAACATTATAGCCAGCGCCAGGATTATCAAGGCAATTACCGACATATCAATCAGCAGCAAACCTCCATACAGAATTATTTCACTGACATACATCGGATGGCGAATATGGTTATATACACCTTTCCGAATTACAGCAGGAATCTCACGCACTTCTCCAAATACTATTTGGTAGCTTTTCCAAGCCAGCACTCCTGCCCCGATTAACAACAGGATACCAATCGGAACCCGGATATATCCATCCATGAAATTATTCAGGGTTGTACTGTATTCTGGGAATATGGGATCGGTCAGCCAGGCAGCAAAGAAAAGGACCAAGACCACCAACTGACCAGCATCCCCAATTTTATGTTCTCCGGTCAGATCATCACGGGCATGATGGCCGGATCTTTGAGTACTACGCAATATGAATTACCCGATCTGCTGGTATTTTTCAGCTTTCAAACCACAGATGGGACAGCTATCTTCCGGTTTACCGATTTCAATATGTCCGCAGACCGGGCAGAGATAGATATCGCCAACCGGCAGATCCTTACCCTGCTGAACAGCTTCCAGCGCCAGGCGGTATAATTCGGCGTGTACTGCTTCTGCTTCAATCGCATAGCCAAACATCCGACGAGCCTTGTGATTTTCCTTTTCAGCCTGTTCAAGCATCGGTGGATACATCTGCTCAAACTCATATGTTTCACCATCGATGGCTGCTAACAGGTTATCAAGGGTTGAACCGATTCCATCCATGGCCTTCAAATGACCGGCAGCGTGAATACGTTCCGCTTCGGCAGTAGTTCGGAAAAGCTGGGCAATATTCGGGAATCCATCTCTAACAGCTTTAGCCGCGAAGGCTGTGTATTTCTGGAAGGCCTGGCTCTCACCGGCAAATGCTGTTTTGAGGTTATTCTTGGTATCAGACATCAGGTTTTCTCCTCATTTATTCCTGTGGTCAATTTACATAAATATTTTACATTGATTTCCATACCCGGGGCATCGGACGGTCGTTTCTGAAAACCGAATTTCTCATAGAACAGTCTGGTATCCCGGGCGGCGAATAACTGAATGTCACGGATTTTATGGTCCCGGCATTTTTCAATCAGGCGATTTAAAATATTCCCGGCAATCCCCCTTCTCCGGTATTCCGGGTCCACGATCAAATCCAGAATCAGGGCATGAACACTTCCATCGCAAATAATTCGCCCACTACCCACAAGTTGAGTACCTGAATATGCATAAATATAATACCAGCTGTTCTTTACAGCATCAAATAACCGCTCGGCATCTAAACAATAATTCTCATTCCATCCCGTAGTTAAAAATAATTTAAACAGAGCCTGTTTGGGCGGTAATTCTTCCCGATATAGAATATTTTCAGTTATGGCAGCCATACCCCAAACAAAGTGGCGTACATCATTCTATAGATATCGGTATTGTCGACGTTATTCGGTAATAGATGGGCATTTAGCCCGTGGGCTTTGGCCACTACACCACCGGCACCATCACCACCCTGGGCCCATCGGACACTGAAGTACATGGTTCTCCCAAACTGATCCGGCTGAGCAATAAATGGCGGAGTCCCAGTGCCATTCTGGCCATCAATTGGAGCACCGTTGGGATCATTGGGCAGTAACGGCTGCGTAAATGATAAAGTATCGCGGACACCCATCACCTCCATGCCACCGGCATCACTGTCAGCCGCTGTGATTAACAATGTCCGTGGATTTTCGGCTACATAATCTCTGGCAATACCAATAGCTTCGTCGGCCCGGTGCAACGCCTCCAGGGCACCCCGGGCGTTATTGTAATTGGAAAAATTATCTGTTCCTTCCTCTTCCACAACCATCAGAAACGGTTTCCCTTTATGGTGCAGTATTTCAAGTGCTTTAGATGTCATTTCGGCCAGGGTTGGAGCGGCCGGGTTGAATAATTCCAATCCAAGGGAATCCAATTTCTCTTCACTGTTATCATTAAAGGTATGCAGGGCGGCAAATACGCCAAAGACGCGGTCGGTACTGGCTGGCAAAGCCATCAATTCAGCCGTTGTATAAACCACTTCATAACCCAGCGCCTGGGCTTCCATGATCAGGTTTTTTCCATCCTGCCGGCGCCCCGGTTCACCATGACGGCCAGTAATTTCCGGTGGTAACAGCAGAACTTCACCACCAGACAGAATAATGTCGGCGCCACTGTTTATAATCTGCTCTGATATCTGATCGGTAAATAGCCGGCTGGTATAGTTGGACATAAACGCACCGGAACCGGGCTCACATAAATGGCCACTGTTGATTATGGCCGTGGATATACCGGCGGCCTGGGCTTCACCCATGACACTGAAATCCTTACCCGAAAGTGACTTGAATGGTTTTTCAGGATTTATGCCATAAGCCAGATAATCGGCTTTTACTCCCAGGGCATGAACTGTGGCCGCTCCATTGGAAGAGCTGGATAACGAGTTGGTCAAATGGCCCCGATAAACTCCCAATTCATCCAGTTGATCCCAGTTGAGCATCCCATCCGGACCCACCTTCAACATTCTCAGGGCCCCCCACATGGCAACACCACTGCCGTCGGGATGGATGAAAATGGCACTGCCAATCTTAATTCTTTTTAACCTGCCACCCTGCACCAGGTTAACTGCACACAGGCTGAACAGGATGGAGAATGTTATCAATACTTTAATTGTTCTATTCATTGTGATCCCGCTTATCAGTAATTACTGTCCGGCTACATCGCCGATTATATTTCTCAACAATCCGTTATTTTCTGCAATCAATTCCCGGGCAGCAATTTTATCGCAGTCTTTCATAACCATAACAATGGCTGTCTTGACCTCTTTATCGGCGGCAAATAAGCTATCCCTGGCCGCCTCGTATTCCAGTCCCGTTAATTGCTGAATGATCCGGGAACCACGATCCACCAGTTTTTTATTAACCGCTGACAGATCGACCATCAGGTTGCCGTAGACCTTGCCGATTTTTATCATCGTAGTAGTAGAAATCATATTTATGACCATCTTGGTGGCTGTCCCTGATTTCATTCTGGTCGAACCGGTCAAAATTTCCGAACCGACATCCACTGCGATTAATACATCAACACCGATGCTGATCAACGGCTTCGGATTACAAATTAAATATACTGTCCCGGCCCCGTTGCTTCCAGCCCATTCCAGCCCGCGAACTACATAGGGCGTGGCACTGCTGCTGGCAATTCCGATCAGGACATCATTGGAATTGAAGCCAGCGGCTTTCAGATCACGGACAGCGTCTTCCGGCTCATCCTCGGCACCTTCAATCGAGCGCACCAGGGCATCGCTGCCACCGGCAATCACACCTTGGAACCAGTTCCGTGGTGCGGAAAAGGTCGGTGGGATTTCAGAGGCATCCAGTACTCCCAGCCGGCCACTTGTACCGGCTCCGATATAGAACACTCGGCCACCATTTCTGATGGCATTAACAGTTAATTCAGTAGCTCTGGTAATCTCAGGTAAAACTGCTCTTACTTTCCCGGCCAGAGTCTGGTCTTCCTGGTTGATAATGGACAGTATATCAGAGATTGGTTTTTTATCGATTCCAATGGAATTCGGATTCTGTTTTTCGGTCTGTAAATCTTTTCGCGCTTTGGGTTGTGTATTTTCCATGGTTGAATTTAGAATCATTAACTAATACGGTTTCACCACTAATTCACATAAATCTCAAAACATAATCCCGATGGAATTTCCCCCAGAAGCATTAATATTGCCCTATGATCAAATCACCACCAGTAGCCTTATTGGTTATCGAGTTACACATTCCGGCTGCTCAATCTTTAAAGGACAAACGGCGGATAGTCAAAAGCATAAAAGACCGAATTGGTAGACATTACAATGTGTCCATTGCAGAAATTGGTGAAGCGGAAAAATGGCAATCGGCTGCACTGGCAATCACCGCTGTTGGTAATGATCGCCGTATATTAGGAAGTAATATGCAGAAGATTCGGAACAATATCGATAATGACCATGCTGCAGAAATAATCAATCAGTCACTGGAGTTTATCTGATGGGCTGGCAGAATCTTATCATTTCCTGCCAAAACTTTGATCCGCATCTGCTTTCTGATTTCCTCGTTGCCAAAGGGGCTCTGGCAGTATCCATAATCAATACCAATCCTGACAGCCGGGAAAAGGATAAATGGTTCGATGATCCGAATCGGCCTGATTTTATTGATCGTGATACTGCCGAAGTGGCAGCGATATTCCCCCAGAACAGCCCCATCGATGAACTAATTGAGGCTGTCCGTAATAATTTTTCAATGGTCGATTTACCCCTATACCGCGTCGAAACATTACCGGACCAGGATTGGGTCAGCAGTACCCAGAAACTGTCGACTGCACAGAAAATCAGTGACCGGATCTGGATTGTTCCAACCTGGGAAGCTGTCAAGGAAGAAAAGGCTGTTAATATCCGATTAGATCCGGGCCTGGCATTTGGTAGCGGTACTCACCCTACCACCCGGCTGTGCCTGAAATGGCTGGAAAACAATGTCAGCGGTGGCGATTGTGTTCTTGATTATGGCTGCGGATCCGGTATTCTGGCCATAGCAGCGCTGAAATTGGGGGCGGAGGAATGTATCGGAATAGATATTGACCAGCAGGCACTGGAAAGTACGTACAACAATGCCCGCATTAATCAGGTTAAAATCAAAACATTTCTACCGGAAGATGAACCGCCCCGGCAATACAACAGTATAATCGCAAATATCCTGGCAAACCCGTTAATGGAATTGGCTGAGTTATTTGCCACACGATTAAAGGTAAATGGTACAATTGCCCTGTCCGGTATCCTTGATTCACAGATTGAGGCAGTGCAGCAAGCCTATGGCCGGCACTTCAGCAATATGAAGGTCGAAAAAGAAGAGGGCTGGGCTCTGATCAGTGCGAAACTAAGTTAATACTTCCGGCATAATAATTCTCATATCCGAATATCTAATTAAATTCAGGCCTTGAAAACAGGCAGGAAATAATTGAAAAAACTTGATCTTTATTTAGCCCGTCAATTTCTGACCATCTGGGTTATGGCCCTGCTGGGTTTCATCTGTGTATTTATAATCGTTGACATAATTGAAAACCTGGATGATTTCATCGATAATTCTGTTCCGTTCGGAATTGTATTACGCTATTATTTCTATTACCTGCCCTGGTTTTTCAATATCGGGTTACCCATGTCCACCTTGATTGCAACCGTCTTTTCGATCGGGCTAACGGCTAAACGCAATGAATTGACTGCCATGAAAGCAACCGGTATCAGCCTTTACCGAATGTCTGTCCCATTGATTCTGCTTGGTTTTCTGATCAGCTGTATTTCATTTGTATTTGAAGATCAATTCGTTATAGCGGGAAATGCCAGCCGCTCCGCGATTAAACAGGAATACATAAAAAAAGCCAAGAAAAAGAAAAAAGACCGGCGGGAAAACATTTTTTTGCAACGGGCCGAAAAATATCATATTGCCCTCGGACAGTATAATTTCAACACCAAAATCGCCAATTCAGCCACGGTCCAGGTAATGGAACTGGATAAGGTTTTTGAACGAATTGACCTGCAACAGATTGCCTGGGTTGATTCAGTCGAAAGCTGGTCAGCTAATCAATATTCTATCCGCCGGTTTACACCTGATGGTGAAGAACAGGAAGTCATCGTCGCCACCCGGGACACGTTATTCAACCTGGGCTTTGTTCCGGCTGATATCGAACGTAAATCTTCATCACCCGACGAATTAAACTATCGCGACCTGAAAGAGTTTATTGCCCAGCTTGAAGACAATGGTGTTGATACAACCCGGTGGGAAGTAGTCCTTAATTTCAAGGTGTCATTTGCCTTTACCAGTTTGATCCTGGTTTTGTTTGGCATTCCCCTCGTATTGATCAAACCCAAGAGTGGCCTTACCTTTGGTGCGGGAATGAGCGTCCTGGTAATATTTGCCTATTATGCTTTTATCAAATTCGGGCAATCAATGGGTTATAAGGATCTACTCGATCCGTGGCTCTCAGCCTGGATCGGGAATATGGTCTTCTCGACAGGGGGAATAATTCTACTGATCAGCGTTCGGAAATAACCGCTTAACCTTCCGGTTCTGGTGTATCTTCTTTCCGGCTTTTAAAACTGGTAATTGTCAAACCCAATGATATGTTAAGGCCTTTCATTGTATGTACCCACAATCCATTTCGGAAAGCCAGTCCAAAATCAAAAATCATCGGCCCCTTGTGGATTCCGAATCCCATGCCCATTTCTTTAAAATCAGCACCGCCCCAGGAATAGCCCAGGCGGATAGGCACGGTCGGGTTGCGGACGAGCTCCGCCCCAATTGACCATTTCCAGCTGTCGCGGGAGAAAAAGCGATCCTCAAACCCGGCCACCAGATCTGATACCAGCAATACATCCGGATAGCGCTTGGAAACCGATACCCGGAACTGAGCCGGGTAGCGGGTACTGAATTTTTTCAGGTTTCCCTTATCATCAAGGTCATAAATAATCTGGTCCTTGGTAGGATTGGAATAAAATATTGAGTCATTCGACATGGTGGTGGCATTGAGCGAATCTATGGTATAAATATATTTAACAGCCATGCTGTCATTCAGTATTTCACCACCCCAGGTGAAATGGAACAGATCATCCTTATTACCATAGATGTTATCGCTGCCAGCCAACAGGTTTTTAATCATACCGGACTGATTCCAGTTGATCTTCCCCACTGCATTTATCAGAGAAACACCTATCCGCCAGCCTTCCATTTCACGGGTTGTGAAACCCAGGTCCAGACCGAGGCCACTGCCACCAATCCCCTGTCGCATATAATAAACGCCGGTACCATACATGGATGAAGGCTCGGTGACCAAATTTGCATAACTGGAATCGGGATCGATACCGAAATAGAATAATCCCTGCAAGTATTTGATAGTCATTCCCCAGGCAAAATCATCATTGGGAATGGCGAAGGAAAAACCGAATTCATTGACACCCAGGATATCCATCCCCAGGGTCATGTCAATATCCTGTCCAACCGGGTTGCCGTTCAATAACAAACTCATGACACCGGTTGGTAAGGTAGCATCGGCCAGAATGACCATATTGGACGTCAGCGCCATGTTACCGGAAGCATAATTCAGGGCCGGTATCGGCAGGTGCATATCGGTATACAGATTCAGCCCGCCGCTGCGCTCCAGATCATTGAGAATCTGGTCTTTGACGGTTTGTGTCAGGGTATCACCACTGATCTCGTTCAAATTTGACAACGATATATAATTACTGACCAAGCCGAAATCCAGACCAACCAGTTGCAACATAAATGGTTTATCCTGCTGAAAGGCCAGCAGGGCCGGATTATACCCAACGGCGAAAATCCCGTCAGCCACCGAACCATAAGATCCGGCCAGACCTACGGCGCGCGGATCACGTTTCACCTGTCCTGATAGAATCGTGCAGGTCAGTGCCAGACTCAGCAATGTCAAAATGATCCGCCTCATTTCAACCCGCCTGTCCGATTGCCGGCTGACAGTTTCGTTTGAATCGACCGTGCCGCCTCAACTAGACTGAAATACCACCCATTGATATCGGCAGTGGATGAATTATCGTCAGAAATTCTAATCCTGATACTGTCCCGTTGTTCTACTGCAATATCGCCAATTATTGCTGAGGCATCCCAGACAAACGAATCGACATTGGCAATCGCTGTCCAATCGCTGGTCAATGGTGTCCATATATCATCATTATCAATACCCGGGTCGGTAGTTGTGGAATAATCCAGGTTGACTTTATTCACTTTACCGTAGGTCAACCAGCGGATTATAATGGGTGATGATGTGGTTAAGGTTTCACCGCCGTTAGGATAAGTTATAATCAGTTCGTCGGGAGCAGATTCCATTACGCCCGTGCTGCTGATTTCAAATGTCATGTAGGATTGGATTTCGATATAATCCTCAAGGGCGAGATAGATTGACAGCGAATCACCGGAAATCGGATCAATCGGCGACCCGTTGAGATGGAAACGGGGTGTAGTATAGTGTTCACCGGCACTAGTCAATAACTTGATCTTGCCAGTGTCCATAACACTCGAACTGGTAAATTCACTGGGCTCGCCAACCAGGCGCGGATCGGTGTAATCGGTATCATAACTGATCAACTGGGGATCAGGAAGAACAATATTCAGTAATGTGTCGATATAGGTGACGAGGGTATCCTTGACTGTATCCGAACCGCGCACAATATAGACCGGACCTTCTATACATTCGCTGAAATCGGACATAACACCGAAAATATAAATGGACGAGTCGGCTGACAACGATGGGTCCAACTTGGCGCATTCAGTAACGGCATATAAGCTATCACCACCGGACAGATCAACTCCCATAGCGGCGGCCAGACTGTCCAGGTACACTCTTTCCAGGCTGAGTGGGAAATAACTCTGGTTGGACATCAATATGGAAATTTCGCCACCAACCGGAATATGATTGATCACCTGCGCAACCAGCTCGGCTCGCTTCAATGAAGATCTGATCGTATTGCGCAATTCATAATCCCATTCTTCCAGTGGGGATTCATTGACGGGAATGAATGTCATGGGTGACATCAGTACCTCAAATGGTGCAATCAGCCGGTAGCTGCCTCCGATGGAGGCACCAACCACTATTGTTCCCCGTCCGTCGATCCGGGCAGCGGAACTGATCGTCATCACTTCCGGGTTGAATGATAATAGATCGACAATTGTTGATTCGCCTTCTCCCGGCGAAACAGTTGTGCTGTCCGACCATTCTGTTGCCGAGGGACTATCGTAGATCAAAGTGGTCGTTCCCAGGCGGCTCAGCCGGATTATGGTTTTAATCGTGTCAATGGCATTATCCGGACTTCCCATTGCCCCGCGAACCCGCACGATACTGGAATCACCGAATGTATTCACTCCGATCATGTCCAGATCGAGAGCTACCGGAAGCTGAATCTGATTTAGCATTTCAAATTCGATCTTAACATCGGTAAAGGCCATACCACTGAATCCTTCCGGCATGCCCGCCATTTCCTGTTCGGTGGGCGGAAAGGTTTGGATCAGGTTGGCCTGGAGTTCGGAAAAATGTAATTCCTGAACCTGAACCCGCAAGCCCATCCGGCCGAATTCGGAACCGTCCAGTGGCAGGGAAGCTGTCTGTTCGGGAATTACGGCTGAAATATCAATCACCATTTCGGTCAGAGCACTGTCAACACTGATCGGATTCCTGAAAGTATAGCCATCGATATCATAGGTACGCGAATAAGCACTGCTGTCACGGCTTAATACGGTTTCTATCTTAACCGAATCCTCTCCCACCGGCGGAACGAAATTGCGGAAATTCATGGCAAAGTCGATGTCGAAAAGATAGGTGCTCTGAAGATCGGAAATAACAATCTCATTCACATTAAAACCGCTGGATGGATCGTCAAATACTCCGGAATATATTTCAATATCCGATGGAAACTCCAGTGAAGGCAGTTCCGGAGACAAATCATATTCTGCAACTTCAACAATCGCCTCATCCACTCCGGCAATTTTTATACGGAACGACAGGTTGACTTTTACCGAATCGCCAGCTTCGATTACCAGGGTATCCAGTACGGTTTCTTCTTCCAGTCCGAAACCAAAACTCATGCGGATTTTCGATCCCAGGCGCTTATCACCAAGTAAAGTATACTCGGAAAAGGTACTGTCTTTCTCCAGACGATCCTTTGTATGATAGGCCAGCGAATCATAGGGAGCATTTAAATCGGTAAGTAAGCTGAATTCAATATCTTTAACAGACGTCGGCAGGCCGTTATTCAGCAGGCTGGTTAAAAATAGGCTGGAGTCGGTGTCAGTATCAGCGGAAATAACGATTGCTTCCACGGAGGTGATGAATTCAGGCAGGGCGCTGTCATCAACCTGGGGGATATCGATATCGATCTGTATAGTTGTATCAAAAGCTGATGCAATCTGATTCCAGGTAGCGGCAAAAATATATTTATCAACGGTGGCGGGGACATCAAAGGTATCCAGGTCAACGTCCATGAATTGATTATTAGGGGCAAATGGAATTTCTATGGTAACCAGGGTATCAAAGGAAAAAGACATATCCGGGGCATAAACCGGATCCTGTTGAAAATCCACATCCTGGTTCAATTCCACCTGCAGGTAGGAAGCATCGATGGAAGTATCGGGCAGGTCACCTTCAAAAATAATCTGCATACCCAGGGAATCATCGGTGGCGAAGATTTGTTCATCATCGACCATATCGGATAAAAAGTATTGCTCCTGGATCAGCGGAATTGTTAAATCCATGAACCAGGTAGGCATTTCAAAATCGGCCGGACTTTGAAAATCACAACTGAACAGGATTATCAATAATATGACGAAAACACCCGGAAGAGTCAGTTTTCTCAGATATCTCATCCTTGAATTCCCGGTAAAATTGGGGTTTAATATATTGTTTTTATCCACCAGCCCTGGAGTTATTCTGTTAAGTTGTTCAAACGAAAGAACATAAGATTAACCACGTAAGTTTAATCATTTTTAGGCGCTATGCCATAAAAAAAACTCCGCAGAATGCGGAGTTTGATTTGAATTAAAAATGACCCTAATAGCGATAATGATCAGACTTATAGGGGCCTTCCTTGGGAATACCCAGATAATCGGCCTGTTTATCAGATAACCTGGTCAGAGTAACCCCCAGATGGTTGAGATGCAGGCGGGCTACTTCTTCATCCAGATATTTTGGCAAGCGGTAAACGCCGATCTCCGGCCGGTCTTTGGCCAGGGCAATCTGGGCCAGTACCTGATTGGTAAACGAATTCGACATCACAAAGCTGGGGTGCCCGGTGGCACACCCAAGATTGACCAGCCGCCCTTCCGCCAGCATGATTATCTGATGTCCGTCGCTGAAGGTATACTTGTCAACCTGCGGTTTGATTGTCTCGCGTTTGATAGTAGGATCAACATTCAACGGCTCAACCTGGATCTCGTTATCGAAATGCCCGATATTGCAGACAATGGACTGATCATTCATTTTCTTCATGTGTTCCAGGGTGATAACGTCAATATTGCCGGTAGCGGTAACAAAGATATTACCTTCCTCCAAGGCCTGTTCCACGGTTACTACCTTGTAACCTTCCATGGCAGCCTGCAGGGCACAGATCGGGTCGATTTCCGTTACCAGAACTTTAGCCCCGTATCCCCGCATGGACTGGGCACAACCCCGCCCAACATCGCCATAACCACAGACAACCACTGTTTTTCCTGCAATCATCACATCGGTGGCCCGCTTGATGCCATCGGCCAGGGATTCACGGCAACCGTAAATATTATCAAATTTGGATTTTGTTACCGAATCATTCACATTGTAAGCCGGGAATAAGAGAGCACCTTTTTCAGCCATCTGTTCCAGACGGTGAACACCGGTAGTGGTCTCCTCTGATACACCTATAATCTCAGCAACCACTGACTGCCAATGGCCAACCTCCGAAGGAATAGCTTCACACAGATTGCTCTCCAGAGCAACCTCATCACCACTCTCCGCCTTCAGTTCCGGAAGAGCACCGGTTTCAGCAAATATTTTTTCCAGTTCAACGCCACGATGGATCATCAATGTGGCATCACCACCATCATCGACTATCAGCTGGGGGCCTTTGTTACCCGGGAATGTCAGCATCTGGCGGGTGCACCACCAGTACTCGTCCAGTGTTTCCCCCTTCCAGGCAAAGACCGGAATACCACGGGCGGCAATAGCGGCTGCGGCATGATCCTGGGTTGAGAAAATATTACAGCTGGCCCAGCGAATATCAGCACCAAGATCGTACAGCGTTTCGATCAACACAGCAGTTTCAATCGTCATATGCAGTGAACCGCTGATTCGATATCCCTTGAGCGGTTTTTCCTGGCCGTATTTCCGACGCACCGACATCAGACCGGGCATCTCCTTTTCAGCCATAGCGATAGCCTTACGGCCTGCTTCAGCAAGTTTGATATCTTTGACTTTATAGGGTATATCGCTGTCAAAAGGCAGCGGTTTTTCGGTTACACTCATAATAATATCCTAAGCTAAATAAGTTTTCAAACGATCGACCAGATCAGTCTTTTCCCAAGTGAAATTTTCATCATTTCTTCCGAAATGACCATAGGCGGCAGTTGAACGGTACTGAACATGTTTTAAATTCAGATGTTCGATAATCTGACGTGGTTTCAGTGGAAATACTTCGCGTACTATTTCAGTCAACCGGACTTCATCTATTTTACCGGTATCGAATGTACGCACACTGACTGATGTCGGTTCAGCCACACCAATACTGTAGGATAATTGGACCTCGCATTTTTCCGCTAATCCGGCAGCAACAATATTTTTGGCAATATACCGGGCCATGTAAGTCCCGGAACGGTCAACCTTGGAGGGATCCTTACCACTGAAAGCACCACCTCCGTGTGGAGCGTAGCCACCGTAGGTATCGACAATAATCTTCCGACCTGTCAGACCGGTATCGGCATCCGGTCCGCCTTTTACAAAGCGCCCGGTTCCATTGACAATAAATTCTTCATCATAGGGCAATCCGGAGGCTTTGATCACTGGTAGAATAATCAATTCGATCACGCGGTCCGAGATGAATTTATGTTCACTGATTTCGGAATCAAATTTGGACAGCATATCATCATGCTGAGTTGCTATAACTACTTTTTTAATTGCCACTGGTGTCCCATTTTCATATTGGACGGTTACCTGGGACTTGCCATCAGGTCCCAGCCAGGGCAGGATTTCATCCTTGCGGAGGTCCGCCAGACGGGCGGTCAACTGATGTGCCAGTTGAATCGGTACAGGCATTAATTCTTCGGTTTCACGACAGGCATATCCAAACATCAGCCCCTGATCACCGGCTCCCTGTTCCTGATTATCTTCTCGTTCCACACCCCGGGCAATATCCGGACTCTGATGGTGCAGAAGTGACATTACCCGTACTTCCTGGCTGTCCATGCCATAATCTTCTGAAACATACCCAATTTCCTTGAGGGTTTTCTTCACTACTTTTTCCACTTCACAGAAGCCAGAGGTATTCACCTCGCCAGAGACGATAACAATTCCTTTGGTGGCTAAAGTTTCACAGGCCACGTGCGATTCGGGATCCTGGCGCAGCAAATCATCCAGGATGGCATCTGATACGGCATCGCAGACCTTGTCGGGATGACCTTCGGTAACTGACTCGGATGTAAATAAATAGGTACTCATCTCTTCTCCTGTATTTCCTTAATTTCGCAAGACATAATTTTTATAATAACCGGTCGATAATATTCGTTACTACGCTGGCATCATTCATAATATAGAAATGAATATTTTTTACATCATTTTCTAGTAATTCAGCACACTGCCGGATGGCCCAGTCGCGTCCGATTTCCTTGACATGATCAGGGTTGACGCGCACTTCGTCCACCAGCTCGGCAGGCAAATCAACATAAAAATTACGCGGGATATTTGTCAAGTGGCTGATCCGATCCAACACCTTAATTCCAGGGATGATCGGCACTGTTATCCCGGCATCCTCACATTGCTGTCTGAATTTAAAAAAGTCCTGATTACTGAAAAACATCTGTGTCACAATATAATCGGCCCCGGCACTCACCTTATTCTTCAGGTGATCAATATCGGTTTTCATATTGGGAGCCTCAAAATGCTTCTCGGGATAGCCCCCGACACCAACACAGAAATTAGTCGGTTCGGCATCAATGATATCTTCCAGATATTGTCCGCTATTCATATCATTAATCTGCTTTACCAGATCAACTGCAAACGGATTGACCGTCCGTTCCCGTTCCAGGGGTTTCTGGTAATTGGTTTCATCGCCGCGGATGGCCAGAATATTTTCAATTCCCAGATAGTTCAATTCAATTAGAGCATCCTCAGTCTCTTCCCTTGTAAAACCGCGACATAACAGGTGAGCCACGGTGTCGATCTTAAAACGATTCTGGATGATGCCACAGATACTGATGGTCCCCGGGCGTTTTTTTCGCACCCGACGCATTATAGTACCATTTTTCTGCTCCTCATATTGAGCTTCCGCCGAATGGCTGGTCACATCAATATATGGTGGATCATAGGGCTGCAGCTGCTTGACAATATCAATTATTTCCTGAGCACTTTTCCCACGCGGAGGTGGAATAATCTCATAGCTGAAAAGTGGATTATTTGCTTTTTCAATATGTTCGATTACTTTCATTCTCAATACTTCAATTTAAGGTTTGGATGTATAGGCCAGATAATTTACCAGATCGGATTCAATATCTTCTTTCGATATGGCGGTTCGGTTGGCAAAATCTGAAATCTGGTCATAATTGATTTTCCCGATGCTGAAATATTTTGATTCGGGATGGGAAAAATACAAGCCACAAACGGCGGCGGCCGGTTTCATCATATTACTGTCTGTCAAGCTAACACCAATCTGTTCCTCGGCCTGTAATAATTCAAATAGCAGCTGTTTCTGATGATGATCCGGACAGGCCGGGTAGCCTGGCGCCGGACGAATACCCTGATAACGTTCCTGCAGAATTTCATCAAAACTTAATATTTCGTTTTTCGCATAACCCCATAAATCCCGGCGGACTGTTGCATGCAGAAATTCGGCCAGGGCTTCCGATAACCGGTCAGCCAGGGCCTGCACAATCGTAGCCGAGTAGTCGTCACCATTCTGCTGAAACCCCTTTACTAATTCCCCTGCCCCAAACCCGGCACTGGAGACAAAGGCACCGATCCAGTCCGTTTGCCCGGATTCACTGGGCGCAATGAAGTCGCTTAAACAATACTGAACTTCATGTCCGGCACGCTGGCGCTGTTGTCTAAGACAGGGCAAAACATGCTGTTGCCGATTATCTCCTATAGTATTCTTGATGATTATATCATCACCGGCCGAGTTAGCCGGGAAAAATCCGGCAACAACTCTGGCTGAGAGCAGGTTATCACTGATAATCCGATTCAAAATTCTTTTTCCGTCGTCCAATAATCGTCGGGCTTGAGCACCTGATTCAGAATCAGACAATAGGTTGGGATAACGGCCCCGCAATTCCCAGACATGGAAATAGGGCGTCCAATCGATCCAGTCCATCAAATCTTCCAGTGGATACTCCCGGGTAAATAATTCCGGTTTCATTGGGGCCGGTGGAGTATAATTATCCCAATCCAACTTTAGCCGATTCTCTCTTGCTGTTGCTAACGGCAACAACTGTCGCTTACGATCAGATTTTAACCTGGTCTTACGCAGTTTTTCGTAAACCTCACTAGTCTCGATAATAATATTTTTCTTCTTATCATTGTCCAGTAAAGCGTTGACCAGACCCACACTTTGGGAAGCATCTTTAACCTGGATGACAGGCCCACTGTATCCGGGATCAATTTTTATGGCGGTATGCATTTTCGACGTTGTGGCACCACCAATCAACAAAGGAATTGTGAAATTCTGTCGTTCCATCTCCCGGGCCAGAACAGCCATTTCATGCAACGATGGTGTTATCAAACCGCTCAAGCCAATTATATCAGCCTTATTTATTTTTGCTTCATCCAAAATCCTGTGAGCCGGTACCATCACACCCAGATCGATAATCTTATAGTTATTGCATCCCAGTACAACACTTACGATATTTTTACCAATATCGTGGACATCACCTTTAACGGTAGCCAGTAATATGACACCCAGATGCTCTGCGACTATCCCAGTTCTCTTTCGTTCCTCTTCAATGTACGGAATCAGACAAGCCACAGCTTTTTTCATCACCCTTGCACTGCGCATCACCTGGGGTAAAAACATTTTCCCGGCGCCAAACAAATCGCCAACGATTTGCATTCCCCCCATTAATGGTCCCTCAATAACTTTTAAGGCACTACCTATTTTCTGACGTACTTCATCAACATCATCTTCGATATACTCAGCCAGGCCTTCAACCAGGGAATAACGCAAACGACCTTCTACATCTTGATTCCGCCATTCGGATTCCGCCAGCCCCTGCTTCCTGATCTTCGAGACACTATGAGCAAGATCAGTCAATCGTTCAGTGGCATCGGTGCGGCGGTTCAAAATCACATCCTCTGCTGCCTGCCGCAAATCCGTGGGAAGGTCATCGTAGACAGCCAACTGCCCGGCATTAACAATCCCCATATCCATACCGGCCCGAATGGCATGGTACAAAAAGACCGAATGCAATGCTTCACGGACTGGATTATTTCCCCGGAATGAAAACGACAGATTGCTAACGCCGCCACTGATCAGTGAGCATGGAAATTCAGTTTTCAGGGTCCGGCAGGCTTCGATATAATCCACTGCATAATTATTATGTTCAGGTAAACCGGTAGCCACCGCAAATATATTCGGGTCAAAAATGATATCTTCAGGTGGAAATCCGACAATTTCAGTCAATAACTGATAGGCGCGCCTGCAAATCGCCACCTTCCGGTCGTATCCATCTGCCTGACCAGCCTCATCGAAAGCCATAACAATTACCGCTGCGCCATATTTTCTGATAATCCCGGCCCGTTCGATAAATAAATCTTCCCCGTCCTTCAGACTGATTGAATTGACGATCCCCTTGCCCTGCAGACATTTCAACCCAGTTTCCAATACTTGCCAATCAGAAGAATCCAGCATCACCGGCACACGATAAATACCGGGATCGGAAGCCAGCATACTGAGGAACACTTCCATTTCCCGGGCTGCATCCAGTAATCCATCATCCATATTGACATCGATAATCTGAGCTCCATTCTCAATCTGCTGGCGGGCAACTTCCAGGGCCTGTTCATATTCACCCTGACGGATCAGGCGGGCAAAGCGGGCCGATCCGGCCACATTGGTTCGTTCACCAATATTGACAAAAAGGGAATCGTCCTGGATGTTACAAACTTCGAGCCCACTCAGGCGTGTTGCTGAAGGCTGCTTAGTGATATTTCGCGGGGTGATAGATGAAACGGCCTTATCCAGGGCCGTGATATGGGCAGGAGTTGTACCGCAACAACCACCAACAATATTCACCAAACTATTACCGGCAATCTCACCTACCAGTCGGGCCATGTTTTCCGGTGATTCATCATATTCACCAAGCTCATTTGGCAGTCCCGCATTGGGATGCAGGGAAACACAGATGTCAGCCAAACCCGCCAGTTCACTAATATACGGTCGCAGCTCATTCGCACCCATTGAACAGTTCAGGCCCACACAGAATAAATCTGCATGCCGGATTGAATTCCAGAATGCTTCCAGTGTTTGTCCGGAAAGAGTACGTCCACTGGCATCGGTAATTGTTCCCGATACAATTATCGGCAGGATTTTACTGGCTCTTTCAAAAACCTCGGCTGCAGCAAACAGTCCCGCCTTGGCATTCAGGGTATCAAATACCGTTTCAATAAGCAGTAAATCGGCACCGCCAGCCAGCAGCGCCTCTACCTGTATGGAATAGGCTGATTTCAATTCATCAAAACTGACATTCCGGAATTCGGGGCGGTTGATGTCGGGAGAAATCGAGGCAGTACGATTGGTCGGTCCCAATGATCCGGCCACGAACCGGGGCCGATCCCGGTCTTGTGAAGTGATCTCATGGGCAACTTTCCGCGCCAATTGAGCTGCTGCCAGATTCATCTCATAACATAAATCGGCAGTATTAAAATCTTTTTGGGAAATTGAGTTGGCCGAGAAGGTATTGGTAGAGATTATATCGGCTCCTGCTTCACAATAAGCCTTATGAATTGCCTCCACTACGTCTGGCCTGGTAAGCGACAAAATATCATAATTACCGATCAAATCCTGATGATGCGCGGTGAATCGTTCGCCGCGATAATCCTGCTCGGTCAGCTGATAGGATTGCAGCATGGTACCCATGGCACCATCGAGAATCATTATTCGCAGTTTTAATATTTCATCTAACTTCTGCATAACAAAAAAGCCGGAGCTAATCCGGCCAGGCCTGCCTTTTTAGCTACTTGGTTTTACGTCGGGGCAATATGGCTCAAATCCCGACAGTGTTAAGATTAAGCAGTTTTATTTTATCTTCAAAGCAGTTTCTGCAATAATAGTACCCGTTTACTCACATTTCAGATTACCATTTTCAGCGACTATCTGTCCGGATATTTTCAAGTCGATCAATTGACTGTCGGCGAGTACTATACTGTCGCTCACAGTACAGTTTTCTATCCGGCAATCATCCATGATTGTAACATTAGGACCAATGATCGAATGGTTGATAGTGCAACCTTCGCCCACATGCACCGGTTCCCGGAATTCGACATTCTCGTAATTGCGGTGATTCGATTTTAGTAGAGCCCGGTTAGTATCCAGGCAAGTGGCCGGTACCCCGGCATCATACCATTCTGCCTCACGCAAGGCAATGAATGGATCACCCCAATCCAACATCTGAGCCATGGCATCGGTAATCTGGTATTCCCCTTTATTCCGCCGATCATTATTGATCAGTTCGGTTATTGCCTGCTTGATCCTCCGTTCACTCTGAAAATAGTACAGGCCTATGATTGCCAGATTGGTGGGCGGGTCGGCAACTTTTTCATGAAAACCGACAATTCGTTCCCCTTTAAGCTCGACTACACCAAACCGCTGGGGATTTTCAACCGGTAATACGGCAATACCATTTGCAGACAATCCTGACAGATCAGTAAATGGATACCGGTATACAGCATCGCCCAGATGGACCAGAACCGGTTCGTCTGAATCATCTAATCCCTGCAAAACAGCGTGTCCCAAACCCAATTGATCTTTTTGAACAATGAATTCAAATTGGCCGGAATACTGTTTCATATGCTCGATAATCTGATCTCCCAGGTGACCGATAATGAATGTTATCCGATCGATTCCCTGGGAGATCAGTTCCGTAACAATATGATCCAGAAGTGGCTTGCCGGCAATAGGCAGTAATGCTTTTTGAATCCGGTCAGTATGCGGCTTTAAACGTGTGCCATACCCGGCGACTGGGATAATAACTTTCAACAGTCTGGTTCCCCCATTCTCGAATCAGTAATGTTTTAACTTATCTTTGTACTTTTTAATTCGTGTGACCATTGTGTCAACTGCACGATCAATACTTTTGGTAATATTATCAGATGATTCCTTTACATTTAATTTATCGGTTGGGACCGAAACATTGATTTCCACAGAATAGACATTATGCTCATGGGCCAGGATAATCTGTCCCTGTGTAATCCGATCATAATAACGATTCAATCGTTCCATCTCATTTTCAGCATAGGTTCTCAATTGATCGGGGGCCTTGAAATGACGAGCTGTGAATTCAATTACCATATTGTATGACCTTTCTTGTTTTGTTTCTGATCATTATAGTCAAAGAGATTATAAACAAAATTTGTACCAATTTTTATTGAGTTCATTTTTTGCTCCCATGGGGATGAGCCTGGCGGTAGATTTTTCTCATTCTATCGGGCTGCAGGTGGGTGTAAACCTGCGTTGACGATAAACTGCTGTGCCCCAGTAAATCTTTAACAGAACGGATATCAGCACCTTTATCGAGTAAATGGGTTGCAAAAGTGTGGCGCAATGTGTGGGGGCCCAGGTTTTTTCCTTCCCCGACCTTCAGTAAATAATTCCTGACATTGTGCTGAATTGTCCTGACAGAAATCCGTCGATTCATATTACCAATAAATAATGGTTCAGAGTTGTTGTTCAGTTCAGTCTTCTTACCCCTTTCCCGCAAATAGAGTTCCAAAGAATTTTTTGCCTGTCTACCAAACGGAATCAAGCGTTGCTTATTACCCTTACCGGTCACTTTGACCATCATTTTATCACAGTCCACATCGCCATGATTCAGTCCGACCAATTCACTGAGGCGCATTCCGGTGCTGTAAAACAATTCCAGCACTGCACGATCACGCAAGCCACGAATATTATCCGTTGCCGGCGCATCCATCAAATCGTCAATCAATTTCCCGGGAATATAGTTCGGTAGGGATTTAGGCAGACGTGGTGATTTGATACCAAGAGTAGGATTCTGATTCACATTCTCACTGCGCAGCAAATATTTGTATAAACTTTTCAGGGCTGCCAACCGGCGTGCCACTGTCCGGCTGGAAAAACCGGCTTCAAACTCATGCCCCAGAAAATGTCGGATCGTTTGCTTATCCACTGTTGAAAGATCGATATGATCAGACCCCAGGTATTCTTTCATAAATGTCAAAAATCTTGTTAAATCATGATCATAAGATTTTAAGGTATGCGCAGAATAATTCCTTTCTTTGGCAATATAAGTCAGAAAATCATTTTTGAGCGCAATGGTGTCTTCAGCCATTAAATACCCTTGATTTGTCCAGAATTATACTCATATCTGCAGGCAGGGGCGTAACAAATTCCATTAATCGATTGCTTGCAGGGTGGGTAAACATAATTTTATGAGCATGCAAGGCATGCCTGTCAATCGTCTTCAACCAACTGATCAGAATTTTTTTAACCTCCGGTAGGTAGCCATTAGTACGATTTCTACCTCCATTATACACTTCATCGGCGAAAATTGCAAATCCTGCGTGAGATGCATGAACGCGAATCTGGTGGGTTCGCCCCGTAACAGGATGAAATTGAACGTAGCTCAGATGTCGTAGATGTTCAATCAGCCTGAATTCAGTAACAGCTGTCCGGCCATCTTCGGCTGCCATGAATTTTGTCGCGTCAGCCCGATTTCGACGAATACCCATTTCAATTTTACCGCTATCCGGCTGCCATTCTCCCCAGGTCAATCCAAGATAGGTTTTATTAATCTGCCGTTGTTCAAACTGTTTCGCCAGGGCCATGTGGGAGGAATTCTTTTTGGCAACCAGAATAATCCCTGAGGTATCTTTATCGAGACGGTGAACTATGCCCGGACGTAAAACACCGTTAATATCAGAAAGGTTATTGAAATGATGAGCCAGGCCATTTGCCAGCGTTCCCTGGGGATTATTCTTACCAGGGTGGACCACCAAACCAGCCGGCTTGTTGACCGCTGCCAGATCCTCATCCTCGTAAATGATATCCAGATCCATCTGCTCGGGAATGATATGATCCGGCTCCTGTTCTACAGCGATTATATCAACATGGATTTCATCACCATCACATACCCGGTAACTGGATTTCACCTGGTTACCATTGACCAGGACATTGCCATTCCGAATTAAATCCTGGATTCTCACCCTGGACAGGTCAATCAACTGGTCTGAGAGATATTTATCTAATCGAATCGTCTCAGAACCACAGACTGTATAATTTTCGGTTCTCAAGAATCAGATTTAACCGGTTCCATTTTGGGTTGAATGATTAATGAATAGTACAAGAAAAAAAACATTCCAACTGTCACGGAAGAATCAGCAATATTAAACACAGGCCAATGGTGCCCTGAAATCATAAAATCCAGAAAATCCACAACTTCGCCATAGATGAGACGATCAATCAGATTGCCGATTGCTCCAGCCAGAATCAAGGCCAGGGCCATCCGTAATATCAGGATTTCATGTCGGGATGACCATAAATACCAGGCAATAGCTATCGTCGCCAATATTGAAACAACGGAAAAAACATAAATACCAGCAGGGAAGTTAATGCCAAAGGCCATACCGTCATTAGTTATATAAGTCAGGTGAAAGAAGCCATTGATGACAGGGATGGATTCGTGTAAATCCATTCTTGCCCTGGTAATAAATTTTGTTATTTGATCAAATAATATAAGGGTAAAGGAAACGTATATAACCCTCATACGGGATTCAATTTATCCTTGTTTTTGCAGCCAACACATTTATTGGTATTGGGAACTTCAAGCATCCGTTCTTCGGGTATCAATTCTCCACAGATGATGCAGGTTCCGAATTCACCAGTATCAATCCTTTCCAGGGCCGTGACCAGATTCTTGTAATAATTTTCTTCACGTGACATCAACAGATACCCCTTTTCGCGTTCATGCGAATCAGTGCCTGCGTCAGCCATATGAACACTATATATCGAATCTTGTGATAGTCCGCCATTGGGATTGCGGGAAGTATTCAATCCATCTTTGATTGTACCGAGTTCATCTACAACCAGATTCATCTTGGAAAGGATGACTTTTCGGAATTCGTTTAATTTTGCTTTTGAATAACGTTTAATCGCCATTATAGACTCCATCTACACCTTATTTACGCGCTCAATCGCAATTGCAATACTAAAATCACGGACTTTAATTGTATCCTGATACTCTCCTGATTTTAGCTCTGGTGCCATCTTTTGAGTTAAGGTTTCGTTAAGAAAATATTCTTTATTGGCTGAAATAGCGTCTCCGACCGGGCCCTCAAAATCCCCATAGATATTGATTCGGTCTTCAACCATGAATTTAGCCATTTTTCGCATAATCTGCACCTGTCTTATGACATCGCGCACAATGCCTTCTTGTATCAGTTCTTCAGTAAGCTCAGTTATCAAACCAACAGTAATTCCACCATCAGCCGTCGCAGTAAATCCAGTAGCGGATGTTCTGTTAATCAATAAATCCTCGCTACTTAAGAAAATCGGTGAATTGGAAATCGTCAGGGATATCTGATCCCGGTCTTCCAAACGTGCCATAATCTCATCCGGTGGTAATTCGGCTAATGATTTTTGAATTACACCTAATTGTTTACCAAACTTCGGTCCCAGAACCGGCAAATTCGGTTTAATTGAATAACTCAGTAACTCGGTGGCATCGGACGATCTGGAAATTGCCTTTATGTTCAATTCATCCATAATCACCGACTGATGTTCAATAATGAAATCCGCCAATTGATCGTCGGCAATTACAAATTTAAGCTCTGCCAGTGGCTGTCGTATTTTCAGGCTGGCCTGGTTTCTGGCCGATCGTCCCAACTCCACAGTTTTTCGCAGCGCGTCAACCTGCTGGGATAAATTCTGATCAATATAATTTTGATCAGCAGCGGGAAAATCACACAGGTGGATACTTTCAGGTGCGTTTGGATCACTGCCACATACCAGATTCTGATAGATGGTCTCCGTAATGAAAGGCAAAATCGGAGCCAGAATTTTTATCAGCTTAACCAGAACCTCATACAGCACCTGGTAAGCCGCATTTTTATCACCGTCATCTTCGCTTTTCCAGAATCGACGCCGATTCCGGCGGATATACCAGTTGGATAAATCTTCCAGGAAGAGATCAATTTTTCGCATTAACCGATAGGTCTGGAATTTCTCATAGCCTTCCCGGCTGTCCACAATCAATAGATTCAATTTTGATAATATCCAACGGTCCAGGATGGTAAGTTCCGACTCATCTAAACCGCCATCACCAGGTGTAAACCGGTCTACCGCGGCGTAGGTGGCAAAGAACGAATATGAATTCCACAATGTGATTATCCGTTTACGGACTTCATCCGCATGGTGATAACCGAATAACAGATTATTCTCAACATTCTGTGCGGCATACATCCAGCGCATCACATCCACGCCCATTTTCTCGGCAGCATCATCAAACCAGATCGCGTTCCCCCAGGATTTATGCATATCCCGGCCGGTCTCATCTTTCACCAGTGCGTGGCCCAGTAATGTTTTGAATGGGGGTTGGTTTTCCATCATGGTGGACATTGCCAGCAGGGAATAAAACCAGTTTCTGAACTGACCTGGGAAACATTCAGTGATGAAATCGGCGGGGAACCATTTCTGCCAGTAATCCCGATCACTGATATAATTCATTGTGGAATAAGGTACAATGCCGGCATCCAGCCAGGGATTGCCAACATCGGGGATACGACTGCCGATCAGACCACTCTCAGGATGCTTGATTTTTACTTTGTCGATCCAGGGACGGTGCGGACTTTGGCCCTCAAATTCTTCCCAGCCTTCCACGGCCAGTTCTTTCAATTCTTCCTTTGAGCCGACCACATAATAGCTGTCGTCTTCGAATACCCAGATCGGCAGTGCCAGTCCCCAGAACCGCTTCTTTGAGATCATCCAGTCGCCCATATTATCCAGCCATTCGTGCTCCCGGTCCTGGCCCCATTCCGGGATCCATTCGATTTGATCGACAATTTTCTTAATATCTTCCCGCCAGTCCATTTTGATATACCATTCGTCAACCATCCGGAAGACCAGTTCATCTCCGGAACGCCAGCAGTGCGGGTACACATGGGGATAACGCTCAACATACACCAGGAATTTATTTTCCTTCAGGTTGGCGATAATCTTTTTAGTCGTTTCACGATCAGTTGCTCTCAATCCAGTCAACCAGCCAAAATTAGCGATGTATTTCGCTTCATCGTTAAGGGGGGCTATGTCAACCAAACCAAGTTTACGGCCAATTTCATGGTCAATATCACCGCAGCCCGGAGCGATATGCACAATACCGGTACCTTCGCCGGCCACAACAACATCGTTGCCCTCATTGTCCTTACCACCATCGATGACCTTGTGGCAGGAAATACCGGTTACACCGGCTGCTTTAAGATCATCTTTGGCAAAGGGATAACCGCCGGGGATTGACTGGGCTTCCAGATCATCAAAGGGGCCAACATACTGCCAGCCGACCATTTCGGCACCTTTAACGGTTTCTTCTTCCGAAAAACCGCCATGTTCCTTGAAAATCTGGGCGATTGTCTTCAGCTTCGGCACACCCTCCACCCATTGCTTCTTATCTGCGAACTGCTTCTCTAGGCGCTGGAATTCAAGGTTTTCAGCCGCAAAATAATAGATGCTGCCATCAACGGCTTTCAGTTTAACATAGTCCAGATTGACATTAACCGCGGCGGCCACGTTGGATGTTAAGGTCCAGGGTGTTGTAGTCCAGACTAACAGATACTCGTTTTCACGGTCAACCAGCGGAAATCGTACAAAGACTGCTTCATGGTCAACCAGCTTCCGGCCTTCAATGATCTCCATTTGGGAGTAAGATGTACCTGATTTACCCGACCAGGGAACTACATCGGCTCCCCTGTAAATCTTGCCTTTTTCAAATAGTTTTTTCAGGAAAGCCCAGATGGTATAATTATTTTCATCGGACATTGTATAATAGGAATTATCCCAGTCCATCCAATACCCAAGCCGGATCGATTGCTGTGTCTGAACAGCCGAATACTTATTTACCCGTTCCTTGCAAAAATTGACAAATTTTTCAACGCCGAATTCTTCGATATCACGTTTGCTCTTAAAACCCAGCTCCTTCTCGACCTCTACTTCAACCCACAAACCCTGACAGTCAAATCCGTTCTGGTAGCGCAACTCATGGCCATCCATGGCTTTAAAACGCTGATATACATCTTTCAGTGTACGGCCCCAGGCATGGTGAACCCCCATAGGATTATTGGCTGTTATCGGGCCATCCAGGAAGCTCCAGCGCGGCTTACCGACATTCGCCTCGACCCGCTTTTCGAAAATTCCGTTTTTCTCCCAGAAAGACAGGACAGCATGTTCCTGTTTTATAAAATCAATATTCGGATCAACTTTCTTGATCATTTTCCTTATTCAACCTCTGTATAATTCTGGCCTTTTATTCAGCAATATCGATTCGGGATCACTACGTAATACAAGTAATTGAATCGTTAATTTTAATATGATTTAAGCTTGCGAAATTAGGGTGGATGGCGGACTAAGTCAATCTCCTTAGACCGGCCTGTCAGCAAACAAAAAAGCCACCTCTGCGGGTGGCTTTTCAATCATTAGCCCGGTTCAATCCAGAACCAGTGCCACAAACCGTGAGGTATTCTGATTTTTGACCAGTAACAGGACCGACTCATCCTCCTCGAGATCGGTGAGGCGCCTGAATTCTGTGACGCTTGATACCAATTTGTTACCAACCTTAACAATTACATCTCCCGGACGCAATCCTGACCTGGCCGCGGGACTGCCGCGTTCCACATCGGTAACTATAACACCATCGATACCACGATCAATACCGTACCGCTGGGCCAGTTCACGATTCATATCAGATACTTTCAGACCCAGCCGCTGATCTGATTCGCCCTTCTGATTGATGGCTGCAAGATCAGAATCCTTTTTTTCCTCCAGGACCGCTGTGATAACTTTTTCCTTCCCATTGCGGATAATTTCCACTTTTACCTTTTTCCCCGGTTTTGTTGAGGATACCGTATTCCGGAGATGGGCAACATCGGTAATTGTCTCATCTTCAAACCTGATGATTACATCCCCCACCTCAATACCTGCTTCTTCAGCAGGACTATTCTCCAATACTTCAGCCACCAGTGCTCCCTGGCGCCGGTCCAGTTTCATGGCCCGCGCCATTGCATCATCCACCGGCTGGATAGCAACCCCGATATGGGATCTTACCACATATCCATATTCCAGGATATCTTCCATCACCTTTTTGACCATATTGGATGGTACGGCAAATCCAACGCCCCGGTTGGAGCGGTCATAGCCCCCGGTAGCGATGGCCGTATTAATTCCAATCAATTCACCTTTCATATTCAGCAGGGCCCCGCCACTGTTACCAGGATTAATGGCCGCGTCGGTCTGAATGAAATCTTCATAATTCTCTGTGTCAGGGAAAATGTTACTGCGCCCCATGGCACTCACAATGCCGGTGGTTACGGTATGGCTCAATTCAGTCGAAAAGGGACTTCCGATCGCCATAACCCATTCACCAACCCGCAAATTGTCTGAATTACCCAAATCCAACGCTGACAGATTTTTAGCATTAATTTTAAGTACAGCCAGATCAGAACGTGGGTCAGTCCCCACAATTTTTGCCTTAACCTCCCGGTAATCCATCAATTGAACCGAGATTTCATCCGCACCATCAACTACGTGGTTATTGGTTAAGATGTAGCCTTTCCGGGCGTCGACAATTACACCCGAACCCAGCGCCTGCTGGCTGAACTCGCGCTCCGGCGTATTAAAATGATAATTAAAAAATTCTTCAAAGGGACTGTTCCCGAATGGATTGGTGGCAGCAGCCTTAACTACCTTCTCGGTGGTGATAGTTACAACCGCCGGGTTGGCGTTCTCAGCTATATCCGCCATGGCCTGGCTGAACTGGTCTACAATAGAGTTCTGAGCAAACGCAAATCCCAGCAGCAGAATGAAAGTGGTAAGAATAGATTTATTTCGCATTGCATACTCCAAATTTTTTCATTCTGTAAATGCAGAAAGCCAGGATCGGTTCCATGATTGAATTTAATTAATGGAGCCCCACGGGTAAACCCGTGCCTGCACGACGCAGCTGTTTTCGGCACGCAGGCGTGGTCTTCTGCGAAGGCGGATAAAAAAACCGGTCGCTATCAGTGACAACAACCGGTCGAATCAGCGGGATTGTTACCTTATAAGAATTGTTTCAAATCGGAGTAGAATATCTCTTCACTACGAGGACCGATATATGATTTCCTGATATAACCATCACGATCAATAATGAAAGTTGTCGGTATCCCACTGATCGGGCTGCCGGTGGCCTGGCCGAACAATGCTGCCACTTCCTGGGTCTCGATATTCTGAATATCGGTCAGGATAGTATAATTCATTCCCCATTGGCTGGCAAACATGGCAATATCAGCGGCCTGCCCTGAGGACAATGTTATCCCGACTATTTCCAGGCCCGTGGAATTATATTTTTTCTGCAGTTCGATAAAATCAGGAATTTCCCGGCGACATGGCGGGCACCAGGTGCCCCAGAAATTCAGAAGCACCACTTTACCTTTCAGGTCGCTGAGCGTTACCAGATCACCGTCAATTGACATCAGGGTAAAATCCGGTGCCATTACAGCATTCGCCGGTCGAGCGGCGGCCTGCGGTGATGATTTGTTAATATCAGGATTGGTCTTCTGATTACATCCAGCAAAAAATACTGACAGTACCATAATAATAATTAGATTCTTCATTTTCATCCTTTAAGTCTATTCTGTAAGCCCCCGGTCCAGAAAATCTATGAAATCATTGACATTACGTGACATCCCGGGGAAGCGGGCCAGTTCCCGATCATCAGGACTTAAAATCACATAGAATGGCAGCGAAGCCGTTCCGAAACGGTCAATCTCAAGTTTTTGATTAGCTTTATAATTATCCCCGCCATCAGTAAACAGTTGCACCAGTATAAATTCATTGAAGCGGGCCTGCACCTCATCATCGGTAAAGACATTGGCTTCCATCCAGCGACAATTGGTACAGGTATAGCCGGTAAAATCAATGAAAACCGGTTTTTCTTCCTGCCGGGCGGCGGCCAGAGCCTGGTCCAGATTATTGTACCAGGTGAATTCACTGTGAAGGCTGCCGTTTGTCGTTACCGTCCTGGCCTCTGTCTCCAGTTTCGGTGGCAGATAGGAATAGATCAGCCCGTGAATCGGCTGCCCCAGCAATCCACTGCCCAGATAGAGTCCAAATGACAGGAAAAAGATCGATAGCATCATCCGTGGCACACCAATCGATTCCATTGGCGAATCATGCGGTAAGCGTAGTTTGCCCAATAAATATATACCGGCCAACAGGAAAATTACAGTCCACACAGTCAGTACCGAATTATGGGTAAATATATTCCACTGCCATACCAGGTCGGTATTGCTCAAGAATTTGAACGCGGCGGCCAGTTCAAGAAAACCCATCATCACTTTCACAGAATTGAGCCAGCCACCTGACTTGGGCATTTTAGCCAGATACTGGGGGAAAAGCGCCAGGAAGAAAAACGGCAAGGCAAAGGCAGCACTGAAAACCAGCATCCCCACCGAAGGCCAGAACCACTGCCCCTGGGCAGCAGCTACCAGCAGTAAACCAACAAATTGGACAGTGCAGGTGAAGGAAGTCAAAGTGAAAGTCAGGGCCATGAACAGAATGCCGATATACCCGGAACGACTTTCCTGCTGAAGGGTGAATGAACGTAACTTCTCCGGTACCTGAATCTCATACATCCCGAACAGTGACAGAGCAAAATAAATAAACAAGCCACCGATAAACATGTTCACCCAGGGATTGGCTGCCAACTGATTGGCACCGGTTGCTCCCAGAGTCAGGGCCAGTATCAATCCCAGGATTGAAAATGTACCGATAATTCCCAGAGCGTAGACGGTGGCCTGTTTCAACGGATTACGGCCCTCCAGTTCGCCCTGATGGGTAAAATATGAAACCGTGATCGGTATCATTGGAAATACACATGGTGTCAGTAATGCCAGGAAACCCATTGACAGGGCCAGCAAAATGAATGAAAAGAATCCTTCTGAGATGGCTCGCTCAAGGTCAATATTCCCGCTGGCGTCCATGGTTTCCGCCAGGATCAATTCCTGCCGGTCATCCCGGGCCAGGCCGGATTCAATTGTAACCGGAATAGGCAGAACCTGCTCCACCGGAGGATAGCAGACGGTGGCATCACAAACCTGATATAATACTTTGGCTTGCAGTTCAATCCTGCCCGGTTCCAGAGCGGTCTTCAGTTGGACAGGGACTGAAAAAGTGACATCACCCTGGTGGAAACGGGTGGTAATCTGGAAACCCTCATCGAATTTCTCGATCGGTTCCGGTTCCTGAACCAGACCCTGTTTATCCATCGCAGCTCCGGAAATCTCAATCACCGTGGCTATCGGTCCTCCGCTGATACCGTGGACACCATAGACATGCCATTGCCGGTCCATCTGAATGGTAACCGGGACAATCACAACCTCACCGGCACGGGCGGCTTCTACTTTGCCAGTCACGGCGGTAGCCGGATTGTCAAACTGAGCCATCAGAAACAGCGGCAGTAATAGCAGGACCATGATTATTTTCAGGGCATTTTTCATAATTATCTCTTTAGATGTTATCAGGTCATTAAGGTAACACGATTACGGATATTTTTTCAGCCAACGTCTAAAACGGTTAATCAAACGTCCTTTCGAACGGATACTTTGCTCCAAATGTTCCAATTCGGCTTCCGCTACAACGCGGCCGGCCTGAACCAGTCTTTCGAACTGGTCAAACCGCGACCAATGCAATCCCATCACCTGCGGACGAATAACAAAATCGGCTTTTTTCAGCAGTTCGGTGTTATAGTACAAGGTTGTCACCTGTTCGGCCCGCATGCTGATTTCAATAATATCCTGTCGGCCCAGCGGTTTCGTGACCCGCTTGGAGATATCGCTGGCAATGACAAAATCGGTACAATCCAGCAATTGTGTCACCGGCGTGGGAGCACTTATTCCACCATCCACCAGGAGCCGGTCATCCTCTTCGAAAGGTGGTACAAAACCCGGGATTGAAGAAGACCTGGTAACCGCTTCGATCAGGTCACCAGATTCATATATTATTGTATCCCCACTATTTAAATCAGCTGTTACCGCTTTCAATGGGATTTGCAGATCGTTGAAATCCTTCACCGGTACCAGGAATTCGATGCAGCGCTTCAGTTTTTCGCGCTTGATTATAGCCGCTCGATTACGGGCCACCATAATCACGACATTATCACGGATCGATTTAGCGAACTGGCTGAATACGGAGTCAGGATTGTGGTCATCCAGCATCCGGTCAGTGCCCAGGGCTTTGAACACGGCCGTATCCATAAACTCGTAGAAGCGCTTCTCGATCCAGTAAGGATCACCGCTGGCGGCATACATAGCGCCGATCACCGCTCCGGCACTGCTGCCGGATAAAGCTGATATTTTTAATCCATGGTCATGCAGAACCTGCAACACGCCAATATGAGCTGCCCCACGGGCACCTCCGCCCCCTAATGCCAGTCCTAGATTTAATTTCCCCATTCGCCCCTATAGGTTATCACGGGTGACCACTTTCACCCTCATTGCAACCTTCGTTTCCGGATTGTCCTTTTTGTCCCGTCTGGTATTTACGATCGTATCAACTACTTCCATACCCTCAATTACCTGTCCGAAAACAGTGTATTTTGTATCAAGTCGCCGTACATCATCCACACAGATAAAAAACTGGCTGCCGGCCGAATCAAATTCTCGGGAACGGGCCATTGACAAGGTTCCCCTTAAATGGGGACGGTCGCTGAATTCCGATGGAAGCATCCAGGTTTCGGGATTGTCGGGATTGCCGACACCGTAATAATTAGCGGCACGGCCGCCAAAACCGTCATTGCTCCTGTCTTCATCCTTGGAATTTGGGTCGCCGCCCTGAATAACAAAACCAGGGATTACACGATGGAATGTTGATTTATTGAAATAACCTTCACGAGCATGGGTAAGAAAACTTTCAACATGGACCGGGGCTGTATTGGGGAAAAACTCAATTACAATTTCACCAAACTGAGTGGAAATGACCGCCAGTTCCGAATTGGCACTTAATTCCGATACAGTGAATTTACCGGCAGCTTCTTTTTTCAGGCTGGTTTCCCCGCCGCAACTGAGAATTAAAACAGTAATAACTGAATAAATAAAAATCCGCTTCATATTCGATTCCACTAGTTAATTCCACGACTGCCTGGTTTCACCGGAGGTAATTTGGCCAGTTCCGGCGGTATATCGTCGGGGAGATAACTGACCGATTCCATCTGCAGAACGGCATACTGATTTTCGTGCAGTTTTACGGTTCCGTTGCTGCGGTCCACGATTACACCAACTCCGATCACTTCAGCTCCCTCCTTTGTCACCAGGTCGATAACTTCCTGCACCGACCCACCGGTCGTAACCACATCTTCAACGACCAGTATTTTGGCTCCGGGCTGGATTTCAAATCCCCGTCTGATGGTCATTATCCCGGATTTTCGCTCGGCGAAGATCGTCTGTTTATCCAGCAATCGGCCGACTTCCGTACCAACCACTACCCCGCCGATGGCTGGTGAAATCACATAATCAATAGCCTGGTTCTTAAAATGATCGGCGATCATCGTCGCCAGGCTGGTCAAATGTCGGGGATACTGCAGAACTTTGGCACATTGGAAATAAACCGCACTTCGACGGCCGGAGGTTAAAATGAAATGCCCTTCCAACAGGGCTTCGGTATCTTTGAATATTTTCAGGATTGCTGCTTTTTCCATTTTAGTCCTGATTAATAAATGGTGAATATTTTTTCATTTCATCGGCATATGACTGTGCCGCGTTGCGGATGGCATCGCTGCTGTGATCGCCGGCAAAAATTACTGCCCGGGACAGATTGATGATAGCTGCTCCGTTGAGATTACCGGATCGCATACTGGTTTCCAGGTCGCCGCCCTGGGCACCGATGCCGGGAATCAGAAAGGGGATGCCAGGTGCAATCGCCCGGACGGCGCCGATCTCAGCCGGGACCGTAGCACCAACCACCAATCCGACATTGGAACGGGTGTTTATTTCAACGGCGATCTCAGCCACCCGCTGATAAAGCGGCTTACCGACCGTCTGATTTTGCAATTCTCCGGCCGATGGATTGGAGGTTCGGCACAGCACGAAAGCACCTTTATCCGGCCGATCGATAAACGGCTCGATCGATTCACGTCCCATGTAAGGATTTACGGTAATCGCATCGAAATTGAAATGATCGAACAGGGCATGGGCATACTGACGGGCAGTATTCCCGATATCACCCCGTTTGGCATCGCCAATTACGATCGGACCGGCACCGATCTGGTCCAGGGCTTCCTTGAGCCATTGAAAGCCATCGGCTCCCCAGCGCTCGAAAAAACCCAGATTCGGTTTATAGGCCAGTGTCAGATCCCGGGTGGCTTCGATAATTATTTTTGTGTGCTTTTTCAGATCGTCCAGGGAAGGATTACTGATATTCAGCTTTTCCGGATTGACATCCAACCCGACACAAAGGTGTGACCGGGTGGTTTCGATTCGTTCCTGCAGGTGTTCATTGAATGGTTTCATAGAAGGGGAATTTAACCTTGGATTGCCGCTTGGTTCAACGGACATAAAATTATTAGTTCAAACGCCGGTCTTTTAGATGCAATCGATTCAATCAACTGCTAAATTCGGCCTGTAATGGAACAACTGGAATTTGATATAAACAACCGTTCGCAGTCGCGCTTGATCGCCTCATCCGGTGTATTCAGGATCGAGATGATCGAACATGTGGGTGAAGAGGATTACGATGCCCTGATTGAGATATCCAAGCATCTGGCTGAAGACTACGGCCAGGCTGCCATCCTGACAAAAAATACGATCCATAAATATTTCAATAAAGCCAGTTCCCTGCCCTTCATCGCCCGGTACCGAGGTGATATCATTGGCTATATAATCGGTGTTCCCCTGGAAGAGCTGAGTTCCGAACCCTGGGCCCGGGTGGATGAAAACTTCGGCAAGCACAATACTCTGTACACCTATGCCTTTGTAATCATGAAACAGTACAAGGCCAACGGTTACGCTAAAATGCTGAAACGGGTCTATCTGAGCTGGGCCAAGAAAAAATCATCACTCCGCTATATCACCGGCCACGTACGGCTGGGAGTATCCTCAAAATTCAGTGGTGATGTGGTAATCATGAACCGCACCGAAAACTGGAATGCCACCGGAAAAACATTCGAATACTATCGCCGTGACCTCCGCCCTGACCAGGGCCTGCACCAGCGTTACAACCCACCCCTGGAAACGCAAATATAAAATATCTGTGAGAATTGTGAGGAAAGTGAGAAGAGTGAGTTGGGGTAATGAATTTTGTTGTTTTTCAAAATTTGGGAGAGTATTCCATATTTTAAAAATCTTTAATATCAGATACCTTTGGGGGGCCATATTTCTTTTAATATATAGCTGTACATTAACACCAACCAACAAACTAGCCCAAGCAATTGATGTGGAAAATAAATTGGGGAAAGTGTTAACTACACCAGACGGTAAAAGATGGCAAATTATAAAGTTTAGCAGGTTAGAAGAAAGTGCAAGAAATAATTACATTTATTATGTTGGTACAATCAATCAATACTGTTTATTATATTGGCATGATAAGGTCAGTGGGGGCTATTTTGCAGTAGACATAACAGAATACACACCCAAGAATCAAATGAATTATTCACCCGACTTTAATATCATGGATATGGAACACGTGTTTGAGTGACCAATTAGTTATAAGCAACTATTTCTAAATATGAATTTCTCTTTCAATAATATATTCACCATTGTTTTTTTCTACTCTTGAATTTATCCCGAATTCCGTCGCGACAAGTCTTGTCTGCACAAATCTGCTAATAGTACTACAGCGACAAACTGACCTGTCCATCGTAGCTCCAACAATTGCCATGCTGAGCCCGTCGAGTACGACATCAACTAAATTACCCTTCGACAGGCTCAGGGTGACATCATATTAAATTTTGGAGGCCGGTTTTAACTTACTGAACACCACCAGGCAGATCACCGAGACCAGGATCGCCGGCAGGACTTCATCCACATTATTATAAATCGTTTCCGGGATCAGCCGGCTGAACAGAGCCGATTTCCACAACAGGGTCGTCAGTGTACCGGAAACAATCGAAGCAACCGCTCCCTCTTTGGTGGCTCCCTTCCAGAAAAAGGCCGCAAACAGGGATGGCGTTATGGCGGCACCGTAGATCGTGTAAGCATAGAGCGCTTTCTCGAAAAAGCCCATCGATTCGGCAAAGCCCCGGGACACCAGGTAGGCCAGGATTCCCAGTCCCAGCACCACCAGCCGGCTCAGCAGGACGATCAGTTTTTCACTGGCCTTCGGATTAATGTACTGCAAGTAGACATCACGGATCAGGGTCGTAGCCGGCACCAGCAGGAATGAATCAGCGGTGGAAATTATGATCCCGACGATAGTCGTCATCATGATAGCGCCGATAAAGGTGGGTAACAGTTGATGGGCAGCATAAATCAGGACATGGCGGCCGTTGGCGGCTTCGGTTATCATGCTGGAACTGACCCAGGCGGCGGCAATAATCAATAATTCAATTACGAACACCGCCAGCACCAATACAGTGGTGGCACTGGTGGCTCCCTTGGCATCTTTGGCAGCGGAGAAGCGCTGGTACATATTGGCATCGCCCAGTACCAGCAAAAACGGCGGCAGGCAGAAATTGAGGATATCCATCCCCGAATAGACGCCCCAGAACTGCATATGGGACGGTTTGTCCATAGCCACGAAAGCAGCTTCCATCCCGGACCAGCCCCCGGCCTTGAGCCATAAGATGGGAAAAGCTATCACCAATGACAGGGTCATGATTACACCATTGGCCACATCGGTGTAGGCCACACTGACCAGTCCGGCCAGCATGGTATAGGCAATAATGAAAACCGCTGCCACGATGGTAGCCGTCTGCGCATCGATGAGCGGGATGCCGGTGGCAGGATCAGTCAGTACAGTTTCCAGTACGGCCCCACCGGCATTATACTGGTAGCTTACAATAACCAGGTAGGCCATCACCAGGGCGATCACCGCCAGCAGCCGGGCGGACTGGCCATAGCGAACACCCAGAATTTCAGGAACAGTTAATTTTTCGAAGGCCCGGACTTTCCCGGCGATGCGCGTCAGGATTAATATCCCCAGGGTTCCCCCGATCGGGAGAATCAGGGCCGCCATCCCAGTATCGAAGGTCTTCCCGGCATTTCCCAGAATCGAACCGGTTCCGATCCAGGTCGCCAGCATTGTACCAACCAGCACCCAGGGGGTAAGTGACCGGCCGGCCACGGCAAAATCGGACTGGCTTTTGATTTTCCTTGATTTGTATATCCCCACCCCGATCAGTGAAAACAGATAAATCGAAATAATTATAACATGAAACATCCCTGCAACCCTTTTACTAATTACTGACCAAAATTTTCACAATAACCAAAACTTAGTCCCCCTGCTCCAGCATCAAAGAATTCAGATGTTTGACTGGTAGCGGACCGGCGGCTAATAATAATTCGTGGAATCTCCTTAAACCGTACACACGGCCTTCCTGGATTTTGAATTCCTCCCGCAGATCCATGATACCGGTGTAACCAGCGAAATAAGTGCAGAGCTGTGTTGAGGTCAACTGGACCCGCTCCCATTTCAGTTCGGCTTCGGCACGCTCCTGAAAAGCTTCGTCAACCATAAGGTTGAGTGCCTCTTCTCGGGACATATGTCCATTATGCACACCAATATCAATAATGGCATTGGTAATACCACGTAATTTCCATTTTTTCTCGACTAGAGCATAACGCGGATTTCCAGAATTGAACCCAGCTTCCAGCAACATTGATTCACAGTAATGCGCCCAACCCTCAATCAGGGTTTCACTGGTAAACACGGCTCGGATTTTTGACGGGTGCTTACGGCTGAAACAGTTCTGAAGGAAATGGCCCGGTATTCCTTCGTGAATCAGCAGGAAGGCAAGTGCATAATAATTATATTCACGAAGATAGGATTCAAGGTTAGTTATTGAGTTATTTTTCGATATTGATGCAACGTCAAGCACTCCGGAAATATCACTCTCAAAATAGCCATTGGTATGAAACTCCACTAATGATGTATTGGCATGATAGACTGGCTTTCGGCGTAATTCCAGTCTATGCTTGGGATCGACTGGTACGATTTCCGTGGTGGAAATAAAGCGCTGCAATTCAACGACAATAGTTTCGACAGTACTGAATATTTCATCCGGGCCTGGATGGGCATCATTAAGGTGTGCAAGTACGGCTGCTATTACACTGAGCTTATCACGGTGGGTGGTTACCTCAGGTGATTCACTGAAATATTCCTGATACAGGGGCAACGCCAGATCGAACATTTCACCCTGGATAATTTCCAAGCTGGACCAGGCCAGGGATTCAAGCGTCTCGATGGAATGCGACTCATTGATTTCATAGCGGAACTTTTTATGGTACAGCTCCTGTCCCAACCGGAATGACCGCTCCGGCCGGTTGGATATTTCATTAGCCAGGAATACCTCATACCAGATCAGGGCCTGAACAGCATCCGCCTGCAATCCACCGATCATTGATCTGTCTTCCTCGCTTAACCGTAACTTGAAATTATCCAACTCAGTAGTAAACAATTCCTTCAAACCAGAACAATGCTCCCGGGCCTTTTCTAAATGAATCTCCGGTACCATGGTCAATAAATCACCGGCATTCAACAGGTAATCCGGAACGGCTGACAGGCGGCTGGCCAGATACCCGGCTTGCTTCTGTGGACAGGGATAGGAATCGTTGATTAAACCTTCAAATGCCAGTTGAAGCTCCTCGGTATAAAGTAGCGGATTCCAGGTCCACTCTTCAAGCTCATTCAACTCGAAAATCTGCTTCCCAATCGCATTCAATATCACCTGGCAATCAATGGCGTCATTTAACTCGAGACATGATTGATCAATTGATTCGAAACGTGATCTGAAAACCAATAAATCTTCCATCCGGGAAGTTATATTCTCAGGTTCATAATCCGGTAGGCGATTGTCATAATCATGAATTCCCAACTGACCGGCCTGAATCGGGTTATTGATGAAATACCATTCCAGATATTGATCGGAAAGACGATGAAATCTCTGCGGTATGGCAGCCGTCAGGATCAAATAACTGACAATAGCCACGATACTGCCAATCACAACGACATATTTATAATGTGGGATTTTTTCGGACATGAAAAAAATGAGACTTTCCGGGGCTTAATCTAATATTTAATCCAATAATGAAGCGTTCATTTTTTGCAGCTGAATAATTGGAAAAATATTGGGAAAGATTCTAAATCTCGGTATTTTAAATCAAATGAATTGGTCTCCAAAGGTATATCGGACAGG
This sequence comes from uncultured bacterium, assembly GCA_964410945.1. Taxonomy (GTDB): domain Bacteria; phylum Fidelibacterota; class Marinisomatia; order Marinisomatales; family TCS56; genus CAYPJE01. The sequence continues at coordinate 92,141 of CAYPJE010000006.1, forward strand.
ATAAATAATTGAATAAGAACATATCACAACAGCTGGGAGAAGCTCTGGCTCATTTCCAGGATTTAACCGATACCATTGCCCATACAATTGTTAAGCGCGTAAATAAATCCGAGGGCGGCAATAAATTATTTAAGAGCACAATGGAGTTCATCTCAACGATTGGAGATTCCTACTATAAAAAATATAGTGCAATAAAAAGGGATTCGTCAGAGCGGGTAAAGCAGGAAAAAGATAAAACGCGACCAAAAGCCAAAAGATGAATGCTATTTAAGAGTTTTTGTTTTATTGATTTACAACTAAATTTCTGATTATGAAATTAAAATTACACTGGCAGGTATTGATCGCGATGGCCCTTGGTATGGTGGTCGCATTAATTTTTGGAGAGCGGGCTCTGGTGGCAGCACCGCTGGGAACGATTTTCATGCGCCTTCTCAAAATGGTAATCGTCCCATTAATACTATTTTCCATTACATCTGGTGTAATCAATCTGGGTGATGCCAAGAAACTGGGACGGATCGGAGCCAAAACATTCGGTTATTATTTTCTCACATCCATGCTGGCGATTATTGTGGGATTGGTACTGACCAACCTGATAAAACCAGGGATGGGAGTAAGTCTTGATATATTCGGTACTGCATTCGATAAAACCGCTTTGCAGTCGCCGAAATCACCGGTAGATATATTTATCAGGATGATTCCGACAAATCCGATCTCAGCGGCTGCCAATGGCGATATACTGGCCCTGATATTCTGGTCAATCATGTTCGGAAGTGCCACCACTCAATTGCCACAGAAGCAGTATAAATTCATGCTCGATCTGTTCAACTCCGGTTTCACCACTATGATGAGCCTGACCAGATGGATTATCAAGCTGCTTCCAATTGGTGTTTTTGGACTAATTATTAAAGCAGTGGCTACAACTGGTTTTGAATTATTCCGTGCCGTTGGTATGTATATGATAACGATTGCCATCGGCCTGTCTTTCCATCTGTTAATTATCTTGCCAATTGTATTTTATTTATTCACTAAAATCAATCCTCTGAAACATTTCAAAGCGATTGCCCCTGCAATGATGACGGCTTTTTCATCGAGCTCCTCCGGCGCCACCCTGCCGGTAACAATGGATTGTGTTGAAAACAATGCCGGAGTTTCCAATCAAACCACCAGTTTCGTGCTGCCATTAGGTGCTACGATCAATATGGATGGAACTGCCTTATACGAATGTGCCGGTGTACTATTCATTTCCCAGGTGCTGGGCTTTGATTTATCGTTGATGGAGCAGCTGATAATAGTAATTACTGCTTTCCTCGCTTCGGTTGGAGCAGCCGCAATTCCTTCTGCCGGGCTGGTGATGATTTTTATCGTTCTGGATGCGGTCGGTTTGGGGAGCCATCCGGAAGCAGCCATGATTGTCGGCACAATGCTGGCAGTCGATCGTCCCTTGGATATGTATCGGACAGTAGTGAATATTACCAGCGACAGCATCGGTACTGTGGTAGTGGCAAAATCGGAAGGTGAGACCGGCTTATATCCCAACCAGAACGGTTAAAATCACGACCATTTCTGTGATTCTTACGCTAAGTGATGAATATCATTTCGCTTAATAATAGGCCGTAGTATTGACCTGAAAATTCCAATTTTTATTGCACCGGATCGAGGGGTGGTATATATTTGAATAGGCTTTTTAACACTTCCCGTTTTAGGCAGCAATTTTTCAGGATCTTCAATCATTATGAATAGGAAGCTGTACTTCGGATACAAAAAACAGGCCTTTCCCTCAGAGAGGGATGAAGGAAGTTTGCTGTAAGCGAGAGGCATCCACCGTGTTTAAACGCGGTCCTGAAAAAAGCCTGAAACGGGAATATTTATATCCCCGGAAGGGGATATTTTTTTACATGAAAAATGGAGCCCCACGGGTAAGCACGGAGTCTACTGTCCACCCGCCTGCACAGTAGGCGCGCGGAGGCGGATGAATTAACGGTTTATGGATTGTATTCTAGTCACAATCCTTTGCACCTGTTCAGCCCGGCCCCTGATTGTCAAACGGATTCCCTCTTCACCATATTCACGGTCTATAATTTCAACATTGTTCTGAGCCAGGGCCAGTTCCTTTCCCCGCGTATAGGGAATATCGATCTGACGAGTCAGAAAAGATGAATCCATAGCCAGTTTGACTGCATCCAGCAGGCGATCCAAACGCAGATGATTCAAGGCAGAGACCATCACGGCCGAATCATATTCGCTGCGCAGATTGGTTAATCTCTCCTCTTCAACCTGATCGATTTTATTAAGGACAATTAATTTTTGTTTATCACCCACTGACAGATCTTTTAAAACCGATTCAATCGTTTCAAAATGCTCCTGGATCTGACTATGGGAAGCATCGAGTACTATCAAAATCAGATCGGCTTCGATTACCTCTTTCAGAGTACTCCTGAAACTGGCTACCAGGTGGTGCGGCAGTTTGCGGATAAATCCAACCGTATCACTGAGCAGGAACTGATGGGCATCGTTCAATTCGATTGATCTGATCGTAGTATCAAGAGTGGCAAACAACTGATCTTCGATAAATACCTCTGAACCGGAAAGTCCTTTCATCAACGTCGATTTACCCGCATTGGTATAACCCACCAGAGCGACGCGGTATTTATCTTTGCGCCGCTTACCCTGAATCTCCCGCTCCTTATCAATTCTAATCAAATCTTTCTTCAGTTTTGCAATCCGGTCTCTGATCAGGCGGCGGTCGACTTCAATTTGAGTTTCGCCGGCTCCAGCCCTGGTACCGACACCACCCATCTGTCGCTCAAGATGAGTCCACTGGCGGGTAAGCCGTGGCAGGAAATATTCCAGCTGAGCCAGCTCAACCTGCGTTTTGGCTTCCTTACTGCGGGCGTGCTGAGAGAAAATATCCAGAATCAGTGCACTGCGATCGATTATTTTAATTTTATCTGACAGCTTATGATAATTTTTTATCTGCCCGGGACTCAATTCATCATCAAAAATTATCAGGTTTACTTTTAATTCACGCGCCTGGTTGATGATCTGATCGGCTTTACCTTTACCAATAAACCAGGCAGGATTGATCCGATTAAGCTTCTGGGTAATCGAACCAACTACTTCGACGCCGGCCGTTTCTGCCAACAAAGCCAGTTCGTCCAGATGCTCTTCGACCTGGTGGTCAGTTAATTCCCCATGGATTAATCCAACTAGGAGTGCCCTTTCCATGGATTGGATGTCGGAATCAGTCTGCATCAGTTGATTTCCTGATACTACCCGGGCGGAATCGTCCTATCGCTGATTCAACCAGTAGTAAAATGATTGCCAAAATCAGGAAAGTCCGCCATAGCGATTTACCGAATCTGATATCCTTCAAATTGTCCAGATAATTTTCATCGATACTGATCCAACGGGCCTGATCGGCCGGTAAGCGATCAATGATGGTTCCTTCTCCACTGCGCTGCGAGGGGTATTCACTTTTGGATAATACGACGGAAAAATTCGTAAACAGTTGCCCCTCCATCAATACCTGGTAGGAGCCAACCTCACCGGTGGCATCGATCAAAAGACTCTCACTGGAATAATCCGGTATTAACAAGACATGTTTATTCGAGGGAGTAATCAGTTCCCATTGCTTGTTTAATAATTCCCGTTCCAGTGGAACAATCTTTTCTTGATCGACTTCGACCGGCTGAACCAGTGATTCATCGGTCGCCAGCAGCATCAACATTCGGTGCAATAATGGTACTACCAATCCCCGGAGGCCCAGATCATTCCAGCGTAAATCCAGCAGTGAACTGAAAAGGAATATCCGTCCACCGACAGGTTTAAAATCAATCAGCAGCGGACGCCCATTATCAATACTAAGGACCGAATGGTGAGATCGATTCAACGAAACATCAACGTATCCGAAAACCTGGGGCAATTCGTTTTGCAGATTCAGTAAATCCAGGTCAGACAGTAAAGGATGATCGGGATCAGACGTAAGTACCGAGTAATATGCTTCACCTTCCAGATGCACCGATTGTCGAGGATGCGGAAGGTTAAACGCCTGTTCAATTCTAGCGTATCCCGGCTCAAAGCAGCGGTCACCATTGAACCAGATAATCCCGCCCCCGGCTTCCAGAAAGGAGGTGATCTCGTCAACAACCGGCTGCGACAGAGTGCCCGGATTATACATGATAAGAACATCAATATTGTCCAGGGCCAGTGCGCGCGGCTGGGAATCAAGCCTGGTTTCCACAAACAGAAATTCCATATTCTGATCAATCGACCGTAATGCGGTTCTCAAAAGATGAATTTCAACATCAGAACCACCAACAATCATCGCGTTGATCTCATCCGGGATAATAGTCTCAAAAGTAAATTCATTATCAAGATGGAAATCATCATGGGGAATCGTCAGCCGTCCATTGATGATGCCATCCTGGCCCGGGTAGGCCTGGAAGAGAAAATCACGGCTGCGTTGTGGGTCAAAATCACTGATTACCTGACCGACGCGCTCATCATTCAGGTATAGTTCAACCGGAACATTGGATTGACTTACCCGGCCATCATTATGGATGGAAGTATTCAGTTTCAACAAACTGTTGGACATCCTGACCTGATTCAGAGGAGTAACATTTCTGATCGAAAGATTTGATTGCATCGCTGGTAATGCGACACAGTATATACGCCAATTCGTCTCAATCGTATCAGTTCCGGCAGCAGTTAAAAACCCCGGTTTGGGGCGTCGTTGGAAATCACTGAAAATAAAACACTCCTGATTGGGCTCACGGAACTCATAGCCCGCCAGGATTGTATCCACCACACCCCATAAATCATCCTCTGACTCGGTTTGAGAAATTCCTTCCAGGGCATTCCTGATATTATCAGGCTCGTTCAGAGTTCCGGAGAAAACCCGACGGGCAGGATTAGTCTGGTAGATATCCACTTTTGTCTGCCCTTCAAACAGTGAAATAGATTGATTCGCTGCCTGTTTGGCGATATCAAGCAGGCTGCCGTTATCTGTTTTAACAGCAACGCTGGCCGAATTATCGACGATCAGTACAACCTGAGCCTCCTGCTCGCCGGCCATCCACCCGACAGCAAAACCCCGCTGTACCGGGCGGGCGAACATCAGTACCAGAAAGATTATTATCAGCGTTCTGATGATTACCAGCAGCCACTGCCGCAATTTGAGATGGCGGATTGTCTCATGCTCCAGGGCTTTAATGAATTTGATCGAACTGAATTCTATTTCACGGGTATTTCGCAGGCTGAGCAGATGTATCAAAACCGGGATAGCAGCGGCCAATAAGCCCCAGAGAATCGTTGGTGATAAAAAGGTCATCAAACAATAATCCTTGATAAAAGCATCATTGTTCCTGAAAAAACAGGAATCGTTAAATTATCATTGATCCGGATCGGCAGAATTTCAATAAACGTGGCTGCCAGTGCACCGATCAAAGCCGTCACCAGTGACACCTGTGGAATGGCAAAGCTGACAATGATACAAGCGCCAAAACCAGCCAGGCTGCCTTCCAATGACTTATTAAATATACTAATTTGTTTACTGTTCATTCCCACCAGCGCGGCAACCGGATCCCCGATGGTCATAAACAGAATGCTTAATGCCGCAATTTCTACGGGAAACAGAACGACTGCCGCCGAAATACCGATCATACTCCAGGTGGCACCGGTGAGTACGCCATTCAACTCCTTATTGCGGAGCATATGATCGAAGAATCTGGAGAATAATTTATTAATTATGACTTGATCGCGGTTGGCATCAATCCACCAGCAGACCATGGTCATTGCTAACATTACAACAGCGAACCAGAACCGATGTGGAAACCTGAAAAGATAGATCAGTGGAATGATCGATACTGCCATGTGCAAAAGCTTGCGGTTTAGTTCAGACCGGGTAATCACCGGTTATTCATCGGTAAGTTGATTATAGATATCCTGTAAATCGAGGACACTGACGATCAGATCAATACTCCTGACCTGGTCAAGCACGGTCTGGGCAGCGATTGACTGGTCCAAAACGGTATATGGAATCAAATCCTCGTTCTGGCGATAGGAGATTTTACCAACCTTAAGGCGGGCATTCGATAGGCGCTCACGTGCTTTGGTCAAGCTCAGGCCAAACAGGTCCGGCACCTCATAAAAATTCGGGGGAATTCCAAGACTCAGTGTAATCTGAACTCCCAGTCCCTTCTGAAGATTATCGCCGCCCTTGGGATACTGCCAGGCCACCGTTCCCTGGGGATACCCGGGATTATATTCGCTGTACACCGTATCGATCAGCAACCCGACCTGCTGCAACTCCAATTCCGCACTACGGCGGGAATGGCCCAGCAGGTCCGGTACCATAACCATGCGCTCCGGTTCTGCCACTGTCAATCTGATCGACCGGCCCGGTTTTACTCTGGTGTTGGGTTTGGGATATTGTTCCAATACGGTTCCTGGTTCAATTCGATTGGTTGCGCGTGTATCTGAGACAATACCCTCGAAGCCCTCCAGCTTCAATTTCTCACGGGCATCCTCAACGCTTGAGCCGCGTACATCCATCAGATACCGGCGCTCATCCTGTAAAGTATACCAGGGAAGTAAAAACGAATCCAGTACCAGCATGCCAAGCACTGAAAAGATAAAAAGGGCAAAAATATAGCGACCAAATGTCTGTATCATTTATTGCTCAATCGTACAGCGAATATTCCATCCACCTGATCGCGCGGCGGGAAGGTTTCCATACACTGGTTTTCGTTTATCCATTTCGATGGTACTAATTGATCAATATTCTCGACAGTAAAATGAGGATGCAATTTAAGAAACGCCTTCACAAGATTCCAATTCTCTTCCGGCTCCATGCTGCAGGTGGCATAGACCAGCCGTCCCCCCTGCTTAACATACTTACTGGCATTGACCAGTATTTTCAATTGCAGGTCGGCCATTTGATCGATTTCCAATACTGATCGGCGCCAGCGGATATCGGGACGACGTGCAATCACACCGGTTCCGGTGCAGGGGGCATCGACTATTACAGCATCAGCCAGCGGATACTGATCAGTAGTGGCATCTTTTACAGCCCAGTTGATAGAATAGCCATGCCGCGTAATATCAGCGATACCCTGCTCCACCCGCCGCGGATCAGAATCAGAGGCAAATATTATATCTTTTGATTTCAGATCGATCAGCTCAGCCACGTATAGTGCTTTAGTCCCGGGAGCAGCACAGATATCCAGGATCACTTCCCCTGGATGAGGATCCAGAATTTCAACAACGGCACCGGCGGCACGGTCCTGAAAAGAAATGGCCCCGGTTTTAAATAACTCATGTTTCAATATGAGGTTGCCGCCTGTTACAACTTTGAAAAATAATGGACTGTTTTCCAGCTCCTCGATCTCAATGCCTGCACCAGCCAGGGTTGTAATCAATTTGTCGGTAGTGATTCGCTGCTGATTCCGCCGGATAGTAAGCTGCGGAAAAGTGTTGAAATATGCAGCCAGTTGTTCTGTCGGGTCATCTCCATACCGCTTGTGCCATCGTTCCCATATCCAACGGGGAAACGAATACCAGTCCCAGTCACTGACAGCATCCGGCCGTTCAGCCGGGGAAATTGTAGAAACCCTGCGCAGCACGGCATTCACCAAACCCTTGGTATGTTTCCCGACCCGCTTCCCAGCCAGATCGACCGCCGAGTGAATTATACCATACTCCGGTTCATTCCGATCTATTAATAATTCAAATACAGCAATTCGAAGAATGATCAATAACCGGGGCTGGAGCTTTCTGAGCGGCCGTTCGATAACCTGGGATAACCACAAGTCAATTCGCCCCTGCCAGCGTATTACCGATGATGTGAGGGCGGTAATCTTCCCTCGATTCAGTTTTCCCTGGCTATACCTGACAAAAAAATCATCCCTTGCATCACTTATCCGTTGCTTGCGCTGTACTGCCAGCGACAGGATTTCAAGTGCCGCTTCCCTATCAGTCATATTGTTTGCCAAGGATCAAACCGGATGTTACATTAACACCCCTTAGGAATTCTTCAGCTGTCATTCGGCGCTTACCCTCCAGCTGACACTCAACAATTTTTAGCTGTCCCTGCCCTGTCTGTACCAAAAGATCGTTTCCGGAAGATTTTGACACTGTTCCCGGTAAAAGATCAGAATCATTAATATCAATTGTCCGGGCTGAGAAAATCTTGAGGCGTTTCCCGTCCCAATCCGTATATGCTCCCGGCCGGGGAGAAAAACCACGAATTCGATTCCTAATCGCAACTGCATCCAATGTCCAGTCGATCCGGCACATTTCAGAAGTTATCTTAGGTGCTTTGGTAACAAGCGACTCATCCTGAATCACTGGAGTCATTTTGCCGGCATTCAATTCTTTTACCGTTTCGACCAGCAGATTGGAACCGATTTGGCTCATTCGCTCTGCCAGTGAGCCGTAATCGTCATCATCTTCGATAGGGATCGCTACCTGGTGTAAGATATCACCGGTATCGACCCGTGGTTTGATGAGAAATGTAGTCAGGCCGGTTTCTTTGTCGCCGTTAATCAGGGCCCACTGGATCGGGGCTGCCCCTCTGTATCTTGGCAGTAATGAACCATGGAGGTTAATCGAACCCAATTTGGGAATTTCGATCAATATCCGGGGAAGTATACGGAACGCCACCACTACAAACAAATCCGGGGCGATCGATTCCAGTTCATTGACAAAGGCCGGATCAGTGAGACTATCCGGTTGTAGTAGCGGAATCCCCAGTTCACGTGCTGCCTGAGCGACGGCTGAGGAATTCACACGACGTCCGCGTCCGATGGGCCGTTCCGGATTTGTTACTACAGCAACCAGTTCGCCAGCTTCTGCTATTTTTTTCAGACTGGGAACTGCGAAGTCGGGGTTACCCATGAAAATGATACGCATAATTACCCCTTAACTGGAAATTTGACAAAATAAAATTGTGGAACGGCTTTTCCTTATCAAGTACCAGGTTGAAGTTGGTGCCGGTTCTGCAGTTCTTTCAATTCACGAGAAAATTTCAACTGTATCAAAGGATTTACCCGATCAATAATTAATGTGCCATTCAAATGGTCCATCTCATGCTGAATGGCACGGGCAAAAAATCCATCGAATTTCCTGGTGTGCTCCTGGCCGGTTATATCCTGAAACTTCAACACAATTTCAGTCGGTCGTTTCACATCCACACGGATCCCGGGAAGTGACAGACAGCCTTCTTCCACCACATCCGAACCACTGCTTTCAACCACTTCCGCATTGGCAGCGACAAAGGGTTTATCCGCTTCGTCTGTATGGGTTACATCAACGATAAATAAATGCAGGTCCAACCCGATCTGATTTGCGGCCAGTCCGACACCTTCCTCTTCGTACATCGTGTCGAACATATCATCCAGAACGATTGGTAACTGGTCAAAATCAGTTACCGGTCTGCACCGCCGTGCCAGAATTGGATCTCCATAATATGTTACTGGTCTAACTGCCATTATGCCTGTGCTTGAATCGTATCCTCATCGCTTACATTTTCAACCAGTCCGGCAATTGCACTCCGGCTTAAGTTGACATCAACATTTTTATCGATTTTCAGAACTACAATTTTACCCTTATTCTTCAAACCGGCAATTGTTCCATGAATACCACCGATTGTCACTACTTTATCGCCTTTTTTCAAGGCATCCAGCATACTCTGCTTTTCGCGCTGCTTTTTTGTCTGGGGACGAATCATAAAAAAATAAATTATTACAAAAATCAGCAGGAACGGCAGCATCGCGGCAATACCACCGCCACCCTGTTGTGCTCCATCAGTTGCCATTGCATTTAAAAATTCCACCAATTTCTCCTTTAATTTTGGTATGGGAAATTAGAACTACTCCAAAGGATTCACAAGGTATCAAAAGTATCTGACCGACTGAAAGTCTGGTCAGTCAATCACCGGAAGAGTGATTGAAAATGTAGTACCCCCATTTACTTCAGACTTAATTATTTTAATTTTTCCACGATGCAGTTCGGTTATTATTCTGTTGGTCAGTGAAAGACCCAACCCCCAGCCGCGATCTTTTGTACTGAAGCCCGGACGGAATACATTTTTCCAGTCCCGGCGTGGGATTCCTTTACCGTTGTCTTTGATCAACAATACTGTCTCAGAATCCTGCTTTTCCGCCGACAGGATAATCTCCCCTGTATCGGTACAAATTGCATCGATGGCATTCTTAACTACATTTTCAATTGCCCAGGATAATAATGTGCCATTAACCAGGGCAGTCAGATTTTCAGGAATATTATTGACGATCGCAATATTTTTTCCCATTGATGGAAGCCTGCGCCTTAGATACTCAGCCACCGACTCCGCCACGATAAATAATGATTCTTTGGAATATTCCGTCTCAGTACCCATCTTGCTGAAGCGGTTAGTTACCATCTGGAGACGATCCAGATCGACTGACATATCAGTGATCAGTTCGGGAGCTTTCTCAGGATGTTCCTTCAGCCAGTCAACCCATCCCAACAAAGCCGAAACCGGTGTACTCAGTTGATGGGCCGTTTCACGGGCCATACCGACCCAGATATTCCTTTTTTCACTATTCCGTATTACACTGAAACCAATAAAACCCAATAGAATGAATAATGCTACCATACTCAGTTCCAAAAACGGCAGGAGCTGCAATTTTCGGATTAATTGTGAATCGCCATAGTGAATATACCCTATTGGTAATTCAATCTTCGTCGCAGGATCAATATAAAATATTGGAATTGGTTCATTGGTCCGGTCCATGGTCTCACGAAAAACTATCAATTCCTCTGTCGAATGAGCGGAGTCCGGTAAATTCCTGTGGAACAGTGGTAACTGATCAGGATCGGAATAGATAATCGGGAACTGGACTTTTTTTATGATTTCTTCAAAAATAAAATCCAGATTAGTATCGTTGGGATCCCCGGCCACTTTGGCGATAATCTCGGCATACAATTTGACAATCTGTCGATTATCTTCCCGCAACTCATCAACTATTTTCTGAGAATAAAATAACAGGGCAACTACCAGAATTATTCCGATCAGGAATAACCCGGCTTTGATATTGCCAACGTGACGAAAACGATTCATTTATTTTTTCTAACCAATGCAATTATATTGTCTTTAGAAGCCCAACCCACCATGAATAGACAAATAAATAATGCAGCAAATGAGACCATTGATGCCAGCCGGAAGGATGAGCGGTCGTAAATGAACTCGATAGTATGCTTACCGGCCGGTACTACTATTCCACGAATGACATTATTTACTTCGATCGTTTCAACCGGTTCATTATCAAGAAAGGCTTTCCAGCGCAGTGGATAATACACTTCGCTCAGTACCAGAAAACCAGCTTCCTGATTTTCTACTTCCATTGTAATATTATGAATTGACTGATTGTAACTGACGACTTGACCCAATCCCAAATTCCCCGGAAGCTTTATTTCGGAGTTAATAAAGGCCGTCTGTGCCGGATCGAAATCACGAGCGACAATCTTGGGCCAGATCATTTCCCGATCCTGTAATGCAACAACCTCTTTCACAAACCAGGCCCTCGGAAGGTAGTCTGTGATTTCGAATATACTGGTATTCATATTTCCGCGAGATGTTCTGTAGCTGCCGGAAAAGGCATGTATCAATTCAGGATGGTTAATTTGCTGATCCGCCACCAGGTACCGGACATTCAGCAGCCGCATCAATGGTAAGGAAGAAACATTATTAGTCTTCTGCAGAAATTGGTTGTAAACAGCCAGTTTAGCTGGATGATATCCACCAATTGATTCGATCCCGAAAGCTTTGAAGCGGGCATCCATGAAAAGATTTCCTACCGGATATATCCTGAATGGTTTATCCTTATCGGACAATATATAATTTATTACTTCATCTGGTTGAAAATGCCTTTCTATTGCGCGGTTGCTGATCACTTGAGACCCGCGCCCGGAATTTTCACCCGGTTTAAGTATTTGAAAATCAATAACAGCAATATCAACCAAAGCAAGAACAGTAATCGAAGCAAGGAAGATATTTTTACTGATTGTTTGTTTAAACCACAGCCAGATTAAAGCAACCGTTGCCGCAATGAAAAGCATCATTTTCCAAGCGTCATTCCACCACATTTCCCATCGTAGATTATTGATATACTGCACAACCCGCAGATCATTGGTGGGTGGCTGTTTGAATACTGTCATCAAGTGGGATTTGATACCGTTTTGACTTAATAAAAGCAGGATACCAGATACACCAATCACTATGATAAAACGCCAAAACCATTTCGGAATGGCTTTAAAGGATAAATTGGCAATTGCTTCCAAACCAAATGCAGCAAGAACAGCGGTATTAAACTGCAGAATGATCAATATCATGTGGGGCACTCTGAACTTATTAAAATATGGCAGCCAGTTATAAAACAGGTCATATACCGGACTAAAAAACTTACCGAATGAAGTAAACAAGGCCAGGATACTGATTACCAGCAGGAACCATTTAATCTGATTTTTATGAAATATTAGTCCAAAAACAGCCATAGTCAGAATGATAATCCCCATATAGTTGGGATAATCCGTAAAGGGCATTTCACCCCAGTATGTTTGTCCCCCAAAACCGTAGGCTGACGGTATGAAAAAGGTTAATATCTCTTTCGGGTGGAAAGACCAGCCAGTGGCATAATTATATCCTGTACCTCCTGCCGCGCCGGCACCGCGAATGGAGTATTCCGTGTATTCCATCGATGGTAAATAGATAATCAGGGCTAAACCAAATGCCAGAATGGCAGCCCCGACAAACCAGCCGGTACTTTTCAAGGTTTGGTAAACACCCTCTTTTTTAATCAATGCCAGTACAAATTGGTACACGATGTATGCACCAACCAGCATCCAGGTATAATAGGCAATTTGGGCGTGGGCGCGCTGTAATTGAAAACCCATCAGAAGAGCAAGTAGACCAACACTCAACAAATCTGTTTTTTTATACAGATGAATCACAGCCCAGAAAATCCAGGGTATATAAGCAGCAGTCATCATTTGGCTACCATGGCCGAATACCAACATATCAAACATATAGGGTGTCATCATGAAACCAAAACCACCGAACAGAGCCGGCAGAAATGATAATTTCAGGTAGCGTAATAATAAATAGCCACCTAACCCGGCAAATACCAGATGGAAAACCATGGCCAGAGTACCCTTAATAAATAAAAGATTCAGCAGGTAGTTGGGGAAATATAGTGCACTGATATTTGTAAAGGCCTCTGCGGTCGGCATTCCGCTGAATGACCAGGGCTGCCACTGGGGATATACATTTTGTTCTTCCTGAGTCTGTTTCAGAATAATGCCAGCCGCTTTTGGATTAAGGTTGTCCGCTGAACCAAAGGTGTTATTTTGGAAAACTACGGGATAGAATAATATACAATTCAAAATAACAGCAGCAAAAAATACGAGGAATGTTTTATTTTTCAACAGGTCATTCAATTTCATTGATCTAATTCCCCTGAAATGGTTTTAGTATTATTTTTATGGCACTTATCACTTCTCTATCATCATCATCAAACCCCAGAACCCATAGCACACCGCAATATATTAGAGTTGTCACAATGCCAGCAATCATTAATGATAAAATGGTATGCATCGGCATTAAAACCGGTCTTATTACCAATAATATGGTTGCTAAAATAATTCCTGCTATAATTGCTTTAGTATATTTTAGGTTGAAAGGATGAATTTTAAGAATTATTTGTACTTCGATTATCCTTAAGAATGCCAAAATCACACTTGCGGAGAAGGTGGCAACTGCAGCTCCCATGATTCCATATCTTGGGATCAGAAATATATTCAGAATAAAATTAACGGCAAGTGCTATAATGGAATTCCATAAATTCATTTTGGGGTGATTAGTCATGGTCAGGGCTGCCCCGGAAGCACCAACAACTGATAATATAAATGTTGATACGGTCAAGATTATTAATACATCAGAGGCTGGTAAATATTCGCCCCCAAACAGAAGCATGAATTTTGTTGGGAAGAAAATTAATAGCATTGATATTGGTAGTGATACTGTCGTTATCCATCGTACAACCATCCTATACAATCGTGAATATTCATCTACCAAGCCTTTATTGTACATCCGGGCCATCATTGGTGAAAAAATACTTAAAAAGGCCAATAGAACCGTTTTCATCAAACCTGCCGTACGAACCGCCGGATGATATAAACCAACAACCTTGGCATTAGTAAAATATCCAAGCATTGTTATATCCATCCAATGCATGAAAGTACCTATTATTGCAATCAACATTAATGGCATTGAAAATTTTAATATTTGGCTGTCATCTTTAGCTGATAGCAGATTTCTGAAACTCATTGGTACCAAATGATTGGTTAAACGAATGATAACAAACGTGCTAATAATCGAAGCCAATACTAAGGGAAATAGAATTGCCGATTCTGGTGAGATGACATAACAGAAAATCATTGATACCAGGAGTGTCAAAGGAGAAATGATATTAACAACTAATACCTTATACTTTAATATTTGATGACCCTGAATTACAGCTGCCAGCAATAGCGTAATAACATTAAATGGTATTGAAAGTGCATAAACGATAAATACATTTTTTAGCAGTACTGTACCCTTAAATACACTAAATGCCAGCCAGCCAGCTAAACTGATTTGCAGTGTCATTATCACGAGAGATAATAGCAAACCAATCTTTATTGTATAATGAACAATACTGTTAACCGCAGTGTCATCTTCCTTTGCGAGATGCATGCTTATATATCTCACCAATCCGCTATCTAACCCAGCTTTGGCCAGAACTTCAATCATACGAGTTACAGAATTCCCCAGCGAGTACAGACCTAGGAAGTCAGCACCGACTAGACGAGCCAGCAAACCCGTATAGAGATATCTGACAGTATTTCCAAAACTCAATCCGGCGAACGAGATGATCGTTTCTTTTGCGATTTTTGTCTGAGCCTTCATTGTTTCAAATTAGTATAAATTTCCAATAATTGGTCACTGATCCTGTCACAGGAAAAATAATCAACGACTTTTTCACGTCCAATTTCTCCCACCTGATTAAGTCTGGTCTGGTCATTTATTAGAATTGAACATTGATCAATAAAATCTGATAATTCATCAATAACCCATAATCCCTCCTTCTCTGAAAAGGGAATCCCTTCAGATCCTACAGTCGTTGTTATAACCGGAGTTCCGCAAGCCAAGGAATGTGTTACTTTCATTTTCAAACCTGCGCCGATATAAATGGGGGCAACAAACAACTGAGATGATGCAATATATTCATCAATATCATCTACAAATCCATCATAGAATAGATCTTTAATGGAATTACATCGATCGATTAATGTGTTGGGAAGATGCTTGCCGGCAATTCGTAAAGTGAGTTTACTATTTTGTTCTTTCAATCTGGGGAAAACTTTATTGAGTAGAATATTTGCTGTTTGGATATTGGGTTTTCTATTAAATGACCCCACAAAACATAACTGATTTGATATTTTATTACTTGGCTCGCTGATCTTTACCGATACCGGTGGTGGAATGGCATGTAGCGGTGGCATCCCCTCCCAGTTTAATGCATAATCAAGATCCTCTTTTGTAACCGTCAGCACGGAGTTGAACTTCTTCAACATCCGGGGTTCATACCAATTCCAGAAAATAAACCGGTACCAATTTTTCAGCTTGGCCCAAACGGTTTTACTTTCCCGATAAATCCGCTCAAATAATTTCGTTGAAACATCGTGTTCACTAATTACGAGTGGTATATCACCGGTTAAATTTGAATAAGCATTCATCATATTATATTCGAATTGGATGACATCAGGATGAAAATCCTTAATATTTTTCCCGATCAGTGCTTTCATATTAGAATTATAGTATTTTGCCACATAGATCGGCTCTAATCTGGTAACGGCTCGGATTAGAGCTTTTAATATTTTTATCCAATCTTTCGGGAAAATTTTCTTTTTATTACGGTTAAACACAATATACTGGACGTCAATTCCATGGCGAACCAAATCATTTACCAACAATCTTTCAGATTGATTGATGAAACAAATCAGTTTAATCTTTACTTGCTTTGATGATAGAGTAGATAAATTCCTAAAAATCGTTTGAGCACCAGCATGTCCCAATTTTTCGCCTGGAAGATAGGGTGAAATGTATAATATTCGCATTATAACATCGATTCATCAAATAAAGTACAGCAAATGCTCATTCGTAGGAGGTACCAATTAATTTACTTCCAACTACCGAAAATCAATTCCCGTTAATAATTGTATTCATAACCCTGTCTTTAAGGCCTGTCAGACCAATACAGCTTATAAACAATTTTAATCTAAAATATATAAGATTAAACTGCAGAAATACCTGTGTTTTAAACAATTCTATCTCAGTTTGTCCAGGTGTGTTGTTTACTATCACATCAATCTTTTTTATTTCCTCATCGTTTAAGATTGTAAGATATTTTTCAGTTCGATTGGCGACTATTCCGATTTCCTTTTTAAAGACTGGCCCCTCTCCTATCGGATTATTATAATAACTAGAGTGCATACCTGGCATTAACATTGTTTGTTCAAAATCCTCACCGATATATTTACATACTGTCCTGAGAACTGGTTCCGGATTTACTGTTAATTCTTCATAGGAAATATTAAGTATACTATCACTGAATTTCTCCATGTATTCCTGATAGAAACAATACTGTGCTAATGCTTTAATAAAATTTATTTTACCGATGTTGGGACTGGCAATAAATGATCCGATTGTAGCTTTAGCCTCCCGAGTAAGATTAATAATTAAAGCATCAGGAAAATATTCCAATATTCTTGGTATATAGAATAAGTGCGGGGGTGATTTCTCACCCCGCCTCTGTTTGCCCATTTTATTAGCAAACGTCTTCATTATGATATCAAATGCATCTCTGTGCGAACCAGTTTTATGCTCAATTTCATTGATTAATTGAACCCGTTCCGGTAGAAAATCAAAAATACTGGGATCTTTATACTGTTTGGGCTGGAATAATATTTCTACAATGTTTTCAGCATACTTACGTCCACCAGGTTTAGGTAGTATTCTTCTATACCCCTCCACATGTTTAAAAAAATGTGTTTCAGGTGTAATAAATATCTGAGAATGTTTGTTTAAACAGTATCTTAGTAATGTTGTACCAGAACGTGGATATCCGACAATAAAAATGGGGGCATTTGCCATTTATAAAATTAACCACTGTTGAATCAAACCTCAAAGATTAACACCGTTCCAAATAACAAATAATATGTGTCTTTCACCACTGGCAAAAAAATTATATAGCCTTAAGTCGACAACAGAAACCGTTGAACCAACTTTCTCTTGAAGTCTAGTTATGGTAAATTTCTCTGTTCGATATTTTTTTAAACGACACAATTAGTTAGGAATTCTTAATAAATCAGTCCGACCGTGTTGGTATAAATATCTATCGGGAGAATCAATTTAATGCATACATTATTCTTACATATTCCTAGAACCGGCGGTACTACCCTCAGGGATATTATCCACCGACAATACAATCAGGATTCCATATTGACAGTCGCAGATCTTGAAACTTGTCGGGAATTTTTGTTTAATGAATTAAAGAACAGATCGAAAACATTATCGGTAATTGAAGGACATTTTTATTTTGGTATACACGATATATTACCTCACGAATCAAAGTATATCACAATGATCCGCAATCCTGTTGAACACATAATATCCGGATATTACTATTTACACCGAAGTCCTTATCATGCTCTGTACGATTCGGTAGTAAAATCCAAAATGAGCCTTTCCGATTATATTACCAGTGGGATTAATCCAATTGCAAATAATCCTCAGGTACGCATTCTAACTGGAAAAGGATTAACAGACAGAGATGGAATTCCTTATGGAAAGTGTCCAGAATCAATGTTGGAAAATGCAATTGAAAATCTCAATAAGCATTTTGCAGCCATCGGAATTACAAATCGATTCGATGAATCAGTTTTGCTGTTTAAAAAGGTGCTCAGGTGGTCTTCACCCTTTTATTCAAAAGCCAATGCAACAAAAAACAGACCTCAGGCAAGAGAGATTTCTGCAGAGACAATAGAAATTATCAAGCAATATAATGATCTAGATATGCAATTATTTAAATGGGCAAATAGACACATGGATCAGCAATTGGATAAATATCTGCCAAAAATCAATCGACAGGTCAGTTTATTCAACTTATCCAACAAACTTATGGGTAAAATCATGGTATATCCACGGTTGATCAGGTATTACCAGTTTAAGATCAAACCATATTTCACAAAAACAATAAGTTCCTGATGAGGAACCCATCAAACAATGTAAATAGGTAATAATACAATTGGATATTATTGATCATAATTCTGGACAGGCTCGACTGGATCAATTAAAGTGATATCATTGTTTAAAGAAAAACGGCGTGTCAAACTTGTGGTTCTGTTTGTCCAATTTGGCGATGAAAAATACCCGGGATCATTTAAGAAATTAAAATCATATATTGACCCGATTTCCTTTTGTAATAAAGAATACTATATCATTGATAATAAATATCCGGATTTATCATTTACTTATTCCGAAGATAATGTTATTAAAATTGGCGGAGATAATACCTTATATGATTTTACTGGGTGGCAAAAAGGTCTCGATATAATTAATTCCTTAAATGTTAAATATGATATTATTTTATTATGTAATAGCTCTTTCGAAGTAAATGGAAAAAGCTATCTCGAAAATCATGCAACTCTTCCATTATTGCTCCGCTCAATTATTTTCAAAACAGCAATTGGTAGAATTGACTCACATCGGAGAAAAATTTCTGCGCTAGACTTGGATGTATCACGTTGGATTTGCACGAATGCCATTTTCATACCGAGACCCATAATAGATACACTTGGGCAGATTATCACTATTGGACCTGAAGATGTAGACAGCATTCTCCATATACATTACAACGACTCAATTTTTAAGAATGATGCGCCAATCAGTTTAGGATATCGTGCTACCATTATCAATTGGATTACCAAACAATGGCACTCAAAATATAATATATCACCGGAAAACTGGGAGCTGACTAAAATAAAAATAATCAGTATATTGAATGAAGCCCTGCTATCTGCCAGAATTAAGCGATCAGGATTTCAGATTAAGAGATATGGATTAAAAAAATACTATTAGAGATTATCTCATACTTGAATACATCCACAAATATTAATAATCCCATCTTGATCACCGGTTCCCACCGTTCAGGGACTACCTGGGTCGGAAATATGATTGCCGCCTCCCCCCAGATACAATATATCCCTGATACATTTGCACCTAATGGATCAATTCGCCAGAATAAATTGTTTGATGTCTGGTTTAAAATGGTTGATCCGGGTAATGATCGAAAATACTATCAGCGACTGGATAGCTTGTTTAAATACAAATTCTCGTTGGTTGAAGCATTCCATTTAAAATCAGAACAGGGAAATTTCGATTACCGCAATACGCCCGCTCGAATCAAATTCCTGAAAGATATATATGCAAACAAGGTTTTGAGGAATCAAAAACGCCCACTGCTAAAAGATCCGATTGCCATTTTTTCTGCCGAATGGCTACATGGCCAATTTGATACTAGCAACCTGATCCTGATTCGGCACCCGGCAGCTTTCGTAAGCAGTCTGAAACGCATGAATTGGCGATTCGATTTTAATAACTTCCTCAACCAACCTCTGTTGATGGAAAAGCATCTGGTTAATTATCGTGACCAAATATCCCGAAAAAATCTACCCTTGATCATCGAAGGGGCTTTGCTGTGGAATTGTATTCACCATGTTATCAGATATTATAAGAGGTGTTTCCCCGGCTGGATATATAAACGACACGAAGATATATCGATTGAACCTCTGAAAGAATTTGAAAACATATACTCTACACTGTCGCTCCCATTCACCGCATCAATCAAGAGTGCAATTATCAGTACCACCTCCGGTGCAAATCCATCAGAAGTAGTAAAATCAGGACAGATACATCAGCTAAAGCGCGACAGCCGGGCCAATATAAAAAACTGGAAAAAGCGACTAACCAACCAGGAAATAGCAACAATCAGAAAAATCACGGAACCGGTGGCCAGCTCATTCTATACCGATGAGGACTGGTAACGACCTATTTCCTTGCCAGTAAATACAATATTATTACCCGTATCAAATGAATCGGGCTATATAGGATAATAGTTAGCCATTGAATAGGATTGGCATGTTTAAGAAACAACCTGATATATGCCGTGAATTTTCGTTTTAATTTCGCTTTTGAAAAGGCACCCCCTATCGAAGCTGATACCTTATGATATATTTTTGATTCAGCAACGAATAACACCTTTTTATTCTTTCCACGCAGTCGCAATGACAAATCAGCATCCTCGCTGTACATGGGATAACTGGTATCAAAACCGTTCAATGCCCTGAATTCATCGCTCCGCATACAAAAACAGCAGCCCGTGGCATAATCAGTAAAGTTGTCACTGGAATAGTTTTCACCATCAGTATCCCTTATACCAGTATGTTTGATCATTCCAGTCCAGAGATTGATATTCCCCCCGGCGTACCAGATTCTGCTGGGATTATCGGCATAGTTAATTTTAGGGGCAGTTTGACCAATTGACTGATTCTGCTCCAGCGGTCTGATTAATGGTTCTATGAAATCAGGTTCAACAATTGTATCATTATTAAGAAAAATAACAAATTCAGGTGCAGCACCCCCCAATGAATCAAACCCTCTGTTATTACCGCCGGCATAACCGTAATTATTATCCAGGGGGAGCATCGTACAACCGGGATATTTCGTTGTGATGGCCACCACTGAATCATCAGTCGATCCATTATCCACAACCAGTATATCAACGTTCGGGTATGTTATCTTTCTAAGCGAATCAAGACAATCCAAGGTCAGATCACGACCATTCCAATTTAGAATGATAATCTGAACGGCTGGATCAGTCATTGTCTTCACCAATCACGACTTTGGCAAATTCACGCCAGGAATATCGCTTCTTGTGGCTTTCGATATTCGCTTCAAAATCAATTCCTGATAATTTTTTATAAAATTTACTGATTGAATCAGCAATTTCATCAGGCTCTCCGCCACTTAGAAAACCGGTCTCGCCATCTTTAACGATCTCCGGTAATCCACCGACCCTGGTAACAATAACCGGACGATTGAAATGATAGGCAATCGGTACTATTCCGCTTTGCGTAGCGGTTTTATATGGTAATACTACAACGTCGGCAGCGGAAAAATAATGGGCCACATCCTGATCTGGAATGAATTCAAGTCTTAAATCAACTATATCATCCACACCGCACTCAGTAACCAGATCAGTATACTTGGCTTTATCCTCATAGCAGTCACCGGCAGCAACAATCTGGAAATCATTTAACTCTTTTTCCAGTCGTGCGGCAGATTTTATTAAAACATCCAGCCCTTTATATCCCCTTACGAATCCAAAAAAGAGGATGATTTTATCGCTCTTCAGGCTTAAATGACGGCGGGCAGTATCCATATCAACCGGCGAACCAAAAATATTGTAAAGAGGATGATGGGTCCGTTGATATTCGGCATCGGGATATAAAGACAGTAAATCGCTTTCAACAGATTTTGACATGACTATGAATCGGTCAACGGCATTAAAAAAATACTTTGTCGCCGGAAGATCAAACCAGCGTGACTCATGGGGTATTATATTATCACAAACCACCACTATTCTGGTTTTACTTTCCTTTTTAAACCTTCGCGCTAGATATCCAAAGGCCGGACCGAAAAATGGCATCCAGTATTTAAATATAATCAAATCCGGTTGCTGTTTCCTGATCCAAATTGCTGTCCTGATCCAGGTGACCGGATTGATTGAACTCAGTAATCGCCGGTTGGGAAAACCGGAAGCGGGTTCCTGGGCTTCATATTGAGTTTTTCCTGGGAAGAGTGGTCCGGGATATTGTGTAGTGAAATTGACAGCCTGGACTTCATGCTCACCAGATAATTCCCGGGCCAGGGTAGCATAGAAATGCGCAATCCCGCCTCTAAATGGCGGGAAAGTACCAACAATGACTATTTTCATTCAGACAATAATAATTGAATCGTTTCCAAAACTAATTCGGCAGGAATGTCCTTTAAACAGCCTTCACCGTGGATGCAAGTCGGACGGTAATAACACTCACATGGTTTCTCTGGTGATAATATTTTTGATTTAACAAAGAAATGGAATTCGTGGGGATTGAAGATGTTGTTAAACAGGATCAGTGGTTTCTTTAAGCCGATCGCAACATGCATGGCCATCGTCACCGCACTGACAACCAGGTCACACCTGTCAACCAGATTAAAAAATTCACGGATAGGGAAGAACCCCGGATAACTGGCACCCGTTTCCAATGCCAGACGCTGGTTCTTCTCATCCTCCTGGGGACCTCCCAGTAAAAGGACTTGATATCCATCCATCTGGCATAATTTGATCAGTTTCACCCAATGCGCCTCAGGCCACAGACGGGAAGTCCAGCGTTCACCACATCCTGTGTTTAGACCAATCAGTTTTTTATCGGTTTTTAATGTCTCGAAACTGGAGTTAGCAACTGATTCGGAAAGAATATACTCTTCTTCCTGATAGCTCCAACCTGCGATAGAAAAAATTTCTTCCAGATAGTGGACAGTATTATCCCTGCTCTTAAGATCAGAAATACCTGTCAAGAATTTATCAATGGCCAGATCATTGACCGGAGCAGGCATTCCCTGATTCAGGCCAAATCCAAAACGCTCGTTGATTTCCAACTGTTCCATCAGGGCACAGGCCTCGGGATCCTTATCCAGATTGATTCCCAGTTTGAATTCCAGGGATTGCAGCCAGGTTAAATTTTCCAGATTGAATTTCAGTGGCCAATCAACGACTTCCGGCAATACATCCGGATACTGTGAGAGCCAGAAAATCCTGGCTGCCGGGTGCTCCTTTTTGATTCGATGCAATAGTGGAGTAGTCCGGATTACATCTCCCATTGCACCGAGTTTGATAATCAGAATATTATAATCAGTCGGTTGATACTCGGGACATTCTGATGAACACTCAACCAAGTGCTGTTTATGAGGTCGACAGGGAACGGCTCCGTTAAAGAACCGGCAATCGTATTTAATATCCATTAAATTATTCCGAAAGACCGGATACTGACTTGACCCGATCTTCCCGGCTCTGGGTAGTCTGGGCTATCATTTCACCGAGCAGACCCATTGAAATAAATTGAATCCCGATCACTATCAACATCACACCCATGACCAACAGGGCCATGTGGCGTTGAAACGATTCTCCGAAAACATACTTCAGTAACAATACATACACTTCCGTCCCGATACCAACCAGCGAGCTTAACAGTCCGATAGCACCGAAAAGATGCAAAGGTTGCTGAGTATATTTTGAAAGGAACATTATAGTAATCAGGTCGAAAATGCCATGGAAACCACGTTTCCCGCCGTAT
This sequence comes from uncultured bacterium, assembly GCA_964410945.1. Taxonomy (GTDB): domain Bacteria; phylum Fidelibacterota; class Marinisomatia; order Marinisomatales; family TCS56; genus CAYPJE01. The sequence goes on from CAYPJE010000006.1 coordinate 115,676, forward strand.
TTGGTTTTCCCATAAAGACGGGGCCGATGATGAACAATAATCTCGCCAACTTTAAATTTCTTCTGTCCGGCCAGGGCAGGGATATAGCGATGGCGTCCACCATATATATCCAGCGTTTTGACAACACTTTTACGATACATTTTCAATCCGCAGTTGAAATCATGGATTTTGACACCGGTAATAATTCTGGTTAACCGATTCCAGATTTTCGATGGCAATGTCTTGGACAGCGGATCGTGGCGTTCCTTTTTCCAGCCTGAAACCAGATCAAAGCCAGAATCAATTTTTGCCTGCAGATTGGCAATCTCGGCCGGATCATCCTGCAAATCGGCATCCATGGTAACGATGAAATCGCCGTTGGCATGTTTAAAACCTTCGGCCAGGGCAGCGGATTTACCATAATTGCGGTGGAATCTGATCAGCATTATTTCAGAATGGCCGGTGGCAATTTTTTGCAGATACTCAGCCGATCCATCGGTACAACCGTCATCGATAAAAATAAATTCCCTGGTTTCATACTGACCGGTTGCCTTTTTCAACTGCTCTATCAGTTCCGGCAGAGATTCCAATTCATTAAGGACCGGTATTACAATAGAAATTGAGCTCATATCATTTCCAATTAAAATTTGCTGCCGGGATTGACTCAGGAATAGGCCGGATCAATTTCCTGTCTGGCTTACCCCAATTACGAGCAGCAAAATGAATTATTAATTCCTGGTTCGACTTAGTGGTTTTTAACACTACATTTTCGACCATCAAACCTACATTAGATTCACTATAATTTACAGCAATCAAAGCAGGTAACTGCTGATCATTTTCAATCCCGATACCGTTTTCTTCAAGAACAATTCCCCAAGACAGCGGAAGCATCGGTATGGTTGCGATTGACAGCGGGATAAGATCATCTTCCGGGAAACTATTTCTGGAATATATCACATTATTCAATTTATCCCAGATCCTGAAATCAGAGCCATTCAATTCGATAAACATTACAGTCCGCCCAAATAAATCCTTAAGCTTGTAGTAGGCTGAATCACCGGTACAAGTAAATGAAAACCCCAATCGGCCGTTCTGGTCACCGGAATAGGATATCCATCCGGAACCACTGCAATGTTCATACCTGGTAACCAAATCGGAAAAACTATCGCCTGTTTCGATTCTCTCCGGCGATTGAATCTCAGATCGGCTTAAAGTACTGCTACAGGCACTGACGATCAATGCCAGAAAAATAAGCGCAATAAAATTAATCCACTTGGGCTTTTGCTTTAATCCGCTCATTATCAGGATCAAGTTCCCAGGCCTTCCTGTATATCTCACGTGCTTGATTATGTTTTTTCCGGACAGAAAAAACATCACCTAAATGTTCAAGTACAATGGCATTGGTGCTGTCATTGTCTACTGCTGCCTGGATATATTCCTGAGCTTTTTTATATTTGCCCAATTTGAAATAAATCCAACCCATTGTATCGAGATAGGCAGAATTATCAGGTTCCAGCTGCAGAGCTTGGGTCGACAATTCTAATGCTTTATCAAGTAATTCACCCCGCTCAGCCAGGCTGTAAGCGTAATTATTAAATGTCTGGGCATCGTTAATATCTTCATTGACCAGGATTGTGTAAAGTGAGTCCGATTTCGCCCAATCTTTCAATGAATCATATATCAAGGCCAGTGTTTTTCGGGCATGGCGCGATTCAGGGAAAACTCCCAGTGCCTGCTCAAGATACCGGCGGGCGGAATTGAATTCTCCTTTTTGATAAAATGAATTACCCAGCAAATATTTAAGCGTGAAATTAGCCGGTATTTTTTCGTTCGCTTTCACCAGAATCTCGATCGCTTTGTCAACACTGTCTCTCTGTAGTTCAATCAGTGCCCGATTTCCATATCCCCGTTCTTCATCAGGGTATTTTTGTATCGATTCTTCGGCATATTCTTCTGATGCAATCAGATCGCCATTTACAGCTGCAATAGTAGAAAGAAAATACAGGATTGATGGATCGTCGACTGAATCAGCATATAACTTATTAAATATGGCCAGTGCTTTATCGGTCATATCATGTTCATAGTATAGCGTACCCAACCTGATTCTCAAATTCTGATCGTTATCCACTTCCAGCAGATGCTCCAAACAATTTATGCCAGTATTAAAATCCCCATTCAGAATCGCTAAGTCGCTAAGTGTCATCAGATAATTATTATTGGTAGAGTCGAGTTCAACCAGGGTCTGAAATAATTCCTGAGCCAGCTTATACTGCTGGGTTGCCAGTGCAATCTGAGCTGCATTTTCCACCGGCACCAGGTTATCTTCGTCCTCCCGGCTGATTTGCTGATATATTTTCAAGGCCCTATCCAGATCATCCTGCAATTTCGCCAGGTTCGCCAGAGCATAGCCATAATCAATATTTTCTGGATTCTTCTCCCAAAGACCATCATATATTGTTTTTGCTTCGGGGTAAGCTTTACGTAATACATACTGGTGGGCCAGCATCTCAGCAGCTTCAATATCACTCGGATCAAGATTTATTGCCTTTTTAAGATACGCTTCAGAATGTTCAACCTTGCCCAGGTGCCAGTAACTTTCTGCCAATGATACATGAATGGAACTGACCAGCGAATCCAGCTCCAGGGCATCCTGAAATTCAAGTACTGCCAAGGCATAGTTCCCCTGGTTCAGATAGAGTTGCCCATCCATGAAGTGTCCCAGAGCTTCCGGATTGATATCCACCCGTTCAACCGGATCAGGGTCACCGGTGTCTGGTGTTATAGCTGGTCTCTGCGAGCAGCCTGCTAACAGGCCGAACAACAACACAAAGGACACAGAATTCAAAATGAATTTTGCAGTTTTCACCATAATAAAACCGTATTCCAGTATTTAATCATCAATAAACTTAAAATCACCGCTGCAAACTGAGTTCCAATAAGAATGGCGGAAAAGCAAGAATCTTCAATTCTTGTTGAGAGCCACATTATTTCCGCCCTGTGCTTTTACACGATACATGGCAGCGTCAGATTTGGCAATCAAATCCTTAATCCGATCGGCATCCAACGGAAATTGAGCCAGACCAATACTAATTGTCATTCTGACTCCGATTCCATCACGATTGAATTTATATCCGGCAATTGTCTTGACAATGCGCTCAGCTACTTTTTTGGCTTTTTTCTTATTGGTATTGATTAACAGAATTGCAAATTCCTCACCGCCATAGCGGGCTATCACATCAATATTTCGGATACATTTCTTGAACAGCTGGGAAACAGCCTGCAAAACATAATCACCGTACAGATGGCCATGGGTATCATTGATTCGTTTGAACTTATCCAGGTCCATCATCAAGAGCACCAGATCCTGCTGGAAACGCAGGGATCGACTGATTTCTTCTTCGAAGCGTTCAAGAAATGATTTGTGGTTTAATAATTCTGTCAGTCCATCATGTGTGGCATGTTGATGGGCAATTCTATATTTCCCCGACCAATCCAGGATTGAATTCAAGGTGCGGGCCAATGATTCCAGTAGCCACAGATCCGATTCAGAGAATTGCCTCGAAGAAAGCCTTTCCAGGACAATTGCCCCCCGGCTGCTGGAATCAACATTCAATGGAATCCCTATTACGGACATGAAATGGTAGTTTTCCATATCCTTGGTATGAAAGCGTCCCTCATCAAGATAATCGCGTTCCCAGTAGGCCGAGTTAATCGGTTTGGATGACCTGATTGGGCGGCCATGCAGAGTGCCTTCAATTTGAAACCTTCCACCAACACTAATATCCTCACTGAAACCGTCAACCATCACAACGGTGGCGGTGGAACCGTCTTCGTTGGCCATCGAAATGGTCAGTTTATCGTACGAAAACAGTGAATTACACAATTGACAGATAGTTGTGAATACCGAATTCGGTTCGGACCGAATATCAGTTTTTTCCATCAGATCGGTTATTCGGGAATAGTTTTCCCGATCAGCGATTAACTCTTCAATTCGCTCAATTTTTTCTATCCCATTTGAAAGAAATACTCCCAGACTGAACAGAATGTCACGATCGCGCTGTTCCAATTCATTGAAATGCTCAGAATAGACCATCAGGCAACCGGCCGTCGAACCGCGGTAAAGGAT
>CAYPJE010000007.1:0-94403 GCA_964410945.1 uncultured bacterium
TGACAGTGGACAGATAGTACCAGCCCCACCCGAGAACCAGCAGATAGGTGAAGTCGGTCTAAAAGCCTATGATACCGATCGTGACCGAACCTGGCGTCACTTGGATTTTTTCCAGCATAAAGCCTACATCCATTGCCGTGTACCGAGAGTAAAATGTTCAAGTTGTGGAGTAAGAACCATTACTGTTCCCTGGGCCCGTCCGGGAAGTGGCTTTACGTTTTTATTTGAGGCGTTTGCGTTAGTTCTGGTACGGGATATGCCGGTGAAGGCAGCAGCCAGAATAATAAGAGAACATGATACCCGGATTTGGCGATTATTACGTCTTTATATTGGGCAAGCCAGGGAAAAGGAAAACTTTAGTACAGTGACCCAGGTGGGGACGGATGAAACTTCCTGGAAAAAGCGTCATCAATATGTGACTGTTTTTGTTGATTTGGAAGAATCGAAGACGATGTATGTGACGCCGGGCCGTGACCGCACTACTCTAAGAGCCTTTCGGGATGATTTTGAAGTATATGGTGGTACAAGAAAACAAGTTAATGATTTTTGTATCGATATGTGTCCGGCCTTCCGGTCTGGTGTGGAAGAATATTTTCCGGCAGCAGCCATTACCTACGACCGCTTTCATGTGATGAAGATAATGAATCAAGCTTTGGATGAGGTGCGTCGTCAGGAACAGGTAAGGAACAAACATTTGCGAAACAGCCGTTTTAAACGGCGGTTCTCATCCTCCAGCTCTTTGAGCTTCTTGATGTCGGATGCCTCCATACCTCCAAATTTACTTTTCCAGCGGTAGTAGGTGGCATCAGCTATACCATATTCACGGCATATTTCGCTAACCAATCGGCCAGCTTCCACTTCCTTCAATATCCGGATAATCTGATTTTCTATAAAGCGTGTCTTGCGCATAGTAAGCTCCTTTTTCAGCTTTTAGTTTAGCCGAATAACTCGCATTATCAATGGTACTATTATCAGGGGGGATTACATAAAAACAAAAAAAAACGAAGACAGTGGCAGCTTAAATGCATTTCACAGAAAGAATTTTACACTACCGCGCAATTTTGTGTAAATTATGTATAATTAGGGAATGAGGAATTTGTATGTCCCAGTACTGCACAATATTCTTAATAGTTATTCTATATGTGACATCTACATTACATGCTGATAACTCTTTTATCGCCGTACACGATTTCGAAGGTAAAGGTGTTTCTAATCTTGAAGCAAGTGCTTTGACCGATAGGCTGCGAACAGAAATTATCAATTTAGGGACAGTCAAGGTGGTTGAAAGAGCTGAGATGGATGAAATACTGAGGGAGCAAGGTTATCAACAAACTGGCTGTTTTACCAGTGAATGTATGGTTGAAGTAGGAAAATTAATTGGGGCAGAGAAAATTATCAGTGGTAGTATTAGTAAAGTAGGTAATACTTATAGTGTTAATGCCCGCATAATAAATGTTGAAACAGGAGAAATTAAAAATTCAATTACTTATGATTTAAATGGGGAAATTGATGAATTATTAATATCTGGGATGAGAAATGTTTCTCAATTGCTATTTACGGCTGATCAAGTAGACTATATTGAATTAAGTACAACTTATGAATATTATAACAATGGCCAGGTAAAAAGTGCAGGCCAATTAATTGGTAAAATAAAAGTGGGGCGATGGATATATTATTATGATAATGGTAGAATTTTGAGGGTCGGTGCATATCGAAACGATCTTAAAATTGGATCTTGGGCATACTATTACTCGAATGGTAAAAAAGAAAAAGAGGGTACCTATACGGAAGATAAGCTTGATGGTCAGTGGATATACTATTATTCTTCTGGAAATAAAGAAAAAGAGGGTGCCTATACGGTAGATAAACTTGATGGTCAGTGGACTTACTATTACTCTTCTGGTAAAAAGGAAGAAGAGGGTGCTTATATAGAAGGTAAACGTGATGGAATATGGACAACCTATTTTCCGGATAATGAGTTATATTATCAAATCTTATGGAAATCTGGTAGGATGACGGGCGATTGGAAAATATATAACACAGATAATCAATTATTGGTTGATATCGTTGATATGAAAATATACCCAAGCAAACATATATCTCTTGTGGCTTCACCTGGACCATATTCAAAGACGATAACTCAGGTTAGTTATGACTACACTTGGAGATATAAATTGCTTATCGAAAAAGAATTTTTATCGGCGATAATAAATACGCCAAAGTTATTTCTTAATGGTGAAATAATAGAATTTTATCCAACTGGTAAAATCATGTCCCGAGTATTAATTGAACAAGGATGGGCAAATGGATATCGTGTGCTATATAGTGAGCAGGGAGACACTCTCAATGTGAGCAAATTTGACCGTGGAATTGGAAGATACACAGCATTCACTAAAAAGGGCTACTGTTATGGATCGTGTAGAAATTATGATGGGGTTTCAATGATTCCAATTGGGCAATGGAGTTTTAAGGATAAGGATGGGAATTTGGAATCTATCAATTATGATAAATTTGGGAATGCAATAATGGAATAAATGCATTTAATTTGGTGTGTTCGTATATATTAATTTGTATTAGCCATGATCAAATCTGACAGGTGGCAATAGGAATTGGTGGACATGCGGTATCCTTTCTAAAATTAGAAAGTGAAAAAGAAGGAGATACCAACAATGACACTAATGACAGACTTATATAGACTAAGATGAATTTACCTGCCGTCGAAGTGGCACGTAGGCAGGCCAGACCTGTCTACATATTTGCAGAATGTAGCGGGGGAAGGATCCGCCTACGCTCTCCGAGACTACGGCGGACAAGTTTGAACCATTATTGTTCTAACCCATCCTAAATGAAAAATCCCCTGGCTCTTCTTTGAAGAACCAGAGGATTTCCAGTAGCGGGGGAAGGATTTGAACCTCCGACCTTTGGGTTATGAGCCCAACGAGCTACCAGACTGCTCCACCCCGCGATCGCTTATAAAATCTTTTGCTTTGTACCTGCCGTGATAATTTCATCATCCAGCAGGCGATCGTGTAAAAATATTCTTAAAAAACGTCGCCAAAGTTAGGCCACTATCCCTTGATTTCCAATAGCCAGTAAGCGGGAAATACAGATTAATGGGGCATTCAAAAGTTCTGGTTTCTTTAACATGATATTTTATTATCCCGTTATGCTAATTATATTGACTTGTGTTTGAACACGTTTTCATTATGAGGATACCCCATGCGCCCAAAAATCAGTTTTCTTGCCCCTGAGTTGATCGAGAAGATCGTCGCCGAGAGTATCGCCATCCTGGAGAGGGTGGGGGTGGAAATCGATAATCCGGACCTGGTTTCGATTCTGGCGGACAATGGCGCCCGGGTGGATGAACAGGCCGGAAGGGTCTATTTCCCGGAGACTGTGATCAGGTCGGCCCTGGATACGGCTCCTGCCGGGTTCAAGCTGTATGATGTATCGGGTAACCAGACCCATGATTTCAGCGGTGACAACATCCATTTTACACCCGGGTCATCGGCCCTGACAATCCTTGACCACAAGACACAGGAGATTCGGCCGCCGTCATCAGTCGATTATGTGGATTTTGTCAAACTGGTCTCCGGCCTCGATAATATCGCCTCCCAGAGCACGGCCTTTGTCCCCGCCGATGTACCGGAACAGGTATCGGACAGCTACCGTCTGTTTTTATCCCTCCTGTACGGTAAGAAGCCGGTGATCACCGGCGCTTTCAGCATCGATGCCTTTGAAATCATGCACGATCTCCAGTTGATCGTCCGGGGATCGCAAAATGCCTTGGACGAGAAACCCTTAACCGTTTTCACCTGCTGTCCCACTTCACCGTTGAAGTGGAGTTCGGTATCATCGCAGAACCTGGTGGACTGCGTCAGCAATGCTATTCCGGTGGAAATCGTGGCCATGCCCATGACCGGATTTATCTCCCCGGTGACCCTCATCGGGACGGTCATTCAACATACGGCCGAACTGCTCAGCGGGCTGGTGATCAGCCAGGTTGTCCAGCCCGGGGCCCGCCTCCTGTGGGGCGGCTCGCCCACCGCTTTCGATATCCGCTTCGAAACCACTCCCATGGGGGCCGTCGAGACGATGATGATCGACTGTGCCAATTGCGAAGTGGGCAAACATCTGGGATTGCCGACCCAGGCCTATATTTCCCTCAGTGACGCCAAACTCCTGGACGCCCAGGCCGGACTGGAAACAGGGATGGGCGCTACCCTGGCGGCTTTGTCCGGGATCAATAATATCTCCGGGCCGGGAATGCTGGACTTCGAAAATTGCCAGAGCCTGGAGAAACTGGTCCTGGATAACGAAATCGCCGGTATGGCCCTGCGGCTGGCAGATGGTATGACCCCGCGGGATGATTTTCCCATTGTACCATTGATGGAAGAGCTGCTGGCCGAGAAACATCTGCTGATCGCCGACCATACCCTGGCGAACCTGCGCCGGGAACATTATTATCCCGGACCGGTTATCGACCGGGCCAACCGTTCCCGCTGGACCGGGGAGGGCAGCACATCCCTGGAAGACCGTGCCCACGGGGAGGTGGAACGCATTATCAGCGAATATAAACCATCGAGCTTGCCTGTCTCAATAAAAAACGATTTGATCGATCGTATGCGGTCCACGGCGGGAAAATACGGCTTACGGGAATTGCCAACCAGACATTGATTTTTATCTTTATCGTTTTATTGAACATTTTACTGGCGGCCGATGAACCGGTATTTCGCGTGGAACAGCTGGCTGATCTGGAGGATTAGACCGGCAGGTTTAAATTATCAAATGTAAAATGCTGTCACTGGTGCTTGACAGCTTGGTCGAGTTCGTAGTAGCAGTTGGGGCAGACCCAGATACTGCGGTTAAAAGGCAGGTCGAATACCATCAGGTATTCGTTATGTGACTGACAGCGCTGGCAACCGCCGTTCCGTACTTTATGATTTAGCAGACGATTCACTTCGCGCCGTCTACTGTTGGCTGTTTTCATCATTTCCTCAGAAATTCTTATCATTGCTATTGCATATTTAAACAAATACTGTGCCATTGAGGTTCCAGCCACTGATTAGAATGTGATATCAATCAACCTGTGTAAAGTCAATAGGGATAATAGATTCCGTCGGTAGGGCAGTCAAACGGACCGGATTGCGAAAAGTCCGGGGAAAGCAGTTTTACTGAATACTGGTATCCTGTATAATGAAGGCATTTAATTCCACATCAGTCATGTTATCAATCGATCCTGACAGCACAATTGTATAATTAACACCTCCCAGAAGGGTCATATACTGAGTGGTGAGCAGAATACCGCCGCTGGCGGCATCGGTTAGTGTAAATGCATACGTTCCTTCATCCATCCGGAGATAGTGGGAGGTATCATAGAGGTCCAGATCCTCTATCTTTTGGCCGTTATTGGCTTCAATATTCATTAAAGGTGCATCAGTTGAGGCATGAATGAAACGCAGGAAGGATGATTCGTCCGGGGGCAGGTCCAGTGTGTCTTCGACAATCAGGAAAGTAGGGCTCAATGTGGCATTATAATCGACCAGCAGAATAGTATAATTCAGGTCCTCTGCCAGATTGATTGTTTGTTCTGTGGCAACGATAGTGGTACCGTCCCTGGTGACCCTGAAAGTGCGATCACCGGAATAGAATTCACCAGGGCCATAGGAATTCTGATAGGCAGCATCCTCCACCAGCAGATAATACGAATCATCGGAACCATAGGTATTACAATCTATATCAACCAGGCCGGTGCTGGAAGAGGCATGTACAATCTTCAGGATTGAATATGTTTCTTCTTCCTCGGTGATTGTTGCTGAGTCGGCGATTTCCGAATCGCATCCGAAAAATAAAAATACTATCCCGGTAATAATTGCCAGGCTAATTTTATTAAACATGCTTTGTCCGATTATTTACTGCTCTAATTACTCTGATTTGACAATGATTACCGCCGGTTTATTCCAATTTTAATCCTGGGCAGTTATGAAGTTTGGTCCATGTGTTCCCACATCTCAGAGATCATTTCAGCGCTGTGGGTGCGGGAATTGGTGCCCAGGTCGATCAATTTACAGTTGGGAAGCAGTGGCGCCATTTTTTCCACGTTACCATGTTCGTGCAGTTTATCTGTATTGCCACTGATTATAAGCACGGGCACCTCGATATCCGGCAAAATATCCCAGACCGTATAATCCTGGAACCGGAGAGCGGCCTTTTTCAGTTTGTAGGGATCGGCTGCGTCCAGGTTGCGGCAGTATTTCCGGTACTGCTCCGGGTCAGCTTCCACATTCACCCGGAAGGTGCGCAGATACCATTTGAGCCACGGTTTCAGGATCAAATAGAGGGAGGGTATGAATAGTCGGATAACAATCCTGCCCCAGGCCGGAACTCTGAACACCGCGTTGGGACCGATTAACGTTACCTGTCCTGGAGAACGGCGCAGTTCGGTACAGGCTTCCAGTATTGCGGTTGCTCCCAGGGAACTGCCCATCAATACATACTCATTATCCGGCAGCTCTAATATTTCTGTTAAACAGATAATATCATGGGCTATATCTTCAACACCCAGGCCGTATTTTCCTTTCAGCTGTGAGCTGGTTTTTTCCCGGGTTTCCACATAATAAACCACCGTATCGGCTGTTAAGGCTTTTAGGGCATTCCCCCAGCTGTCCATCCGGGAAACCCAGCCCGGAATGAAAAGCACCGGGGGGTGTTCAGGGGGGTGCGGGGGAGTAAAGGTGATTACGCGTAGCTGTACCTGATCGTTGACCGCTACCATCTCATCATCAATAGTGCAGTCGGGATGGCTATAGAATTCCGGTTCCAGGGGGATGGTTTCCACCAGAGGAACAGTGACTTCTAATTGGGTACTCACAATACAACCCGGATGGCTTGTTTCAGTACCGAGAATTCGGCTGGGGGATAACCACCGATTTCGCCATCTGTTTCGATGCAGATATCATCGTCAGATTCAAACAATAATGATTTACAGCGCCGGTGATGTGCTTCATCCTTGTTGAGTATATTACCGGTATACAGGGCAATGATCATATTCAGCAGTTTTATTTTGGAAACGGCGTCTACCAGGACCACATCCATCAGGCCATCATCCTGGTTGCAGTTGATGCCGTAATTCATTCCACCGCCGAAATAAGGTGTTTTGAAGGCCGTCATGTTTGTGATGCCATTGGTTTCCCATTCGTGCTCATCGGTTTTGACCTTACAGTTGACCGGTTCGAATTCCATGATGGCACTCACCCCGGCCATGATAGCGGCTCCATCAACCGTAAGCCGCTTCACAAACTTGGAAAAACCGGTCACATTATTATATTTATTATTAGCGGCTGAGATAACACCAATGCTGGAGTTATTAATGAAATAACGGCTGGTATCCTGTCCCAGGGAATCTTTGCATTCCACCAGACAAACATCAATTAAGGTCGAACTTTTACTGAGAAATCGTTCCACCATGCTACGGCCATCGGGGAATTTTTTTGCGAAATCACAACTGCTGCCGGCAGGGAAATAAACCAGCTGGAGCTCGGAGGTTACCTGTTGGCCGAATTGCACCAGCCCCTGGATGGTCTCGTTTACGGTTCCATCGCCACCAAAAACCGCAATCCGTTTAAAACCATCTTTGACCAGAATGGTGGCGATCTCAGTGGCGTGGGTTGGGCTTTCGGTCAGCTGGAATTCAAACGGATGGTTGCCCTGCTCCAGTTGATACCGGAATTTATCCCAACGTTTCGCTGCCAGTCCCTCGCCCGCAGCAGGATTACAGATAATGAATGTTTTGTCGGTTACTCTACTATCCATGTTTCACTGGCATATTCTAATTTAAAATATCACCTTTATGGAATTAAGGTCAAAACATTGTTTTACTTAGTTCGGCCGTTGTTGGACAGTAAAACCTTCAGTCACACTTTCCAGATCCCATAATTCCCCATATTTCCTCTATCTTAAATACTTTTATCTTTAATCTTTTGTCTTTTATCTTGTTTCTTGACAACCAAATTCCGGTAATCGGGTCTGTATTGCATATGGTTATAAAACCAGGTGGGATTTTGCCATCCTTCATGGCCTTAAATACTTAAATTTAATATTGTGAGGCACGTGATTAGGCAAATTTTCAATGATTAGAGGGCATTAATTGAAAGGAAATAAAATGAAATCTCGTACACTGATCTTGTCGGTGCTATTGTCGCTACTGGCCGCTTCAACGCTGGTATTTGCCGATGAGGGCATACCGCAGCGTTCCGACATCGACGAACAGTATTTATGGAATCTGGAAAGTATTTATCCATCGGTGGAAGCCTGGGAAAAAGATTTCAGGGCCGTTGAAGACGGGTTGAAGAAATTTGAATCGTATCGGGGCAAATTGACCAAATCCGGAGCGAAAATTCTGGAATGTCTGGAACTGGATAGTGAATTATCCTTGAAGATCGATAATCTTTATGTCTATGCCGGTATGCTGAAGGATCAGGACACACGGGTCTCTGAGAATCAGGCCTTGAATGATCGGGCCCGTGGTATTTATGTCAAATACGGTGAAGCCACGGCCTTTGTCGTTCCCGAACTGCAGACGATTTCTGAGAAAAAACTCAATAAATTTATCACTAAGACCCCCGGCTTGGAAGTTTACGGTTTTTTCTTTGATAACCTGATCCGGCAACGGGCGCATACGCTTTCGACGGCCGAGGAAGAATTACTGGCTATGGCCGGTGATCTGTTTGGCGGTCCGCAGAAAATACACAGCCAGCTCACTAATGCCGATATGGTATTCCCGATGGTCAAGGATGAGGAGGGCAATGAATTCCGCCTGACCAGAGGACGTTATGGCAAATTGCTGATGTCCCGTGATCCTGATGTACGCCGTGGCGCCTTTCTGGCACGCACGGAGGCCTTTGATAAGGTCAAGAATACCAACGCTGCTGTCTTTGATACCTATTTGAAGAAGGACCTGTTCATTTCCCGTGCCCGCAAGTATGACAGCACACTGGAAATGGCTCTGGATGCCGATAATGTCCCAGTAGAGGTTTTTGATAACCTGTTGAATACGGTATACGCCAATGCAGGACCTCTCCATCGCTATATGGAACTACGCCGCAAGGTTCTGGGGCTGGAAGAAATTCATCTCTATGATACGGCTGTTCCGATTGTCGAAGATGTGAGCCTGGACGTTCCCTACGATGAAGCTGTCGCCACCTTGCTGAAAGCATTCGAACCCATGGGAGAAGAATACCTGGCGAAAGTCAAGGAAGGCTTTAAATCCGGTTGGGTCGATGTCTATGAGGTGCAGGGAAAAAGAGGGGGAGCCTATTCCTGGGGTACCTATACTTCACATCCCTATATTCTTATGAATTACAATGGTACCCAGGATCATATGTTTACCCTGGCCCACGAGATGGGACATGCGATGCACAGCTACTATTCAAACCTGAATCAGCCCTATCCAACCGCTGATTACACCTTGTTTGTTGCTGAAGTGGCCTCTACCTTCAACGAAGCCTTGCTGATGGATTACATGTTGAAAAACACCGATGATCCCAAGCTGAAACTGGCTTTACTCGATCAATGGGTAAATAATTTCCTGGGAACCGTCTTTACACAGGTGATTTTCTCTGAGTTCGAGCGTAATGCCCATCAAATGGTTGCTGACGGAATTCCTGCAACGGTTGAATCACTGAATAAAGCGTATTTCGATGTGGAAGACAAATGGTACGGCCCGGTAGCTGTTATCGATGATGGTTATAAATATAACTGGGGCCGGATACCCCATTTCTATCGCCGTTTCTACGTCTACAAATACGCCATCAGCTACTGTACTTCGGCCGCCTTGTCCAAAGCCGTACTGGCCGGAGAACCGGGAGCGATGGATAATTATATGAAATTCCTGAAATCCGGTGGCAGTGACTATTCAATCGAATTATTGAAAAATGCCGGGGTTGATCTGACATCACCCAAACCGGTTGAGGATGCCATGGCATTGTTCGATGATCTGGTGACTCAAATGGAAGAGCTCTTGCTGCCATAATTCTGGTTTAAGCTTGAAAAAAGGTTTATTTGGTTGAATCCGGGTAAACCTTTTTTTATTTAACACAGTGAATCTAATTTTATTGTCAGAATAAAGAATCGGGGAGCATATGCCAAACTATAAACTTCTACTATTGATGGTCATGGTTGCTATTCTCTTAACCGGATGCCAGCAGGGTAGACTTACCACGGGATTATCTGAAATGCAGGTTGATAAAGTTATTGATACAATGGTAGCTGCACATGGTGCCGGCCAGCGGACCAGGATTGAAACTGGTGTACGACAGGTAGCCGGACAGTGGCAGGAAGAGGATGGAAGCTATGAAGATTTCAGTCGGTTTTGCCGGGATAATTTTATCGCTGATGAAATTGAATTGCTGACATCATTTCAACGAGTGGAGGCAGCCTTTGAAAGTATCAATGGCCATCTGACCCAGTTGCGGCGGGAGCTGCAGTGGAACCTGGATGTGGACACCGGTCCTTTACAGCCCGTTGATTATTTGCTGGGAAATCTGAGCCTGGGATCGCATCTGAATGACGACCTATATTCCACCAGACTGGCTTTCTGGGTCTTGCTGAATTACCCTGTTCCAACACTTCAGGATTGCCTGGATGAGGGGAGTGGGTGGTCACGCCGGGAATGGGCCGAAGCGAGGTTGGCACAATCCTTTGCGGCGCGAGTACCGGCTGCCGCGGCTCAGGCAGAATTCGAGGCCTATGTCACGGCTGACACCTATATCAATGGATATAATTTCTTCATGCATAATCTGCTGACGGCAGACGGACAACGGCTGTTCCCGGAGGACCTGCGGCTGGTGTCACATTGGGGAATTCGCGATGAATTAAAGTCCCAGTATGCCCAACCCGGTGGACTGCCAAAACAGGAGCTGATCCAGGAATTGATGTATAGGATAATTAAGCAGCAGGTGCCACAGGTCGTGGTTGATAATCCGGAGGTGGAATGGACTATGGCAAGCAATGTTGTCAGCGGGTCCTCAAGCGATAATTCTCCCGAACCGGATACTCGCTATCAGCATTTGCGCAATTACTACCTGGCTGTTAAACAGGCCGATCCTTACCATCCCAGCAATCCATCATTTGTTGATCGCGCTTTCAATTTGAATCGTGAAATACCGGAGGCTACGGTTCGGGAATTGTTCGATAAACTGCTGTCAGCGCCTGAATTGAAGCAAACTGCAGCTGTGATCCGCAAACGGTTGGGACGGGAATTACAGCCTTTTGATATCTGGTACAATGGCTTTCGCAGCATTGACAATCCTGACCACTCGGAAATGAACCGTATAACAACCGCCAGGTATCCTTCAGCTGCAGCTTTCCGCGATGATATCCCCCGTATCCTGGAAGAATTGGGCTTCGATCCTGAGACAGCGGCCTACCTGAAAACAAAAATCGAAGTCGATGCCTCCCGGGGAATCGGCCATGCTGCCGGTGCCGGCCGGCGCAGTGATAATGCTCATTTGCGTACACGGGTGCCGGAGACGGGGATGCCCTACCGTGGCTATAATATTGCCATGCATGAACTGGGACATAATGTGGAACAGGTCTTTGGAGTCAGCCGCATCGATCATACATTGCTTGAGGGTGTACCTAACCCGGCCTTTACCGAGGCATTTGCCATGCTGTTCCAGGCCCGTGATCTGGAAATCTTGGGTGTACCTGGTTCCCACGAGAAAAATCCTTATCAGGATTTACATAATCTATGGGCTACCTGCGAGATTGCTGCTGTTTCCCTGCTGGACATGAATGTCTGGAACTGGATGTATGACACCGGAGATTTTACTGCCACCGAATTGAAACAGGCCGTTGTCTCACTGTCCCAGGAACTTTGGAATAGGTATTATGCCCCTGTCATCGGTATCGAGGATTCACCATTACTGGCCATTTATTCCCATATGATTGACAACGGTCTGTACCTGCCGAATTATACGCTGGGCCATATTATCCAATCGCAATTGGAGGAGTATCTTCATAATAAAGATCTTGGACCGGAAATGGAGCGAATGTGTACGATCGGGAATGTTACTCCTGACCACTGGATGCAGACGGCTGTCGGGGAGCAGATATCGGTGGGACCGATCCTTAGAGCTGCCCGCAGGACACTGGCGGAACTATAAAAAAAAGGCGCCCAGGGCGCCTTTTTTATACAAAAAACTGTCAATTAAGTCAGATAGGGCCGAAGCGCCTCTCTGCGGGAACGATGCTGCAACCGTCTGATAGCTTTCTGTTTGATCTGTCGAACCCGTTCACGTGTCAGGTTGAATTCCTCACCGATTTCATTGAGGGTCAATGGCTTGCCGCGGCCGATCCCGAAATACAGTTTCAGGATCTGTTGTTCACGGTCGGTAAGGGTGGACAGGGCCGAATGAATTTCTTCTTTCAATGATTCAAACATGATCGGTTCTTCCGGGAGGTAATAACCATCATCGGGAATTATATCGATCAGGGAACCATCTTCACCTTCGCGCAGAGGATTGTCCAGGGATTGAGCCCTCCGCGAAATGCGGATGGCATCTACGATTTCATGCCCTGACATATCCAGGTGGCGGCCGATTTCATCGGCTTTGGGTGAACGTTCCATTTCGGCTTCCAGTTTCTCGGCCGTACGGGTAATCTTGGTGATCATACCCACCCGGTTCATGGGCAGGCGGACCAGACGCGATTGTTCGGCCAGAGCCTGGAGAATGGATTGACGGATCCACCAGACGGCATAGGAAATAAACTTGAACCCACGGGTTTCATCGAACCGGCCGGCGGCCTTGATCAATCCGATATTTCCTTCGTTGATCAAGTCAGTCAGCTGGAGGCCCATTCCCTGATATTTTTTGGCTGTGGAGACTACGAACCGCAGGTTTGCTTCAATTAATTCTTTTTTGGCTTGTTCATCGCCCTGTTTGATACGCACGGTCAGTTCCACTTCCTTATCGGGAGGAAGGGGTTCGAATCGGCTGATTTCCTGTAAGTACCGGCTTAATTCACGATTGCCGGATCCACTTCTTGAATTTGCTGCCATATGTTATCCTGATTTTTCCGAAATAAGCCCGGGAATTTAATATCACTGCAACATTTATCCTAAAGGATATGTTCCATATAAATCAAGTAAAAAAATGAAAATAAACTATAATTCAGGAAACCGGTTTTGTATAAAACTACCGTCGACCAGGGAAGCAATGCTGCCGTTCCTGACAACCTGCTGCCCCCGAAGAAAGACCTGTTGAGGGAAAATAGCGGGGAATTCGGTGTAGGCATTCCAGTCTGTTCCCTGTACCAACTGGTCTTTCCAGTCTGTACTTACATTCTTTGGATCGACAATCACCATATCTGCATCGGCATCAATCCTGATGAAGCCTTTTCGGTGCTGCAACCCAAAAATAACAGCCGGATTTGAACTCGTCAGCCGTGTCAGCAGACTCAAATCAATCTCCCGCTCGATGAACTGGGCCAGCATTACCGGAAATAATGTTTCGACACCACCGATTCCATTGGGAATCTGATGGAAAGGAATATCGGTTACTTTATCAGCCAGATTGAAGGGGCAATGGTCGGTTCCCAGTGTGTGAATGCTGCTTTGCTGTAGCGCTTCCCAAAGAGCCTGGTTATCAGAATTGGCCCTTAGGGGTGGACTGGCGACGTACATCCTGCCATCGGGACGTTCATAATATTCCTGATTAAGTAATAGATACTGGGGACAGGTCTCCAGTATTAATTCCGGAGTCTCAAGACATGCTGCCAAACCAGCTTGCGAGCTGAGATGAACAATGTAACCGGGACAACCAGTAGTATGGATTATTGCAGCGATTTTCCTGATCGCCTGCTCCTCAGCTACTGCCGGACGGCTTAATCCATGAAGTTGTGGCTGATTATGGCTTTCAGCAACCAGCGGTTGCATGGCAGCTGATATTACCGCATTGTCCTCGGCATGGACCATCAGCAAACCGCCATGTGCAGCCAGAATTCCAGCAATTATTTCAATCTGGTCGTAGGTGAGCATCATGTCCGCTTCTTCATAGGTGGTGAAGACTTTGAATGAACTGATGCCGTTTTCGATCAAAGCGGGTATTTCTTCCAGCAGTTTTTCATCGAAACGAGTGATATTGCAGTGCAGGCTGTAATCACAGTGGCTCCCAGCTGCCTGCTCAAGACGTTGGTTGATGCTGTCGATCAAGGATTGTTCTGTGCCCAGGATGGAGAAGTCGATTATTGTTGTTACACCTCCATGGAGAGCTGCCTGTGAACCGGAATTGAAATCATCAGCGGACCAACCATCCTTGATCGGGATACCCATATGGGTGTGGGGATCGATTATCCCCGGGAAGATCAACCGGTTCGAACAATCTATCTGTTCGGCCTGCGAATTAGTTATATCAGGTCCAACCGCAATAATTTTTTCACCACGGACCAGAATATTTTCTCTCCTCTGTCCATCGTGGTGAACAATAGTCCCGTTTTTGAATAGCAGATCAGGCATCGTTACCTTCTTTCAGGTTCGACAATGATTGGATGGCCCGATATCCACGGCGATAGTGGTGAATCAGCTCAGAAATGATGCTGA
This sequence comes from uncultured bacterium, assembly GCA_964410945.1. GTDB lineage: Bacteria > Fidelibacterota > Marinisomatia > Marinisomatales > TCS56 > CAYPJE01. Next base: position 14,600 of record CAYPJE010000007.1, read on the forward strand.
CAGCAATTTCCGGGACTGTTTCCGAATCGATATCCAGACCTACCGGGGCGTGAATACCGGCCAGCTTAGAGTCATCAAATCCAGATTTCTTCAATCCCTTTTTCAGTACCTTCCACTTATGTTCACTGCACATCAGGCCCAGATAGGAATAATCCCGGTTCAAAAGCCATTGAAGTAATTCATAATCATGCCGATGCCCGCGAGTGGCAATCAGGATGAAATCTGTTGATTCAATTCTGGTCTCTGCTGACAGCTTTTCAACGGTAGTGGTATTGAGTTCACGGGCGAAGGGAAAGCGGGTCTTTGTTGCCAGGTCCTGGCGGTCATCATAAATAATTACATCAAGATCGACGAAATGTGCCAGTTCAGCCACTGCCTGTCCTACATGACCGGCCCCAAACAGATGCAGACGGGGAGGCGGTGCGATCCACTGAATCAGGAAATGGTCGGGACCAATTGTGCAGGACATAGATTTATGCTCCTTGCGGGATCGAACAATAGATTTCTCTGCCAGCGGCGGTAGATCGGACAATACCATTTCCTGATCAATTATTTCCCGCTGCACGATAATATTATCACTGCCGGTGATTCTACTAAGGATGTGATTTCGGGTTTTTCCATCTTCCAGTAGATTTATACTCTTCCAGAAATTTTGAATCTGTGGATCATATTTTTCGATCAATACTTTGGTCCGGCCCCCGCAGATACCTGCCTCGTCACCGGCATCACTGCCGCTCATGTCATGTGTTGTAAGGGTCGTAAAGCCGGTCTGTAAAACCAGGCGGGCCTTTTCAATAACCTGGAATTCCATAGCGCCACCACCCACCGTTCCTATCGTTTTGCCATTCTCCAGAACCAGCATAACCGGGTAATCGCGACGGGGAACCGAACCGTTCCACTCTATCAGTGAACAGAGTGCGGCTGACTGTGAGAAATCGAAATCAATCAATTTCCGGTAGATTGCTTTTTCCATACTATTTGTGTCCGGCCTGATTCAGCATTTGCATGATCGCTTCCAGAACACCTCTGCCAACGGCCCGTGATTTATCAGATATATGGTTAATGTCGACCTCCCGGCCGCGGGGGTCTACATCGGCGATTTTCAGTCCTTTATGCACCGGTGTTTCCGGATTGATCAGACCACGGACGATGCCCTTCAATGGTGATGTGATCTCGTGTACCTGGTTGATTGCCCCCATCAATTCCCCCTCCAGCACCAGGTTACCGATGTCAACTTTCCAGTCGATATTACCATCCCGTTTTGCCAGGATAACCCGTTTGAAGGTTTCGCCTCCCAGTTCACCGGGGATGCCGGTATCGCGGGCAGCTGAACCATCCCGGATTATCCGGCCCAGATCGTGGCCGCGCTTGGTTTCGATTACCATACGGCAGTTTTCACCAACCGTGAATCCCGGTCCGAGACCGACAACAATTGCCATATTGTGGAGGCTGTTACCAATATCTTTCTTGAGCATCCGGGCATCGATAATTAATTTTGTTTTTATTACCCTTGGCAGATCCGGATCTTCCTGTAAAAGCGGGATTTCATTATTGGAGAGGGTAGCTTCAATTTTATCAGGGTGGACATAGCGGGCGGTTACATCCTCGACGATGGCCGATCCGTCCAGCATAGCATCGCTGAATGTAACGGTCCTTCTGATCGCCAAGGGCGTTGGCAATTCACTGGCGATTATCTTAAACCCGCATTTATGCAGGATAACCGCTGTGGCACTGGCCAGTTCGCCAGCCCCGCGAATCCATATTTTAACATCTTCAAACATGATTGATTTTAAACAGAAAAGATGGGATTTGTTTATTTGTTATTTATTGGGGGGAGTAAAATGCTCACGAATATCCATGTCTGATTTCAAATTAGTTGGGTTATTGATAATGTATTCGCGGATCAGGTTCAGTTCATCATTGTTTCGTATTACCCGTTCCCAGTAATTCCGTTACCAGACAGATTGGCCAGGTGTTTGGCGGAGTATGTTGATTTGGCGTGTTGCAGCAGATTTGAACGAACGAATAATTGTTGGTAGAGAATTTGGTGTTGGTTTACCAAATTTGCGGTTTCGTAGTAGGGGCACGGCATGCCGTGCCCCTACAGAATAATTTTCAATAATAATAATTCCATGGAAATGGTTTGGTATTATTATATGTTCATCACAATAAATGTTTTTGAAATGATCTGGTAATTCAATCCAACATAACCCAACAATTCATCCAATTCTATTCATACACATTTCACCATTGATAATTTGACCGAAAATGCATTTTTGCTGGTTGGTGTTTATGGTAACGAAATATCCACCAGGTTGGGAATAATCATATTCGGGTAAACGGATTGATCGACGCCGGTGTTTTCTGGAATTATAATTCACTGTTTATGGTTGGTTAAATACCTGTCCATATCCATTACAACCCCCTCGTCGCTAACGGGCTGATATCGCACTTTATTCTGATGCTTTTGAATTATCTGTCGGGCTCCGGTATCACCCCTTAAACTTGCCAATTCCGGTGTTAGTACGGTCTTGATAAAAACAGGATGACCACTTTGTTCCTTGAAAGTCGGGACTAATATCTTTGGTCTTACGCTTTCAATTGTTTTAAGTAATGCTTGCACCGTTTCCGGTTTTATAAACGGCTTATCGCCGTTGCAGAACGCCCAGTAATCCAAGCCGGGCGAGGGATTGGAAATGCCCGCCTTGAGGGATGTTGCCAGTCCCGATTCGAAATCGGGATTATCAATTATTTTAATCCGCTGTCCGTATTTTTCGATTGCCGGTATAAGTATATCTTTCTGATAACCGACAACCACCCTGATTTCCATTTCAAATCCGATGAATGTACTTATCGTCCGTTCAATTACAGTCTTATTTTCCAGTGGAAGCAGTAATTTGTTGGGTGGCTGTCGTCTGGATAATCCGGCAGCGGTTATTACCAGACTGATCATCTGATGCGCTCCAGTAAATCCTGCTGAACGCTTCCGAACCAGGTCGGTGCCTTGGAAATTTTATTTATCGCCTGGGCTAATTCCTTCGCATTATTATGGGTATCCGATTTATTAACAAAATAGCTGCGGGGCATTCCGGCTGGGATTTTTCCGGCATAACCCTGTGTTACGACACGGGCAATGAATTCAGGGAACAGGACAAAATCCTCATTAATCTGCCATAAATGTTTGAAAACGTCGGGACGATGCACCAAACCGTCTGTCAGGGTAGTGCCCGTCACATCGGCTCCGACGATCACAATCACCCGATCGAAGTAATCCGGTATCATTGGATCGTGGGGCAAGTGCGCTTTCAGGGGACGGTTGCGGGCACCGTCGCATTCAACGATAGTACTGTCAGCCTTGTGGCGCAGTTCATCCAGTTCGGCAGCTGATATACCGGTAAGTTTTTCAGGTGTCAGGCAGGAACCCATCAGGCAAAGTGGATTCTGCTGCTTGAAGAGTGGCTGAAGGTTGTGGTCTGGCAAATCATCCAAACAATGAATCGGTGGATCGGCATGCCAGGCCGACTTGGTTAATGATGTCAGCAAAATCCGGTTGAAAGACAGGGCAAGTTCCTGGCCCAACCGGTGCTGGAGGCCGGTCTTTCCGCCGCCACCCAGTAAGGCAATACAGGAATTATCGAACGGTTGGGAATCAGGAAAGGCCAAATCGGAAAACTGCATGGGTGAATTTACAAGGTATACCCAGTAAAAACTCTAGAGTATCTATTAAAAGAAATCTTCGTTGAATATTTTTATTCGCTGCTATAATATTCGAAGACAGCATTATGTATTGGAGGATAAAGTGAAAAAAAACCATTCTGATTTTAGTATTATATTTTGCATTATTTCTGTCAACTTGTTCAGAATGCAACGAAGATATTGGTGATTTCGGTATATTCTTATTAGCCGATTCAACACTTGAATACAGTGATTTGGCTTCTATGGCTATTAAGTCTCTTAAACTACAGAAAGAGCCAATAATAACATCAACTGATATTTCCATTTATAGAATAGTGATATCCGATAATGATTCATCGATATCTTCTCATTTAATGACACTGGAGGATGAGATTAATAGGAAACTGAGGTCAGATATTTCTCCATATGTTGTAAAAGTAGGTGATGAACGTATTTATATCGGTGAGTATTGGCCACAGATTATGTCAATCATAGCTCAAACTGTGACCATGATCAACATGTCAGATCATTGCTGGATAACTGCCACTGCGAATTGTAGAGACGAGTTGAACGATACCCGGATAGTTCAGTCGCTTGAAAAAGGTGGTGTTGAGATAATCTATGATACAGTAGGAGAATATACTGCCCAGTAATTCTATTTAATTAATAATTAGAAATTCCTTGTGTTTTTCGTGCATTCCACAGTCAATAATGTCTCTTTATTATTCCCCACCCCCGATGGAAATCTTAGTAAATTATATCAATCGAAAGCAGAACAGAGTAAGAATTATTTATGACGAATACCCATTTTGAAGTGTCGGGAAAGATTATTGACCTGTTTGAAAACCGCATTTTCCCGGGCGTTGTGAGGGGCAAAAACGGAATTATCCAGTCGATCGAAGAAAGATCGTCTGCCAATGACCAATTAATTTTACCGGGACTGATCGACGCCCACATCCATATTGAAAGTTCGATGCTGGTACCCACCGAATTTGCCCGGCTGGCTGTAACCCATGGTACAGTCGCAGCAGTCTGCGATCCCCATGAGATCGCCAATGTAATGGGCCTGCCCGGGGTGGAATTCATGTATAACAATGGTCGGCAGTCACCATTTAAATTTTTTTTCGGGGCACCATCCTGTGTTCCGGCCACACCATTTGAAACTGCAGGAGCAGTTTTAGATCTCAAAGATATCGAAAATCTGTTCGCCAGATACGGATTCAAATTCCTCAGTGAAATGATGAATGTCCCCGGCGTGCTTATGGAATTGCCGGAGGTTACAGCCAAACTGGAGCTGGCACGGAAATATGGTCGTCCGGTAGATGGCCATGCACCGGAGTTACGTGGCGATGATCTGGCTAAATATGTCGCAGCCGGCATATCCACCGATCACGAATGTGTATCCCTTGCAGAAGCACGGGAGAAAATCAGCCAGGGCATGAAAGTACAGATAAGGGAAGGATCGGCGGCAAAAAATTTCGATGAACTCTACCAACTGGTCGACGAATTCCCGGAAATGTGTATGTTATGCAGCGATGATAAGCATCCCGACGACCTGGCTGGTGGACATATTAACGAACTGGTGCAACGTGGATTACACAACGGGCTGGATAAATTCAACCTTCTGCGGGCTGCCAGTGTGAATCCTGTTGAGCATTACGGATTGGAAGTTGGTCTGCTGCGAACCGGTGACCCGGCTGATTTTGTTATAATCGATAATTTCGAGCAATTCAATATTTTACAAACCTGGATCGATGGTCAAATGGTTGCCAGAAACGGACAGACCAGGTTGTTGCCGGTAAATGTGCAACCAGTCAATAAATTCGACTGCTTACCCAAAGAAGTTGCTGATTTTATCGTTCCGGCTGCCGGTGAGAAGATCAGAGTGATCGAACTGATCCCCGGACAACTGGTAACCGGAAGCAGCATTGCCTTTCCCAAAGTGAAGGGTGGTAATTGTGTGGCGGACGTAGAAAATGATATCCTGAAATTAACGGTAGTGAATCGTTATTCTGACACTCCACCGGCCCTGGGGTTTGTCAGGGGGTTTGATATTAAGTCAGGTGCGCTGGCTTCTTCAGTGGCTCACGATTCACACAATATCGTTGCCGTTGGTACCAGCGATGAATCAATATGTAAAGCCGTAAATTCGATCATTGCTGAACAGGGAGGGGTAGCGGTTGTCGCCGATGATAAAGCTATTGTTTTACCGCTGCCGGTAGCCGGAGTCATGAGTACCGATGATGGTTACCAGATTGGGGAGCAATATGCTGCCCTGGATCGGATTGTCAAAAAGTCGGGATCGAAATTAGCGGCACCATTCATGAGTTTGTCATTCCTGGCATTGCTGGTGATACCCAGATTGAAGTTGAGTGACCGGGGACTCTTTGACGGAGATAATTTTGAATTCACTTCAATCTTTGTCTGATATTCGGTAATAGCGGTAACTTCACAGGTTGTCTTCGATAATTCCATGACTGCTTACGACCGAAAATTAGATGCCATTCCCGCCCGTGCCCAATTCAACAGGAATTGTCATGGAGCCTGATTTGAATTATATCGGTCATTCATATAAACGCATCGATGCTGCCGGTAAACTCACCGGGAACACAAGATATCTGCCTGATATCACCTATGATAATATGGTTTTTGCCTGTCCAATCTATTCCCGTATTCCATTTGGACGGATAGTAAGCATCAACACCGAACCGGCCAGGAATACACCAGGATTTATCGATCTGCTGCTGGCCGGTGATATTCCGGGAGATAATCAGGTTGGTGTGATTTTCGAAGACCAGCCCCTGCTGGCTGACGATACTGTACGGTTTGTTGGTGATTCAATTGGTGTTGTTGTGGCCGAAACAGTAACTGCCGCCCAACAGGCCGCTCGGGCTGTGCAGATTGATTATGAGAGATTTGATCCTATTTATACCATAAATGCCAGCCGCGATGCCACTGAGAATTTCATTCATAAAGATAATGTTGCCTGTCGACACCAGGTGGATAAAGGTGATATTAATCAGGGTTTTGCAGCAGCGGACCGAATAATCACAGCCGAACTGACAACGCCTTTCCAGGAACATTACTATCTGGAACCTCAAGGTTGTATCGTCATTCCCGATGAGAATGAGGAAATCACAGTTTACGGATCGTTGCAGTGTATCTATTATGTCCAGAAAGCTGTTGCCCGAGTGCTGGGGATTTCCCAGGAAAAAGTCCATGTTAACCAGACTCCGGTAGGCGGGGGTTTCGGTGGTAAAGAAGATATTCCTTCTGAAATCTGCGCTAGGACGGCTTTGGCGGCTATCAGGCTGAACCGGCCGGTAAAGATGGTCTATAATCGCCGTGACGACGTCCAGCTTACCAGCAAACGGCATCCTTTCCAGATGAAGTACAAAGTTGGTGTCTCCAAGGCCGGAAAGCTGTTGGCAGCTGATATCACACTGGAGGAAAATGCCGGCGCCTATGCCACCCTTTCTTCAGTGGTCAGTTACCGCTCGGCCATGCAGGCGATGGGTCCCTATGTTATTCCCAATATTAAAGTTCGTTCGACTTCATATTATACAAATCTTCCTCCGACAGGAGCATTCAGGGGTTTCGGATCACCACAAGCTACCTTTGGTCATGAGAGGGTAATGGATATTATCGCCCATGAATTGGGCATTGATCCGGTGGAATTGCGTTTGCGGAATGTCCTGCGCATCGGTAACAGCACCCAAACCGGGCAGAAGCTGACAGTCAGTGTTGGTGCGGAAGAAACCATTCAAAGAACAGCTCAGGCAGTTGGTTCAGAGCAAAATAAAAACGACAATAACCGCTATTTGTACGGAATCGGATTCGCGGCCTGTCATTATGGAAATTGTCTGGGTGCTGCCGGCTGGCATATGGATGGAGCCGGAGCAACCTTGGGGATTCAACGCGATGGTTCGGTAACTGTGGCTTATGGTTTGTCTGATATGGGCCAGGGAGCTGCAACTGTTAATGCCCAGATGGCCGCCGATGCATTGGGAGTCGATGTCGACCGGATTACCGTTCTCATGCCCAGTACCGACCTGGTACCTGACAGCGGGCCCGGAGTGGCCAGCCGGAATGTGGTTATGACCGGTAACGCGATCCGTTCGGCAGCTGAGAAGCTGATACCAATCCTGAAATCGGCGGCGGCAGAAATATTAAATTGCCCGGTAAACATGATTGAAATTGCCGATGACCAGGCTGTGGATACTGATACCGGCAAGCAGACAGACTTTAAAACTATAGCTGATTATCTCTATGTCAACGATCAACCGGTTGAAATGCCGGGTTGGTGGCATGTGCCACCCCTGGAGTATGATCCGGAAAAAGGAATTGGCGAGGCTTATTTTACCTATTCTTTTGCCACCCATGCCGCCCGGGTTAAGGTGGACCGTCTGACCGGTCTGGTTAAAGTGGAGAAGATCTGGGCTGCTCATGATGTCGGTAAAGTCATTAATCCGGCCGGTCTCGAAGGCCAGGTAGAGGGTGGTACGGCCCAGGGGATTGGCTGGGCTTTGAGTGAGCATTTTCAAATCAGGGATGGTGTCGTTCAAACGGCAAACCTGTCGACCTATTTACTGCCGACCATACTTGATGTCAGTGAGGTGGAATCTATTTTTATCGAAGCACCCGAACCGCTCGGTCCCTGGGGCGCAAAAGGAATCGGTGAACCGGCAGTTATTCCAACGGCTGCGGCTATTGCCAATGCGGTGAGTGATGCAGTGGGGCAGGAGATGAATTCGATTCCCCTGTCACCGGAAATGATTTTGAGAGCCATCGAAGAAAATATGAATGAGGCCAAATGAGTACCCAGGTTTTTACTAATGTCCGTCTGATCAATCCCTGTGCTGCCAATGACTTCATCGAGAACGGATATATAGCTGTCACCGGGGAAAAAATCTCCGGGATTGGTGTTGGTCAACCCGAATTTCCGGCTGAGTGGCAGGTAATTGATCTGGCTGGCAAGTCCGTATTGCCGGGGATGGTCAACGCTCACACCCATCTTTATTCCGCTTTGGCGTTGGGGATGCCCTGGCCGGTTAAAACACCGCAGAATTTTGTCCAGAAGCTGGAAAAAATCTGGTGGAAACTGGATCGGGCCCTGGATTATGACTCGATCAGAGCTTCATTTGAAACTGGTCTGATGGCCTGTCTGGAAGCTGGTGTTACTACGGTGATCGACCATCATTCCAGCCAGACAGCTATAAACGGATCGCTGCCGATCCTGGCGGAGGTGGCACAGGAACTGGATATGACCGTATCCACCGCCTTTGAAATATCCGACCGGAATGGTGCCGAAGGATTTGAAGCTGGTCTGAATGAAAACCTGGAATTTTATTGCTCATATCATGGACATGAAAATATCCGTCCGCTGATCGGACTGCACGCCTCATTTACACTGGAGGATGAATCGCTCCAGAAAATACGGCAGTCCGTAAATGACCTGCCCGATTGGGGAATCCATATTCATGTGGCCGAAGACCAGGCTGACGAAGCCGATGCCAGGCAGCGGGGTTACCGCTCCGTGATTGACCGGTTAGATCATTTCGGTCTGATCAATCGGCATAGCCTGATTATCCATGGTCTACATACCAACAATGAAGATATTGACATACTCCGGCAAAAAGGGGCGATGCTGGTGCATAATCCCACTTCCAATGCCAATAACCGTGTCGGCTGGCTGGCTTCCGAAAAGATCGATAGTCTGCAGGCTGGCTTAGGAACCGATGGAATGCAGGGTAACATGCTCAAAGAAGCCAAGGAAGGTACCCTGATTCGCAGTGCTCATCTGCCCGGTGGTGTCGATAATGTAGACTATCTCAGGTTATTATTTCTGAACAATCCCCGCATAGCTGAGCGGCTTTATGGGCGAATGATCGGGAAACTGGAAGTGGGGCAGCGGGCTGATCTGGCCATCTATGATTATTATCCCCGAACGGCCATCACCAATGATAATTACAGCGGTCATCTCCTGTTTGGATTGGGGAGCCCATCGGATGTGATGACGGCTGGAAAATTTAAAATCCGCGACTCAAAATGGGTCGATGAAAAACAGAAACAGAAATTAAAAAACGGACAGGACCAGTCGAATAAACTCTGGTCAAAAATTCAGGAATTATGACGACAAATGAAAATTGATTTTGAAAGAATAAGACAGCAGTCGGAATTGTACCGGTCCGATATCAGTGCCTTTTTACGGGATATGATTGCCATTCCCAGTGAAAGCTGCCAGGAAGCTGCCGTGATCGAACGGGCCTATCAGGAAATGAAAAAAGTTGGCTTTGACCAGGTGGAAATCGATGATTTCGGAAATCTGCACGGTTATATCGGACATGGTAAACACCTGATTGCCATGGATGGCCATATCGATACGGTTGGTGTCGGCAATGCCGCCAACTGGGAATTTGATCCTTTTGAAGGTAAAGAGGATGAGGATTGTGTCTATGGTCGCGGAGCTTCCGATCAGGAAGGCGGGATTGCTTCCATGATCTATGCCGGGAAAATTATTAAGGACCTGGGACTGGAGGATGACTATACACTGGTAGTGACAGCCACAATCCAGGAGGAAGACTGCGATGGCCTCTGTTGGCAGTACATCATTGAGAAAACTGGCCTGCGGCCTGAATTTGTAGTAATCAGTGAACCGACCTCCTGCCGGGTATACCGGGGACAGCGGGGCCGGATGGAAATGAAGGTATCCGTGTCTGGTGTCAGTGCCCATGGTTCGGCGCCGGAGCGTGGTGATAACGCGATTTACAAAATGGCTCCGATCCTGCTGGAACTGCAGGAATTGAACAACAATCTGGGCTACGATGACTTTCTGGGAAAGGGATCGCTGACGGTATCGGAAATCTTCCACAGCTCACCCTCGCGTTGTGCCGTAGCCGATGGTTGCCATATTTCAATCGACCGGCGTCTTACGGTTGGGGAGACGATGGAATCAGCGGTGGCCGAGATTGAAAATCTGCCCGCGGTGCAAAAAGCCGGGGCCAAAGTGGAAGTCTATGATTATGTCCGGCCAACATACCAGGGGGTGACCTTTCCAACCAAGGCATATTTTCCGACCTGGTTGATCGATAAGGATCATGCCGCAACAAAGACAGCCGTGGAAGCTTACCACAGCTTATATGGAACCGATCCGATTGTTGATAAATGGACCTTCTCCACCAATGGTGTTTCAATTATGGGGAAGTACGGGATACCCTGTATCGGATTTGGCCCCGGACACGAAGACCAGGCCCATGCTCCCAACGAGCGCACCTGGAAGGATGAGCTGGTCATGGCTGCGGCGGTATATGCGGCGATTCCGGCTGTTTATGTACAAAAATTTTGTGATTAATCAGCCGGTTGGCTGACAGGAGAAATAATGCAATACGATAAAGATCATTTTAAGGGAAAACATTTCATCACATTAGAGGACTGGTCCAGGGATGAACTTAACCGGCTGCTGAAGTTGTCTGCCGAGTTAAAAACCAGGTTCAAGTCCGGTGAAATTACCGACTACCTCAAGAATCAGACCGCCTTTCTGATGTTCTTTGAACAATCCACCCGCACCCGTAATTCCATGGAAGCAGGTATTACCCAGCTTGGCGGCCACGCCCATTATCTGGATACCAGCACCATGCAGATATCACACGGCGAATCGCCGAAAGATACGGCTGTAATCCTTTCCCGCTATGGCCACGCCATTGCCTGTCGGAACTGTTTCTGGGAAATCGGCAACAAGTATCTTAACGATATGGCAGCCTGGTCAACGGCGCCAATCATCAATATGCAATGCGACCTCTATCATCCGTTGCAGGCCATTGCCGATCTTATGACGATGGAAGAGAAACTGGATAAACTGCAGGGCAAGAAAGTATCCGTTGTCTGGGCTTATGCCACCAGCCACAAGAAGCCGATCTCGGTGCCCCTGTCGCAGATTCTGCTCTTTCCCCGTTTCGGGATGGATGTAACTCTGGCCTACCCCGAGGGCTATGAATTGCCGGACTGGGCCATCGAAAAGGCCCGTGCCAATGCCGGTGAAAATAGCGGCAATTTCCGGATTACCAATGACCAGGATGAAGCCTATGCTGACGCCCAGATTGTTATACCCAAGAACTGGGGCAGTTGGGTGAGCAACCAGAGTGATGCGGTGGTGGATGATCTGCTGGAGAAGAACCGTTACTGGAAATGTACGGAAGAACGCATGGAAACGACCGATTCAGCACTGTATATGCACGCTTTGCCCGCCGACCGGGGGAATGAAGTGGAAGATGCGGTGATTGACGGTCCGCAATCAATTGTGTACGATGAAGCGGAAAACCGCCTGCACACGTCCAAAGCGGTAATGGCCTTGACGATGGGAGGTATCCGATGAATCGGCAACAGATTTTAGCTAATACGATCCGGCGCTGCCGGGAGCAGAACATTATCATCCCGACCTACCGGCAGATGGCACACCCGGAGGAGATTCCTGAAAGGATCAAGGAAGAATTGACACAATTCGGTCTCTGGGAATTGAATCCCCATAACCTGTTCAGGATCACCTGGAAAAATGAACCGGTGGAGCAGGGCGGAGGATTCGGCAATGTGAATTATCTGGAGCTACCTCCTGAACTAACCGGGGTGGAAGCCCGGATTTTTGTGCTGCTGGGTAAATATTTTCCCACCGGTGCCCATAAGGTCGGGGCTACTTTCGGACCATTGGTGGAAAAACTGGTTACCGGGTGTTTTGACCCTACCACCCAGAAAGCATTATGGCCTTCCACTGGTAACTACTGCCGGGGCGGAGCTTACGACGCCTATCTGCTGGGCTGTCCTTCGATTGCAGTCCTGCCGGAAGAAATGAGTCCCGAACGCTTCGAATGGCTGCATAAGGTTGGCTCGGAGGTTATCAGCACCCCCGGTGGCGAATCGAATGTCAAGGAGATCTATGACAAGGTCAAGGAACTGGTAAAGGAGCGCGGTGATGAAATCGTGGTGTTGAACCAATTTGAGGAAATTGGCAATCCACTATGGCATTATGCCGTTACCGGTCCGGCAATGAAGGAAGTATTCGACCAGAATTGCCAGAGAGGACAGCGATTCAGCGGCCTGTTTCTGACCCAGGGTTCGGCGGGAACACTGGGCAGCGCCGATTACCTGCGGACGCAATATCCCCAAATCAAGGTTGGAGCCGGAGAAGCACTGCAGTGCCCGACCCTGCTGCAAAACGGTTATGGCTACCACCGGATCGAAGGTATTGGTGACAAGCACGTCCCCTGGATTCACAATATGCGTAACATGGATATGGTAGTGGCATTGGATGATGAAGTTACAGTCCGCCTGATGCGTCTGTTCAATGAACCGGCCGGTAACGATTTGCTGATCAAGCAGGGTATCAATCCCGATCTGGTGCAAAAACTGGATCATTTCGGGATTTCTTCGATCGCCAATATCACCGGGGCCATCAAGATGGCCAAGTATTACGAGATGAATTCCAACGATTCAGTGTTTACCGTAGCCACCGATTCCATGGAAATGTATCAATCACGGTTGCGGGAAGCTAATCAAATCGATGGCCAATATTCGGCTAGCAACGCTGCCGTTGATTTTGAGGGCCGCCTCCAGGGATTGGATACAGCCAATATGCTGGAATTATCCCATTACGACAAGAAACGAATGCATAACCTCAAATATTTTACCTGGGTTGAGCAGCAAGGTAAGACGGTGGAAGAGTTGAATGCCCAGTGGTATCAGGAGGATTACTGGTCCAGTCAATATGCTCTGGTGGAGGAATGGGATAATAAAATCAATGAATTTAATGAGCAGACCGGAGTGCTGAAGAAGTATCTCTAAGGCGCGTTTGTGGAGGATTGGAGTAGTGGAGTGATGGAGTTGAACCGGAAACTGATTGGTCTGCGCTGTATGCGCTGTGGTAAGCTGCATGCCGCGGATACTATCCGTTACTACTGTAGTGACTGTGGTAACAACCTGGATGCTGAGTTCGATTATGATTTCATCAAACACCAGTGGAAAAAAAGCGATCTTGTCCAAAATACGGACCAGTCAATCTGGCGATATACACCTCTACTGCCGGTTGCGGAGCCACCTGACCAAAGATCGATTTTGGTTGGAAATACACCTCTGGTCAATGTCCGCGGACTGGCAGATAAATATGGTGTAAAGCAACTGATGGTCAAAGATGACACCCGCAATCCCTCCGGTTCTTTGAAGGACCGTGCATCAGAAGTTGGTTTGCGGCATGCCGCTGAAATGGGCAGTGACGTGATCATTGCAGCATCCACCGGCAATGCGGCCGCTTCTCTGTCCTGCCTGGCTGCTTACCACGGACAAAAAGCGGTTATAGTTGCGCCGGCCAGTGCTCCCAAAGCCAAACTGACCCAGATCCTTCAGTACGGTGCCACGCTGTGTCCGATCGATGGCAACTATGATGCCGCCTTCGATTTAGTGACGGAGATTGTAGAAGAATTCGGCTGGTATTCCCGGAATACAGGTCAGAATCCGGTTTTATCAGAAGGAAAAAAGACGGTTGCCCTGGAAATTGCCGAGCAGTTGAATTGGGATGTCCCGGATGTAATTTTTGTTCCCGTAGGCGATGGTTGTATCATCGGGGGTGTCTATAAAGGTTTTCATGACTTGCACCAGTTAGGCTGGACTGATCGAGTTCCACGCATAATAGCAGTCCAGGCCGAGGGATCGGCGGCGATTGTCAAAGCCTTCAAATCTGATAAACCCATTGCTGCCGTTGTCGCGCAAACCATAGCCGACAGTATATCTGTTGACCTGCCCCGTGACGGACTCAAAGCATTGCGGGCGATGAAGGCCAGCAGTGGTGATGGAATAACCGTTAGTGATGATGCGATCCTATTAGCACAAAAGGAATTGTCGGCTGGCAGTGGAGTTTTTACCGAACCAGCGGCTGCAGCCGCATTTGCCGGATTTCTAGAGGCCGTGTCCAAACGATCAATCGCTAAATCAGATCGAGTGGTTATTCTGGCCACCGGTAGCGGATTAAAGGATATCCCCGCTGCTCAAAGACGATTGGTATTTCATGCTCCAGTCCAGCCAAACTTGGGGAAATTCAAGTTATTTATCAAGGACTCTCCAATCTGATGTTAATCGTAAATAGGGCAATATATAAAGATATAAGCATATCAGTTAATGGAAAACTTTATACTGAAAATATACCAACTCACATCCGGTTGCTTGATTTTCTTCGGGAAGTTTTACACCTGACTGGTACCAAGGAAGTCTGCGGTGAAGGGGAATGTGGAGCCTGTACTGTGATTATGGATGGCAAAGCCGTTAATGCCTGCCTGATTCTGGCAGTGGAGGCCGATGGTTCGGAAATAACCAATATCGAAGGTCTGGGGCAGGAAAAGCAGCTTAATGAATTACAGCAGGCGTTTGTAGATGAACATGCCGTCCAGTGTGGCTATTGTATCCCCGGGATGGTAATGTCGGCTGAAGCATTGAAGGCTGATGGTGGAGTCTATTCCCGCGATGAAATCAAACATAGTCTGGCCGGAAACATCTGCCGCTGCACCGGATACGCCAAGATAATTATGGCGGTAGAAAAAGAGTTGGGAGCCCGCTAGTGGAGTACTATCGTCCCGGTTCACTGAGTGAAGCGCAGGAATTGCTGGCCCGTCTCGACGGCGTTGAGTATCAGTTACTGGCTGGGGGTACTGATTTATTGCCCCGGTACGAGCAGGGTAAAACACTGCCGGAAAACTTGATTGATCTTAAAAAGATACCTGATTTAAACGGTATTAGGATTATTAATGGTCATCTGATAATCGGGGCATTAACGACACTCGAAGATATTCGATGCAGTTCGGTATTGAAGGATAAATTACCGGCCCTGGTTCAGGCCGCTGCTGGTTTTGCGGCCACCCAGATTCGCAACCGGGCAACTGTCGGTGGTAATATCTGTAATGCCTCACCGGCCGGGGATACACTGCCGGTCTTGTATGCAGCACAGGCAGAATTGGTTCTGGCAGGGCCTGCTGGTGGACGGCAAATTCCGATCAGTGAATTCATCACCGGTCCGGGACAGACCAGCCTGGAAGCGGAGGAATTTCTTACCAGAATAATTATTCCAATACCGGTTGGATATCAGCGATTTTTCAAGCTGGGGCTTCGGGAATCAATGGCGATTTCGGTGATTAATTTTGCCGTTAATGGCAGGGCAGACCAAGAAAAAGGATTAATTTCTTTAAGTATAGCGGCCGGAGCGGTTGCGCCGACAGTAGTAATGTTAAAAGGAATAGTTAAAGCGATTATTGAAGATGGAATATCTGTTTCTGAAGCTATCGATGAAGTTGATTTGGATATTGCACCAATCGATGATCTGCGGGCCACGGCAGAATACCGCCGTAAGGTATTGAAGAATGTTTTGCAGTATGAACTGGAACAGATCCTTGAAATGAGGGAAGGTGATTAGTCAAGTTAGTTCGACCCTTTCTGGGTCGTTAATAACAGGGGTGAGGTATTCTGCCGGTTGCACCGGTAGTTATTCACATTTAATCCCTCCGGGATTGTGACAATTAGTAATTGGGTTTGTATAGATTTGAACAATGTATGTAATGGTTATCAATATTATCCAGGGTTCACAGGGTGGAATTCTAAGGGAATTGATTTAATTCTTATCGAAATGTTTCTGACAAAAGACCGGTGGGACTGCATGGGAAATGGATATCGATTGGATGTCACATAATTGCTGTGAAATGCATACAGGTAATTATAGGTTATGAATAACCTTAAATCAATAGTATGATGTTAATATACTTTGCTATTGCTGCTGACATAACCCCGGAGGGGTTAAATATGAATAGTAAAATATTTTCGATATTATTCACAACCCTGGAAGGGTTGAATAATTAATGTCAACTTTCACCAGGATATATTATCATATCGTATTTTCTACTAAATATCGTGATCCATGTCTGACGATTGAAAACAGGGAAAAACTATTTAAATATATCTGGGGGATAATTAATAAAAAGGATTGCCATTTATATCGCATCAATGGAGTGGAGGATCATATTCACATATTGACAGACTTGAAATCAAATATTTCCCTTGCCGATTTTGTTAAAGATATCAAAGTCGCCTCTTCAATCTGGATAAAAAATCAGAACATATTTCCTGCTTTTGAGGGCTGGCAGGAAGGCTATGCCGCTTTCACATGCGGCAGTAATGATAAAGATATGATAATCAATTATATCAAAAACCAGGAGGTTCATCACCGAAAACGAACATATTTGGAGGAGGTGGAAAGATTCCTGGAAGAGAATGAAATTGATTATGATAGCAGGTATCTGGTTTGACGCAAGCTGCAGCAATGATAAGTTTAACAGGATTTGAATAATGGTAATTAAAAAGAATTAGATAAATGTCCGATAAACTCTATCCTATCCCGCTTGAGCGTCTTTTACCCTGGATAATGGCCGAGGAAAAACAGGGCAGTATCTTTGGAATATCCAAAGAATTATTTTTTGTACCCCATATTGATCAGCCCTTTCGGATGAAACGTTATGGTCAGCTTCTTGAAAACCCGATTGGTGTGGCGGCTGGCCCCCATACTCAATTGTCCCAAAATATAGTTGCTGCCTGGCTGACCGGCGCCCGGTATATTGAATTGAAAACCGTTCAGACCCTTGATGAGATTGAGGTTGTCAAACCCTGTATCGATATTCAGGATGAAGGCTATAACTGCGAATGGTCCCAGGAATTGAAATTGCGTCAGTCTTTTGATCAGTACCTCGATGCCTGGATTCTGGTCCATATCCTTCGTCATCACTGGGGATGGGAAGGTGATGGTCCCGGTGTCATTTTCAATATGAGCGTAGGTTATGACATGAATGGTATTTTAAATGCCAATGTACAGGAATTCCTTGATTCGATGGTTGGCTGCCAGTCAGAACTGGACAAGAAACTGAACCGGATCGAAAAGATATATCCGGGGATATCTCAGGTGGAAATACCCGGTAGAATCACCAATAACATCACCCTGTCAACCATGCATGGCTGCCCGCCGGATGAAATCGAGAAAATTGCCCGCTATCTGATCGAGGATCGCCATCTGCACACCACCGTAAAACTTAATCCGACATTACTGGGTCCGGAACATCTGAGAGAAATCATCAACGGCAAGCTGGGATTCCGCAATGTGGAGGTACCTGACATTGCCTTTGAACACGATTTGAAATATGAACAGGCATTGGCATTAATTCGTAACCTCACTGCAACCGCCGGATTGAGTGGGGTGGAATTTGGATTGAAGCTCACCAATACCCTGGAAGTGCTGAACCGGAAACTGATTTTCCCGGACAGTGAGAAACAGGCCTATTTAAGTGGCCGGGCTCTGCACCCGATTTCAGTTAACCTGGCCAAACAGCTCCAGCATGCATTTGACGGGGAACTGGATATTTCTTTCTGTGCCGGTGCGGATTGCTATAATGTATCCGATCTGGTAGCTTGCGGTGTTGCACCAGTCACTACCTGCTCTGATTTATTGAAGCCGGGAGGATACGGACGTCTGGCACAGTATATTGCTAATCTGGAAGCAGATTTCCAGCATTACAAGGCCGGTTCAATCGATGAATTGATCATCAATTATTCCAGGCAGCGAATTGATTTACGCACTGCGATCCGGGCGAACCTCTCCACCTATGCTGATAAGGTGCTTGATTTGGCCCAATATCAGCGTCAGAAGCCCTTTTATCCCTCAATCAAGGGGCAACGCCCACTGGATTATTTTGATTGCGTTTCAGCCCCCTGTGTGGAGACCTGTGCCGCCCACCAGGGTATACCGGATTATTTGTATCATTCAAGCCGGGGCGAATTCGATCTGGCTTATGATGTAATTCTCCGGACCAATTCAATGCCGGCTGTGACCGGGTATGTCTGTGACCATCAGTGCCAGAATAAATGTACCCGCATTAATTATGACCGACCACTAATGATCCGTGACATTAAACGCTTTGTTTCCGAAGACCAGGCCGGCCAGGAAACCAACAAACCCAAACCGGATAAAGGACGCAAAGCAGCCGTAGTCGGTGGTGGTCCCTCGGGAATTACCTGCGCATATTTCCTTGCTTTGGAAGGTTTTGAGGTAACACTTTATGAACATAGCCAAAGCTTGGGGGGGATGGTATCGGGGATGATACCCTCATTCCGGCTGGGGGCAGAAAGTATCAGTAATGACCTGAATATGCTGGAAAGATCGGGCGTTCTGGTAAAGACCGGTCGACAAATTTCCAGCAATGATTTTGATCGGCTGCGAAAGGAAAATAATTATATCTATCTGGCTGTGGGTGCCCAAAGCAGCAAACGCCTGGGGATCAGCGGGGAAGATACAGATGGGGTCCTTGATCCACTGGTTTTCCTGGCTGATGTGAAAACCGGAGATAACCTGCCGGCTGGGTCCGAAGTACTGATAATCGGCGGCGGGAATACGGCCATGGATGCTGCCCGGACCGCCCGTCGTGCGGTCGGTGAACAGGGAAAGGTGACCATTGTATACCGCCGGACGATCGACCAGATGCCCGCCGACTGGGAGGAAGTGGCCGCCGCTCAAGCCGAGGGAATCGCTGTGCGGGAATTACTGGCACCTTTGAAAATCGAATCCGGTGGCGGAGGATTGGTTCTGACGGTACAGAAAATGAAATTGGGCACCCCCGATTCCAGTGGCCGGTTGCGTCCGGTTCCAATCGATAGTGCTTATTCCAGCATTAGCGCCGATTACATCATTCCTGCCGTCGGGCAGGATGTGGAACTGGATTTCATGCCGGGCAATAAAATTAAAGTAGATCCTGAAACCCAACAGACTGATATGCCGGATGTCTACGCCGGTGGTGATGCGGTCCGGGGAGCCGATACCATTATCGGTGCTATTGCCGACGGACATAAGGCCGCCCGGAGCATCACACGCGCCGCAGGCTTTGAAGCGGATGACAGCTTCAAACTATTGAAGGGAAAAGGGGATAGGGCTGATCAGCCGATACGGTTCGCCACCCGCGATTATGGCGATTTTGCGGAACATGATTATTCCGAAATGCAGACGGCACCACAAAAAGTACTGTTGACGGCCGAACAGGCCAGAGCCGAAGCTTCCCGTTGTCTGTATTGTGACGAATTCTGTGATGTCTGTGTAACTGTCTGTCCCAACCGGGCTAACCTGGCTTATCCGACTGAAATGATTGATGTTCCATTACCGGCTATTTCATCTGATGGTGCCGTTTCAGCCGAATCCAGATTTGTTATTACTCAACCTGCTCAGATAGTAAACCTGGCTGAGCTGTGCAACGAATGTGGTAATTGTACTACTTTCTGTCCTACCAGCGGACGGCCTTTTGCTGATAAGCCACACCTGTTTTTAACGGCTTCCGGTTTTGCCGGAGAAGAAGCAGGGTACCTGCTGACTGGACATGAACTGCATTTTAAAGACGGTACCAATGAAGCACGGCTGTGGGAACATGGAAATTCGCTGCGGTATGAAAGTCAAACTATAAGCGCGTATATTGATCCTGTGACATTTGAAACATCCCGCATTAAATTAAAAAACGTGGTTACAGATATGGTTACACTTGAAGATGCTTTTAGGATGGTTGTTCTCTGGAAGGGGCTGAACAAATTAACATATTTGAAAGATGAAACAATGTCATCCTGAGCTAGCCTGCTGGGTCGTAGCACAGCGTAGACTAGTCGAAGGATGACATAAATAATTATGTCAAGAATACTTATTAAAAACTCACAACTGATCGCCCGGATGGATGATTCCGGCACCGAATTCAGCGGGGGACACATTCTGATCGATAACGGAATTATCGAATCAATCGGTCCGGAACCACTGGATATTCCCGGTGCTGAAGTGATCGATGCCAGGGGAATGACAGTATTACCTGGATTCGTGAATACCCATCACCATTTCTACCAGACTTTGACCCGCAACATCCCCCTGATGCAGGATCAGCCCCTGTTCGACTGGCTGAAGAATCACTATGAGGTCTGGCGGGAGATTACCTCAGAAGCGGTGACCGTCAGCAGTACAACGGCCTTGCTGGAATTGATGAAATCGGGCACTACCACCAGTTCGGATCATCATTACCTTTTTCCCCGGGCGTCCGGAGGTGATCTGATCGATGCCCAGATCAAAGCGGCCCGTGAGTTGGGTGTGCGCTTCCATGCCACCCGCGGATCCATGTCACTGGGCCGATCCCAGGGTGGACTGCCACCGGATGATGTGGTCCAGACCGAGGCCGAGATCCAGACCGACGTGGAGCGTCTTTTAGAAAAATATCATGATGGGTCCGAAGGAGCGATGGTCAGGGTGGCATTGTCACCTTGCTCGCCTTTTTCGGTGACTCCGGAATCATTGAAACAGTCTGCCGAATATGCCCTGGCGAATAATATCCATATGCATACCCATCTGGCGGAAACCAGGGATGAAGAGGATTTCTGCCTTAATTATGTCGGTAAACGTCCGGCCGAGTTCATGGCCGATCAGGGTTGGTTTAATGATAAAGCCTGGTTTGCCCATTCGATTTTTCTCAACGATGATGAAATCAGCCGACTTGGGGCAGCCGGTGGTGGAATTGCCCATTGCCCGTCGTCGAATATGCGACTGGGTTCGGGGATTGCCCGTATCAGCGAAATGCTGGAGGCCGGTGTTAAAGTCGGTCTTGGTGTCGACGGATCAGCTTCCAATGACAGCAGCAATATGCTGGCTGAGATCCGGCAGGCCCTGCTTATTTCGCGGTTGCGGGAAGAAAAACACTGGCTGACGGCCCGGGATGTACTGTGGATCGCTACCCGGGGAGGTGCAGCGGCCCTGGGACGCAGCGATATCGGTCAATTGTCGGTTGGGAAACAGGCTGACATCGCCCTCTTCTCCGTTGATTCACTGGAATATGCCGGTGCCCAGTCCGATCCTCTGGCTGCTTTGGCATTTACGGTACGGATGAGCCCGGTGGATTACCTGATCGTCAACGGTAGAATTTGTATTCGCAGTGGTAAAAGCTCGCTGGACGAGTCTGATTTGGTACGCAAACATAACATTATAGCCGGCCGGTTGCTGGAACGGGCCGGGAAAAATACCGGTCTTGATTTTATGAATAATAACAGGCAAAATTGACTATGTGGTCTTCAATAAAAACAATTCATCATCCTGATTCGCTGGTCTCTGCCAGCCAACTGGCCAAAGAGGAGGCCACCGCATTGTTGGCCGGTGGGACTTACCTGGTGGCCGAACGCTACCCAGCCATCAGCAACCTGGTGGACCTTAACGGGCTGCTAAAGAGTGAAATAAAAATTGCCGAGCAGGAACTGATCTGTGACGCTGGGGTTGTCCTTCAGGATCTTGTTGATCATTTTTCAATTGACGATCCTCTCCGGTTAGGCACCGCCGCCCGGCATTCCTGCTCATCGAAAAATATCCGCAATCAACGGACGCTGGGGGGCGAAATCGCCCGGGGCCGAACCGATTCGGAACTGGTGGTGGCGCTGACGGCATTGAATGCCCAACTGATCACAGCGGAGGATTCGATAATAACCGGGGTGGCCGTTGATCTGAGTGATAATCCCAAAGTGGCCCTGGAACGCTTTGCCCTGCTGCCTTCGGCGCCGGCTTTTGTTATAGTAGCTGCCGTATGTCGTGGGGAAAGCCTGAAGATCGTAGTGGGTGGTAAGGCTGATAAACTGGCGGTGGAAGACGTACCTTCCGACGGCTGTACCGTAGAATGGATCGCCGGTTTCTGTAAAGCTGCAGCCGAAAGATTTCCTGCGGACCATATCGGCAATCGTGATTATAAACAGACCGTGATAACCACGGGGCTTAAACGGGTGGCGGAGGCCCTATGCAGATAAATATCTCATTAAACGGCCAACAACTGGCAATCATCGTTGCCCCGGGTGAAACCCTGTTGGAAGTCCTGCGGGACCAGGGCTATTTCGGGGCCAAACACGGTTGTGATCATGGTGAGTGCGGGGCCTGCACGGTGCTGATAGATGATAAGGCTGTCAATTCCTGCCTGGTCCTGGCTCATAGTGCGGATGGGAAAAAAGTGGAAACGATTGAGGGATTGGGCGATCATGAGCAACTACATCCGTTGCAGGAGAAATTCATTGCCAGCGGAGCGATCCAATGCGGTTTCTGTACGCCGGCCATGATCCTGGCATTGGAGGCCCTGAGTCGGGAAACAACGGAACCAACTGAAGCACAGGTGAGGGATGCGCTGTCGGGGATCCTGTGTCGTTGCACCGGCTATGTGAAACCGGTGGAGGCGGCCTTATGAAAGTGATCGGAAAACCAACCGCCCGTGTGGACGGACCGGCCTTGTCGCGGGGTAAGCCTGTTTTTGCCGATGATATGTACCTGCCGGGAACACTGTACCTGAAAATTCTGCACAGCCCGGTAGCTCATGCCCGGATCAAATCAATCGATGCCGGCCGGGCCCTGGCACGTCATGGTGTGGTGGCGGTTTACACTCATGAGGATTTTCCGGTCCATTATTATACTACCGCCGGGCAAGGTTATCCTGAGCCGGGCCCCCGGGATTACCGGATACTGGACGATACCGTTCGTTATGTGGGTGACCGGGTGGCGCTGATAGCAGCCGAATCACTGGAGCTTGCCGAGGCCGCTCTTAATGAAATTGAAGTGGAATACGAGGAATTACCATCCCTCCTGGATGCAGGTAAAGCGCGTTCCTCCGAAATTGTTATCCATCCGGAACAGGGGAAGACCGGAATCCATGACGTTGAAAAAAACATAGCCGCCCATATCGAAGCGGAAGTTGGTGATGTAGAAAAGGCTTTCGAGGAATTGCCCCACGTTTTCCATGGGGAATACAGCACACCGTTTGTCCAGCAGGCCCATATCGAACCCCATATCAGTCTGAGCTGGCTGGATGATGACGGCCGGATCGTGATCCGTACCGCTACCCAGGTGCCTTTTCATGTCCGGCGGATCGTGGCTGAAGTGCTGGATATCCCGGTCCGGAAGATTCGGGTCATTAAACCGCGGATCGGTGGCGGCTTCGGCGGTAAACAGGAAATATTGAATGAAGAACTGGTGGCGGCGGTGACGCTGAAAACCGGTCGTCCGGCCCGGATCGAATATACCCGGGAAGAAGAATTTTATGCCGCCCGGACCCGCCATCCCCAGATCACCAAATTCAGGATCGGGGTGGATAATGAGTGTCGGGTCCAGGCCATCGACCTGGATATTCTGGAGAATACGGGTGCTTATGGCGCCCATTCACTCACTGTGATGTCAGTGACGGCCCAGAAAGCATTATCGCTTTATCGGGCGCCCAACCTGCGGGTTTACGGTGATGCGGTTTATACCAACCTGCCGATCGCCGGGGCTTATCGCGGCTACGGCGCACCCCAGGGATTTTTCGGTTTGGAATCACTAATGGATGAAATTGCTGCTGAATTGGGGATCGATCCGGTGGAATTCCGGCATAAGAACTATGTGCAGGTGGATGATGATTTGCCCATCGCCGCCATCCTGGGCGAAGGCCGGGAGGGCTTCCCGGCCAAGGTGCGCTCCACGGGAATGAAAGACTGCCTGGAGGAAGGCAGAACACTGATCGACTGGGAAGGCATTCGCAGTACTCCCAGGACGGGTGTGATCCGCCGTGGTGTCGGTGTGGCTGTGGTGGGACAGGGCTCCGGTATTCCCGGCATTGACATGGGATCAGTATTTATCAAGATGAATGAAGACGCCAGCTTTAACCTGTTGGTGGGTGCCACCGATCTGGGAACTGGTTCCGATACGGTCCTGGCCCAGATCGCCGCCGAGGAAATCGGCGTGCCGGTAGAGCAGATCCTGGTCTATTCCAGTGACACGGACCGTACACCGTTCGACACCGGCGCCTATGCTTCCAGCACGACCTACATCAGCGGTAACGCTGTAAAAAAGGCTGCCGCTGATGTGAAACGCCAAATCCTTGAACTGGGTAAAAAATTGTTGGGCGCCGGTGAGGCGGAAATTCGAGACCAGCAAGTTGTAGCCGCCGATGGAAGCAGTATTTCGTTCAAGGATATTTGCATCAAAACTTTCTATACCGAAGAGCAGACCCAGATCATGTCCACGGCCAGTCATATGAGTTTCGATTCGCCTTCACCGTATAATGCCACTTTCGCCGATGTTTCTGTGGATACGGAAACCGGCCTGGTAACGGTGAACAAGGTTGTATCGGTGACCGATATCGGACAGGTAATCAATCCCCAGATGGCGGAAGGCCAGACCGAAGGGGGGATACCCCAGGCCCTTGGTATGGCCCTGACCGAATTTATGGTCTTTGATGACCGGGGCCGGCCGATGAATACTGATTTCAATGATTATCATATTTACACTGCCATCGATATGCCGGAAATTGTGACCAGGTTTGTCCATACCAGCGAACCCACCGGCCCGTTTGGCGCCAAGGCGGCGGCGGAGATACCGATTAACGGTCCCGCTCCGGCGGTGGTGAATGCGATCCATAATGCCTGCGGAGTGCGCATCAGGGAGCTGCCGGTAACGCCGGGGAAAATCCTTAACGGATTGGTGAGTAGTGAGAAGTAGTTGGTGAGAAGTCAGCCGGCGGCTGACGGTGAGCCTTATTAATTCCTATCTTGATCTGTAGGGACAACACAGTGTGTTGTCCGAAATATGGAAAATAAAACCCGGACAAGTCGCTGACTTGTCCCTACGAATTGCCGGTGGTATGATTTAAAAATGACGGATGGAATGTGTAGGCCTGCAATGGGCAAACCTTTAAGTAGTGCTAACTCAGGTTGGAATTAGTAATTAGTGAGAAGTCAGCCGGCGGCTGGCGGTGAGCTATATTAATTCCTATCTTGAACTGTAGGGACAACACAGTGTGTTGTCCGAAAAAAGGAAAAACCCCCGGACAAGTCGCTGACCTGTCCCTGCGAATTGCTGGTGGTAACATATTAAAAGGCAAATGGAATTTATTGTGCCTGTAATGGCAAATCTGAAATTAGTGGCAACACAGGATTTAATCTTTTGCAAATTAGTAGGCTATCAGCCTTCGGCTGGCGGTGAGAATGATGTGTGTGGGTGACAATTCGGTAATTCATTATACCAACATGGCTGTTTACTTTTATCCATACCGGGTTTGTAGGGACAACACAGTGTGTTGTCCGTGAAATGTATAAAACACCCCGGACAAGTCACTGACTTGTCCCTACGAATTGCCGGTGGTATGATTTAAAAATGACGGATGGAATTGCCGTGTGGGTTAGGGGATTGGCAGGTCGAAGGGGCCGGCTTGTCCGTACCATCTGTGTGTAATGCCCGTTCCACAGCGATTGACCGTCCGTTCCGGGGGGTGGGAACGGGCATTCCGATGGTACAGACCGCGTGTTCTCAGGGATGAGAACGTGCATTCCAATGCCACAGACCGTGTGTTCCCGGGGGCTCGACCGCACGTTCCGGGGGTATAGACTACACGGTCGATAGCATGCGAATGCATGCTCGGACCGACCCGAGCGTATGTTCTGCCCCCTCCAAGTGTGTACTAGTGACCACCCGAGTGTGTGCTCTGACCATTCCGAGTGCATGCTCAAGACCATCCGAGTGCACACTCGGCACCCATCGATCGCCCACCCGAACCCCTGCGAGTACACATACGCGTGCCAATATAGTGCCAGGCACATCCGATCGATTATCTATTTAATTCCAGATTTGTAGGGACAACACAGTGTGTTGTCCGAAATATGGAAAATAAAACCCGGACAAATCACTGACTTGTCCCTACGAATTGCTTTGATAAATCAGTGGATTATTTCAATCCTCTATTACATAGCCAATGGATTTATCCGTGGGTTTACAGAATTGGTGCTGAAAGAACCGTTACAACGGTTTAAATATTATTGATTCCGGTTCACAGGCCGTCTGATCAGGCTCATCAATACCAGTCCGATGGCGCCGGTCATTATCAAAACATCGGCCACGTTGAAAATTCCTGTCCGCAGGGGACCGATCCCCATGTTCATAAAATCGATTACCCGACCGTCGTTGAACAGACGGTCGATCATATTGCTGATCCCGCCGCCGATCAGCAGGGCCATCATCAGTGATTCGAACCGGGTCAGCTTAGTGCTGAAAATCGTGAAGGCCAGCATCCCCAGAAGAGCGATGGTAGGAAATATCCGCATCAGCCAGAATTTGATACCCTCCGGCAGTTCCGACCCCAGGCTCAGGAAACCACCGGTATTCTCGGCGTAGTGGAAACGGAAGGTATCAAAGAAATAAGAGTGGGAGGAATAACCGCGCAGATTATCCCGGGCCACCACTTTCGTTACCTGGTCACAGCCAACACAGACCAGCAGAATAATCAATATCACCAATACTCTTCTGTATCTAATCATCTGGCTAACCCGTACCTGACAACCAGTTCTCGGCAGCTTCAAGCGATCGAAATACATGAAAATTAAATATAAGGTTTTCGGCTGTTCCCATCTCAAACATCCTGCTAATTCCAAAATCAACATCTTTTTCCACTACCCAGGCAGCCCGGCCTGGGCCACGAATTTTTTCGTATTTGGCAGTCATTTTTCCAATATCTTCTAAGCCCTTTTGATCCAGTCCGGATAGTGAGCATTGTCGACAATCCCAGATAATATCGATTCCCGGTTTCCACATGTCCCAGTCCAGCATTTCCTGATAGCAGGATTCGAGGCTATCCAGATTGAATTTCTCGTAAAGACTGATCGTCAGATAATCTTTGAAAGAATTAAAATGTATCTCATATTTCATTGAAATTTGTCTCAGGCCGTTTAGTATTGACTCAATTCCACAGTGATGTGCATTTCCAACGTATGGTAGATTATACTGACTTAAACCAAACTCCAAATGATTTTATTCTGATGGCGGGTACAATGAAACCGTTCAGACAAATATATTCTCCTCTTAAAATATCAATCCACATAGTTAAATTATCTCTGTCAGGGATAAGATTATTAAGTGTTTAAAGATAATTAAGAGACGAATAATGGCTAGAAGAATTTCTGTTTGGTGTGCTTTACTTTCACTCCTGTCCGCCCAAATAAATCCAGTGGAAGGAATCCGCTCAAATCCACCACGAATATGGGCACTGACCAACGCTACTGTAGTCACTGAGCCAGGAAAGATACTGGAAGATGCCAGCATCCTGATCAGAGATGGCCTGATCGAGTCGGTTGGAAGGGATATTGCCTTACCACCGGATGCGACGATACTCGATTATTCCGGCAATACGGTTTATCCCGGTTTTATTGACAGCTGGCTTCCGGTAGACCAGTCTGAGAACGGTGGTGCGTCCTCCAGGGCGCATTGGAATTCTTTTGTACGTGCCGATATGGTGACCAGCCGGTTATATAAACCGGATAATGAGCATTTGAAATCTTTGCATGGATTGGGATTTACAGCGGCTCAGGTAGTTGGTGAAAAAGGCATTTTCCGTGGATTTGGCGGGGTGGTGCTGTTGACCAACCAGGCAACAACGCTTGTGGATCAATCAGCCCAGGTTGTTTCTATTGAATTTGGTCGCTACCAATCAACCGATTATCCTAAATCCGAGTTTGGTTCCATCGCACTGATCCGCCAGACTTTACTTGATGCCGACTGGTACCGGGCCGCTAATACCATTTATGAAAAATATCCCAATCTGAATGAACCGGTCCCCGTCAATAATGCCTTGGAAGCGATTGGATCGGCACGGAACAGGCGACTACCCTTTATTTTCATCCCGAAAGAGGAGCAAGGTCTGCTGCAGGCCGGTAAAATCGCCGCAGAATTCAACTTGCCGTTCTACGTAAGGGGAACTGGTTATGAGTACCGGAGAGCGCGGGAAATAGCATTGACCAATCCATTTCTGATCCTCGATCTGAAATTTCCGGAAGCCCCGGCGATTAGTGATCGGCTTGGCGCCAGGGAAATTACCACGGAACAACTCAAGCACTGGAAACTGGGCCCGGACAACGTAAAGCGGATGCTGGAAAATGAGGTGTCAGTGGCTCTGACCTGCGATGGCTTGAAGGATCAGCAATTCCGGATCAACCTGGCCAGGGCTGTAAAGCAGGGTTTGGATAAAACCGCGGCCCTGGCAGCCATGACCACCATCCCGGCTGAGAAGTTAGGCATTGGTAACAGCATTGGTAAAATAGCTCCTGGTTTGGTTGCTAATCTGACTGTAGTTGCTGGCGATTATTTCAATCCTGATGATCCGTTGCATGCCGTTTGGATCGGTGGCGATGAATACACACTCGAAGATAAAAATATTAAAGATATCTCAGGTGCATGGAAAGTAATATTAGATGATAAAAACTATGACTTAAAGTTATTATTTAAAGGTGGTAAATGGTCAGGATCAATCGAAAGTGACAGTATTACAGTCCCGCTTAAACAGTTGGTCCATAACAACCGGATGATCAAATTTGTTGCTTCCACAAATGAATTGGGATGGGCAGGTATTACCCGTTTCAGCGGCCGGATCAGGGATGGAGAGCTGCTTCTGACGGCGACTTTACCAGCCGGGGACAAGACTGCCATGGTGGCCACAGCTGTGTCATCCCCGGAACCGGATAAGCCGGAACCGGATAAGGAAATATCAAAGGTCTTTGCGAGTTTTCCGGAGGGTGCTTTTGGATTCGAGGAATTACCCGTACCGGAACCGGTTATATTGGTCAATGACGCCACTATCTGGACCTGCGGCCGACAGGGTATCCTCAAGGGCTGGGATATGCTGGTGGTAAATGGAAAGATAGACCGGATCGCCCAGGATATAGCTTACCCGTCCGGTGGGGCATTGGTAGTTGACGCCGGAGGAAAACATGTTACTCCGGGGATAATCGACAGCCATAGTCATACTGCCACCCGTTCCGTTAATGAAGGCACCCACAGCAATACGGCCGAAGTTCGGATTGCTGATGTACTGGATGCCGATGATATCAATATCTACCGCCAGTTGGCAGGCGGGGTAACTGCAATCCATGTTCTGCATGGATCGGCTAATACAATTGGTGGGCAGAATGCCGTCATCAAAATGCGGTGGGGGAGTGTAGCTGACGATCTGCTGTTGAAAGGAGCACCACCGGGACTGAAATTCGCCCTCGGTGAAAATGTTAAACAATCAGGTTGGGGGGATCGGTTTGTGACCCGGTACCCGCAAACCAGGATGGGCGTGGAGCAGTACCTGCGGGATAATTTTGAGGCCGCCCGGGATTATCGGGCCGAGTTCAAGCGCTTTGAGCGTAATTCCCGCCTGAGAAAGACTAAGATTCCACCGCGGATCGATCTGTCAATGGAGGCAGTTGCTGAAGTTCTGGAGGACAAACGGCTCATGCATTGCCATGCCTATCGGCAGGATGAAATGCTGATGTTATTAAGACTGGCCGAGGAATTTGATTTCACAATGGATATGTTTCATCACGGACTGGAAGGCTACAAAATTGCCGATGAAATGGCAAAGCATGGAGCTGGGGTAGCGACTTTCACTGACTGGTGGGCTTATAAATTTGAAGTTTACGAAGCAATTCCCTATGCCGCCGGTCTCATGCACGAAATTGGCGTAAGTGTTTCATTAAAATCCGACAGTGATGAATTGGCGCGGCATCTGAATACCGAAGCCGCCAAGGTGGTAAAATACAGTGGGATATCCGAGGAGGAGGCGTTTAAAATGATAACGATCAACTCCGCCCGTCAGCTTGGGATTGACCGCCATGTTGGTTCCCTGGAACCAGGTAAGGATGCTGATTTTGTGATCTGGAATACCAATCCTTTATCAACCAGTGCCGTGTGCCAGGAAACCTGGATTGATGGTGCCTTATACTTTTCCGTTGAACGCGACCGGGAATTGCGGGCAGCAGAGGCTGTTCTGCGGAATGACCTCATACAGAAGATTCTACTGGAACAGAACGGTGGTATCGGTAAGGAGAACGATGGATCCAAAGGGGCAGGAGGTGCATTATGAGAATCACTTTAGTATCGCTATTCATTGTAATTGCATCATTGATGGCTTCCGATCAGATTCCGGCTGCTGCCCAGAAAAATCCGGTTCTGTTGCGTGGCGGTATCCTGCATACTGTGTCAGGTGGAATTCTTAATTCTGATATCCTGTTCCGTGAAGGTAAAATTGCTGCCATTGGGAATGCGATTGAAACCTTTCCGTATTACGAGATAATTGACATCAAGGGGAAGCATGTATATCCCGGTTTGCTGGCAGCCAGTACCTCATTGGGGCTGGTTGAGATTGATGCGGTGCGGGCCACGCTGGACTATACTGAGGTTGGGCCGTTGAATCCCAATGTGGTGGCCGGTCTGGCTTATAATCCCGATTCTGAATCTATACCGGTGACCCGCTCCAACGGAATCTTACTGGCGAATGTCACTCAGCAATCAGGATTTCTGGCCGGTCAGTCATCATTGATGATGCTGGATGGCTGGACACATGAAGAAGCTACTTTGGAATTGGTCGTTGGAATGAATTTGTTCTGGCCGACGGAAAAAAATGCTTGGGGTCAATATTCTCCACAGCAGTTAAAGAAAGTCCGGGAGAATAATGAACAGAAATTGGAGAAATTGAATCTCCTGTTCGAACAGGCCCGTGCCTATCGGAAAGTGATGAAGGCAGAAAAGTCAGGAAAACGTCTGAAATCCCAGAAGCATGATCTGAAACTGGACAGTCTGATACCTGTTCTTGATAAAAAGATTCCTCTGTTGGTTCATGCAAATATGGCCCGGGAGATCGAAGCAGCAATCAATTGGGGTTTACAACAGAATGTCAGAATCGTGATCGTCGGTGGGCATGACGCTGCCATGGTTGTCGATCTTTTGGTCGAGAACGATATCCCGGTCATCTACAAAAAGGTCCTTGCTTTACCGGTTAAACGACATGACAGTTACGACCAGGTTTATGCAACGCCGGCTGAATTGCATGCCGCAGGAGTGAAAGTGGCGATCAGTGGCGCTAACTATGGTTTTGAAGCACCTCATCAGCGTAATCTGCCATATCAGGCCGCCCAGGCGATGGCATTTGGATTGCCAGCTGATATTGCCCTGCGCAGTATAACACTGACTCCGGCCGAGATCCTTGGGATTAATGATCGGGTTGGTTCGCTTTCGGTCGGTAAGGACGCAACTCTGTTTATTGCCAACGGTGATATTCTGGATATTCGCACCAACGTCGAACAGGCCTATATCAGGGGGAAAAAAGTGGATATGAGTGACCGGCACAAGCAGCTGCATGCCAAATATCGGGAAAAATATCGTCAATTGGGTATCCTGGAATAAAAAAAAAGCCTGGTTCCGATATGGAAACAGGCTTTTACAGTTTAAGATTTTCTTTTTACGTAACCTTGATTTTCAGGATCAGCCAGTTGAATATCCTCGGGAAGAAGCGCTTGAGATAAACCATTATCTGTTCTTTTCCGGAGATCAGTACTTCCGCTTTTCCTACAGTAACAGCATTCAGTATCCCCTGGGCACATTCCTCAGGGGCCATTCCTTTGTCAGTGGTTTTGTCCATCACCGCGTGGGGGTTGCCGTCACCCTTCAGGGCATTCTGCGACATATTGGTCCTGATAAATCCAGGCAGGATTACATTGACTTTGATACCATGGGTGTGGGTCTCGGCCCGCAGGGCATCGGCAAAACCCATGACAGCGTGTTTTGAGGCCGCATAGATTGAACGCAGCCTGGTTCCGAATTTACCGGTAAGGCTGCTGATCAAAACGATATTGCCGGATTTGCGTTCCAGCATTGCCGGCAGGACGGCTTTGGTCAAGGCCACTGTTCCGAAGAAATTGGTCTCCATGATTTTACGGACCACCGACATTTCCGTATCCACGATCAGGCTGCGTTGCGAAATTCCACCGTTATTTACCAGAATATCCGGTGTGCCAATTTTATCAAGCACGTATTGGGCTTGTTCGAAAATCCCTTTTTCATCCAGCAGATCAAGTGGGACAATATGATGTTTCTCAGGATTTTTGCATTCCTGTCGCACGGCTTCCAGTTCGGATTCGCGGCGGGATGACAGGATAACAGTGGCACCGGTGCGGCTGAAGGCGATTGCCGTGGCCTTTCCAATTCCGGAAGAAGCTCCGGTAATCCAGACTAATTGATTGTTAAAGGCCATTTTTCCCCTGCAGCTATTTAATTATCCAGTAGTTCGCGTACCTTTTCAGCCAGATCGTTCATTTTAAACGGCTTCTGTAAGAGAACTGTATTCTCTCTGGCAGCATGATTACGGATAATGAACTCCGATGCATAGCCAGTGATAAAAATATAATTGATTTCCGGGTCATCGGCTGATATTTTCGCGAACAGGTCAAGTCCGTTCATCTCCGGCATGATTATATCCGAAATTACAAGGTTGATATCCGATGAATGTTCCCGGTAAAGATCCAGAGCTTGTTTACCGTCGACTGCAACAATTACCCGATAGCCATACTGTCTCAGGATAGTATTCATTATCTGGAGTAGATCTTTTTCATCTTCGACGATCAGAATTGTTTCCGTGCCGCCAACCAAAGGTGTAACGTCCTGCTCAACTGCTTCCTCCTGGACCTGTGAAACCGGGAAGTAGATTTTGAATGTTGTGCCACTTTCATCAGGGCTTTCCAGTTCAATGATCCCATTATGTTGTCGGATCAATCCGTAAACGACTGATAATCCCAGTCCGGGATTCCGGGCGGGATTTTTGGTAGAGAAAAATGGTTCAAAGATCCGCTGGCGGTCAGATTCCTTGATGCCCGATCCGGTATCGGAAACAGTCAGGCAGATATATTCTCCGGGAACGGCACTGGAATAATTGCGGCAGAAAGTTTCATCCAAATCCACTTTCTGGGTCTCAAATCTCAATTCTCCGCCATCGGGCATGGCGTCACTGGCATTCAGGCATAACTGGGATAAAATCGTATCCAGGGCCAGTGAATCGGCATTGATCTGAGGTAATTCATAGCCCAGATCGGTTATCACGTCTACCTCGGTTCCAATGGAATTACTCAGGTAAATGATCGAATCGTGGATGACATTGTTTAGATCAACAGGAGTATAATTGAGGGTTTGCTTGCTGCTGAACGCCAACAGGTGCTGGGTCAGGTTAGCCGCCTGATCGCAAGCATCAATAATATTATTCAAATATTTTTTTAATTCCTTGGGATCGTTGGTTTGCATCAGGGCCAATTCGGCATAACCAAGTATCGAGCTGAGTTTATTGTTAAAACTGTGAGCGATATTCCCACTCAACTTGCCAGCGATTTCCATCTTGGCTTTCAGGGAAACTTCATGTTCCTCAGCGGAATCTAAACTGGGATTGAGGTCTGAATTATTTTTATCTGCGGTCATTTTTAAATCACCCATTTTCAACTGGAATAAACTGCATCCTGTTGCATGATGCGCGGCCGGAATATACACAGATTTAATTAAGGATGGGCAGATTTGAAAGGAATTATCAAGTTGAATGTCATGCCATGGATCAGACTAACCATGGGGAACAAATTCATACGATTTGATTATTTACTTTTTAATTTGTCGCCTCTGTAAAATTAGAAAATTACCACTTTAAATGAACCAAGCAACGACTGGGATAATCTTCGATATTAAACGGTTCGCGATTCACGATGGACCGGGTATTCGGACAACCGTGTTCTTTAAGGGATGCCCGTTGGCCTGCTGGTGGTGTCATAATCCGGAGAGCCGGAATCCTGATATCGAACAATTCCCAACGATCAAACAGGATGTTGAAACTACACAGACTATAGGTTATAAGGTATCAGTTGAAGAGGTTGTGGCTGAGATCAAACGTGATGTTGTATTTTATGATGAATCGGGAGGAGGGGTTACATTTTCTGGCGGGGAACCGCTGTTCCAGCCGACCTTCCTGGTCGAATTATTGGCTGCCTGCCAGTCGATCGGTATTCACACCTGTATTGATACTTCCGGATATTGCGAGCAAGATATTCTGGAGAATATGATTGATCATACGGATTTATTTTTATTTGATCTGAAGTTAATGAACGCCCGGGATCACGAGATCCATACCGGTGTTCCGGGAGCTAATGTTATCGCTAACCTTGAATTCCTGTTAATGCGGAAAGCCAATTTGCAGATTCGCATTCCACTGATTCCTGGAATTACCGATGGCAGGGAAAACCTGGAAGACATGGCAAAATATATTTCACATTTTAATTTGAATCATGATATCGCTTTGCTGCCATTTAATTTATTTGCACAGAATAAATTTCATAAATTCCAGCTGAATAATCGATTAACGGCGATGAAATCACAATCGGCTGCTGAATTGGAGAGACTGGTGGATATTTTCAGGGGGTATAATCTGAATGTGACTATTGGAGGATGACCCGATGAATGCGCGAATTTCCCAACTTCGAAAAAAAAGCATTGAAGCAGTTCCCAGTATATCTCTTGAGCGGGCAGAGTTGATTACTGAGTTTTACCAGACCGTTCGGAGCAACAAAAAATCGGTCCCTGTTACCAGGGCACTGGCATTCAAATACCTGCTTGAGAATAAGCGAATTTATATCAATCCCAACGAACTGATCGTAGGCGAACGGGGGCCGGCTCCCAAAGCAACTCCTACTTATCCTGAAATCTGCTCCCACTCGATGGAAGATCTTGATATCCTGGATTCGAGAGAAAAAATACCTTTCAAATCAAGTGCTGAGATTAAGGCCACCCAACAGAAAACGATTGCACCATTCTGGACGGGCCAATCCTTACGTGATAAAATATTTTCCGAAGTTGACCAGGAGTGGAAGGATGCCTATCAGGCCGGTATCTTTACCGAATTCATGGAGCAACGCGCACCGGGGCATACGGTAATGGATGATAAGATCTATCATAAGGGTATGAATGATTTTATCCGCGATATTGAAACTTCGATGAGCAACCTGGATTCTGTTTCCGATCCGGAAGCTCCAGGGAAACGTGAAGAACTGAAGGCGATGAAAATTGCCGCCGAAGCAATCATCACTTATGCCAGACGACACGCCGAACAGGCTGAAGCTCTGGCAATATCGGAACCGGATCAGGAACGCAAAACCGAGCTGCAGCAGATTGCAGCTATCTGCCGGAAAGTCCCGGCTGACAAACCTGAAACACTCTGGGAAGCGTTGCAGTATTACTGGTTCGTCCATCTGGGAGTGATTATTGAATTGAATACCTGGGATTCTTTCAATCCGGGCCGCCTGGATCAGCATCTGTTCCCTTTCTATCAGGAAGATCTGGCCAAAGGCAGACTGAATGAATCGCAGGTTCGTGAATTGTTACAGGCGTTTTGGATCAAGTTCAATAACCAGCCGGCTCCACCAAAAGTTGGTGTAACGGCCAAAGAGAGTAATACCTATACTGATTTTTGCCTGATCAACGTTGGTGGTGTTGGGAAAGATGGCCAAGATGTCAGCAATGAACTCTCATATCTTATTCTGGATGTAATTGAAGAAATGCGCCTGCTTCAGCCCAGTTCGATGGTACAGGTCAGTCAGAAAACACCGGATGCACTACTGCAGCGGGCACTGAGAATTATAAAAACCGGTTACGGGCAGCCATCATTGTTCAATACCGATGCAATAGTACCGGAGCTGGTTCGCCAGGGTAAATCATTATCTGATGCGCGGTTGGGAGGAGCAAGTGGTTGTGTTGAAGCAGGTGCATTCGGCAAGGAAAGCTATATCCTGACGGGCTATTTTAACCTGGTAAAAATTCTCGAGATCACACTCAA
Organism: uncultured bacterium; assembly: GCA_964410945.1. GTDB lineage: Bacteria > Fidelibacterota > Marinisomatia > Marinisomatales > TCS56 > CAYPJE01. The sequence continues at coordinate 51,016 of CAYPJE010000007.1, forward strand.
TAATGGCTTTGACCCGCAGAGTGGAAAAAAAATTGGATTGTCAACCGGTGATTCCCGGGAGTTCGATTCCTTTAACCGGTTGTACTTGGCCTATGAGCGTCAGTTGAATCATTTCATCGCTGTAAAAATCAGGGGTAATCTGATTATAGAACGCCTGTGGGCCCGGAATCTGCCGGCGCCCTTTATGTCAATCCTGATCGATGACTGCATCGCTACCGGCAGCGATTATAACAATGGCGGCGCACGCTATAATTCATCCTATGTACAGGGGGTAGGGCTGGGATCGATCACCGATTCGTTGTCGGCATTGAAATATCATGTCTACGATCAGAAAACCATTTCTATGGATGGCATGCTCCAGGCGATTCAAAATGATTTTAATGGGCAAGAATTCCTGCGAAGCCGACTTATTGATGAAACTCCGCACTGGGGCAATGATGATGATCGCGCCGATGATCTGGCCCGGAAGGTGTTTGAATCATTTTTCAAGGCTGTCGATGGAATCCCGAATACCAAAGGCGGACATTACCGTATCAATCTATTGCCAACTACATCCCATGTCTATTTTGGCAGTGTCGTAGGGGCGACACCGGATGGGAGACAGGCCCGGCAGCCATTATCCGAAGGAATATCACCCGTACAGGGGAATGACCGGAAAGGTCCGACGGCAGTTCTGAAATCGGCAGGGAAAATAGATCATATACGGACTGGTGGCACGCTGCTTAATCAGAAATTCACCCCTCAGTTAATGGCCGATGATGTTAGTTTGGGTAAGATCGGCAGTTTGGTGCGCGCCTACTTCAAAATGAATGGTCATCATATCCAGTTTAATGTAGTGTCAGTCGATACTTTACGGAAGGCACAGGCAAATCCTGAAGCATACCGTGACTTGATAGTGCGGGTGGCCGGATACAGTGATTATTTTGTCGATCTGACCGAGGAGTTGCAGGAAGAAATCATCCGGCGGACCGAACATTTTTCAAATTAATTATTGTCAGGTATGAGCTGGAACAACAGTATGCAGTAAATCAAGGATTTTTGCATCGATTATTATCAGGGTATGAGTAAGGTAAGTTGCTGAATTCTGTTCCGGGTCGGGACCATTTTCCAAATCGACCAATTCCTCCAGATAGCCGCTGTTTTTATTATGAAGTGTTTCGATTAATTGGCGTCTGGTTTCCAGCAGTGCTTCAAAGGTTTTATTGCTCCCTGACCAATCTTTGATCAGGTATTCGTCTATGTGCTCAATCACCGAATTAAAATATTCACGTTCCTCATACAGTAGTTGCTGAATAGAGTGCTCGGATGTGATGGGTGAGTACATTGTTTTTCTTTATGGTTTAGTTTTTATTTACTTTCCTTTTTATTCAGCGCACTTATTTCTCCTATCGTAATAATCGGTGCCCGGATCAATGACTTTATTATATTGTTGAAATCATTTGAAAAAGAATTTATTTGTGACAGGATTCGATTAAATGGGCTAAAATTGTAGAAAATAGTGCAGTATTGAAGAAAGATTGACAACATTCATAGTTGTCGCCATAGACGACATTCGCGTACTATGATATAATAAAAATATCGCTGGAAGCTGGAACCGATTAATTGTATTTTTCTGACAGTTGTAACAGGATTTGTTTGCATGAAGAAGAAAATATTGATCGTAGATGACCTGGAATCCATCCGTGATTTGATGCGGGATGCTTTCTTTAAAGTTGGCTATGATGTTTTTACCGCCGATAGCGCTGAAGAAGCCCTCCCGCTGATCAAAAAGGAGAATATTCAGGTACATTATTTTGATCTTCACCTGCCGGGGATGAACGGGATTGAATTATGCCGGGAAGTACGTACGCAACGTTCGGTGGATTTGATTTACGCCATGACCGGTCATCCTTCTATTTATGCCCTGGTTGAATGCCGCGAAGCCGGTTTTGACGATTATTTCATCAAGCCATTCGATCTGCGAATTATAATGGATAATACACAACGGGCCTTTGATACCATAAAACGCTGGAAGCGACAGTAGAAATTCTGTTTATTGTTTTATTAATCCTGTTCAAACACCAACTGTAATATGGACCCGGCTTGCATATGGCATCGGTTTGGCTGACCTTTTCTCAGAATGATGATGATTACCTGAGTCAAGTAATCAGTGAACTGGCGCTTCAGAATGAAGCACCGCCCTTTAAACCGCACCTTACTGTCTATGGATCTTTGAATTTGAAGGTCGATACAATTAATAATCGCCTGCGATCCTTATTCGAAGACCAGGTATGTTTCGAAATCAACTGCCAGCAGGTGCAGCATAGTTCAAATCTTTGGAAAACAGTATACCTGAAGATGGAAATGAATCAGGACCTGAAACAGATTTATCATAACCTGACAGAAATCTTCGGATCAGAGTCACATTATAAGTTTGATCCCCATATAAGTTTGATCTATGCGCAACTGGAACGTCCAGACAGGGAAAAAATTTGCCGAAAGGCCGCCAGTGAAATGAAAATGAATTACCAGGTATGCGGCTTGTCAATTGTCGATACCGGTATTTCGATTGAAAACTGGAAAACTCAGCATAACTGCATTTTCTCAAATTGAATGATTGGAATGAAAAATGTTAAAAAGTGATTCTACCGTGCTTTTAGTAATTGATATCCAGGGTAAACTGGCGGAGATTGTCCACAAGAGTAAATACCTGATCCAAAATGCCGCGGCAATGATTAATGGCGCCCGGCTATTTGATATTCCGATTATCTGGACCGAACAGACTCCCGATAAAATTGGTGCCACAATCCCTGAGCTGAATCAGATCTTAGAAATCCAGGAACCAATAATAAAAAAAACCTTCAGTTGCTGCGGCGATCCCGGTTTTATCGATGCGCTGAAGGCAACAGGGAAGAAGCAGGTCATGGTCACCGGGATAGAAACCCATGTTTGTGTGTATCAAACAGTGATGGATTTACTCGATATGGGATACGAGGTGGAAGTCATCGCCGATGCTGTTTCTTCAAGATTCAAACATAATAAGCAGATCGGGCTGGATAAAATGATGGCAGCCGGGGCCGGGATTTCTTCGGTTGAAATGGCCTTGTTTGAATTGCAGGTGGCAGTGGATAACGACCGCTTTAAACAACTGATTAAACTGATCAAGTAGGGGTAATTAAAATCAGCTTCCAATTGTGGACAAATTTTGTAAATTCTTCCACCGAGGTAGACTGGGAATGTTACACAAATCATTGATTCGTATAATTGTAGTTCTCATATTGATGTCCGGGGTTATGCCACTGCAAGCCCAGGATAAATCCACTAAATCCAGCAGCACCAAAACGGTGAGAAAGAAGAAGCCAACCCAGGATTCTTCCGATAAATCCCAGACTGCCAAACGGCCGACGGCAACCAGGAAAAAGCCCAGTACCAGTGCCAACCGGCAATCAGCCACGCGCAAAACCAGCACGGCTAATCAGTCACGAACAAAAACAGCAACCTCGAGCAAGAAAAAACCTGCTTCCACTACCAGTAGTCGATCGTCTGCCTCTAAGAAGAGACCGACTGCTTCAAAATCAACTGCCAGCGATCCTAAGCGTAGAACATCCACCAGCCGCAAGCAACCGGCCCGGCGTACTAAAGCAGCGGTGAGTAGACCCCCGGTACCTAAAGTCAATACCGTTAAAATGGCCGACGATATTTATTCCCTGACTGATGAACTCACTACCAGTTCCCGGCAGATGCAGCAGGCTTTATCCTATCTTCAGCCGATAACTAAAAGGCCGGCGGTACGCCTTGAATCAAAGGCGACGGTAAGTTTGGCCGAACTGGAACGCCAGGCTGACCAGAAACAGGATGATCTGAAAATTCAGCGGCAGCTGGCCAAAGAATACGAGCACCAGCAGAATTATGATGCGGCCATGGATATTTATCTTCGCATGGTTTACAGTCAACCCCATAATCCCAACAGCCATTATTATCTGGGCAGCTATTATAATTCCATAAATTCTCCCCAAAAAGCCCGGCAGGCCTTCGAAGAGGCCTTACTGATCGATCCTAATCACTCGGCTACAATTGCAGCAATGGCCAATTATCCCGACCGGCGGAAAACACCAATGGTTGAAGAGATAAAACCGTTGTCGATGGATCAGCCCGCCGGCCAGATGAACGCCATTAAACGGGAATTGGACGCCGGCAATCTGAATGCCTCGCTGATCCTGATCGGAAAAGCCCAAACCGAGTTTCCCGATCAGGTTGGATTTGTATATCTGGAAGGCGTGGTTTACACCAGACAGGGACAGGTGGAAAAAGCCAAGACAGCCTATCTCCGGGCGACCCGTGTCGATCCCGATCACCAGGATACCCACCAGGCCCTGGCTGATATGTATTTTGAACAGGGTGTGTATCTGTATGCTGCCTTGTCCTGTGCCCAGGTCGTGCGTCTCGATCCTTTGAATATTTCGTTCCGATTTCGGCAGGGTATGTCATTTTTCCTGGCCGGAGAATGGGGCCGGGCAATATCTGCCTGGGAAGATTTACTCCATTATGCCCCACGCAATTCTGACGTGAAGCAATATTTACCACAGGCCTATTACATATTGGCTACCGAGTACAACCGGCGGGGACAGTCATCACTGGGGCGAGAATCGTTTAATCGGGCACTGAGTGTTAATAATAATGCCCATTCCTGGTTACCGGGTGCCTTAACCGTTCTTGGCAAGTATTATCGCGAGCAGGGTTTCTTCAAGGAATCACTGACAGCGTTGCAGGAAGTGATCGAATTACAGCCCAAAGCGGCCGAAGCCTATACCGAAATCGGGATTACCTATTGGAAAATGGATGAGCACCGGCTGGCCCGTGCTGCCTGGCAACGCAGCCTGGAATTGCAACCGGCCAACAACGCCGCCCAGGGCTGGTTGATTCTCAGTCGCCAGAGTGGCTGACTTATATTTGTCCCAGACCAGTATTCCAACGATGAAAATACCAGCAATACCATTCCTGATTTTGATCTGTATAATAACAGTTGTAAGTGGCCAGGAACCGGAAGATTCAATGATCTGGCGCGGGATCAAAGCCTGGTATAATTATGATACGGAACGATCAGTAAGAATACTTGATTCAGCCCGGGTTCTATATCCCGATCATCCCACCGTCCACCTGGTATATGCCGCCGCCCGTTACCAGCACAGCCAGGCGACTGATCCGATCGAGGAAAATTATCGAATCCTTGAGAATGACCTGGCGGAAATCATTCCGGTCTATGACAGCCTGGTGCAAGCGCACCCGGAAAAACCGGTTTACCGATTGTACCAGGGCTCGGCCATTGGACTCAAAGCCCGTGTCCACCTGGGACGTAAAGAGTGGCTGAAAACACTGTGGTCGGCTTACCAGGGATTCTCTATAATTAATGCCGTAGCCAGGGAAAATCCAGAACTGATCGATGCCCAATTGCCTGTTGGGGTGGTAGAATATTATGCGGAATTGAGCGGTTATCTCGTGCGTCTGGCTGCCGGATTTTTTGGATTGGAGCCATCCTTTGATGAGGGACGTAAAGCAATTGTAAAAGCAGCCAATGAAGGAGAATTTGCCTGGATCGAAGCTAAAAGTATTCTGGTCTATCTGTATATCTATATCGAAGACCGGCCTGAATTGGCATTACCACACCTGTCGGATTTGATCAGCCATTTCCCCGGAAACTGGTATTACAGGCAGCTATATACCGAATCACTGTTGAAGACCGGGGATTTGGAACAGGGTTTCAGATCGCTGGAATATATCGACCTTGAATATAATTCGTTAACTACCTGCAACAAGGTGAATTTCGGTGGCTATCTGCAGTATGAGTGGGCTCTTTATCATTTCCTCAGTGGCGATTTGAAGGCAGCGGAAACCGCCCTGGATTCTGTGATCTCCGACTATCAGGCCGAACTTGATGCGATCCTGGCCTGTTCATACCTGTTGCATGGTAAGATCATGGATATCCATGGAAATCGGGCTGAGGCGATCGAAGCTTACCGGAAGGCCATTGCCCTGGATAATTTCACCTACCCGGTCAAAGAGGCGGAAACCTACCTTGAGGAACCTTTCAAACCATAATCAATTGGAGGTTCTGATGGATTCAATTAATTTTAAAGGTCATTATGGTTGAGCGCCGGAAAACAAGACAGGTAATGGTGGGTGATATCCCGATTGGAGGAAGTGCCCCGATTCCCGTACAATCGATGACAACTACCAAGACGCACGATGTGGCGGCTACCCGGGCTGAAATTGAACGGCTGGAAGAGGCCGGTTGCCAGATAATCAGAGTAACGGTGCCGGATGAACCGGCTGCCAAGGCACTGGCGGAAATAAGAAAAAATATGAATGTCCCGTTAGTGGCGGATATCCATTTTAATTACCGGATGGCCCTGGCCGCAGTAGATGCCGGTGCCGATAAGATTCGGATCAATCCCGGGAATATCGGTTCGGACGAACGGGTCAGGGAAGTTCTGGATAAGGTCAAGGGAGCCAAATTGCCAATTCGGATCGGTGTGAATGCCGGCAGCCTCGAGAAAGATTTGATTGAAAAATATGGTTTCCCCACCGCCGAAGCCATGGTTGAAAGTGCCCGGCGCCATATTACGATCTGTGAGGAAAATAATTTCACTGAACTTGTAGTCTCATTGAAGGCCTCTGATGTTAATCTGATGATTGATGCCTACCGGTTATTCTCTGAGAAATATGATTACCCGGTTCATCTGGGGGTTACCGAAGCCGGGCCGACCCGTTCGGGGACGATCAAATCGGCGATTGGAATCGGCACTTTGCTGGCCGAAGGGATTGGCGATACAATCCGGGTCAGCCTGACCGATGATCCGGTGGAAGAAGTGCGTGCCGGATTTGAGATACTGAAATCCCTGGGATTAGCCAGTAAGGGAGTCACTATTGTGGCTTGCCCGACGTGTGGGCGGCTGGAAGTGGATCTGTTTAAAATTGCCGGTGAAATGGAAGAACGGCTGAAAAATGTCAAGACGCCACTGTCGCTGGCACTGATGGGCTGTGCGGTCAACGGCCCGGGAGAAGCCAGCCACACCGACCTAGGAATTGCCTTTGGAAAAGGCGGCGGATTATTGTACTATAAGGGCCGGAGTATGGGCCGTGTAAAAGAAAATGAAGCCATTGACCGGCTAATGGAGTTGATCCAGGAATTTGAAGCAACGGAAGGGGAACGCTGATGCGTTGGTTTCTCGTTATCCTATTTTTATCCTCCCTGGTGATTGGGCAGGATAATGAACCAGTGGAATCTTTGTCACCGGTCGTCGTCTATTGGAAGACCCTGTCACAGGAGGAAAAGGAAATTTTTCTGTTTTCTTATCTGACACAGGTTTACGAGACCCATAACGCCATGCAGAAACAGCTTGGTTATGGTGAAATAACCACCTGGTACTATGAAAACCAGGCCGAACTGGTGTATGGAGTATTCGATGCCCTGGAAAGCGTGGATATTAAGGAATTTGTCGGGTGGATCAATCAGTTCTATAACCATGAAGATTTCATGAACCGGCCCTTTGTCGAAGCACTGGAATTTGCTTTTCGCTACCAGCAGGCCGCCGGGGAATCGATCTGGGAAAAATACCAGAATCTGGAATATGACCGGATCAAACCCGGGGATTGACCGTATGTAAACAATAACTGAATCCCGGAAGGGAAATATAGACAGGGGTGTCATATGTTTTGTTTAATTTTTTGTATAGTATCTGATTGTGGATCATCCGCTGATCCCGGCTGCCACGGATAATTCCATGCTTGCTAAAGTATTAAGCAGTGCTGTATTGGGTATCGATGCCTATATCGTCGAAGTGGAAACACATCTTACAGGAGCCAAACTTCCCAAATTCATTACAGTGGGCCTGCCGGAAGGGGCCGTCCGGGAAAGTAAAGAGCGGGTGCAGGCGGCGGTCCGTAACAGCGGATTCAGATTTCCAACTAAACATGTTACCGTAAACCTGGCTCCAGCCGATATTCGCAAGGAGGGTAGTGCTTTCGATCTGCCTATGGCAGTCGGTATTCTGGCCGCTTCCGGGTATGTCAGACGCGATTATCTTGGGAGTATTGTTCTGTTGGGTGAACTGGCTCTGGATGGCGGGTTACGGCCGATTAAAGGGGCTCTCCCATTGGCGATTGCCGCCCGTCAGGCGGGAATCAAAGGCTTGATCCTGCCAATTGAAAATGCCAGTGAAGCCGCCATCGTTGAAGAAGTTAAAGTACTGGGTGTTTCCAGTTTGAATGATGTGGTGGGAATATTGAATGGTGAACAGCACTATCAACCGACCAGTGTGGACCGGAAGAAGCTCTTCGATGCCAGCCGACGGTACAGTCTTGATTTTTCCGAAGTGAAAAGCCAGGAACAGGTCAAGCGGGCTCTGGAAGTTGCCGCTGCCGGCAGCCACAACGTGATTATGATCGGCCCGCCTGGCAGTGGTAAAACCATGCTGGCTAAACGACTGCCGACGATTTTACCCGACCTGGTACTGGATGAAGCACTGGAGACAACTAAAATTCATTCCGTGGCGGGATTACTGCCGGCTGAGCAGGGATTGATCGCCACCCGGCCTTTCCGGTCGCCCCATCATTCAATCAGCGATGCCGGCCTGATCGGTGGCGGTACGGTGCCCAAGCCGGGGGAGGTGAGTCTGTCGCACAACGGTGTCCTGTTTCTGGATGAACTGCCGGAGTTCAAGAAAAATGTGCTGGAATTGTTGCGTCAGCCCCTGGAGAGTGGTGAAGTAACCATTGCACGGGCCAGTATGTCATTGTGCTATCCGGCCCGTTTCATGCTGATTGCAGCCATGAATCCTTGTCCCTGTGGTTATGCTACAGACCCGCATAACGACTGTACCTGTACCGGCCAGATGATCCAGAAATATATGAGCCGGATATCCGGACCACTCCTGGACCGAATCGATATTCATATCGAAGTACCGGCGGTTCCGTTCACCGATCTGGCTGAAAAACCGCCGGGGGAACCTTCAGGCAATATTAAAAGGCGCATTCAGCAGACACGGATGGTGCAGTTGGAGCGCTTTTCCCCGGTGAAGGGTCAATATGCCAATTCCCAGATGGAATCGGCTGATCTGACGAAATACTGTCAGATTGATAAAAGCGGGAGTGAACTGCTAAAGACGGCAATGGAACGACTGGGCCTATCGGCACGAGCCTATGATCGGATACTTAAAGTATCCCGTACGATCGCCGACCTGGAGGAATCTGTTGACATAAATCCGAATCATCTGAGTGAGGCGATACAGTATCGCAGCCTGGACCGGCAGATGTGGGTGTGAACACCGAATAAGTATTTGTTTAATAACTGTGTTGTAGATTAAACTTGAACGCCTGGGCGTGGGGAAGGGCAATAAATTCAAACTGATACTTTTAAGTGCAATGAATAAAATCCGGAGGACTTTGTTATGACCAGACCAATTGCCAGTCTATTCATTATTTTATTTTCAGGACTATTAGTTGCTCAGGATGTGGGGCATAATCTGAAAGTGCTTAAGCCAGCCGGCAAAGCCGAATTGAAACAGGTGATGGATTCCTTTACCGATGAACTGGGGGTTGAATGTGTTTTCTGCCATAACATGCGCGATAAATCCAGCGATGAAAAAAAACATAAACAGATTGCCCGGAAAATGCTGGAAATGACACTTGATATCAATACCGAGTATTTCAGCTGGGAGGGAGCCGATCAAATCAGTTGCTGGACCTGCCATCAGGGACATAAGGAACCGGTGGAGCGCGAGTAGCGGATGTATCATTGGGATAATATCCACCCGCTGTTCATCCATTTTCCGATCGCTCTGCTGGCAGCGGGTTTCGTATTCGATTTCTTTGGACACTGGTGCAGCAGGAGCCAATTACTGAAGGCCGGGTGGTATAATCAGCTACTGGGAGTGCTATCTATCTTTTTCGCAATCATTACCGGCCTCATGGCTGACAGTAAATACGGATCACTGCAGGATTTATTTCCGATCTACAACAACCACGGTCCGGTCATGCTGATAATGTCTGTTTTATTATTTGTACCAGTGATTATCCGCATCAGGAACGAAGGCCGGCTGCCAGGAAAACCGATCCATGCGAATTATTACCTGATCTTTGAAGCACTGGTGATCGTTCTACTGTTTTATGGAGCCCACCTGGGGGCGGTTTTAGGCGATCGGTTGTGATTTACTTTCATCTGTTAAAATATTTTCTAAGGTTCTATATTATAACCATGTTCTAAATGGGAAAGCGTAGGAAAACCATATGATCAGAGGTTTTATTAATAAACAATTATCAGTTATAATCATTCTGGTTTTGCCGGGGTTAATTCTGGCAGCCAGTAAAAAGGAGATTCAGGCCGCCCTCGATAAATGTTCCGAGGAGAAAACAGCCGTTGAATCCCAATTATCAGATCTGGAAGGCCGGATGAGTAATCTTAGCCAGAAGAATACATTGTTGGAAGCCCAGATCAATGACCAGAAAGAGGAGATTGAGCGCTTAAAAGCCGAACTGGCCCAGCTGCCCATAGAGGAATTTGAAGCATTACAGATCAAGATTACCGAAATCCAGGATGTCAAAAATAGTATAATTGCTACTTTGGACGAACGGATGGAGCTGAAAGACCGGGCTCTGGAACAGTTATCACAGCAGAAAACACAGTTGGAACAACAGATCGAGGTGCTGGAGACCGAACTGACCAAGTCGCAGGTACGGCCTTAATAAATATCCGCAGTAAAGCTGTTCAACCCATTTATTATTTATAAACTTTGCCATCAAAATTGAGAGTAGTATGAATAATAAATACGAAATCGGTGCCTCTGTTTCCATCGAACATACATTTCATGCCCAGGATGTTGAAGTATTTGCCCAACTGAGCAGTGATAATAATCCGGTCCATCTGGATGAGGAATATGCCGCCGGAACCCGGTTTGGTAAACGGATTGTCCACGGGATGCTGGTGGCCAGCCGATTCAGTACGATATTCGGTACCATTTTCCCCGGTGAAGGGGCTATTTACCTGGGACAGAATCTGCGCTTCACAGCCCCGGTCTACCTGGGAGATACAATAACTTATACCGTGGAAATCACTGCCATTCGTGATGATAAACCAATTGCTACCTTTGCCACCGAAGCTGTGAATTCCAGCGGTGAAATAGTGATTAATGGTGAGGCGACCATCCTGTTGCCCTAATCAGTCTCATGAACCATTGGTACGAAACGTACCGCCAGAATTCTCTCTTTACTGATATTGCCTTTTCGATCTTTGGAGACAACCAGCAGTTCCTGGCTCCACCACTGGGGGCCGCAGGGCAGGACCATGATGCCGCCCGGTCTCAGCTGTTCAATTAATTTTGGTGGTATTTCCTCTGGTGCTGCCGTGACTATAATCCGGTCAAATGGCGCCTCCTCCGGCCAGCCCTGGTAGCCGTCACCGGCCCGGACCGTAATGTTTGAGTAACCAAGTGAATCCAGCAGCGTTGCCGCCCGTTCAGCCAATCCGGGCAGGATTTCGATGGTAAACACCTCCTGCACCAAAGGCGATAAAACAGCCGCCTGGTAACCGGAGCCGGTACCGATCTCCAATACTTTAGCTTCCGGGAAGGGGTGCAGCAATTCAGTCATAAGGGCTACGATATAGGGCTGGCTGATGGTCTGATCCAAGCCGATCGGTAATGGTCCATCGGAATAGGCCTGTTCACGTAAATTGCGCGGAACAAACTGGTGGCGGGGGGTCGACCACATTACAGAAAGAACATCAGAATCGGTTATTCCTCGCCGGATCAACTGGTTATCCACCATATTTGATCGTTGAATACGATATGTATCGGTTGGCTGTCCAGCGATTGTTATTGGAATGACAATCAGAAATAGCAGGATATGCAGATATTTCATATGCTAAATAATAAACCGTGGATGCCAGTCTGTCAACCTGTATCGATGGTCGATTTAATCCATGATGCCGTGTAAATTCGAGCTGTTGATATATCAATTATTATGAAGAAAACGACCATTATTCTACTGATCACGATGGCAATATCCCATGCCCAGGAAGATTTCCATGAAACCAAGGCACCCTGCAGTCATGCTAAATCTGCTCTGCAGACTTTAAGTACAGCCCGCAGGGCTACCGACGAGCAGGCTAAAATTGATGCCAAATATTATTTAATTGATATCACGATTGATCCGGGCGCCGAAACTGTCTCTGGCAGTGTGATAGGTGATTTTGAATTGGTTGATTCCTCCATAACCTATATTGAACTCGATCTGGTCAGCAATATGACGGTTTCCAGCACCGAAATGAATGGTTTGGTTGTTGAACATACCAGGGTCAATGATTTCGTACATATTCCCGTCCCTGACACTATCAGGTCCGGGATGGTCCGGGTTAAAATATCCTATTCCGGCCAGCCCGAGGCCAGTGGTTTCGGATCGTTTGAATTCAGTTCCTATAACGGCCAGCCCTGGATCTGGAGTCTGTCAGAACCCTACGGTGCCCGTTCCTGGTGGCCCTGCAAGGACGACCCGGCCGACAAAGCCGATTCGGTGGATATTGTGGTTACCGTACCCAATCCGTTGATCGTTGCCTCCAATGGTGTCCTGGTTGGTACCATGGATATTGGTGAAGAATACCGTAAATATTATTGGCAGGAACGCTACCCGATTGTCACATACCTGGTTTCGGTGGCGATTCATCCCTATCTGGTCTGGTACGACCAGTATGTTTCTGCCGGCAACGACACAATGCCAATCGAATTTTATGTCAGGCCGGATTATTACGATACGGTTTATAATGATTATCTGAAGACAACTGATATGCTGACTGTTTTTTCCGGTCTGTTTGGTGAATATCCGTTCATCGATGAAAAATACGGTCATGCCGAATTCGGCTGGGGTGGGGGCATGGAACACCAGACGATTACCAGCCTGGGGGGCTGGAGCGAGAGCCTTATTGCCCACGAACTGGCTCATCAATGGTGGGGTGATATGATCACCTGTGCCAGTTTCCACCATATTTGGCTCAACGAGGGATTTGCCACCTATGCCGAGGCCTTGTGGTGGGAATCCCAATACGGCTGGGAGGCCTATCATCAGGATATGATGAATAATGTCTATTATTATGGTGGTACGATCTATGTTGATAATCCCGTATCGACCAGTGTGATTTTCAGTAAGAATCTCAGCTATAACAAGGCCTCCTGGGTACTGCATATGTTGCGGCATGTAGTTGGTGACAGTACGTTCTTCGATATTCTCAAGGCCTATGCCAACGCACCTGATTTACGACATAATTCCATAACAACTGAACAGTTCAGGGATCTGTGCGAAACGGTGGCCGGAATCGATCTTGAGTATTATTTCGACCAGTGGATCTATGGGGAATATTTCCCGGATTATACCTTGGGATGGATTCAATCCGCGGACACCGTTACTATATCAGTTACCCAGACGCAAACGACTGGGACCTTCTTCAGGATGCCGATTGATTTGCAGGTTATCTGTAATGATACAACATTCATCCAAGTGGTGGAAAACAGCCAGGTTAATGAATCATTTCAAATTGCGCTGCCGGGAAACAGCGTTGTGGAAAGAGTGGTCCTTGATCCCAATGACTGGATACTGAAGATGGTTACCTATATGAATAATGGCCATGAGCCGGTGATTCCTGAGCGGTTCAGCCTGTGGCCCGCTTACCCGAATCCGTTCAATAGCGCCGTAACGATTCCTTTTGCGGTCAGCAATCAGGACTGGATCAGGTTTTCGGTTTATAATCTGCTGGGTGAACTGGTATGGAATTATCAGGATTTCTACCACATCGGGGAGCATGATCTCCAATGGAATGGATACAATGCTGCTGGCAGGCTGGTACCCTCCGGGGTATATTTCATCCGAATGGAATACACCGGCGGATTCAATTCACAAAAGATAGTATTGCTTAAATAACACTTACGAATCGAGCGAAATAAATGGATATACTGATACGACCATTCAACAGCAGAGTAGCCGAATATTACCGAAATCATAAACATTTTCACCCCGGTGATGCAGGGCTGGATTTATTTGTCATTGACCGGCTGACGATCGCTCCCCGGACTACTGAACTGCTGCATTTACAGATCTCGTGTGAAACAAGATCGAGCGAGCCATATTATTTGATACCCCGGTCAAGTATATCAAAGACACCCCTGCGGATGGCCAATTCAATCGGTTTGATCGATGGCGGCTACCGTGGTGAAATCATGGCGGCAGTGGATAATATTCGTGATAAACCATTCACGGTTGAGCCGGGCCAGCGTCTGTTCCAGCTGGTGGCTATGAATGGTTCTCCGATCACCTTTGAACTGGTGGAAGAGTTGACCGATACCAGCCGGGGGAGCGGAGGTTTTGGCAGTACCGGCGTTTAAGGAACTTATTAAATAAATTATTCGTTAGCACTCTAAACTAAGGAGTGCTAAATATCGATTGTACAGTTGATTCTACTTAGATTAATTTCAGCGCTGCATTTAGCAGGTTTTTTCTTTCACATAAAAATTGTAGTAAATAAAACAGTAATTAAACAGGAGTTAAACTATGAGTTTAAAACTGAAACCCCTGGCCGACCGCGTTGTAGTCGAGCCATCTCCTGCCGAAGAAACATCCAAGGGCGGAATCATTCTGCCGGATACGGCCAAGGAGAAACCCCAGCAGGGCACAGTAGCCGCTGTTGGTGAAGGTAAAGTCAGCGATTCCGGCAGTCTGGTTAAAATGACCGTTAAAGCCGGTGACGTGGTACTATATGGAAAATATTCCGGTACCGAGATCAATATCGATGGAACCGATTATTTAATTATGCGCGAGAGTGATATTCTCGCTGTCCTGTAAAGGAGGAAGATAATGGCAAAAGAAATTACTTATGATCTGGAAGCCCGTAATGGTCTGAAAGCCGGCGTCGATAAGCTGGCTGATGCCGTCAAGGTTACCCTGGGTCCTAAAGGACGTAATGTCGTAATCGAAAAGAAATTCGGTGCCCCGACGATCACCAAAGATGGTGTCTCGGTTGCCAAGGAAATTGATCTGGAAGATAAAATGGAAAACGTCGGTGCCCAGATGGTGCGCGAAGTTGCTTCCAAGACTTCCGACGTAGCCGGTGATGGAACCACCACCGCCACCGTGTTGGCCCAGGCCATCATCACCGAAGGTATCCGCAACGTAACTGCCGGTGCCAATCCCATGTCAATCAAGCGTGGTATCGATGCCGCTGCCAAAATAATTGTTGAAAATCTGAAAAGCCAGACCCAGGAAATCGGTATCGATCCTGAGAAGGTGGCCCAGGTTGGAACCATTTCCGCCAACAACGATAAAGAGATCGGTCAGAAAATTGCCGAAGCTTTTAACAACGTTGGCAAAGATGGCGTAATCACGATCGAAGAAAGTAAAACCGCCGAAACCTACCTGGAACTGGTAGAAGGTATGCAGTTCGACCGTGGTTATCTGTCACCATATTTTGTAACCAATTCGGAAAAAATGGAAGCCGAACTGGAAGATCCTTATATCCTTATCCATGATAAGAAGATCAGCAACATGAAAGACCTGCTGCCGATTCTGGAAAAAGTGGTCCAGGCCGGTCGCAGCATCATGATCATCGCCGAAGATGTGGAAGGGGAAGCCCTGGCCACCCTGGTAGTCAATAAACTGCGTGGTACTTTCAAAGTACTGGCCGTTAAAGCTCCCGGATTCGGTGACCGCCGTAAAGCCATGCTGGAAGATATCGCCATCCTCACCGGTGGTACGGTTATTTCCGAAGAGCAAGGCTATAAACTGGAAAATGCCACTCTGGATTTCCTGGGAACCTGCAAACGGGTAGTGTCTGATAAAGATAATACCACCGTCGTCGATGGCTCAGGCGATACCGCCACCATCAAGGGCCGGATCAATGAGATCAAGGTTCAGATCGAAAAGACCACCTCCGATTACGACCGTGAGAAGCTGCAGGAACGCCTGGCCAAACTGTCCGGCGGTGTAGCCGTACTGTATGCCGGTGCGCCCACCGAAGTGGAAATGAAAGAGAAGAAAGCCCGCGTGGAAGATGCCCTGCACGCCACCCGCGCTGCCGTAGAAGAAGGTATCATCCCCGGTGGTGGTGTCGCTCTGCTGCGTTCGATCAAATCCCTGGATAAAGTTGATGTTTCCGATAACCAGCAGGTTGGTGTGAATATCATGCGCCGCGCCTTGCAGGAACCGATCCGCCAGATCGTAACCAATTCCGGTATGGAGCCGTCAATTGTGGTCCAGAAAGTACAGGAAAACGATGGTGACTACGGTTTCGATGCCCGCAACGAAGAATATGTGAACATGTTCAAAGCCGGTATCATCGATCCCACCAAAGTTGCCCGTGTAGCCGTTGAAAATGCCGCTTCAATCGCCGGATTGTTGCTGACCACCGAAGCAGTGGTGACCGAGATTCCTGAAAAGGATCCGCCAGCACCGCCGATGCCTCCCGGTGGCATGGACGGAATGTATTAATCCGAACAATGCAAAGCCCCTCTCCGGAGGGGCTTTTTTTTTCCGCCTTCGCAGAAGACCACGCCTGCGTGCCGAAAACAGCTACGTCGTGCAGGCACGGGCTCGCCCGTGGGGCTCCATCACAGAACAAGGATTAACGAATGATGAATTATGAAGTTTTGGCAATGAGAGTCGGGATGGAAAATTCTAAAATCGATATTCCCTGTTGGTTGTTCTGAAATTGAAAGAGGTTTGTAAAAAGGATACCTCCACCCGTGCACGACACGCCTGTGCATCGAAGTTGAAATGTAGATGTACCGTGCCCCTACGATGATTTATGATTTGAGATTCTCGATGTATTTTGACTATTAGACCAGAATGAAAAGTATCAATATTATTACGAGCGCAGCGAAGCAATCTTTCCGGTCGTTGCCAGGGGAAGTAAATATCTCCATCTATGTTCCATTACTGTAACTACGATGGATAAAGCTTTGTTGTTCAATTTATCCACTCAGCACGAGGACATGGGGGCTCTGTCAATTGAGAGATTTCCACTTCGGGGACAAGTTCGCGAGACCAAGCGAAAGTGCGGTCTGTACTGCTAAAATGACCGTTTGGGCCAAGTGAAATGGTCGATTGGGCTAAGTATAACGACCGTTTGGGTCAGCTGGAACGGTCGTTTGAGTGTGGTAAAAAGCACAATTGACCTGGCTAAAACGCCCTTTTGGGTATGGTAAAACGGACGATTGGGTATGGTAAAATGCACGATTGGGTATGGTAAAATGCACGATTGGGTCAGCTAAAACGGTCGTTTGAGCGCGGTAAAACGTACGGTCCGGCTGGTTGAGACACCGGAAAAAGACAGATCAGACTATTTTAACAACCTCATCCAGCGGTTTACGTTTCTTCTGTCCGTGTTTCCGGTAGCCCTTGTTCTGATAACCCAGCGGAGTGATCGAATAAATCACCTCGTTCTCCTTCAGCCCAACGGCTGCCGCCAGTTTTTCAGGATCATAGGCCTCGATCCAGCAGGTGCCCACACCTTCATTTTCCGCCGCCAGAATGATATGATCCATGGCAATCGTCAGATCGGTCTCGATGGAATTATAGCCGTCATACGACCGCACCCAGGATTTTGATTTATCACCGATAATGATCAGAATATGCGGAGCCTGTTTGAACCACGGTTTATGGTAGCAGGGCCGTACTTTTTCAAGCATCTTGTCCGATGAAACCAGCAGGAATGTCCAGGGCTGGTTATTACAGGCCGATGGCGCCAGCCTACCCGCGTTCAATATTCGCTTTAGAATACTATCGTCAATTTTTCTGTCCGGGTCATAATCCCTGACACTTTCCCGGTTGCTTATCAAATTGTATAAATCCATTTTTTCCTCTATTTGATTTTATTCCTCAAGTTTTGGATACAAACCTGTGAGCATTGCCATGATGGTCCAGCCGGAGATGCCAGCTATGAACCAGCCGGCTGTCAACGGGGATAAATCCGCCAGGAGCGGTTGGAACAGCAAGGACCAGATAAAAAGCAGAATGAGCGGTAAAAGAATCCGGAACAGTATGCGAAAGAGTATTCTTGCGGCTGGCAGAGACGGATTCCGGAAGAGAAAAGTGCGCTGTCGGCAGGAGTGGCTTCGAATACCAGCCAGAACAAAGGCTGCCAGTCCGGCCAGCAATACCGCTGCCAATGACGCCGAAATCCGGAAAATGCGGGTATAAAAGCGGCAGATTTTCGGTGTAGGTATTCCGATCTGCCGGGACCATTGTCCCAAAAGATCCACATACAGGTTACGGCCGTTATCACTGTTAGTGAGAACAATGATTCCATCACCGGTTTCAGGGTGCAGGGCAAAGATATTTCGCCAGCCCCTGTTGGACCCGCTGTGGGCAATCAGCCGGGCTTGCTCATCAATGAAATATCCCAGACCCATTTTATCGAAGAATAAATTGATATCGCCCACCAGCGGAGTGGCCGGTGCTGTCATCAGGGCGATGGATTCAGGTTTCAGGATACCGCGGCCAATTGGTTCGCCAGCCGGTCCGGGCCAGTGGGCCGCTAAGAATCTTGCCAGGTCGCCGGCAGTGGTGTACAGACTGGCCGCTCCCTTGCTGCTGAACAGGTAATTCGGCCGGGGCATGCCAAATTTGTCATAAGCGATGGCTGTTGATTGCCGCAGTTTTTCGGTCCAGGCATAGCCGCTGTTCACCATACCCAGGGGTAAAAGGACTTCCCGCCGGATATAATCTTCGAATTGTTCGCCGGTTACTTCTTCCACGATCAGGGACAGCAGCATATAGCCACCGCCGGAATAGTCAAATTCGGAGCCCGGTTCCTTGAATATCTGCACTGCCGCCTGACTGCTGTTTTCTCCCGCCAACGCTGCTTCCAGGGCCGGTATTTTTGTCTGGGGATCGAAGCCTGGGAAACCACCCAGCGACAGGCCGGCGGTGTGGCTTAAGATTCGGCGGATAGTTACTCCATAATGATCGAACTCTGACGGTGGCAGAAACCAGCGGGTCAAATATTTTTCCACTGGTGTATCCAGATCGAGTCTTCCGGATTCCACCAGCTTCATTACCGCCCAGGCGGTGACCGGCTTTGATATTGAAGCGGCCTGAAATACGGTCTGGTTTGTAATTATAATCCCATTTTGCTTATCGGCAAAACCGTATCCACAGGTACAGGCGATTCCATCATTTTGAATGAATGCAACCGCTGCTCCGGGAACTTTATATTTTTGCAGCAGGCCGGGGAGGGTACTTTCGAATTGTATCAGCTGGTCATCGATGTCAATATGTTGATTAACGCTATTACCATAGCCCGGATATAATACCAGGAAAATCAGACTGTAGATTAATTTTCGCCTGGATTGCATAATGATCATTTTACTAATCCCCGCAATAATTTGTACAGTTTACCGCCGCCCTTGGTCGGAATGCAAGAGAAAGTTATTAATAATAAGAAATTAACGAAACGTACTTATTCTAAAAATCAACCTTCAGGCAACTGCTCCAGCAACAGGTTGATCAGGTTTTCGCCCATGACCTTGTTCATAGATTTTTCCACCAATGGAGGGGCCACGATCAGGAAAGCTATGATCAATACTGCTATTACCGACAGCGGTATTCCGATCCATTGAGCTGTTTTCATATCCAATTTCTCATTGGCTTTTGGTCCAGCGGTCGATGGCCGCTCGCACGGAACGGGTCATTTCCCTGGTGAAATCGGCAGAGAATTTCATGCTGTAGATATGCTGTCCGAAATTGGTGGCATTCCCATGGAATTGCCGGGGGCTGCGCTCGGTTAGCATTTCCCGGTGCACTTCCGGGTTGAATCTCTGATAGGTGTTTTCGTGGAGAATGTATTCCTTGGGATAGCGGGGCTGCAGTTTTTTGGGCGGTTTTGGATTTTTCGGGTAACCGAGACAAAGCATGGTGATCAGAAAAACATAGGGTGGCAGGTCGAACAACTGCTGATGGAATTCATAATTCTCCATAATATCGCCGATATAGCAGGAGCCGATCCCCAGTGCTTCTGCGGCAATCACCGCATTCTGGGCGGCGATCAGGGCATCACAGCAGGCCAGCAGCAAATCTCCTTCGGCAGGAGTACGTAATTCCTGGTTATTGTCCTGGCAGAATTTCGGTACTTCCGAGGCCATGAAGGCATCCCACCAGCGTTGGTAATCAGCCAGAAAAACCAGCACAAGGGGTGCCTGGGCGATAAAGGGCTGATGATCGCAGGAAGCCACCAGTTTTTCCTTCATCATCTGGTCGCTGACCCGGATTATGGAATACAGCATCAGGTTCCCGGCCGTAGGGGCCCGGAAGGCGGCGGTCAGAATCTGATCCTGGTGTTCGGGATCGATTGGCCGGTCCTGGTAGGCGCGGACCGAATGGCGTTTTAAAATTGTATCAATGGTTTCATTCATAACAGAGGTCGCTTATTATGATGGATTTAGTCCTGATATTCGGGTTGGTATAAGTACAACCCTCCCTGGTTTGATGAGTGGATTTTAGATAATTGCATGTCATCAAACAATAGAATTGTTATTAAAAAGGCCGTCGTTTGAAGACGGCCTCGGAGTTCAATCAGATTTTAATGTAAATCTTTTTCCGGTCCAGCCAGTACAGGATCAGCCACCACATCATGATATGGCTGAGGGCGAACAGGAGGGATCCGTTCAGGTTGCCGGCCAGTGGCACAAAGACGGTCTTGTAAAGGTAAGTGTAGGCCGAAACGGTCTCTTCACCCAGGGTATATTTGATCCGGACGATTGTTTTAGCCCATAATCCGGAAGCGGCGAACACGAAGATTGAGTTGGAGCCGAAAATCACGAAGGGCCAGGCCAGCTTCTTATAACCTTTGATGTCGATTACCCAGATGCACAGGGTCAGGAACAGGGTCGCCAGTCCGCCGGTGAAAAGGACGTAGGAACTGGACCAGATCGGCTTGTTGATCGGGAAGAACAGGCTCCAGATCAGACCGGCAACCACCAGGGCGCCACCGACAATTAACAGCCGTTTGAGGTTTTTATGCTGGTCTTTGGCCGACTGGATCAGGGTACCGATCTGGTAACCCAGCATGGCGGTAACAATCGCCGGGAGGGTGCTGAATAATCCCTCAGGATCGAAAGCTACCCGCTCACCAGCCGCGTTCCGGTAACCGTGGTAGACATGATTGTCACCAAGAATTGCCAGGTCGAATTTATTGGCGAAGTTATGCATCAGGCTGAAGGGTTCGGGGCCGGTGCCGCCGATCCACATAATCAGCCAATAACCGACCAGGATTGAACCACCGACAATCAGCTGCTTCTTCTGTGGCAGCCACAGGACCAGCAGGGCGGCGATGCCATAGGAGAGGGCGATGCGCTGCAGTACTCCCATGATCCGGAATGATGAATAATCCCAGTCCTGGCGAATGAAAGGGAAGGCATTCAACAAGAGACCTATCACGAAAATTGATATCATTCGCCAGATAATCTTTTTGGCAGCCGGGGCAGTCAATTTATAATCGAATTTCTTGAATGAAAAGGCCATGGCCACACCAACGATGAAAAGGAAGAACGGGAATACCAGGTCGGTGGGTGTGCAACCGTTCCATTTGGCATGCCGGAGAGGGGCATAGATATGTCCCCAGCTGCCCGGTGTATTTACCAGAATCATCAGGGCTATTGTCAGACCACGGAAGGCGTCCAGGGCCACAAAACGTTGTTGTTTTTCAACCATTATCTACTCCTGGTTGGCTCTTTTCTTTCCAAATTCAGGATCGATGGGCAGCCATTTAATCATGACCAGTCCGGGAATCGTGCACAGCAGCACCCAGAGGAAAAACATCTGGTAGCCGATCTGTTCCTGCAGCCAGCCGCTGAACATGCCGGGTATCATCATACCGAGGGCCATAAAGCCCGTACAGAGTGCATAATGGGCGGTCTTATGCTTGCCTTCGGCCACGGTTATCATAAACAGCATGTAGGCCGTGAAACCGAAACCGTAGCCGAATTGTTCGACGGCCACACAGGATGCGATCAGGGCAAAGCTGTCCGGTTGGGCATAGGAGAGGTAGACGTAGACCACATCAGGCAGTTTCATTGCCAGGGCCATCCACAGGATCCAGAATTTCAGTCCATGCTTGGCGGCCATGAAACCCCCTACGATTCCTCCCAGGGTAAGGGCCAGGGCGCCGAGAGTGCCGTAGATGAAGCCATACTGGCCGGTGGTCAGGGCCATACCGCCGGCTTCGATCGTATCGAGCATAAACAGGGGAGCTACCTTAACCAATTGGGCCTCGCCGAAACGGTAAATCAGGATAAATGAAATTGTGAGAACAATCTTTTCCTTGGTGAAAAAGGCTTTAAATACTTCCAGGAAATCGGTCAGGAAATTGCTGGTCTCACCATGAACCGGCAGGTCGCCATCCGGGCGCGGCAGCATAAAACGGTGATAGATGAAGAATACAATGAACATGCCGCCCATGATGAAAAAGGTCAGCATCCAGGACAGGGGAATGTTACCGGCTGTTGCCTTATAAACTGCAAAAGTTGGTTGCTTCAGTTGTGGGTCCAGTTTGACCACCGCTATGGCCGGTTTATTCCAGTCAGTTGTTGTGAAAACCAGACGAGTATCGGTGACCATGGCGATGCTTTTATCTCCGGAACTCTGGCCGAAATTGACGACTACGTCCTCATCTGTGGTGGGTTTTTGTGACAGGCCAATCAGGTATACGCCGATATTACCGGTTGTGTTATCATCATTAATACCGATATTTGGCAAGATATCATTAAAGTATATATTTAAATCTTCAGTAGTACCGCGGTTACTGTTCCAGCGGTTGGCGAAACTCACTAGTGAATCGACCTGGGTGGCTGAACGGGCGGCTAGCGGGATCGCCAGATTTTCCGGGTATGTTTGTATTTGGAGGGCGCCATCTTGAGCGGTGTAATCAACTGTCTGAAAATCGATCAGTTCGCCCTGCTCAACACCCTGGACGGCCGAAACAGTGGTCTCAACACTGGGCAGTCCGGTAGTGCTTTCCATAAACCCGGCAAACATCACCAGGACACCCTGGGCGAAGATAATGGCAATCCGGTAGAAGGTACTGCGGATACCTACGAACCAAGCCTGATCATGCCTGGAAAGACCGAGCATATAGAAGCCATCGGCGGCGATATCATGGGTGGCTGAACTGAAAGCCAGGAGCCAGAAGAAGGCCAGGGTTAACTTGAAGAAGCCCGGCACGGGAATTGTGAGGGCCACACCGGCCAGGCCGGCTCCGATCATGACCTGCATGATAACAATCCACCAGCGCTTGGTTTTCAGGATATCGACAATCGGACTCCAGAGGGGCTTAATTACCCAGGGCAGATACAGCCAACTGGTGTATAAAGCAATTGCAGCATTGGAAATACCCATTCGTTTGTACATTACCACTGAGATAAGCATCACAACAGCATAGGGTATACCTTCAGCAAAATAGAGGGAAGGAATCCAGAACCAGGGTGATCGTTTTTTAGCGGTCGACGTATTGCTCATATGTGATCCTTATCAGGAGTAGAGGTTAACCAGACGGCTGCCCGGATAATAATGTTTTAAAATATTCTCGGTATGGTAGCCCCTGAGAGCCATTCCCAGAGCACCGATCTGGCAGAGCCCGGCACCATGTCCCCAGCCGGCTCCCCGCAATATAAATCTGGTTGGTATTTCATCACCTTCGGTCTCAATATAGAAGGCTGAGCTGTAAAGGAAGCTGGGATGCATGACCTGCCTAATTCGGTATTCACTGTCAACTACCACTGATCCGGGATTACCGGACTCATCAAGATATTCAATCTTTATTTTATTCAGGCGCCCCGAACCACCCCGGTTGAGAGGATGAACGGCTGTAATAGCACCGGCATCAAGGTCAAGTTTTGAATTGAGCATACTGGTCAGTTCATCCTGTGAATAGGCGAATTCCCAGCGGAAATACTGGCCTTCTTCATCGACGCCCCCGATATATTTGGTCAAACCTTCCTCCGGAACGACCTGGGGGCTGCAAAAGGTTTTCAAATCAGCATCGACCCACTGTTTCAAATTCTCTTCTTCCGATAATGGCAGGTTATCCCACGTGAAGGTATGGGGGGCATCAATAATATTCTGCATGTAGGGCAGGGGATCACCCTCCCATAATGTTTCATAGGTTTCCATCATACCGCCACAGGATTTGGAATAGCGGGCGTCGCAGATTTGATCTTCGTACATGATGACCTGTCCACGGGTGGATACGGCGCCTTGAATGGATTGGGGGGTCAGGTTCCCCGTACCGTGATAGCGCTGACAGCAGTCGTCGTTGCAGACATCAAAACCCTGCTTGACATGTTTCTGCTCCACATTAGCCAGCATCCAGGCCCGCGCCACGATGGTCTGCGACTCGATCAGGGCAATCGGACATTCGGCACTCATCTCCGAGGTGGCCACGCACATGAGATATTGCTCGATGGGAAGCTCGTTGATTGCCAGGATGTTACCATCCACAACACGGATTTCCAGATCACCCAGCAGGCTTACATCAATAGCCTTTTTCCAGTGAAAATCCCGTCCGGCGATCACATTTTTTACGATCATGGGATTGTCCAGGTTATTGGCCGTCGGTGAACGTTTGATATCGATCTTATGAACCCGCAGGTCACCGATACATAATTCACCATCCCGGATGGCAATCGTCAGGCTGTCGCCGGATTGCTTGAATTTACTCGGGAACACATTATAAATATTGGGATCGGGGAAGACGATGCTTATTTCTTCCTGTTGATCCTCTGGCAGGGTTATTCCGACACGGAGCAGTGGTTCGGAAGAAGGAATGAGGCCTTTTGTTAGCATATCAGGTCCGCTTTTTGAAGTTCAGGTAGGCATCGATGGCGGCACCCATGGCCGGTGCTTCCCGAAGGTTCGAGCTGGTAATTAAATCCGGGTTGAATTCTCCTTTAACCAGATAGTGGTCTTTAAATTCAGCGGCCAGGTCTGAATCGGCGATCATTTTCGCCAGGTCAGCCATCAGTGGTTTATAGAACAGGGCAGTATCCCTGGATGATTCCAGCAGCGTACCCAATCGCTGGCCGATAATAATCCCTGATAACAATGTCCCCTGGAAAGGATGGTCGGATTCCAGATTGTCCCGGTTGGGATTCATGAATTCAAAATTGTTTTTCCAACCGGAGTAGATTGTGCTGATTCGTTCGAAAAGCAGTTGCGCCAGATAGTGGCTGATATCATTGTATGTATCCAGGGCCGCACTTTCGCCGGCCAGGGCCCGTTTCAATATTTGATCGGGATAAACCTGCTGAATATTCAAGTCTTCAATACTGATTCCCGAATAGGTGCTGTAGATCGACTGAATACCGCCTGCTGAGGAATAGCGTTCCAGGGAGATATCCTTGTCATTCTTCATTTCCCAGGTCTTGGCCAGCCAGGTTTTGGTCTGGTCCAATGGCATGAGGCTGCCGTTCAGTTTCAGGGCATCGGCCGTTCCTGTGCCGCCGCCCAGGTAGTAGGCATTTTCGGTTTTCTTGAAACCGCCGCCATCGGAATATTCTTCACCGATACCGCAATAATCAGCGTCACTGCCGATCCGGAAAATCGGGGCTGCCAGATCGATCCCCATGATTTCCACCGCCGCTTCAACCGTGGCGGCGTAATCGGGAATGCGGGGACCATTCAATAATACGGCTATCCCACGCTGGTCGGACGTCTTAAGGCCCGGCATTCCCAGTCCCAGGAGTAATTTACTGCCCGGATATTCACTGGCGATTCCGGCAATCACGGCGTTGCAGGCCTGGGTGTAGGCCCGGGATTGTCTTATTTCGTCCTTGCCGGGACTGATTGTACCGCTGCCGTATTCATTCAATTGTAATTTGATATCGGCCGATTTGAAATTTTCATCGAATTCAGGGTAATCACGGTAGCTTTTCTGTATATTGGTACTGCCCAAAGAAAACCGGAATTGATCGATATCCAGATCGATCGTCCACCCGCTGATTTTGGTAGCGCCACCGTCCAAGCCCACCAACAGTAGCTTTTCAGTCATATTTATTTCCTGCGATTTTGGTTTTTGCGGCGTTTGATCGCCTCCAGGCGCATCCAGTCCTTGGCATCATCATTTCGATCCACTGTTATCGGATCGATGGCATGATCGGTTCCTCCGGCGTGACGGATGACTTCATAAATGGGGTCGTAAATCCGTCCGATCTTATGTTTTTCAGAGATATGGAGCACCATATCATAGTCTTCGCCATAATTGCGGGCATAGGGATCGTCGTTGATGCCAAAATATCCCATGGACCGGATTACCGGGATCGGAATCGACCGGGGAGCACCGGCACCATTGATCCGCAGCAGGTTGTTGCGGCCGTTCTTTTCCGTCCATTCATCATGAGTAACCACCGGAATTTCTTCCATCCGGACCAGCTCACCGTCGGCCTTCTTTTCCCAGACTTCGTAGGAGCCTATTACCATTCCGATATCGGGATCGGAATCGAATAATGCCAGGATTTTTTCTACTGCATCGGACTTGAGCCGGTCGTCGGAATCCAGTTGGACATAGTATTCGCCGCGGGCATGGCGGACACCCATATTCAGGCAGAAACCGATATTATTGATATCGATCACCACCAGCTGTACAGCCGGTTTATCGGCGTCATACAGATCGCCGCCTTCCTGGTAGCGCTTGACTTCCGGAATCGTCGGGTCATCCGGGCCACCATTCACAACGATGATCGCCTCGATTTCCTTGACGGTCTGATCCTGGATGCTGGCAATGGCTGTGCCGATGAATTCCGGGCGGTTATTGACCGGGATAATCACGGATGCCTTCAGGGTCGCAGAGGAATCGGTTTCAGGACGTGGTAAATATCCGAAACCGGGTTCGAGGTAGGCACCGATCCTTTTCAGATGTTCCGTGATTACCGCCTCGGCTTCCAGCTGAACATCCTTGCCGGCCAGCAGGTAATCGAAAACATTGGCTGATTTTCCGGCGGCATGGACCTGGTAAAGGGCTCCACTGTATTTATTGGCAACCCGGATCAGGTCATAATTGACGCTCAGTTTCAGGCGGATATCATAAAGGGCGTTGTAATCCAGTGATTCATCAAAGCCATGGATCTCATCGAGGGCATCCACATTGAAAAAGAATACTTTACCATAATCCTGGTTATCCCGCAGACGGCCGGCATGATGATGGAGGAGGTGCGGTTCCGATATGGTATCACCGTCTTTCAACTCATACTCGGCATAGACCATTCCGGCATAGCGGTTGCGGTGGGCGGTCAGAAGAAACATATCGAGACAGGCTTCTTTCAGGGTGATCGGATTCGAGCGGTTGTCCAGATACATGAAATAATCACTGTCACAGCTTTCCAGGGCCATGTTCAAAGCATAGGATTGGTTATCGTCTGGTACATCGATAATCGTAACCTTGTCAGCGTATTCCTTCGGCAAGTCAGTTGAATCAGAGCCCGATAGACAGTACACTGCCTGGACGGTATTTGATTGAGAGAAAATTGAATTCAGGGTAGCTTGAAAC
Organism: uncultured bacterium; assembly: GCA_964410945.1. Taxonomy (GTDB): domain Bacteria; phylum Fidelibacterota; class Marinisomatia; order Marinisomatales; family TCS56; genus CAYPJE01. The sequence continues at coordinate 78,563 of CAYPJE010000007.1, forward strand.
GCATCTGGCGACTGCGTATCAACTTTGGGGAGATGTAAAACTATGGTGGTTTCCATTGTGAATTAAATTGATTCCTGTTATTTAAAGCAAAATTACTACCCTGGATATTACACTGACCGGAATGAAATTGTCAGTTACCATTTTTGAAATATTTAACCGAACTTTACCCCTTACAAAAAAGGGAGAAAACAATGGCCAGGCGTTTCTTTGCGGGAGTTCTTTTTCTATTTACTGCCCTTTCAGCGGCTCAAGTTGACACGGTTACCGCGGTCAGCTATGCCATGGATCGGGAAATGACCACGGTGGTGGTGACACCGGAGGATTATCAGGATAGCCAGACTGAATTCCCGGTGGTTTATATTCTTCATGGCTACAGCGGTGGTCCTTTTGACTGGATTAATCATATGGATCTGAGGACGCTTGCTGATCTGCACCAGTTCATTCTGGTCTGTCCCGATGGTGATTATAACAGCTGGTATTTTGACAGTCCACTGGTAAAAAAGAGCCAGTATGCCACCTGGGTCGGGCGGGAGTTGGTGCGCTGGATCGATGATAATTATCCTACAGTCGACCGACAGGACGGCCGGGCCATAACCGGTCTGAGTATGGGGGGACACGGTGCCCTTTATCTGACGCTGCAGAATCCCGAACAGTATTGCGCCGCCGCTACCATGAGTGGTGTAGTGGACCTGACAGCTACTACCAAGAAATATGAACTGGCTGAAAAGATCGGTTCATACGAAAAGAATCCGGAGCGTTGGAACCAGGGTTCACTGGTCGAACAGGTTCCGTCCCTGGCAGAGCTTGATATAGGTCTGCTAATCGATTGCGGAACCGAGGATGCCTTTATCGAACACAATCGTGATCTGCACCAGCGGCTGGAAGCGGCCGGCGTGGAGCACAATTATATTGAGAAACCCGGGGGGCACAGTTGGGATTACTGGACCGCAGCTTTGCCGGAACATCTGGATTATTTCACCAGATATATTGATCGTGAGCCGGAAATCGAACCAATCGACCAACGGGCTGCCAATCTTATGTGTCTGATGGAACAGGCCATCTCCGATTCAGCCTGGCCCGGCGGGGTTCTGCTGGCCCGGAGTAAGGGTGAGACGATCGTATTTGATGCCACCGGTTACCATACCTACGACCGCAAAATAAGCACCCGCCGTGATGATATCTTCGATCTGGCATCGATCACAAAAGTCATTTCCACCACCTCGGCAGCAGCCAAACTGCATGAAAACGGCCTGCTTGTCCTGGACGCAAAAGTCGTGCAATACATTCCTGAATTCAGGGGTAAGAAATTTTTCAGGGATCGTGCCAAAAAACAGGTCACGGTGAAACATCTGCTGACCCATACCACCGGTTTACCACCCTTCAAGCAGTACTACAGGATTGATGGTTCAATCGAGGACCGTGTGGCGGAAATCTTTGCTACCAGTCTGGACCGGAAACCAGGATTGAAAACGGTTTATTCCGATATTGGAATAATTACCATGGGAAAAATCGTCGAACAGCTCACGGGAATGGGACTGGACGAATATGTTGATCAAGAGGTATTTACACCACTGGGAATGGCTGCCACCGGTTATACGCCCTGTAAGAGAAAACTGTATCGGATCGTGCCGACCGAAATCGATCCGGATGGCAAATTAGTTCATGGTTATGTCCACGATGAAAATGCTAACAGCCTGGGTGGCGTGGCCGGCCATGCGGGATTGTTTTCCACCGCCGAAGATCTGGCCCGTTTTGCCCGGATGATGCTGAACGAAGGAGAACTTGACGACATCCGGATTTTCCAACCGGAGACGGTGGAACTGTTTACGAAGCGAGCCAACGTAATCGAAGGCAGTTCGCGCTGCCTGGGCTGGGACAGTCCCAGCGATAATGCCTCCGGCGGGGTCTACATCAGTGATAACGCTTTCGGGCACACCGGATTTACCGGGACGTCGCTGTGGATCGATCCCGATAACGATATCGTGGTTGTTCTGCTGACCAATGCTGTTCATCCGAACCGCTCCTGGAAATCGCCGAATTATTTTGACTGGCGCCAGCGGATTCATTCCGCTGTTTATGAAGAGCTGGGCTTCGATGTTCAGAATCCAAATCTGACCTGGCGCCAGCGCTGGCAATCTGCCGAATCAACAGATGATTCAACACAATAGGGGGTAAGAAATGCCATTCAGTACATTAGATATTATTATCATCCTGGCCTACCTGGCCCTGATGATCTTTGTTGGTATCAAAATGAAATCACGGGCGGAAGGGAGTACCAGCGATTATTTTACCGGTGGACGTTCCATGCCCTGGTGGCTGGCCGGTGTTTCCATGGTTGCCACGACCTTTGCCGCGGACACACCGCTGGCGGTGACCGGAATCATCGCCGCCGACGGGATCGCCGGGAACTGGATCTGGTGGAATTTCATGTTCTCCGGTTTTGTGACCGTATTCCTGTTTGCCCGCCTTTGGCACCGGGCCGGCGTTCTCACCGATGTTGAAGTGATCGAGTTACGCTACAGCGGGAAAGCAGCCAGTATTTTACGCGGTTTCCGGGCGCTATACCTGGCCTTCCCGATCAACTGTGTCATCATGGGGTGGGTAACCCTGGGGATGTCAAAAGTGATCGGCGTGATGACCGGGATCAATTCCTGGTATATTCTGATCGGCCTGTTTGTGCTGACCGGTATGTATATCGTTGTCTCGGGACTGTGGGGAGTTGTTGTAACTGACTTTCTCCAGTTCATCATTGCCATGATTGGGGCAATCGTGCTGATGTTTTTCGCCTTGAAGGAAGTCGGTGGAATCGATGGTTTGACCGCCGGACTGGCCAACCGGTTCGGGTCCGATCATTTCTATCTGGATTTCTCACCGATCGGGCATCCGAAAATATTACTCAGTACAGTGCTGGTCTGGCTGGGAGTCCAGTGGTGGGCTTCCTGGTACCCGGGAGCCGAACCGGGCGGTGGCGGTTATATCGCCCAGCGGATGTTTTCCACCCGCAATGAGAAAGAGGCCGTAAAAGCAACCCTGTTTTTCAACCTGGCCCACTATGCCCTGCGGCCCTGGCCCTGGATCATGGTGGCCCTGGCATCACTGATACTGTACCCAGGTCTGGCCGATCCTGAAAAAGGATATGCCATGGCGATGGTCAACCTGTTACCTTCAGGTTTACTTGGCCTGTTGACCGTTGCTTTCCTGTCGGCTTTCATGTCCACAATTTCCACCCAGGTCAACTGGGGATCGTCCTATGTGGTCAATGATTTTTATGTCCGTTTTATCAAACCGGCGGACCGCTTCAATTCGGAAGCTGAAGCCCAGAAGCATTATGTATTTGTCTCACGGATCGCCACCATTCTGATGATGCTGGCGGGTATCCTGGTATCATTTTTCTTCGAATCGGTGAAAGGCGGTTGGGAATTCATCCTGTCCCTGGGAGCCGGTGCCGGACTGGTATACATGCTGCGCTGGTACTGGTGGCGGGTGAACGCCTGGAGCGAGATCAGTGCCATGCTGGCGGCTCTGGTTGCCAGTACTGCCGCCGGATCGTTGGGTTTCGAGGGCTTTGCCAATAAGATGATCTTTACGACCATTGTTACCACCATTGTCTGGTTAGCCACCACCTTCCTTACTAAAACGGAAGATAAAGCAGTACTCCAAGCCTTTTTTGACAAAGTAAGGCCAGCCGGGCCGGGCTGGAAACCTTTCCTGGGTGATCGCAAACCGGAAGCGGTATTTCCCATGATCGTTAATGTAATCCTGGCTGTGCTGGTTGTGATCGGATCGCTGTTCGGAATCGGCTACCTGATCTTCGGGATTTACAGCCGGATGCTTGTGTTTGGACTGGTAGCGGGGCTGGCCGGATGGATCCTTTCCCGCCGGATGACAAAAATTACAGCTGTTGACGGATGATCCTGAAATTCGGTAATTATTGTCTCCGGCCATGGATAATTGCTGATGTCCACGCTGTTACCCGGTACGCCAACAATCGTAAAATCTGGCTCAATCTGCGGGATGGGTTTCCCAACCCCTATGCTGAGAAAGATGCCCGTGAATTCATCGAACGGGCTATGAAACTTGAGCTGCCAACCCTGTTTGCCATCGCTAATTCGAAAGAGGCTATTGGTAGCATCGGACTGATGCTCAAGACCGATATTCACCGCCATACGGCGGAACTTGGCTACTGGCTTGGCGAACCGTTCTGGGGGCAGGGAATCACCACCGAAGCGGTGAAGACAATCTCGGCCTTTGCATTTGAAAAATTCAACCTGGTTCGAATCCATGCCGAACCGTTTGTCACCAATCAGCCCTCGATCAGGGTGCTGGAGAAAGCCGGATACAAATATGAAGGACGAACGGAGGTCAGTGCTTTCAAGGATGGGAAATTACTGGACCAGGTAATCTATGCCAGGACAAGGAAAGTTAAAAATGAAGAATTACAGTAACCCGGCCCGGGTTTTGGCCAGATTGACGGAAAAAGAATCACTGCGGGTGATCGGCTTGATGTCCGGTACTTCCATGGATGGCCTGGATATCTGCCTGGCCCAGGTAAGCCTGGAAAATGAAAATCTGGGCTATGAGATTGAAAATTTCACCTCGATCTCATTTCCCGAAAACCTTCGTGATCAGATCCGGGTATCGCTGACCGGTACAACCCAGGATGTTTGTGCCCTGAATTACGATCTGGGTCGCTGGTATGCCGATACGGTTTACAATTACCTGATGGAAAACGGGATTGAATTTCCTGATCTTGTTGGGAGCCACGGACAGACAATCCATCATGTGAGCGGCCACTCGACCCTGCAGATCGGGGAACCATCTTATCTGGCTCAGAAACTTGGTGTGCCGGTTATCTCCGATTTCCGGGCCGCCGATGTGGCTGCCGGCGGCACGGGAGCCCCACTGATACCGCGAATCGATGAATGGCTGTTCCGGGATTCCAGTCGGGCACGGATAGCACTGAATATCGGTGGTGTGGCCAATGTGACGTTGATACCACCGGCAGGGGAAGGAACCGTAATCGGCTTCGATACCGGTCCCGGCATGGCCCTGCTGGATGAAACATTCCGGTCGGCACGAGGTGGAGGTTACGATCCTGGTGGTAAAATGGCGCTTACGGGGGTTATTGATACAGTCCTGGTGGAAGAATGGATCAATGATGATTTTATTACCGCATTGCCGCCAAAATCGACGGGCCGGGACCAATACGGCCTGGAATGGTTGAATTCCCACCGCGCTGAATTATTGTCGTTGGAAATTAATGACCGCCTGGCCACCCTGGCAGCTTTCACAGCCGACAGCATATATGCGAATTGCCGTTCATTCCTGGAACAATATTCAGCCGATTACCTGATCGTTGGTGGCGGCGGTGTCCATCATGGCTTGATAATGGAGCGCCTGTCGGAATCGTTGGCACCGTCTCGGGTGGTTACCAGCGAGCATTTTGGTCTCGATCCCGACGCCAAGGAAGCCTTGGGATTTGCCATTCTGGCGGTGGCCAATGTGAGGGGTGTCCATGGCAATTTACCTACCGTTACCGGCGCCGACCGTCCTGTTATACTGGGTAAGCTTAGCCTCTGATCAATGATTGATCGCTGGAAATTAATACTTTCTACAATGCTGGTGGTGGCTGGTTTATCCTGTGTTAAACCTGATCCACCCAATCATGTGCTCCATCATGGAGGTATAATCCGCGGCGATACTACAAAACCTGAACTGGCTCTGGTATTTACCGGTGGTGATTATGCCGATGGTGGTATGTATATCGCCGATGAGCTTGAAAAATACTCCGTAAAGGCCGGTTTTTTCTTCACCGGTGATTTCTATCGCGATCCGGCAAATACAGAGGTTATCAGGCGATTAATCGATGATAAGCACTACCTGGGACCTCATTCGGACCGGCATCTGCTGTACTGCAGCTGGGAAAACCGCGATTCCCTGTTAGTTAGCCGGGAGGAATTCGTAGCTGACATGCAGGCCAATTATGAGTTGATGTCACAGTTCGGGATCGAACCGGGTTCGGCTCCTTATTTCATTCCGCCCTATGAATGGTATAATGATTCCATTGCGGCCTGGGCCCGGGAGGAAGGCTGGGTATTGATAAATAATACACCGGGTACTTTATCGCACGCCGATTACACGGTTCCAGCAATGAGCTACTACCGCAGCTCCCGGGATATCTGGGACAGTATTATTAATTTTGAACAGCAGGAACCAAACGGCTTGAATGGTTTCATGTTGTTGATCCATATCGGAACCCACCCTGACCGTACAAATAAATTTTACCGGAGGTTGGGAGAAATGATTGAGTATCTGAAGGAAAACGGGTATTCCTTCAAACGCGTTGACCAATTACTGGAGGGCAAGCAGTGAGACTGAAACATTTGATATTGTTACTGATATTTATCAGTGGACTGGCAGGGGCCAAACAGGATATCCATTTTCGAATAAATCAGGTGGGTTATCTTCCTTTCGAATCCAAGATTGCCATACTGTTTTCAGATAAGGCCTTGAAACGTGCCCGGGTTGAGCTGATCGATACCGAGTCTGGGAAGGTAGTCTGGGGACCTCAGCGCGTAGGTGTGAACCAGGGTTCCCATGGTGAATATGATTATCATTATCGAGTAGATTTCAGTGCTTTTGACCGTCCGGGAAGGTACCAACTGGTCATCCGTAAAAAGGAGGTCGAATCCCTGGAATTCAGCATTGCTGAAAATATTTATTATGAGCCTCAGAATATTGCGTTGTCCTATATCCGCCAGCAGCGCTGCGGCTACAATCCGTTTTTCGATGAATATTGCCACCGGCAGGATGGAAAAACGATGTATGGTCCCATGCCGGACAGCACTTTTATCGATGTATCCGGTGGCTGGCACGATGCCGGTGATCACCTGCGTTACCTGATGACCTCCGGGAATACGGTCTGCCGTTTGCTGTTGGCCTACCGGGAGGCCAAGCTCAAGTTCCCCGATAAAGTGGATGCGGTGGGTAAGCCTGGCAGCAACAACATCCCCGATATACTTGATGAAGCCAAATGGGGCCTGGAATGGATGCTTAAGATGCACCCGGAGCCGGATCAGTTGTTTCACCAGGTGGCCGATGACCGCGATCATATCGGATTCAAACTGCCCTTTGCCGATTCCGCCGACTATGGCTGGGGACCGGGGAGTTACCGTGTGACTTATTTTGCCTCCGGGGAGCCCCAGGGCCTGGGTAAATACCAGAACACTTCCACCGGAATCGCCAATCTGGCGGGACGTTATGCCGCCGCCATGGCCATGGCCAATCAGATCTGGCGGGAACTTGGCGATTCAACCTTTGCGGAAACCTGCCTGCAGGCCGGAATAGAACTATACCGGATGGGATTGGATCAGCCCGGTTGCCAGGAGGGAACACCCTGCCGGGCACCTTATCGCTATCATGAAGTGACCTGGGCCGATGATATGGAGTGGGGAGCGGCGGAAATGTACCGGGCCACTGGTGATGAAACTTATCTGGAAGAAGCTATCCGGTTTTCACGATTGGCGGGGACCGATCCCTGGATGGGCGCCGATACGGCCCGCCATTATGAATATTATCCGTTCATGAATATGGGGCATTATGCCCTATTTGACCTGGTGGACGAACAATTGCAGGATACGTTAATCGGTTATTATCGGACCAGCATCGAACGGGTGGCCGAGCGGGCTGGTAATTTCGTATATGGTACGGGACATCCATTTATCTGGTGTTCGAATAACCTTGCTTCAGCTTTTATAAATCAGTGTCTGCTGTACGAAAAAATTAGTGGTGACAAATCATATCGTGAACTGGCACTGGCGCACCGTGACTGGCTGCTGGGCCGTAATCCCTGGGGGGTAAGCCAGTTTGTGGGGATACCGTCCAGTGGCGGGGTGACACCGCTCTACCCGCATACGGCCGTGACCCTGGAATGGGATGTGCCGATCAATGGCGGATTGAACGATGGACCGGTATACGCTTCAATCTATGGCCGGCTGAAGGGGATACGGCTCTCACGGCCCGATCCCTATGCTGCATTCCAATCCGACCTGGTGGTATTCCACGATGATATCTGGGATTATTCCACCAATGAACCCACCCTGGATGGGACAGCGGAAGCGCTGTTCTTTCTGATCCTAATGGCTAACTAATCAGGTGAAAAGATGAAAAATAGAATTTTGCTTTCTGTGCTGTTTTTATTGGTAGCGGGCTGTATACCAACAGTAGTCAAGGACCAGAGTAATCCCTCCGGAGCGGATTTTGCCATTACCTGGCGGTTCTTGTACAATATCGATGGGGAAGATGAATTCCGTCAGGTCCTGACGATCAGGAACAACGGAGTAACGCCCCTTGGTTCCAACTGGACGCTGTATTTCAATTTCATATACGGAATTGCACCGAACAGCGTATCGGAAACAATAGCGGTGACACGGATAAACGGGAATTATTACCGGATGAATCCAACAGCGTCTTTTCCGGGCATTGCCGCCGGTGAAGAAATTGAAGTCTGTTTCAATTCACACAGTGCTACGATCAATGCTGCCGCCATGCCGGCCGGCTTCTATTTTGTGTTCAATGATCAGGATGGGAATGCCAGTTCACCGCAGATTGTACAGGATGTGTCACTGGGAGCTCCGATCCTTCCGAAGCAGTCCCGGCGTGGCAGCCGGGATGTTCTGGCGGTGCCTTCGGCCCAATCGCGGTACTATGAAAATCTGAATAATTATCAACCCGTCGATGGTCAGTTTCCGCGGTTGGTGCCGCAGCCGGTTGAAGTTAGGGTACGTGATGGAAATGCCGTAATAGATAAAACTACGGCGATTACTTGTGATGAAGAATTAAGTAATGAAGCAAGTTTCCTGGCTGATTTTCTGGCACTGTTAACTGGTGTACAACCGATAGTAATTAACAGTGGTGAGGGCAGCATGATCCGGTTGAAACTGGAACAATTCGAAGGTGGTTCCGAGGCCTACCAGCTCAGCATCGATCCCGAAGATGGGATATCGATCAACGGCAATTCACCGGCCGGTGTGTTTTATGGTGTTCAAAGCTTGATCGCTGCAATGCCCGTTGGTATTTTTAAATCCGGGGCCGAGCGGATCGAAATTCCCGCCACGGTTATCAAAGATTATCCCCGGTTCGGTTATCGTGGAATCCATCTGGATGTGGCCCGGAATTTCCACTCCATGGAGACGGTGAAGAAATTTATCGACCTGATCGCCTTCTATAAATTGAACAAGCTGCACCTTCACCTTACCGACGATGAAGGCTGGCGGCTGGAGATCGAAGCCCTGCCGGAGCTGACTGAAGTTGGCGGGCGCCGGGGACATACTGTCAACGAACTCGACCGGTTAGTGCCCACTTTCGGAACCTGGATCAAACCCGGCGTTGCTGATGGGTATTATTCCAGAGCCGATTATATCGAAATCCTGCGTTATGCCAACCGGCGCCATATTGAGGTCATACCTGAATTCGATATGCCGGGACACGCCCATGCGGCCATTGCGGCTATGGAGGCCCGTTATCACAATTTAAAGGCAGCAGGTGATGTCAAAGCAGCAGAAGAATTTCGTCTTGTTGATCCTGCTGATGAATCGGATTACCGGTCGGTTCAGGGCTGGGATGACAATGTGATCGATGTGGCCCTGCCGTCCACTTATCGTTTTCTGGCTACGCTCTTTGATGAAGTGATTGCCATCTATCGTGAAGCCGGTGCACCCCTTAATATGATCCATATCGGCGGTGACGAGGTGGCGCGCGGCTCCTGGGACGGATCGGCGGCTTGCAGGGAATTGATTGCGGACGATAACGATATTCATGACTTCCATGATCTGGCGCCCTATTTCATGGAGCGCGTGCACGGTATGCTGCAAGAACGCGGTTTAGGCCTGGCCGGCTGGGAGGAGATCGCCCTCAGAGAAGAATTAATTGACGACAAGAGGGTGAATTACCCCAACGAAAACCTGGTGGATGAAAATGTCTATCCCTATGTCTGGAACAATGTCGCCGGCTGGGGCGGGGAAGACCTGGGTAACCGTCTGGCCAATGCCGGTTTTAAGGTGGTTCTGTCCAGTGCCACCAACCTGTATTTTGATCTGTCCTACGATAAGGATTACCGGGAGCCTGGTCTGTCGTGGGCCGGGTTTGTGAATACCCGCAAAACCTTTGAGTTTACGCCCCATAATATCTACAATTGCATCACCACCGACCGGATGGGCAATCCGGTGGACCTGGAGCAGTACGCCGACCGGGCCCGCTTGACGGAGGAGGGAAAGCAAAACATTGTTGGCATTCAGGGACAGTTGTGGAGCGAATTGCTGAACTCCACCGAGCGGCTGGAATACATGGCCTTTCCCAAGCTGATTGCCCTGGCGGAACGGGCCTGGTCCCAACAACCGGAATGGGCGGTCATCAATGATGTTGACCTGCGGACAGCCGGACTTGAAGCCGCTTGGAATGAATTCGCCTACTGGGTTGGCCGGCGGGAACTGCTGCGCCTGGATCATTTGTATGGCGGCGTCCAATACCGGATCCCGCCACCGGGAGCAGTGATCGAAGATGGTTTGTTAAAAGCCAACTGCCTCTACCCGGGACTGGAAATCAGATACACCACTGACGGGAGTGACCCTGATATGAATGCATCGATTTACAGTGCACCGGTTTCTGTAGACGGTACTGTTGAAGGTACAATTAAGATACGAGCTTTTAATGGGATTGGAAGGAGTAGTTATACGACGGTAGTGGATGCGAAACACTAAAAAATATCAAGTAAATATTTGAATTAGGAGAAATCATTATCAGATACTTGCTATTCATGCAGTTTTATTAATACCTTTGACATTATATGGGGGAAATAATAATGAATAGAAAACATTTAACTATTGTATTACTTACCTTTTTATTTGTTGGTGCAATCAGCGCTGCAGACATTGGTCCCAGAGGTAAAGGTATTCATGATGGTAATAAGATCACTGCTGAATTCTGGAATTATGGCTCATTGTCCAACCCTGGTAATACAAATAATACCAATTTCCTTTGGAATGGACTCGGATATGGTTATGAGTTTGGATTGCTGGTAACAGCGGAAGTTAAAGTTCCTCCGCGTAGCCATCCGGATTCGCGTATTAAACTGGATGAGCTTGGTAATCCGGTGGTCGATACCAATGGGGATACGGTTTGGGTGGCCCGTATAATAAGTGATGGTCTCGTATCGTTAGGTGGTGAGACTTCACCAGATGGTCTTGAATTCTGGGGTTGGCAACCTGTTGCAGGATATTCCAACAATGGGTATTTATCGCAAAGTGATAAACCAAACACATGGTCGGAGGACTGGCAGTATTGGCCGGGAAGACACGGCGAAAACATCGTCTTGGCAGATCAGGAAAGCTACTTCCGATTCACTGACCAAAATAATAATGAGTTCAAGTATTATCCACAACCAGCTGACTCCAGTATCCAAGGATTAGGATTGGAAATATCATGCAGAATATATCAGATCAACGAACCATTACTTGAGGATTGTTTGATACTGACTTACAATATAACCAATATTGGTGTAGATTCTTTATTTGACATTCAAGCTGGCTATTGGGGCGACCCACATATCGGTGGTCCGTCAGATTGGCCTGATGATCTGTCGTTTTTTAATTTAGAGGAAAACTTGGCCTACGCCTGGGATGCTGATGGAACAGGCGAAGGAGGTCTAGCAACGGGTATTTTTGGAATTAAGTATCTTGATACTCCGGATAATGTTGGATTGCAGTGTTTTTCGGCACCTAATTGGACTTCTGCAAACCGGCTATGCTATGATAATTATTTCTACACAAATTTTCTCCAACCAGGTATTTTCGATAGTACTAACTTTAAAGTTGCTGATGATAGAATGTTTACTATCGCAACCGGTATGTTCTCAATTGCCAGTGGCGAGACCAGGACCGTTGCTGCGGCTGTTGTTCTGGGAGCCGATTATGATGACCTGATTCTAAACGGGACCAACGCTCAGAAATATTATAATAACCATATCAAAGCCTATCCGGCGATTCAGCATGAAATCAGTCTGGAAGTGCCGCAATACAATGATGTCATTGCTGGCACATATTCAATTCAGTGGCATAGCAGCAGTATTTCAGACAATCCTCTACTGGCAGATTTATTTATAAATAACAATTCGGGCACAGGTTGGGAATTAATTGCTTCTGGTATTAATGATGAAGGTAGTTATTTGTGGAATACAAGCAGCTTTCCCGATGGCTACAATTATCAAATTCTACTGTATGCGTATGACGACTCGATATCGGGTGTCAGCGTTTCAGATTATTTTATTGTTAACAACGCCGATGTTGAGACAGATATTGAAGTATTACTTACTGATCCCGTATCCAATTGGACAAATCCGATTTACTCGGGGGTTATCCCAATACAATGGCGGGCTGGTGATGCCGATGGAAATACAGTAGAAATCAGTATTCTGGTTAGTGGTAGTTCAGGCTGGGAGTATATTACCCAGAATGAAGTTAATGATGGATTATATAATCTTAATACGAGGTCGTTGGCAAATGGCAGCAGTTACCGGCTCAAATTAGAGGCTACTGATGGTGAGCAGATTATCGAATCCAATGTTGTGGAAGTATTTACAATCAATAATGAGTATTATACCATGCCCGATGATGCAGTCACTCATACAAAGGGTGCCGCAACCGGTACGGTAGAAGCAATTGTAATCGATCCGGATGTTATTACCGGACATACATATGAATTGAGCTTTAACGACAGTGGATCAGTGTCCTACAATATTATCGATTTGATGGATAGCAGTTTAGTTCTGGAAAATATAGCTATGATTTCTGAAGTTTTTGATGGCCCCTATTTTCATGGGATGCGACTAAGATTAGCTAACCATGATTGTGATTTGAACGAAGAATTGACTGATTGGAGTTTAACCAGCCAATCCACTTGGGAAGGGATAGTAAAACCTTTCAATAATATTGAGACTTATGCCTTCCCAGGAGATTATGAGATTCGATTCTACGATGAACTTGTAGACTCCAGCAGCCGGCCGAATTACGGGTATATTAAAACTAACTTTGAAGTCTGGGATGTGACATCAGGACGTATTCCAACGAAAAAACCCATGTTTATCCTGGAAACGGCTAAGAATGACAGCCTGTTCACACCGGGTGATCGGGTTATTATTCTTGAAACGCTTGATCCGGTTCAATATACCTGGGAATTTACTTTCAACATTTCCACTAACAGTGATACAGTGGCACCAGGCGATGGGGATGTATTCCATATATTCACCGATCGACCATTTTCCGCAGATGATGTTTATTTGATTGATACCAAGGTATTGGGTATTGAGCGACCTGAACCGGCTATACCTGATGAATACAGTTTATCCCAAAACTACCCCAATCCCTTCAATCCAGTAACTACCATCGAATATTCAATTGCGAATCCTGATCGTGTGAAACTTGAGATATTTGATATTCTGGGTCGTCAAGTTGCAGAGCTTGTTGATTCAGACCAGAATGTTGGTACTTACAAGGTTTTTTGGAATGCCGGTGGTTTTGCCAGTGGAGTTTACTTCTACCGGATTTCGGCTGGAGAATTTGCAGAGGTCAGAAAGCTGGTAGTTTTAAAATGACGGAGCACAGATAGTATAGTTTTTCTGGATGAATCAAGCGTTGTTCATAATTTGATATTTATCTTGTGATGCAGTACTTTCTTCCATTCATAATACAAATGGGAGGGTAATATGAAACGATTAATCATTGCCACCATCGGTGGTATGGCCTGTGGACTTGTTTGTCTGATGATGGTAACCAGCGGGCCTGCCCCGGTTGCCGTTCCAATTTTCTGGCAGGTGTTTTTCAGCCGGACCTTGATCGGAGTGGCGATTGGCTTAAGTTGCCTTAAGTTGGGGCACTGGGCCATCCATGGGTTTGTTTTAGGACTGGTATTCAGCCTGCCGCTGGCTTTCAGCGGAATGATGGCGCCGGAAACAGTTGAGTACAGCCAGGGTGGGATGTTCTTTCTCACTGCTCTGATGGGCGGTATCTATGGCATCCTGATCGAAGTTTTAACATCGGTTTTGTTCAAGGCACGCGTGGAATAATTCAAAGTCGGAAGGCGTGATAGAAGGCAGGCCGAAAGGTCTGCCTTGTTATATGTTTATCTGCGGTTATTTAGCCGACGGTTTGATATGGGGCGTTTGCCGCCTGCCGCAGTTAATTTCAACTGGGTAGTAGAACTAACCACCTGACTGTTTTCTTTCTTCAACTTGGCTTTAAGGTATTTCCAATAGTTGTGGGCTTTGGTATAATCATTTTGGTCGGTAAGCACAGCAACAATATCCAGTACGGAAAACCACAATTTGGCGTTTGCTTCGTCCCAAACAGCCCGTACTTCGCGGTCGTCAAAAAAACGTATGGATATTTTTGCATCACTCATAATTTGAATCTGGTCTGTTCGGTCACACCAAAATTTTCTGTCCAAAGTTAAGATAATTTCTTGTAGTTGCTGTGTGTATAACAGACACGTATAGGCGATGTTGTTGCTGTCTTCTCCTTCTAACCTTCGTCAATCTATAAACAGCAACAATATGGTTCATCTAAATCTCAACCAGTATATTAATTCACTTATATTTAATCATTTCATAGCAAATGAACCCTTGCGCTTATACCGTGTTATATGATGTTATTTAAGCTAAAATATCTTTTTATCTCATCGTAGTATTTTGAGTAACTTAGTTTAAGAATTTCATCAACTGTTTTCTCTTTTACAATATTACTCACTATTTCAAAACCATAATAATAAGCTAATCTTCCTTCCCACAACTTTTCAGGATTTATTATACTGAAAAACTCAAACTGATAATTATCATTCCAATATCCGTTTGCGATTAAGTCATTCATCGGTTTTGAATAATTTTCTATTACCTTGCTTGAGTGCGCCTTCCAATTTGATACTCCTTGTTCGTCAAGAAAACCTAACCAGAATACATCTTCATCGGTTTCATTAGTTAAAACTCTTGCGGTATATGTTGCTAATCCTTCAACTATTAATCTTTTTATGACTCTCTCGCCTTGATTCGAAAAGTTTCGAAAATACATGTCAGGATTTAGCTTATAATGTATTGGATGAGTTATTTCATGTACTAGAAATGATACTGGATTATAGTTTTCTAAAGCAGCTGAATAAGCTAAAAGATCTATCACCATATAGCTCTTATCACCAATCATTATTCCTTGAGAATCAACTGTACTATCTCCTAACAATAAAACAATTCCGTCTATAAAATAATCTGTGAACAATATGTTATTTTCTTCAACCAGTATATTTACATTTTCTTTAATGATTTGAATACTTTTCTCTATTCTTGAAAGATTTTGATTAGTCAACAGACTAATGTCTTCGCATATTAACTCAGTTAATCTCTCATTTGTCCTTTTAAAGTTGTTAAGAAAACAATTTAATGCAAAATATTCCTGAAATAAAGCGCTCTTGTACACCTTATTTTCTATATTGTTGTCATTCAATTGTTCCTTAAACAGTTCTATATAATTCATTTTTCCCTCTGCTTATATAGTTTCATATAACGTGTTGCAGCTATGGCACGTGGCCGATTTCTACTCAAATTTATGTTGATTTCCTTTATGTTTAATTTACTATTCATTTGTCTTGATGAACCTAACGCGGCCATGTGCTATTAGGTGCTGTTGTGTGTATGTGCTATATTTTATTTGTCTTTTATAGTTTTAATTAAATCCTTGTCTTTATATATTTCCTGGATTCAAGTAGTAAGTGCAACACGTGATATTTCTCTGAAAAATACTTGATT
>CAYPJE010000008.1:0-80838 GCA_964410945.1 uncultured bacterium
AGCACCACTCTGGGAGCTGATGACTGGTCCCAGACAGCAAAAATTGTCAGTTCGGATCGCGCTGCATCTGATTATTTCGGATATTCCATCGATATTGATGGAAACTGGCTGATATCTGGGGCCAGATTGGAAGATGAGGATGCCAGTGGTAACAATAATTTAAGTGGAGCCGGTTCGGCTTACATATACTATAATAACAGCGGTACATGGTCACAATTCCAGAAAATAGTATCGGATGATCGAGAAGGAAACGATACATTTGGTTATTCGGTTGCAATATCCGGGAATTATGCAATTGTTGGTGCCCAATCGGAAGGCAGCTATGTTGAAGAAGAAGAAGAAGAAGGAGGAGAAGAAGAGCGTGGAATCGGTGGTGGCTCAACAACTACAGATACAACCATTAGTTCAGGAGCTGCTTATATTTTCTATTATAATGGTTCAACCTGGTCTCAACAGGCCAAATTGGCGGCATCGGACCGGGATAACTACGACTATTTCGGAACTTCGGTTGCTATTGACGGTGACTATGCCATTGTTGGTGCCTATGGCGAAGATGAAAATGCCAGTGGCATCGATTCATTAGAAAGTTCCGGATCGGCCTATATTTTTTACCGTAGTGGCACTACCTGGACACAACAAGCCAAATTAGTAGCGTCGGATCGTGAAAAAGATGATCGGTTTGGTTCTTCACTGGATATCGATGGCGATTATGCCATTATTGGAGCTTACAGTGAAGATGAAAACACCAGTGGTGCCGATTCATTAGATGATGCCGGATCGGCCTATATATTCCACCGCAGCGGCACTACCTGGTCGCAACAGGCCAAAATAGTATCTTCCGACCGGGCTGCTGACGATTATTTTGGTAATGATTTGGCAATCAGTGGCGACTATGCGGTTGTAGGAGCTAATCAGGAAGACGAGGATGCCGATGGTAATAATACCTTAACCGGTGCCGGATCGGCCTATATTTTTTATCGCAGCGGATCGGTCTGGTCCCAGCAACAGAAAATTGTCTCCGGCAGCCGTGGCACATATGGTGGAGACTATTTTGGTTATTCTGTCGATATTGATAATGAATATGTTGTTGTGGGATCGTATGGAGACGGGCATGATGAAAACAATTCTAACTATATTGGTTGGACGGGATCGGTCTATATTTTTAAACGCAGCGGTTCAACCTGGTCAGAAGATGATAAAATGCTGGCATCGGACCGGGCTCAAAATGATCATCTGGGATGTTCAGTTGCAATAAGTACGGCCAGTGGTTATGCCATAGCCGGAGCAAAAGATGAAGACGAAGATGCTTCTGGTGGCAATACAATGTCCAATTCCGGCTCGGCATACATTTATTATACGTCGGCAGCTGATTATTCACTACCGGTGACCTTCTCCGGTTTTAAGCTGCAATCCGGCGTCGCCAGCGTATCCCTAAGCTGGATAACCGAATCAGAAATAGAAAACCTGGGCTTCATCATCCAACGGAAAAACGATGGTGACTGGATTAAACTGGCCGATTATATCAGTGATGAACGGTTGAGGGGGCAAGGCAGCACAACCATGACAACGGAATATTCCTACAAAGATGCGGCAGTGGCAGCAGGTGAAACTTATACCTATCGTATCGGTGATGTGGATTATCATGGTATTGTAACCTGGCATGGGTCTAAAAAGATAACTGTGGATGCCAATGAATATCAGACCGTGGCGGATCGCTTTAAAGTCGCGCCGGCTTTTCCGAATCCATTCAATCCGGAACTGAATCTCAGCATCTATTTACCGGAAACCGATGGTGTTTCGGTAATTATTTACGATTTAACCGGTCGTGAAGTAGCTACTGTCTACAACGATATCCTAAATGGTGGTACCAATCAACTCACCTGGAACGGTTCCAATCAGTCCAGTGGATTGTATTTCGTACGGACTGTCAGCGGAAGCCATGTTGATATTCAAAAGGTTCTGCTGGTTAAATAACATAGTAACAATTAACTTTGCTTTATAAGCCCGCTACCAACCGGTGGCGGGCTTTTTCTTTGTCATTGCGCCGAGTGAGTTGGCGAACGACAAAGTGAGCATTTTGATTTATCAACAAGGATTAACGATTTGTGATTTACGAAGTATTTGGTGACAGTGAATACCGAATCACCCTTCGACGCGCTCAGGGTGACACCCTTTTTGAAACATGTCATGGTGGCTTGCCTGTGCAACGTAGCCATGCCTTCGCACCAAAGGTGCTACGGCAGATAAATTTCAACGATGACATATCGAAGCATGTGACAGGCAAATACCAAACCGTCAACGCACCCCTCTCACTGCGTGAGGTCTCCTCTGAAGAGGGAAAAAATATGTGCCTCCGGGTTTGCCCCACAATGTTACCTATGTTTTGATTTCACCATTGTCTCTTCCGTATTCCTGCCTCCGGTTTTCGGTCTTCATTCTTCGGTCCCCTGTTCCCATTTCCTTGTTCCCATTCTTCCGTTCTCCCGTCTCCGTTTCTCCGTTCCCCGTCACTCGTTACTAGTCACTTGTCACTGATAACTAATCACTTGCGCAAGCCGCCCTAAATACCATAAACTCCAACAGTTGAACCGGGTACAGTTATCTCAATTGTTCCAAAGCATTATCAGTTGTATCCGGGGGTAAACAGCTAAAAGTATTATACCAGGTAATAGGTATATCTTTTGAATTTGATAACAATTAACAATAGCGGGGACATTAATGTATCAATTCCGATTTATCGTTTTTCTCTTATTAGCAATTATTTTTCTCGGTGGTTGCTCATCGAATGTTGTCAACACAGGCTATCATAGCAATTATGCTGGATTTAAGACTGGTGTATACGTTGAAAAATGTTCGGTAAACGGTTCCCTTCTAAATAAGAATAACTATTCTGCTATTCATATTCTATCGCTTTCCACAGCAGCGATAAGTAATCAGGAAGGTGTGTCTGTGGATGATTGCGTGCAATGGTTAAAAACTTATATCGCAAGTGCCGCAGCTACAAAAGGAGTCCCAGTATCATTTGGCAGCGATAATACTACTCAACCACTTGTAATGGAAATTGCGATTACCGAAATGACACCCGGAAGTGCTTTTGGAAGAATGATGGCTGGAGAATTCGGCGTAGGCCATGCCTGGGTTCAGGTTGAAGGTCGGATTACTGATGAAGAATTGGATGAAATAGTCTTTTCCTTTAGTGACCGTAGACGGTCTTCTGATCATATAGGTTTAAGTGACATTGGAGGAAATGCTGGCCCTGGTATGGTTCGGAAAATGCTAGAGGAAATCGCCAACGACATGGTTAATGAAATAAAGTTGAAATTTAGATTCTGATAGCGGATAACCGCAACGCGCTCAAATGTGCAGGGATCAGAAATTACTGATCCCTGCCTCGTAATAGCATTTATACCAAAAAATGTGTTTTTCAGTACCACCTACGACCTATTGCATCGGATTAATATATACTCCAGACTAATCGGAATTTCTCGTGATGACAGGTCTTGTCATTGCGCCGAGTGAGTTGGCGAACGACAAAGTGAGCATTTTGATTTATGAACAAGGATTAACGATTTGTGATTTACAAAGTATTTGGTGACAGTGAATACCGAATCACCCTTCGACGCGCTCAGGGTGACACCCTTTTTGAAACATGTCATGGTGGCTTGCCTGTGCAACGTAGCCATGCCTTCGCACCAAAGGTGCTACGGCAGATAAATTTCAACGATGGCATATCGAAGCATGTGACAGGCAAATATCAATATGATCCTCAACGCACCCCTCTCACTGCGTGAGGTCCCCTCTGAAGAGGGAAAAATATGTGCCTCCGGGTTTACCCCACAATGTTACCTGTGTTTTGATTTCACCATTGTCTCTTCCATATTCCGGTCTCCGGTTCTCAGTCTTCATTCTTCGGTCCCCTGTTCTCATTTCCTTGTTCCCATTCTCCCGTTCTCCCGTCTCCTTTTCTCCATTCTCCCATCTTCAGTTCCTTGTCCCCGGTCCCTTGTCCCATTCTTCCGTTCCCCGTAACTTGTCACTGAATACCATTCACCATTCTTTTGTTAATCAATTCAGGCCTGACTAATTTTCCCGACGATATTTATAGAATAATCGATGATTACCTGAATGAAAGAATTTCTATCTAATTAAGCCAGAGGATACAACATGGATTTCTTAAAAGAACTTGGTGTAAAAAAAGATAATTTTGGCGCCTGCGCCGGTCCGGGACAATGGATGACGACCACCGAGGGTGGCAAACTTGATTCCGTCAATCCCACCAACGGTGAAGTGATCGCCTCGGTATATAAATGTACCGCCGATGAGTACGAAAAAGTCATGCAGCAGTCCGTCGAGGCCTTCAAGGAATGGCGGATGGTGCCCGCTCCTAAAAGGGGGGAACTGGTGCGACTGATGGCCAATGCCCTCCGTGAGAAAAAGGACGCCCTGGGCAGCCTGGTATCCCTGGAAATGGGTAAGATCAAGGCCGAAGGTGACGGGGAGGTCCAGGAAATGATTGACATCGCCGATTTTGCCGTTGGCCTGTCACGTCAGCTCTATGGCCTGACCATGCATTCCGAACGGCCCCTGCACCGGATGTACGAGCAATGGCATCCTTTGGGTGTTGTAGGTGTGATTTCCGCTTTCAACTTCCCGGTGGCCGTCTGGGCCTGGAATGCTTTTATTGCCGCCGTATGTGGTGACACCACCGTCTGGAAGCCATCCTCAACCACACCATTGACCGCCATTGCCGTGCAGAATATCTGCAACGAAGTACTGGAAAAGAATGGCTATCCGCCAATCTTCCAGCTGGTAATCGGCTCCGGTTCGGTGATCGGTGAAAAGCTGGTCAACGACAGCCGTGTTCCGCTGATATCGGCCACCGGGTCAACCCCCATGGGTAAACGGATCGGTCAGGTAGTGGGTGCCCGCCTGGGCAAAACCATCCTGGAACTGGGTGGCAACAACGCCATCATCGTTGATGAAAACGTCGATATGAAAATGCTGATTCCCGCCGTTGTTTTCGGTGCAGTCGGAACCGCCGGACAGCGATGTACTTCCACCAGAAGGGTTTTTATACCCAAATCCATGTTCAAGGATGTATCAAATCGTCTGATTGCGGCCTATAAACAGGTTAAAATCGGCGATCCCCTGGATTCCGATACCCTGATGGGGCCGGTGATCAATTCGGCCTGTATTGAGGATTATACGCATGCCATCGACCGGATCAAGGAAGAGGGCGGTGAAATCCTGTATGGCGGCAACGTCCTGCCGGGACCGGGAACCTATGTTGAACCAACTATCGCCAAAGCCAAAAACGAATTCAAGATCGTCCAGGAAGAGACATTCGCACCGATCCTCTACCTGATCGAATACGAAGGCCTGGAAGACGCCCTGCACCAGCACAATGATGTACCCCAGGGACTTTCCAGTTCCATGTTCACCAACACCATGCAGAGTGCCGAGAAATTCCTGGCCCATTCCGGCAGTGACTGCGGAATCGCCAATATCAATATCGGTACTTCCGGTGCGGAAATCGGTGGTGCCTTCGGTGGTGAAAAGGAAACCGGTGGCGGTCGCGAATCAGGTTCCGATGCCTGGAAAGCCTACATGCGCCGGCAGACCAACACCATTAACTGGAGTTCTGACCTGCCGTTGGCACAGGGAATCAAGTTCGGCGATTTCTGATTACCGGTCATTACGAGGAGACCCGATTAATCGTGACGACGAAGTAATCTCTGAATGTGAGAAACAAGTAACCTTCCAGGTCCTTTCTTGTGACCTGGAAGGTTTTTTTATGTCGCCCTGAATCCTGATTTTTCAATGATGGTTTCAAATAATGCTCTACCGTTCTGCTTATCCAATACTTCTAAAATCTGAATTCGTTGATCACTGTTTTCAAATCAAAAGGATTGCTTCACTGTTTTCACAATAAAATAGAAGTGCCTGGCACCTTCTAGGTGCCAGGCACTTCTTAATTATCTAATGTAATACCGTTACTTACGCTGGTCTGTTAATTTAATTTCCAATGGTTTCAAGGTATCCAGATGAACATCACGCTGCGGGAAGGATATCTCAATCCCGGCTTCTGACAGCAGACGATTCATCTCAAACCGCACATCACTTTCCACCACGATCGGATTGATCTCGGAAGTCATTTTCACCCAGAACAGCAGCCTGAAAATCAGAGCGTTATCACCGAAGTCGGTAAACAGAATCAGCGGTTCGGGGCCAGCTTCGATATCTTTATTGTCCACCAGTGCCTGCAGTAACAGGTCGCGAACCTGATCGACCGGGGAGCCATAGGCAACACCAATTGTTATTTCCCGCCGCAGGAAATTATCGATCAATGACCAATTGATAACGGTATTCTCCAGCAGTTTGCTGTTGGGAATGACCATTCTTACGTTGTCGAATGTTTTGATCCTTGTTGACCGGCCACCGATATGCTCAACCGTTCCACGACGACCCTCGACTTCAACAATATCGTTGACCTTGAGCGGTCGTTCGGTCATCAGAACCAGTCCACTGAGAAAATTATTAACCAGGTTCTGACTTCCCAGACCGATTCCAATCGCCGCCGCACCACCAATCAGTGTGAATGCATTCAATGGTATCCCTACGATTGTCAGCACAAACAGGACGACAATCACCAGCAGCAGGTACCGGACTACCGTTTCGATTGTTTTCTTTGAAGCCACATCCAGTTTCAGCTGGGATAAAAATATACTGTTGAATTCCCGGGACAGATAGACTGAGAAGCGGAAACCGGGATACAGCAGAATTAATCCGAATACTATATTCCCGATGGTGATAACATTGTCCTGAACGGTGAACAGGGTAAAGGTCCACATCTTACCAAATATACTGAATGGGATCCCGATGATTCTCAGCGTGAATACCATTAATACGATCAGGGAAATAAAAGACAGGAAACTGTTGAACCAGGTCCTGGTGCTGTCATCATTGATACGGGATTGCAACACCCTGTTATTCAATCTCCTTATCAGGAATTTGATCACCCGCCAGCCAATGACCAGGGTAAGCAGTCCCAGCAGTACATTCCCTAAAGTGATTGAAAGGGAAGTAGTGGCAATTAACTGATATTCAAAGAATCTCATCAGGGATGAATAGGTTGCCGATAAATTTTCCATGGTACCTCAATTTCAGTATGGGCGGATTTTAGTGAATCCTGTTGCTGATAACAACAATTAATAGCTGTCAGTGAAAAACCTGTGTACTTTTTTGCACGTATTAAATAATAAATGCAGCTCAGCTAAGATTTCTGTAACAACTCCGGTAACTTGGGACATTCATTTCTTAGTAATGAATATATTTCCATGGAAAATGGTACACCGTCGTCAATCCAAGCATTTCTGAGGGTTCCTTCATGCTGAAAACCGCATTTTTCGGCAACATTGATACTACTGCTATTGTCTGAGCGGATCAGTGCGGTTAAGCGCAACATTAAAGGAGCGGATTTAAATAAATAGGATGTAAACAGCTTTAATGCCTCAGTCATTAAACCTTTGCCCATATCCCTTTTTCGGAAAATCCGGTAGCCAACCTCGGAACCTTGAATATTCGGTGAAGTGTTAAAACAATCCACTTCTCCAATCAAACTGCCTTGCTTATCGGTGATGACCAATAATTTATAATCATCCTTCCAGAAACCGTGTTCACCAAATTCCTTCCGCAACTTCGATTCGGGATACAGGCTTACCGGCCAGTAAGCACTCATATTGGATAAATCATTTATGGATAGAAAATATTCATCCAAGTCACTTTCTCTCAAGGTTCGTAGAATTACTTTTTTCCCCTGGATCATAACTACCTCAAAAACAGTTATTCCATCGCTCCACTTAGCACGATGAAGTTTTTAATATAACCAGAAAAAGTGGTTGACCTGCAAGAAGGATCAATTATTCCACGGCGGTACGCAGCTCATCCATAGCAATACCCAACTCCGCTAATTCTGCTAATACCGGTGTATATATCTCCGGAATCGTTGGAATCTGAACGCCAGTCGATTTAAACCGGCCTTCGGCAATCATTCGTACTGCAATCGCCAGTGGCAGGCTTACGGTCCGGGCCATGGAACTGTCGCCACCTGGAATTCCGTAATCGATCAGCGTGGATGTAATCTGATCCCGGGTTTGATCGGCATTCTCGACCGTAAATAAATGCCGCATCACGATCATATCCTTTTCGCCATCCTCATAATTCATCTTGTCCTGCATCTGCTGACACAGAACGTCCAGCACATTATCGAAATCCGGAATGATTTGATCATTGAACAGCCCCAGCCACTCCAGCCGCTGTATTATTTCACTTTCCGCAGATTGATTGATCGTTTTTGCTGAAATTGATTTGACATCGGCATCCGGAGCAGCATTCAGCAATTGAGCCAACATGGCCTTGAAACTGATTCCGTTACTGACTGCTTTTTCGCTGAGCAAGCCCAGCTCAATCATTTTCTTGATCGTGTCGCACCAACCGGGATAGCGGTAGGTACCGCGCTTTACCGTTAATGCCTCATCCAGACCGTAGAGGTCTTTATAGGGTACGGAATCGCGGTTGGGATAGACTTCCAGTCTGCCGATCGGTTCGACATTTTCATATAAATAATTGGAGAAAAGCTCTTCACCGGGGATTTCCACAATCTGGCCATTCTCCAGCCAGCGGGCCGAATTGCGCGAGGCCAGTAAAACACCTTTGGGGCTCCAGGAGAATTTGTAGCCAAAGGGATTATTATTATCCTCCGGAGCGGGGAGTCCGCCGGTATTGGAATAAAAATGAAGTACTTTTCCACCTTCGGCTTTTACTTCATCGATTACTTTCATGGCGGACATATGATCGATGCCCGGATCAACGCCAATCTCATTCAGGAAAACCAATCCTTTGGCCTTGACCTGTTCGTCCAGTTCATACATCCAGTCGGCGGTATAGGAAGCAGTGACAAAATGTTTATTATGCTCAAGGCAAAGAAGAGCAATTTTTTCATGCAGGGTCCAGGGGAGGAGGCTGATAACGATATCATTGGTTTGGATTAAATCCACAACCATACCGGTATCATCAACATCAAGGTATACAGCTTTCCCGTTTTCATGGCCGGCAACCAATTCCCGGGCTGCATCCAGCATCAGGGAGGCGACGGTTACATTGAATTGATCCCTTTCAAGCAGGTATTTCACACCGGGGCGGCTTACCAGCCCCGAACCAAGAACCAGAATATTATTCATCTTTCCCCTCAATAAATTTCTCAAGATATGTGTAATCAGACGTCAGTTTACCGTTGTGCAGAATCAGTGCCGATTTGATGGACTGCGGCAAGTCCAATTGGTCAAAAGCAACAGAGAAATCCGCTGCAACAATATCCTTAACAAAATCTTTCAGTACGATCGAGAATTCAGCCGATGATTCCCGGGAGAATTCACAGGGCAGATTATCGATGGCCATAACAGTTATACCATCGGCAGCCGTACCGTCGTTGGCGCTATCCGCAGCAGGGAAATAGGTGAAAGTAGCCGCATCGGGATAGGTTACCTTATGGGTGAATTGAATCGCCCCATCGATATCACAACTGATATCACCCACGACTTTAAGCTTCAGATTGGTGTCGGTTTCGTCCTGCAGAAATTGTTTGGTGATCAGGCGTGGGTATTTATCGGTCCAGTAGATACAGTTCATCAACAACGTGAGATAGGGAACATACTGTTCGAACCGACTGATATATTTTTCCGGATGATTATAATAATCATTTAATTCGAAATCACCTGCCAATGGTCTGACCATATCCTCCTCACTGAAAACAACTTTATAGACAACATTATTGTTTTCAAAAGTCGCATATTTGGACAACAATTCAGCCGGTGTTACCTCAATAACCGGGAAATGATCGAGTACTTCCTGGGCGCCTTTGGATACATTGCCGTAACCGGCAAATCCGATCACTACCGGCCCAACTAATTCCGGAAATCCATCACCGGAAATTTTCTCACCGATTTCCTTCATATGATCCAGAGCGGCATCAATAGAACCATATTCATAAGCCTGCTTGATTCCGGCCAGGGGACTGGTATTGCCTGCTGCCTCCAGCTTCTGCTGGTAGGCAAAGAGTGATTCGATCATTCCCGCCAGTCCGGCGTATCGTCCAAAAAAAATCAACCGTCGGTTATGCTCATCTACAATTCGTTCATAATCGATCAGGTTGACACCCAAGTTCATCATATGGCGCAGCATTCCCATGTTGTAGGACTGTCCTTTTATGACATGCGAAAAGAAAATATATGTTTTGCCCTGTTCGTAAAATTCGATTGGAATTTCCTTAACGGCAAAGATCGTTTTAGCCGGGCTGAGGTCCTCGGAAATAACCGCACCTGAATCAGCATATTCCTGCTCGCTGTAAATTCTAAGGTCAGAGGGTTGTACATAGGTTGTCAATCCAGATTCCTGTAAATTCGCCACATGCTCCGGGATTAACGGAACCCGGCGTTCCCATTCATTCTTGTCTTCCCGTCTGATTCCAATCGTTTTATCCATTTTCACCTCAAAATAAGACTGTATAATAAAATTCTGACGCTGAATTTACACGTCGTTCAATGATTCAAAAAAGTGATTCGATTGCTGATATTCTGTCAATGTAAACCATTGGGCTTAAGATATGACCAGTCAGCGATATTGTCTTCATTCTGTATTGCATAATCGCTTTAAATTCAACTATAATTTCAGAACACTTTTTAATGCTCAGGAGCGTACGATGACAGTAAAAATTAGCGGCTATGGCGATGATCTGACCATTGATGGCGTCAGAATCGGTGATTTATCCCCCGGTGAACACGAGAAAATCGAGCAGACCAAGGGCGGGCAGAATTATCATCCCCTGGAAGACGTGGTTATCTCAAAAGTCAAAGATTCTTCCACGTTGATTGCCAGGAAGCCCGACCCTGATAATATCAAGGCCTTTATTGAGGAAGAGGTTATTGATGGCTTATGCTGTTATTCAGCAGTGAATCAGGGCCAGCTGAACGAAATGATCGTTGATGCTGTTATCCACCACTTGACCAAAGAAAAACTGCCTACCGTACCGCGGTCTATTCGCCATAAATATATGAGTGCTTTCCTGATGGCCGCCACCGCCATTTCCGGCATGGACCGGGTTGTACCGAAAGTTGCCGGAGTGGAAGCTCCCGAGCTGATGTTTAAAATGTCACGGCGCTGGGGCTACCGGGTAAAAGGTGTTCCGGCCGATCAGGCCATTGTGGTATCTGCCAGGGGCAATTTCCATGGCCGCAGTATGACCGCCGTTTCGATGTCCGATGATTCCGATGCCAAAGCAGATTTCGGCCCCTTTGTTCCCGGAATTGAACTGGTGCCCTATAACGACATCGATGCACTGAAAGAATTATTCGCCGCCAAAGGTGATCGTATCGTAGCCTACCTGGTGGAACCGATCCAGGGTGAGGCCGGTGTAATCGTACCCGATGATAATTACTGGCCGGAAGTCGCTGATTTATGTAAAAAATATAATATCCTGCTGGCCATGGATGAAGTCCAGACCGGTTTTGGCCGGACCGGAGCAAATTTTGCCCATCAATTGTTTGGTGTAAAACCAGACCTGATGGGCTGTGGTAAGGCTGCCGGTGGGGGTATCCTCCCGGTTTCGTTTGTCGCCGGCCGTGATGATGTAATCGGTGTTCTCACCCCCGGTTCGGAAGGGTCGACCTTCGGTGGTTATCCGCTGGCTTCGGTGGTGGCAGTTTATGCCATCAAGGCACTGGTGGATCTGAACCTGGCTGAAAGAGCCCGGGAGCGCGGCGCCCAGCTGTTGGGACATTTCACTGACATGATGAATGATTACCCTGATAAGATAAAGGAAGTGCGGGGCCGGGGCCTGTTGACAGCTTTCGAAATGCACAAGGCACCCAATCTGGATGGACACCAGGTTTCGCTTAAACTGCTGGATAATGGTATCTATGCCAAGGAGACCCACCGCAGTACGGTGCGCATTGCACCGGCGTTAACTATCACTGCCGATCAGATCGACCGAATTGCCGAAGCTATCCGGGGCGTTATTAAAAATCTGTAACTATCTGGATTAATAATTACTATGCCTGACACACCAGTCCTTTACATAATCGCCACTCCGATCGGCAATCTGAAAGATATAACCTATCGGGCGGTCGATGTTTTGGGCTCGGTGTCACTGATCGCGGCTGAGGATACACGCCATACGCGAATCCTGCTTGATCACTATCAGATCAATACAACACTGGTCAGTTATTTTGAACATAACCGGTTCACGCGTATACCTCAAATCCTTTCCCATCTGGAAGATGGCAATGATGTGGCTGTTGTTACCGATGCCGGCACACCGGGAATCAGCGATCCGGCCTATAAATTGATCAGGGCGGCTATCGAAGCGGGTATCAGGATCGAGGCTTTGCCTGGTGCTTCCGCTTTTTTAACGGCTTTAGTCAGTTCCGGTTTGCCCACCGATAGCTTCAAGTTTATAGGATTCCTCCCACCCAAGAAAGGCCGCATGGGAAAGATTCGGGCCCTGACCGAAGAGAAAGCAACCCTGATATTCTATGAATCCCCACAGCGTATTCTGCGCACACTAACTGATCTGGAAACGATCCTGGGTAACCGTCCGGCAGTGATCGGACGGGAATTGACCAAAATGCATGAAGAGATTGTGAGGGGGAAGATAAGTGATTTGATCACCCATTTCAGAGGGAAGAAACCACGGGGAGAATTCGTACTCCTGATTGGCAAAGAGGATCCTAATGTCTATTTCGATTAATAAGCGTTTTATCACCTTCGAAGGTATAGACGGTTGCGGGAAATCAACCCAGGCCAGGTTATTGGTTGAATACCTGGAAAAGTTGAATGAAACCATAGTATTTGTTCGGGAACCGGGCGGTACCGGTATTTCCGAGGATGTACGCGATATTCTACTGGATAATAGAAGAAAGGAACTGGCCGACCGGACCGAAGCGTTGCTGATGACTGCCAGCCGGGCCCAGTTGACCAAGGAACTGATTATACCATCACTGGAAGATGGGAAATGGGTGATTGCCGACCGCTATGCCGATTCAACATTGGCCTACCAGGGATCGGGAAGAGCAATCGAACTGAAATGGTTAATAGAGCTAAACAGTTTTGCCACTTTTAATCTTGAACCGGTTATTACCTTTATTGTTGACGTTGATCCCGCCGAAGGCATCCGGCGGCGAACCGGTTCCAATGACAGAATCGAGGATGAAGGCCTGAAGTTCCAGCAGCGGGTACGGACAGGGTACCTAAATATTGCGGAACGATTTGCCGACAGGATCATTGTTTTAGATGGACATCAAAAAATTGGCGTTTTGCATCAGCAGGTTGTTGATGAATTGAACAGGAGAATAGAATTTTGAATCGCAATTTTACAAATCATTCAAAAAACATCATTTTAGGTTTCGTCATCGCGATGATTGCCTTCGGATCACTGGCGGTATCGAAATCCGAATATTACCGGCAGCTTGAAAAATCCCAGAAATTATTTCATTGGATAAATAGGGAATTGATGTCAAAATACGTCGATGATATCGATGTCGAGGCCTTCACCAAAAAAAGTATCCAGAACATGTTGTCCGAACTGGATCCCTACACTGTTTACATGGAAAACGAGGAGCGGGATGGACTGGATATGCTGACCTATGGAAAATACAGCGGTATCGGCATTCAGATCGGCCGTCGTGATGGCTCCTTGACGGTGATCGCACCTATGGATGATACTCCGGCCTACCGCGCCGGGATAATTAGTGGTGACAGAATTATTTCTATCGATGATAATCCCACTGATGATATGAATCTGGACGATGCCGCCAGTCTGATCCGGGGCGAAAAGAACACCGAAGTTATCCTGATTATTGAACGCTATGGTGTGGAAGAGCAACTGGAGTTCAAGCTGGTTCGGGAAGATATCCAGGTAGATGATGTTACCTACACTGGAATGCTTGATGAAACTACCGGTTACATCCGTCTGACCAGATTCTCAAAGAATTCGGTCGCTGAAATGAAGCAGGCCTTCAAGGAACTGGAAGGCGCTGGTGCTATCATTCTTGATCTACGCGATAATCCGGGCGGTCTGCTACAGTCGGCTATCGGTGTGCTTGACCTGATGATCGACAAAGATGAAATCCTGTTGACCACCAAAGGTAAACAGAAGAACGCCAATAAATCATTCAAATCCAGCAAACATCCCATTATTGACGATGATATGAAAATTGCGGTATTGATTAACGGTGGAAGTGCTTCCGCCAGTGAAATCGTCTCAGGTGCCATCCAGGATCTGGACCGTGGTGTTGTACTGGGGACCAGATCATTCGGCAAAGGACTGGTTCAAACCGTCTACAATTTTGATGAGAACCGATCGCTGAAAATAACTACCGCCAAATATTATATTCCCAGCGGACGCCTGATTCAAAAACCTGATTATAATAATGAAGAAGTGATTTCATGGTCGGCATCGGAAGATTCCATTTTCAAAACCCTTGGCGGACGGGCAGTCAAAGGTGGCGGCGGTATTTATCCTGATTTAATTGTTGAGAATAATAAACCATCCACACTGGTGCGGGAGTGCTGGCGGAAAGGACTGTTCTTCTCATATGCCCAGGAAAACCGGGACCGTTTTTCCACTCTGGACGATATCGAAATCGATGAGACCGTATTATCGGATTTTCAGAACTTCCTTGAGCTGCATGAATTGGACTTGCCGGTAAATGGCGAAGCGGAATTAAATGAAGCCATGGAAAAACTGGTTGCCGTTGACAGTACTAACAGTGAGCTGAACCAGGCTTTTGAAGATATTCAGGGTTACATCAAACTCCGGGAAGCAACCATGTTTTCCAACGAACGTGATCAGATAATTCCCATGTTGAAGGGTGAGTTTGCCAATCTGTTCGATGGTTCCAGAGGTAAAATTGCCGTCACACTGGAAACCGATCCGGTGATTTCCAAGGCACGGGAGGTTCTGGAAAATGTTCAGTCTTACAATGAAGTTTTTGCAGTAAAATAATTAGCGCTGATATAACGATAAATTATAGAAAAAGCATTGACTGTTATTAGTATAGAAATGCCTATATTCCGTGCTGCAAATAGTATTTAAAAATACAATTTGAAACGAATCGGGCGATTAGCTCAGGTGGTTAGAGTGCTTGCTTGACATGCAAGAGGTCACTGGTTCAAGTCCAGTATCGCCCACAGAATTTATTCTTATGAAAATTAAATTAGACAATCATGCCTTGTGTCCAGTCCTCCCAAATGAGGACCGTCTATCCGTATATACGGTACGATTTACCTTTTAATTTGTATTCCATCTTACAGCCATGAAACAGATTACAATAACATTTCCCGATAAATCCACCCGTCAATACACAGCCGGCGTTTCGCCGCTGGAAGTAGCTGCCAGTATTGGTCAGCGATTGGCCGATGCCACTGTCGCTGCCGCCATCAATGGACAAATAGTTGACGCTTCGGTAAAAATCAACAGCGATTCGGAACTTACTCTTTATACCGGCGATTCGCCGGAAGGGCATGAGGTGTTATTGCACAGTACTGCCCACCTTATGGCCCAGGCCGTAAAGGAATTATTCCCCAAGGCCAAGATTACGATTGGTCCGGCCATTGACAATAAATTCTATTACGATATTGATATCGATGGAACATTCTCTGATAATGATCTCCAGCGGATCGAAGAGCGGATGCGCTCCCTGGCAAAAAGCGATATCCCGGTGGAACGGCAGGAATTGAGCCGTGATGCGGCACGTGACATTTTCCTACAACAGGATGAAACCTATAAAGTTGAGATCATCGATGAATTACCGGAGGATGAGATCATATCAGCGTATAAGCAGGGTGAATTCATCGATTTGTGCCGTGGTCCTCATATCCCATCCACGGGTAAATTAAAGCATTTCAAATTACTTGAATCTTCCGGGGCCTACTGGCGCGGTGATGAACGCAATAAAATGCTGCAAAGGATATATGGCACAGCCTTCAGTTCTAAAAAAGAATTGAAAAATTATCTTAATATGCTGGAGGAGGCCAAGAAACGGGATCACCGCAAGCTAGGTAAAGAACTCCGAATTTTCGCTTTTGATGAAGAGGTAGGTCCAGGCCTGCCGCTATGGCTGCCTAACGGTTCCGTGATTATCGAGGAACTGGAAACACTGGCCAAGGAAAAGGAAGCCGAGGCCGGTTACGTTCGTGTGCGGACACCCCATCTGACAAAAGGCGCTTTATATGAACGTTCCGGGCACCTTGAACATTATAAAGAAGATATGTACCCGGCCATGGATATCGATGGTGTTGAGTACTTTGTGAAACCGATGAATTGTCCGCATCATCACAAGATTTTTGCAGCCGAACCACGCAGTTATCGTGACTTACCGCTCCGCCTGGCGGAATATGGGACCTGCTACCGTTACGAAAAATCCGGACAGCTGTTCGGCCTGATGCGGGTGCGCAGTCTGCAGATGAATGATGCCCACATCTATTGTACTGAAGATCAATTCAAGGAAGAATTTCTGGCGGTTTGCCAGATGTACCTGGAATATTTTGATATCTTTGGCATCGATAAATACCAGATGCGCCTCAGTCTGCATAACCAGGAAGGTCTGGGAGAAAAATACGTAAACGAGCCCGAGATGTGGTTAAAGACCGAAGCAATCGTGCGGAAGGCATTGACTGATGGCGGCTTCAATTTCGTTGAAGTACCGGGTGAGGCAGCCTTTTACGGTCCTAAAATCGATGTTCAGGTCTGGAGCGCCATAGGGAAAGAATTTACTTTAGCAACTAATCAGGTAGACTTTGCCATACCGGAGCGCTTTGAATTAACTTATACCAATCGTGAAGGCAAGGATGAGACACCTTTGTGTATTCATCGGGCACCATTGAGTACCCATGAACGTTTTGTTGGCTTCCTGATCGAGCACTATGGCGGTGATTTCCCGCTGTGGCTGGCACCGGTCCAGGTTGCTGTTTTACCAGTCTCAGAAAAATTTAATGCTTATGCTCAAAAAATATCCGGCCATTTGCGGTCGGAGGGAATCAGAGTCGTTTTTAATGATCGACCTGACAAGATTGGTGCCAAGATCAGAATGGCTGAAAAAGCCCGCATCAACGTGATGCTGATTATTGGTGAACGGGAAGAAACAAGTAATACTGTTTCGGTCCGCAGACGATTCCAGGGTGACCTGGGGCAAAAACCGCTCCAGGAGTTGACCGCTGATCTTGTTCAGGAAATCAAACTAAGGAGGCTAACACATCGCCAACATAGCTAAAGCGCGAATCAATAACGCAATAAGATCGGCTGAAGTCCGATTAATTGATGAAAATGGTGAACAAAAGGGTGTTGTATCGATAGATGCCGCTCTTGAAGCTGCTGAAGAGGCAGGTCTAGATTTAGTCGAAGTGGCAACTAATGCCAAGCCGCCGGTCTGCCGTATCATGAACCATGGCAAGGCTAAATATGAAGCCCAGAAAAAGGCTCATGAAAGCAAAAAGAAGCAACATGTCATCAAGTTCAAAGAAATTCGCTTCCGTCCACGGATCGAGGAGCACGATCTGAATACGAAAATTGAGCATGCAAAAAAATTCATTAAAGATGGGTTTAAACTGAAGGTAACCATAATGTATCGTGGCCGTGAAATGGTACGGCAGGATCTTGGATTGGCTGTCCTGGAACAGGTAAAAGAGCGAATGCAGGATGTAGCCGTAGTCGAGAAAGAAAACGGTCTTGAAGGCCGCCGGTTATCGATCGTTATGACTGCGAAATAGGAGTGAGCTGAATGCCCAAAATGAAAACCAGGCGCAGTGCCGCAAAACGGTTCAAGTTAACCGGCAGCGGTAAGATCAAGCGCAATAAAGCAAACCATAGACACATGCTCATTCGGCGTGCTAAAACTGTCAAACGTAAAATGCGTCTCAGCGGATTGATTTCAAAATCTGATGAGAAAAAAGCCCGCCGGATGCTCGGCGTTTGAAGGAGTAGAGTATGCCAAGAGCAAATAGCTCTGTGCCACGGCACAGACGACATCGCAAGATAGTCAAGCAGGCCAAAGGCTACTATGGTGCCCGGAGCCGCACTTTTAAAGCAGCAAAGGACGCGGTCACTAAGGCCGGCCTTTATGCTTACCGTGATCGCAGACAGCGTAAACGTCAGTTTCGCGCTCTCTGGATTGTACGGATAAATGCAGCGGCTCGTCTCCATGGAATGTCTTATTCGGCCTTTATCGCAGGGCTAAAACAAAAGGAAATCGAGCTGGATCGCAAAATCCTGGCGGATATGGCCGTCAATCAGCCCGATACTTTCGCCGAACTTGTTAAACAAGTAAAAGCGTAATCATGTCCCTGGATAAGCATATCGAGGCAGTCCGAAAGAAATTTCGGGCTGACCTCGTTTCTTTTTCTAAAGATCACAAGTTGATCGATGATCTAAGAATAAAATATTTTGGCCGCAAAGGCCTGATTGCCGATTTATTCGGACAGCTTAAGGATCTTCCCGCTGATCAGAAACCCCTGATCGGTAAACTGCTGAACCAATTACGACAGGAACTTACTTCCGAATTTGACAAAAGTACGTCGGCACTCGAATCCAAAAGCGATTCAAAAGAAGAATTTGTTGACTTTACTTTACCGGGAATTCAATTCCCGGTTGGCTCAATCCATCCGATCCAGCAAACCCTGGATGAGATGAAAGATATCTTCAAATCGATTGGTTTCAGTGTGGCTTACGGTCCCGAGATCGATGATGACTGGCATAATTTCGAAGCGCTGAATTTCCCACCTCATCATCCGGCCCGCGATATGCAGGATACTTTCTTCGTTGATTCCTCAACCGTAATGCGCACCCAGACCTCCAATGTGCAGATTCACCTGATGGAGGAGAAACAACCTCCATTACGGTATATCGTTCCAGGAAAAGTATACCGCAATGAAGCTATCAGCTTCAAACATTACTGCCTTTTCCACCAGGTTGAAGGACTATATGTCGATAAAAATGTTTCTTTTGCTGACCTTAAAGGGACTGTCAAATACTTTCTGCAGAAAATGTTCGGGGAAAAAATCAAGTATCGCTTCCGACCCTCTTATTTTCCATTCACAGAACCCAGCGCGGAAGTGGATATCTGGAATGAAAAACGTCAGCAGTGGATGGAAATTGTCGGTTGCGGAATGGTTGATCCCAATGTTTTCAAGAATGTTGGTTATGATCCCGAAATCTGGCATGGATTCGCCTTTGGCTTTGGCGTTGAACGAATCGCAATGTTGAAATACAAAATTGATGATATCCGTCTGTTTTATCAGGGGGATGTGCGTTTTCTGAGGCAATTCTGATGATTGTAGCACTGGACTGGTTAAAAGATTTTGTAGCAATCGATGAGTCACCGCAGGAACTGGCTGACCTGCTGACTATGCTGGGCATGGAAGCCGACGGTATTTCAGAAGGGACACCGATCACCGGTGTAGTGACAGTAAAAATTGATTCTGTCATGCCCCATCCGAATGCCGATAAATTAAAACTGTGCCAGGTATCCGATGGCAGTGAGACTTACCAGATCGTCTGTGGCGCACCCAATGTCCGTGAAGGACAAATTTCACTGTTGGCAAAAATAGGGGCCGTACTCTCCGGAGGGTTCAAGATTAAACCAGCCAAGATACGTGGTGAAAAAAGTTTCGGAATGCTGTGTTCCGAACGCGAACTTGGCCTCTCGGACGATCATTCAGGAATCATGGACTTGGCGGATAGTACCGAACTGGGACAGGATGCTACCGAATTATTCCCCCAGCCGTTGCCGGCTATTGATTTTGATATTACACCAAATCGCCCGGACTGTCTGTCACATATGGGAATTGCCCGGGAGATCGCCCTTAAAACTGAACGCGAGTTCACCGTACCGGAGCTTATGGAAGGTGATGCAACCGACAATGATGTTCGTGATTACGTCGATATAATAATTGACGATCCGGTTGGCTGTCCCCGTTATATTGCCGGTGTAATGACCAATATTAAAATCGGACCTTCTCCCGACTGGATGGTACGTAGGCTTGAAGCAGCCGGGCAGAGAAGTATCAATAATGTTGTTGATATATCAAATTATGTCTTGCTGGAGTTGGGCCATCCGACTCATATCTTCGATTATAAATATGTACCTACAAAAAAAATAGTTATTCGCCGGGCGGAAGCAGGCGATAAGATTACGACCCTCGATGAAATCGAACGTGAATTGAATGATCAGCATCTATTGATTACCGATGGAAATAAACCGGTAGCGATTGCCGGAATTATGGGCAGTGAAAATTCCGGTGTAAATGAAACCACCGATACGGTATTAATTGAAAGTGCTTATTTCGATCCTATTACCGTCAGAAAAGGTTCTAAAGCACTGGGACTGATTACCGAAGCGTCACGGCGCTTCGAACGGGGTGCCGATCCGGAGGGAGCCTATCCGGCCTTTTGGCGCATTGTCAATTTGTTGGAAAAATATGCCGGAGGGAAGCAGATTCCGGGATTGATTGATGCATATCCCAATAAAATTACCATGCCGCAAGTAAAACTGCGCAAATCCGCCCTTGATCTATTGTCTGGCTGTGATATTAGTAATACCTTTGTTGATAATTGCCTGACAGGTCTGGAAATAGATCATTCTTTTAATACGAACAATTCAACCTGGTTGTGTACACCTCCCACGTTTCGTCCCGACCTGGAACGGGAAATAGACCTGATAGAAGAAATTATTCGGGTATTCGGTTACGATAATGTGCCATTGAAAATGAATTATACCGGCATCTATAATCAGGATAAACAGGACGGTCTGGCAATTGTAAGTAAGATTGCCCAGGCCTTTGCCGGTTTCGGATTCCATCAGTGTTTTACCAATTCGCTGCAGAATAAAAATATTGCAAACAGTACCGAAGAAAAACCAGTTGAATTGATGAATCCGCTCAGTGAGGAAATGAGCCATGTGCGCACCTCATTATTGCCGGGCTTATTACAATCGCTGGAACATAATGTTCATAACGGCAGCCCTAATCTCAGGTTATATGAAATCGGACAGGTATTTCAGCAGACCGGGGTTGGATTCAAGGGCATCGTAGAGACAGCCCATCTTTCTGGTGTCGTTCATGGAAATCTGTTCAATGCCGATGTTCACAGCCCAAAGGCTGTTGAGCATAACCATTTCTCAATCAAGGGAATTATTGATTCGCTACCGGAGAAATTCAAGCTTCCCGGGATCGATTACCATGCCGAACAGGATAATGACCAATTTACTGACCATTTCCATCTTTTGTCAGGAACAACCAGGGTTGGATATTTTGGCAAGATTCAACCCGAGTATATAAAGAAGCTTGGAATGGACCTCAACACAGTCTATTCATTCGACATCGATTTGGACGAAATGATCAGGTTGATTGAGGGTTATCATGATACCTTGTCATATTCACCTATTTCTGTTTTCCCGAAAATTGAACGCGATTTAAACTTTGTGCTGCCCAACAATGTCTTTGTGGGCGATATGGTCAAAAAGATAATCCCACTGGGGCAGAATATCCTTAAATCGGTCTATCCATTGGACTTGTTCAGACACGAATCGATTGGCAGCGATAAGAAGAGCGTCACCCTTCATTTTGTATTTCAAAGTCTTGATAGAACACTGGAAGACAATGAAGTAACATCAATTATTAATGAAGTTATTACTGTTGTCGAGCGGGTATTCAAGGCTAAATTGCGTTCCTGATAATTAAATCGATACACATAACCTTCACTAATAATCAAGTGGGGAGGCAGCATGGATAATAACGAGAATCTGGTACGGGTTGAAATATTCGACCAGGAGTATACTGTCAAAGCACCAGCCAACTCGTCGTATATTCTAAATATAGCAGAGTACGTTGATACAAAAATGCGTGAAGTTGAAGAAAATCTACCCGGGCAGCAATCACCCACGCGCATTGCCATTTTGGCTGCGATGAATATCTCCGATGAGTTTTTCACATTGCGCAATCAACAGGCCGAGCAGGTCGACCGAATGGAAAGCCGAATTACTTCTCTAATCGAATATATTGATAATCGTCTGGAAGAATAAATGTCCGAAACATTATTATTGTCCGGTAAGACAGTCAGTATGGCTGTTTATACCGATCTGGAAAATAGAATTATTAAGCTCAAAGACCGGGGAATAGTACCAGGCTTAGCCGTGATTCTGGTTGGTGAGGATCCGGCCTCACAGTCTTATGTTCGTTCCAAAGAAAGACGATTTGCTAAACTTAACCTGGTTACTGAAACATACAGATACCCGACAGATTTGCCAGAAACCGAATTGCTTGATAAAATTGCAGCCCTGAATGAAGATCCACGTTTTCACGGTATTCTAGTCCAGTTGCCGTTGCCAAAGCACATAGCTGAGCAAAAAGTCATTGAAGCGATTGCACCGGATAAGGATGTGGATGGTTTCCACCCTGTGAGCCTTGGATTAATGACCGCTGGAGCCCCGCATTTTATCTCATGTACACCAAAGGGTATATTGCGGATCCTCAACCATTATAATATCAATACTTCAGGTAAACATGTAGTGGTATGTGGCCGCAGCAACATCGTTGGCCGTCCTATTTCGGTTCTCACCAGTCTGAAAGCTGATTTCGGGGACGCTACCGTTACCGTCTGTCACTCCCGGACACCGGATATGACCATATACACCAGGCAGGCTGATATTCTGATCGCCGCCCTGGGACAACCGGAAATGATCACTGGCGATTACATTAAACCAGGCGCCTGCATAATTGACGTCGGTATCAACAGGGTGGAGGATGCCAGCCAGGAACGGGGATATCGTATGGTTGGTGATGTTCACCAGCCTTCGGTGATGGGTAAAGCAAGTTCACTGACACCTGTTCCAGGCGGTGTAGGCTTAATGACAATAGCAATGCTGGTTGAAAACACTGTCGAAGCGGCAGAAAGCCTATAGAATAAGATGGCTGTTTGAGTTGGTTATTCAGCCAGTGTAAATTTCAGTATCATTTGCGCCCATAGCTCAGCTGGATAGAGCGCATGCCTCCGGAGCATGAGGTCACAGGTTCGAATCCTGTTGGGCGTACGAAACTCCTGATAAACCTGGATTATTTATATTTGATTCATCCTATATTTGTTTAAAATTAACATATTGTATAACATTCAAAATTTTTAAATGGATAAGCAATGTTGATAGGTAAAATGCATTTATTCCCCCGGGTTCGCTACCGCAGGATCATAGCCTATTTATTCATATTGGTTATTGGCGGTAGCCTTGGTTACTATATTTTGGGTGGCCGGCAATGGACCATCCTGGATAGTGTCTATATGACCATAATAACATTGTCAACTGTTGGCTATAGAGAAATACATGATTTGAATGCACTTACTACTTTATGGACTATAATTATCATTGTCTTTGGCGTAACTTGTTTTGCAGTAATCGCCAGTCAATTTGCAAAAGAAATAGCCGATCTAAAAAGCTATCGGAGAAGAAGAATGGAACATCAGATCGAAAAAATGAAAAACCACTATATTATCTGCGGATTTGGCCGGATGGGTGAGGTTATCAGCGACGAACTTAACCGAAAAAAGGAAAAATTCGTCGTCATAGAACAACGAAATATGAACGTTGAATATCTGGACAATAAGAATTTCAAGTATCTGCTTGGTGACGCTACCGGTGAAGAAATTTTATTGAAAGCCGGGGTGGAAAAGGCCCGAGGAGTTGTCGTAGTACTAGGCTCAGATCCGGATAATTTGTTTGTTACTATGACCGCAAGAACTTTAAATCCCGATGCATATATTCTGGCGCGTTGCAGCACAATCGGCTCAAATATGAAATTCAAGCGGGCTGGAGCAGATAAGGTAGTGAATCCGTATATTGCCGGTGGACATAAAATGGCAGAATTACTGCTGGAGCCAGGTCTTAATGATACCGTACAAATTGCCACCGACCTGGAAATCGATACAACACTGGAACTTGGTATTGATCAAATGGAGTTGGCAAATTTACCATATTTGGATGGCAAAGCATTGTCAGAATCCAAGTTACGTGAAGATTATAATCTTATGGTTCTGGCTATTGTAGAACAGGATGGCGAAATAATACTAAATCCGATTTCCTCAAATGTACTCAGAACAGGTCAAAAAATCATGCTAACAGGTAAAAAGGATGATCTAGTGCGTTTTAAAGAAAGAATTGTCACCTGACAAGTATTGCGTATAATATATATTATGTATAATATTATTAATTCTATTAATAACTATGCATTGAAGGAATTCACCTAATTAAAAAACAGCTTTGACCCACCCTTCTAGTAAATTAGCCTGTTATCCATTAATACTATAATTGGAATACTGGCTTTCTACACCATCTTCATCAGTTCAGCTAAACAATCTTTTATTTAATATTTTTTCGCCATTACCTGCAATTTTTTGTAGCGTGATGCTATATATAATTTCTTATCTATTTTGATTTGAAATAACCAGGTCATACCCCAGCAAAGAAAGCATTTTTATTGCATATCGTCTTCCGATTTTTCGGTAACCTTCCGAATTAAAATGCACGTTATCTGATTTATCATTGCAACCACTCGAAGAAATAATATGTGCTGTAGGGATAGTTTCCGGTAACCTGACAATTATAGAATTCATGCTTGCACAAATACCTCCCTGGTCAGCATGCACTACCTCTCCTGCTAACAGTGGTATTGAATCAGCACTTAGTGACAGGTCCGTCAGCATATTATTATAAATAATATTTACATATGATGGCCATAGACTATCACCGGTATTTGTTTCACCTTGGTGCAAAAGAATACCCTTAATTACTCCGTCCTGCTGGGCCAGTTTTGCAAGACCAATAAGATACATATAGGGGTTTCCTTCATAAGCCGTTATTTTATCAGTAAACCAAACCTCAGTATACGTAGAATCATAATCCTGGTAAATATCTTTGTCAAATAATCTTATATCACTTCCTCCGACAGCAATATTAATAACACCTACCTTGATGCTGTCCGGAAGGTTTGCAACCATAGTTCTGCCAAAATAATCCACAACCGACAGTCCGGACCAGCATTGGCATATTGGAGGAACAGCTGTATACCATTTGCCTTTCGTTTTTCCCAGATTAGAACAATCAATAGCCTGCAGCACCTGAAAACGATTATTAACAGTTTTGTCTTGTGCATTGATGGTGCCTTGCCCCTCCATGTTAGACTGTCCAAAGCACAGGTAGATATGAAAATTAGGATCTTGTGAAAAAATATTCGTAGCTAATAGCAGTGATCCTGCTAATATAATATTTTTTACACTCATTAAGGCCGAGACCAGGTCTGTAAAATTACTATACTGGGCCGCTAGACTGCTAAGTACTACCCTTTAACGACAATATTAACAAGTCGACCAGGCACATAGATATCCTTTATGATCTCCTTCCCTTCGATAAACCTGGCAACATTATCTTCTTCTTTAGCTGCAGCCAGTATTGTGTCCTTATTAACATCGGGATTGATTTTTATTTCCCCACGCCGTTTTCCATTCACCTGAACCGCAATTGTAATCGTACTGGCAGTAAGATATTTTTCTTCATATTCCGGCCAGGATTGATAAGCAATTGATTCCGAATTTCCAATTTTTGCCCAGAATTCTTCGCAAATATGTGGTGCAAACGGCGCTAATAATTTGATAAATATCTCCAGAGCTGTCTGGTTGATCGAATTTGACTTGGAAATCTCATTGATGAAGATCATCATCTGGCTGATCGCGGTATTCAAAGCTAAAGCATCTATGTCCTCGCCCACTTTTTTGATTGTCACATGAAGTAAATGAATTTGTTCAGGGCTTAATGAATTATCAGTTACTTTGATTTCGCTGACAAAACGCCAGACACGATTTATAAACCGGTCAATACCGGTAATTCCTTTGGTGTCCCAGGCCGCTGACTGGTCGAAAGGTCCGATAAACATCTCATACAGCCTGAATACATCCGCGCCGTATTCATTCACGACCTCATCCGGGTTGATTACATTCCCCCGCGATTTCGACATTTTCTCACCGCCTTCCCCAAGCACCATTCCATGGGATGTACGCTTCATGTACGGCTCTGACACAGGAACCTCACTGATGTCGAATAAAAACTTATTCCAGAAGCGGCTGTACAGTAAATGGAGGGTCGTATGCTCCATCCCGCCATTGTACCAGTCAACCGGCATCCAATAACGTAGTTTTTCCGGGTCGGCAAAGCAATTATCGTTGGTTGGATCGATGTATCTTAAAAAATACCAAGATGATCCAGCCCAATTGGGCATGGTGTCTGTCTCTCGTTTTGCCGCCTGGCCACATTCCGGACAGCTGGTATTAACCCAGTCTGAAATTACCGCCAGTGGTGATTCACCGGTATCGGTGGGCTCATATTTCTCTACGTCAGGTAAAACCACCGGAAGATCGGTTTCAGCAACCGGAATCCAACCGCAGACAGGACAATTAATCATCGGAATCGGTTCCCCCCAATAACGCTGGCGAGAAAACACCCAGTCCCGTAATTTATAATTCACTGCTCCTGTTCCCAGTCCCTCCTGTTCCAGCCACTGGATGGTCTTCTGCTTGGCTTCGGTAACCTGCAAACCATTGATATCAAGACTATCGCCGGCTGAATTGATCGAAATACCGTCATTGGTCCAGCAGGCTTTCCCTGCCAGAATATCAGCTACATTCTTTCCGGCTCGTTCAACCTGTTTCTGGTCAGGATCGATGATGCAGTCAATCGGTAAACCAAATTTCTGTGCGAACTCAAAATCACGCTCATCATGGGCCGGTACCGCCATTATCGCCCCGGTTCCATAACTAATTAACACATAGTCTGCCACCCAGATCGGTATTTTCTTCCCATTGACCGGATTAGTGGCATAAGCACCGGTAAATACACCGGTTTTTTCAGTACTTAACTCGGTACGTTCCAAATCGCTTTTCTTGGCACTGGTCCTGATGTATTCGTCCACCTGGGCTTTTTGTTCAGCAGTGGTAATATGGGAAACAAATTCATGTTCCGGTGCCAGAACCATGTAAGTAGCGCCGAATAAGGTATCGGGTCTGGTGGTAAAGACTGTCAATTTCTCATCATGACCAGCGATGGCAAAATGTACATCGGCACCCTCCGAACGGCCGATCCAGTTGATTTGCTGGTTCTTAATCTTGTCCAGGAAATTGACATCATCCAGTCCTTCGATTAATTTATCAGCATATTCGGTTATTTTCAGCATCCACTGTTCGATGCGACGTTTTTCAACCTCGCCCCCGCAACGTTCGCATTTACCATCGACTACTTCTTCATTCGCCAGACCGATTTTACAGTTCAAGCACCAGTTGATGGCCATTTTATCCTTATAGGCCAGTCCATGCTTGAAAAACTGGATGAAAATCCACTGGGTCCATTTATAATAATCAGGATCGGTAGTATTGACAACCCGGTCCCAATCAAAGGAAAAACCCAGCGATTGCAGCTGTTGAGTGAAACGGGCAATATTTTTTTTGGTAATTACTGCCGGATGAATTCCGGTTTTTATGGCATAGTTCTCCGATGGCAAACCAAAACTGTCAAAGCCCATGGGAAACAGGACATTATAGCCTTCCATCCGCTTTTTCCGGGAAAGTATATCCAACGCCGTGTATGACCGCGGATGCCCTACATGCAGTCCATCCCCGGATGGATAGGGAAACTCTACCAGACAAT
This sequence comes from uncultured bacterium, assembly GCA_964410945.1. Lineage (GTDB taxonomy): Bacteria > Fidelibacterota > Marinisomatia > Marinisomatales > TCS56 > CAYPJE01. Next base: position 27,786 of record CAYPJE010000008.1, read on the forward strand.
AAAATTTCGGCTTTTCCGATTCATCGGTGGCCCGGAACGTTTTATTCTCAAGCCAGTATTTCTGCCACTTGGTATCAATCGCTTTAAAATCGTATGATTCACTCATCGTGCTGCTATCTATTATTTTTATAACTGGGAATTAAAGTGCCAATTCTGTGCAAAAAGTTTACAAACATATTGGGGCATGGAACTATGAATTATTTGACGGTACAACAGCATTAAAAACCTTGTTCGCCATCAGAGCAAAAACTACATTCCAATGGAATTATTTGCATTTCACAACTTCCTATGCACAATAAATACAACACCTGGTTTCCGGGAATAATCGTTTACGTGGCACTGCTGGTTTCGGTTGCCTTCTCACTTATATTTCTGGGCTGCGCCCAACAAATTCTGGATGTAACCTACCCTACCCTGGGAGATGGTAATTATGATTCGGAATTTCCCTATCGCAACAGTTCAAAGCAACTGGAGGAAATTGGGAATTCTGTCAAACTGCTAAGCGTGATAGCTTTTTATAAAAATTTCATTATTGAGGAAGAAGCACAATTAAAGCAGGATGAAATAACCCGGCGTGATTTCGAATCGCTGGCGGTCGAAACAATATTTTATAATTCCTCTGTCTCGGGGACAGCTACTATTATCCATTACAGCGTCAACAGCAAAATAGGCTTGATAACCTGTGCCCATGTGGTTGATTTTCCTGATACTGTTATCACCTATTATGATAAAGAAAAAACAATAATTCAAAGCATTGCAGTCAAAGACCGGCAGATTAATTATGTAAACGACCTGCCTGAAGGCGGGGATGTGGAAATCATCTACACGGACAGCGAATTGGATATTGCCATTCTGGGACTTTCTCTGACGCGTCCGCCGGTAATACCAATACCGGTTTTCAATTATCCCTTTGGAAAAGCCAGCGATCTTGATTGGGGCAGTTTTGTCTATCTGTTCGGTTATCCAGCCGGTAATAAAATGATCACCAAAGGGATAGTCAGTAGCCCTAAGAGAGAAAAAAACCGGGCTTTCCTGATCGATGCTCCCTTCAATCGCGGCAGCAGTGGTGGTATAGTGCTGGCCATCCGTGACGGAATTCCGAATTTCGAGCTGGTTGGAATTGCCAATTCTGTCTCAGCCAATTTCGATTATGTCCTTGGTCCCAAGGATGACCCTGATCTGTCAAATTTTGATGCCCACTTGCCCTATACGGATGAGATTTACCTGAAGAAACAGGAAAATATCCGTTACGGAATAACACATATCATTGCAATAGAAGCGATTATAAAAAAACTGAAAGCCAATAGCGATGAATTGGAAAAACTGGGCTACGACTTAAGTAATTTATACTGATCTCCCCAGCACCCGGTCAATTGCATTGCTGTAATCCCTGACCGGGAAATCATAACCATATTCCCGCAGCGATTTAATAAAATCGGCATGACTTCTACCCTGCCGGTAATCCGGCTCCCGGACCGGATGTTTGATATATTTTTCTATCAACTCACCTGACTCACCAACATTCAATACAGCATGATAGAAAACACGATCACGGCTGTGATAAAGAGCAGAACCAAGGATTTTCTTATCTCCGATCGCCAGATCGGAAATGCCCCGATTGGTTACTGATGTTACTCCCAGTTCTGATAATCCCTGTATGATAAGCTTGTTATACCGGTGAAACTGCTTCTTTACACCAATCAATGGTATCGGATGCTCGGTAATTGAAATGACTATTGTTTCAGGGGATATTAAAACTGTTTCCCCACCGCTGGGCCGTTTATAAACCGGAATATTATCCCCGGTAATCGTATCCAGATGTAAATCACGTTCCGGCTGATTACTGGCCCCCAGGATAATACTGATTTCAGAAGGAATCCAGACCAGGTATTCCCAATCTTTTTCACTATGCAGCAATGCTGCATCATGGAGATCGTACTCCTGAATCTTCACCCCCGCCATATTTATTTATGGATCGGCTGATCGAAGGCGGCGAAACCCGATTCCATATATACTTCCGAAACAGTTGGATGGGCATGTACGGCACTGGCCACATCGTAGATCGTACTTTCCAGTTGCAGCAGCACCGAGGCCTCGGCGATCATATCGGTGGCATTGGCAGCCACTATCTGCACACCCAGAACTTCCCCATATTGCTTCTCACTGAGTAGTCGTATGAATCCCTCGTTATTACCTTCGGTAAGGGCTTTGCCATTAGCAGTTAAAGGGAATTCGGTCACTTTACAGTCAATATCCCGTTTCTTAATTTCCAACTCCGTCAGACCAATCTGGGCGATTTCCGGTTTAGTGTAGATATTGATTGGATAGCGTGTAAAATCGTAGGCCTGCTTTATGCCATTGAGAAAATTAACGGCATGTAATCCCTGCGCTGAGGCAGTATGGGCATATTTCGATTTTCCATTTACATCACCGACTGCAAAAATATTATCGATATTTGACTGAAGGTTCTCATTTACATTGATGAACCCATTATCCAATTCCAGTTTCAGATCGTTGGAAGGTACGATTGCGTTGCGCTGGCTGGCATTGATAATTCCATCACAGTCGATCAAATCATCATTCACACGCAGTTGACCATTCTCAAATCCCTTTATTTCAGGGGAATAGTGAATATTGATACCTGCTTTCCTGAAGGCTTTATCGACATAATCAGCTAAATGGGCATCGACATCCGGCAGCAGTTTTTCTCCAGGTACGATCAGGGTGACCGGGGATCCGATCAGGTTGAAGAACTGGGCCAATTCGATGGCATGGGCATTCAGGCCAACCACTACCGGTTTGGCCAGCAGTTCGACGCGGCCGAATAAATCTTTCACAGGAATGATAATATCCTCCGGAACAGCAAATGGCAGAGTAGCCGGAATGGCTCCGGTGGCAATAATTATATTACTGGTAGAATATTCCTTATCATCAACTATTACTGAAGTTGCGGTCTTGATATGGGCGGTACCGTTAAGTATTTCCACACCATTTTTCTTAAGCAGGAATTCCACCCCTTTAGTCAGTCGTCGTACGATACGTGTGGAACGTTTTTTGGCATTTTTCCAGTTAAAACTGATTCCGGCCGGATCAATGCCATCGACACCAAATGCTGCCAGATCCTTTACCGAATCGAATCGCTTGGCGCTCTCTATGATCGCTTTGGATGGAATGCAACCCCAGTTCAGACACATGCCACCAATAGCAGTTTTCTCAATTATGGCTGTTTTCAGTCCGGTTTGCCCCGCTCTGATAGCTGCCACATAGCCGGCTGGTCCGGCACCGATAATTATTAAATCGTAATCCATGTTAATCTCCCCTGTTCAGATTAATAAAAGAGAAACCGGATTCTGCAAATATCCGATAACCTGGTTCAAGAAACGTGTTGCTTCTCCACCATCAACAATACGGTGGTCCACCGACAGCGACAATTGGAGCTGATGGCCTGATTTAATGTCACCATCCTTCACAACCGCCGCCTCTTTGATACGGCCGATCCCCAGTATGGCAGCCTGGGGATAATTGATCACCGGGACACCGAAAGTCCCACCGATCGAACCGTAATTGGTCACCGAGAACGATCCATCCATGAAATCATCCAGGGTGAGCTTACGATCACGGGATTTATCAGCAATTGCTGTCAGTTCCTGCGACAGTTCCAGAATCGATTTGCGGTCTACGTTACGAACCACGGGAACCACCAGTCCATCATCCGTATCGACTGCAATGCCCAGGTTATAAAATTTCTTCAGGATCAGACGGTCCTTTTCAAGATCCAGTTCCGAATTGAGTGTGGGATGGTCTTTGAGGGCCGCGGCCACGGCCTTCAAGATAAATGGAAGATAAGTCAGCCTGGAACCCAGTTCCTCGAAATCAGATTTATTTTCCTTACGTAATTCGACCAGTTTGGTCACCTCTACCTCATCCATCACTGTCATATGGGCAGCGGTCTGCTTGGATTCCACCATTTTGCGGGCGATGGCCTTGCGGATTTGGGTGAGATCAACATATTCAACTACCGGTTCATCCACCGTTTCCTTTGAAACAGCCGGTCTTGCTGTCGTTCGATACGACTTGATGTCGGTTTTCATCACTCGACCACCGGGACCGGTACCGGTCACCTGGTTGATATCGATACCCAGATCCTTGGCCATGGCACGGGCAACTGGTGTAGCCAGGACTTTTTTAGTAGTACCAGGCTGTTCAGATATCATTTTTTCGGTTGCACCTTCATCACTGGAAGGCAGAAAGGCACCATCACCGGCAACTTCCAACGTGCCAACAACACCAAAGCCTTTTTCAGCTACTTTCTTCTCACTGGCCGGTTTTGGTTTCTCCTGCGCTATGGCCTGTGCATCCGCTCCCTCTGCGCCTTCAATCTCAATTTCGACCAAAGAGTCGTCCACATTGATAACATCGCCCTCAGACCCAAATATGGCGCTGATAACTCCATCCCTGGGAGAAGGTATGTCGGTTACCACCTTATCGGTCTCCATTTTGACGATTGGATCACCGGTTTTAATGGGCTGACCCTTCTTTACATGCCATTCGATAATTTTCCCCTCAGTGATTCCTTCACCAATATCGGGAAAATGGAAAATAAATCTCATCCTGAACTCCTTATCAGTAGTCGATCAGTTTCTTGATTTCATAAAAAATGCGCTCCGGCCGGTGATAATAGAACTTTTCGCCTTGTGGAAGCGGCGGGATAACATCAAAACCGGACAGCCGGCTCGGTGGTGCCTCCAGACTGAGAAAAGCCTCTTCGGTCACAATTGATACCAATTCGGCACCGGCGCCAAAACTGCTGTGCCCTTCGGTCACCGCTAAAAATCTTCCTGTCTTGCGTACCGAGTCACGAATCGTATCGCGGTCAATCGGGTAAATCGTACGCAGGTCGATCAATTCTACCGATACACCAGCCTTTTTAGCCAGTTGCAACGCCCGCTGGGTTTCCCTGACCATGGCACCATAGGTAACCACAGTTATATCACTACCCTGCTCAAGGATTTTGGCCTTGCCCAGTGGAATGGTGAATTTATCTTCCGGCACCTCCTGTTTGATGGCCCGGTAAATCCGTTTTGGTTCCATGAAAATCACCGGATCATCGGATTCGATTGCAGTAATCAGTAAGCCTTTGGCATCGTAGGGTGTTGACGGGATCACTACCTTGAGGCCGGGAATGTGCCCAAAGATCGCTTCCATACTTTCAGAATGATGTTCCAGGGCTTTAATGTTTCCTCCATAGGGCATACGAATCACCATTGGTGCTATGTATTTCCCCCGGGAGCGGTTTCGCATCCGGGCCACGTGGGAAACGATCTGGTTGAATCCGGGATAAACAAAACCGGAAAACTGCATCTCGATCACCGGCCGCAGACCGGCAACACTCATACCAACCGCCGATCCTACAATGCCGGATTCTGCAAGCGGAGTGTCAAATACCCGCTGTTCCCCGTATTTTTTCTGCAATCCCTGGGTGATCCGGAAAACACCGCCTTCGACACCTACATCTTCACCGAAGGTCAGAACATTTGGGTCATCACCTAATTTGATATCCAGGGCATTGTTTATAGCCTGGACCAGATTCATCACCTTCATTTCTGGCCTCCTTCCCAGTTAAGGAAATGCTCCAGATCAGCCTGCTGTTGTTTCATATCATCGGGCATATCGGCAAATTGATACTTGAATATATCATCCAGTTCATAGGGCCGATTTTCTTCATAATTACGGAATTCAACATCAATCTCCTTTTTATATCCATCGACAAGACCTTCATCATCGGCCACCTTCCAGAGGCCTTCGGCTTCCAGATATTTGCCTAACCGCAGCAGTGGATCACGTTTGGCCCATTTCTGCTCTTCGGCTTCCGTACGGTACAGACTGGGATCATCACTGGTTGTATGGGCACCTTTACGGTAGGTAACCGCTTCGATCAGTACTGGTCCCTTACCCGCTCGGGCGTGTTCGGCTGCTTCCTGGAAAGTACGGTACATGGCCAGGAAATCATTACCGTCAACCTGAATGCCCTTTATCCCGTAGGCAACGGATTTGACGGCCAGTGATTTTGCGGCGGTTTGTCTGGCCACCGGTACTGAGATGGCATACTGGTTATTCTGAACTACAAAAATGGTTGGCGCTTTCCAGACGCCGGCAAAATTCAACGCCTCATGAAAATCACCCTGGGAGGTTCCGCCATCCCCCACAAACCCGAAGGCCACGCCTTTCTTTCCCTGGTATTGCATGGCAAAACCGATTCCGGCAGCATGCACCAGCTGGGATGCAATGGGCACCGAAGAAGGTAAAAAGTTTTTTGCACCGGAGAACAGCGAGCCTTCCTCATTTCCACCCCAGTACAAGAAAAGGTCACGCACCTGGGCGCCTTTCAGCAACCAGGCCGATGCTTCACGGAAAGCCGGTACCAGCCAGTCTTCGTCCCGCATGACAAAACCAGCAGCTGTACCGATAGCTTCCTGACCCAGATTTGGCGGGTAGGTGTACATCCGTCCCTGCCGCTGGTAAGACACAGATAACAAGTCAACGGTACGGGCATAATGCATGAATTTATAGGCTTCCAGCAGTTTTTCCTGCGGTAGGTTGGGAATCCAGTCGGGATTAACAATTTCCCCTGACTCATCCATGACCTGGAAACGTTTGTTTTTCAGTGGATCGAACACACTGAAAATTGATTTTTGCCTGGTTACACTCATAGTAATCCTTTAATAAATCTTTAATTATTAGATAAACAATTTCTGGTATTGTTACACTAGTACGTTGAACTACCCCCTTTTATTCAACAACTTAGGAAAAACAATCAATAGCTGCGGATGGATTTGTCGACGATCGTACTGCGAACCGTTCTCAATAACAGAGCTGAAGTTACAACTGTGTATTTTTATATTCTAGTGTTTTATCATCTTCTCATATTTATAGACAACAGTCGCAGAAACCCGCGATACGGTGATATCTTCAGGTTGAATTTGGTTTATTTATAAAAAGGCTTAATTACAAGACCAAGCCTTTGAGTCGGGGTGGGGAGATTTCCCGTCTACGCTATTGCTACGACGGACAGGGAACTTCCTCGACCTCGTCTGTAATATTGTAGCTATAAATAAAAAGGCCTAATCGAATGATCAAGCCTTTGTGTCGGGGTGGGGAGATTTCCCGTCTACGCTATTGCTACGACGGACAGGGAACTTCCTCGACCTCGTCTGTAATATTGTAGCTATAAATAAAAAGGCCTAATCGAATGATCAAGCCTTTGTGTCGGGGTGGGGAGATTTGAACTCCCGACCTCGTCGTCCCGAACGACGCGCGCTAACCGGACTGCGCTACACCCCGTAAAGTGTTGTGAAAAGCGGGCAGAATCTAAACCAGTTACCAGTTGGTATTCAATTAAATAAGGTAATATTAGCCCACGATTTCAATCGTGGTTGTAAATATAAGTACATATTACAAAAAACCGTTTAAACGGTTTACCTGGTTAATCGTCATTTGGATTATTTCTCGCAGATATTGAAGATTATACCTAAGAGATCCAGGTTAGATCATATATTTAACCAGCACAAACCCACCTACCAGCAATACCGTAAAGGCGATTGCCAACCAGTTGAAATATTTATCGATGAATTCACGGATCGGTTCACCGAATTTCCAGATCATTCCCGCCACCAGGAAAAACCGGGCCGAGCGGCTTACGATAGAGGCAATCAGAAACATGGGGAAATTGATATCGAAAGCCCCGGCGGTTATTGTAAAAACCTTGTAGGGAATCGGCGTGAATCCAGCGGTAAAAATGATCCAGAAATTCCATTCGTTATATTTATCCTGGATACTGTAAAACAATGTCTCACTGAACCCTGGAATGTGCTCAAAAAAGAAATGGGCCAAACCGGAAAACTCGGTCCCATTGGTCCACCAGGCAAACTGGCCGATCAGGTAACCGAAAATAGCCCCCAGGACCGATGCAATGGCACAGTTCAGGGCAAAGCGGAATGATCTGGCCAGGGCTCCCAGGCAGAGAGCGATCAGGAGGGCATCCGGTGGCACCGGAAAGAATGATGCTTCGGCAAAAGCCAGAATAAACAGGGCCAGTGGTCCATAGGGCGATTCGGCCCAGCTCAATACCCAATCGTACAATCTTCGTATTATCTTCATGTCCAGAAAAAACTCCTAAACCACAAAATTGTGAATTTTACCGTATCCTTGAAATTATTCATCTGGGTGGGCTCATCAGCATAGATCACCGGAATTGTCCGATGAACGACCCTGTACCCTTTCAATGCACCACGGATCAGCATTTCGCTTTCATATTGAAAGCCACCGGATACAAAATCAAGCTCTTTTACCATTGTCACCGGGAAGGCCCGGAAACCACACTGGGAATCCTTAATAACCGTATTTGTCCGTACAGATATGAATAAACTGGTGAGGAAATTAGATATTTTACGGTGAAGGGGCATCGCTTTTCTATCCCGGCGGTATCCCAATTGGAGCGTGCGCGTGTCAAAGGCCATGAACTTATGTAAATCCTCCGGTGGGTGCTGGAGGTCAACATCGATCACTACCATATATTCCACTCCCTCCTCCATACAGAATTTCACTCCGGTTGCGATAGCCTTTCCCTTGCCTTCATTGCTTGCGTGTGATATATGTTTACAGTTCAACTCATTAATTATATCTTCCGTATTATCAGTACTTCCATCATTGATATAAACTAATTGTGAATGATATTCCTCGGGAACGTGTGCATGGAAACGTCTGATCAGACCGGCACCGTTGTATACCGGCACAACTATTTTGAATTTCTCGCCCCCCATCGGCAGCTATTCCAGGGCAAACCTGATATTGCCATTCACATCGTCTACTTCACCGATCAATTCCCCGCCAGCATCAAAACGCAGAATCTTCCAAGTGTAGTATTGAAAAGCCACCAGACCTGATTTTTCACCGTTGGGTACAACCTTAAGCGTCCCAATGTCAGGATAACTGGCACCAAGAAATAATTCATCGGTTCCTGTAGCGGCTGTGATTTTGCGGGTTTCCCAAATATCGGTGGTATTATCGTGACCGGTATAAAAACAATCACCATTATTGGGGTTGACGCTGAGACTGAATACACTGAAATCTGTTCTCACCGTATCAATTGAATCATCGGGATTTATTTTTACCAGATTACTATCGCTACCCACCCAGCAAATTCCTTTGGATTGATCAATTTCCAAGGCCAACGGATTATTACCGATAAAATATGATTTAACCAGCACAGAACTACTGAGTGGCACTAACCCGCATCGATATACATTGCCATTCACCCCGGTAATCCAGATCACTGAGGTTGATTTTTCAACGGCAAAACCACTGCTGGTTTCTACTGTAAACGGTAATTCATAAGCACTGCCCTGTTCGGTTACATAATTGAAATTTATCAGGTAGGTGACCGAATCATCACGTGTGATAAGGTAAATCTGTTGTTCTTCGCGGTCGATGTCCAGACAGCGCGGTTTGCCAGATAATGTGAGTTCAGCCTTAACCGTATCAAGATTAAGGGACATGAAGTAGATGGCCTGGTTCCAGTAATCGGCGACAAAGGCTGTACCAACGGCCCTATCCACGGCGACTGCAATTGGTGAAACAAACAACTCATTCGCCAGTACCTGGCCGGCATCATATGATAACCTTGAGACAGAATAATTATAGTAATCGGCATACCAGATATTCCAGGGGCCGGGGATGATATCAACCGGATCGGATGTTGCACTGGAATCAAAGGTGGTAATTGCCTGCAGAGTATAAGTATATGGCTGGTCATAGATCAGGTTTGAATCGATCAACAAAGCTGTTCCGGCCGGAATCCATCTTTCGTCAGAATCCTCAAGTGGATTGGTGCGCACCAGGCGGTAGCCCAGCAGATTGTTGATATTCCATTCTTCCCAGGCCAGAGTAACTGTATTGCGATCGGTCATGATCGTACCTATGATCGGGGCGCCATTGGTTTCCTCATTCAACGGATCGAGGGGATTCAGACGGGCACGTTCCTCACACGAGGTGAAAAGCAGCAGGCTCAATAGCAATTTAATGCAATTACTTCGCATTCCGGCCCAGAAATGATCTTACCAGCAAAAGCAGACTTACCTGTGTTCCAGCGAATGATACCGCCGTACAAGTATCATATACCTCGGCTTTACGGTATAGTTCATCCATCTCATCAATACTGCCTGAGGACAGATAATTCTCATAATGTGTTTCGGCCTGCTGATAGAAATAATAGGTTGTCAACCCAAGTGCAACAGTCACCCCAGCCCGCACCAGTTGTTCTTTATTAATAGAAAAATCATGTACCTGAGCCCTGGTGACAATCAGGGTGTCACCTGGAACTGGTTCGATATCCTGACCGGACAAAACCGGTGTCAGCAGCAGGATTAAAACAAATACAGGCAGAAGGTAATTATTCATCAAGTCCCTTCAAGCAATGCATGTATTTCTTGCGGTCAATAACCAGTAGTTTGTCAGCATTGATATGTATGGAACGAATGACATTCTCGAATTGGTATTTCCATCGTTCGTTCCCTGACTGAATATCTAATGCGGTTATTGCTCCCCTGGCATAAGGAACCAGCAGAACCCGATCGGTTATCAGCAAGGGGGCATCGATCAACCCGGTCCCTGAATATTCCCATATTAAATCACCTGTTCCAATATTGATAGCGACAACTTTCCCGTTACCCAGGCCAATAAAGACAATATCACCGACCATTACCGGCTTTGAAAATACCGGTACTGCAAATTGCTTTTTGTATTTGACATTCTTTTCCACATAATCATAGATAACAAGTTTTCCATCAGAATCACCAATCAGCAGTTTATCGTCACTGAAAGAATAAACATTATCATCGCCAATATCCAGGTCCTGCCGGTCAACCTGTTCCAGATCAGAATTATATACCAGCAAAGCGCCCGATTCTGTCAATATGAATAAATTTGACTGTATGGAGAACAGTCCAGGTAATAATTGGGCGCTGATTTTTTTCCGCTGAAGCACATCTCCCGTAAACCGATCTAATTTGACAATTTCTTTTTTCACCCTTAGAAAAATGAATTCTTCATTGGCTGTAAGTGAATTAGGAACAACTGTCAGTTTTTTACGCCACAGTTTCTTGTGGGAATTGAAGTCATAGGCAACCAGCATCCGATCTTTCACCGCACCGGTAATCAGATGTTGCTGATCGATGAAAGAGGATACGATCGGCTCACGGAAAGGCTGCCAGACATTGCCCTTAATATCCCCCTTATTCAAATCATAATAATAAATCTCACCGCGGTATGATAATACCAGTTCGGTGCTGTCGTTATAATTTGTAACTCTGGTTGGTGGTGATATCAGTCGCTTCTCCCAGAGCAACTCCGGTTTTTTGATAAATGTATTACTGATTGATGGCTCGATAGGCGGATCAATAACATAACGCAAGCGGCCAACACAACTTGTAAGGATGATCGTACCAAAAACTGCAATCAGGATAGAGTATTGTACTTTTTTCATGCTCAATAATCCCATCCAAAGAAGAATTGCATAAACCAGCTTTCATCAACCGAATGGAAATCGGTCTTGCGGCCAATATCCAACCTCAGGACCAGACCACCCAGAAACAGACCCCGCAAACCTACGCCCATACTGCCGATCAATTCCGGCCGCTTCTGATCCCAGGCATTTCCGGCATCGAAGAAGAAAGCACCGTTTATTGGCGCAATTCCAATCCCGCCTTTCATGAAATTGAGGCTGAGGCTCCTAGCGAATGGGAAGCGTAACTCCTGGTTGAACATGATGAATTTCCGGCCATAGATATCGCCGATCTGGTACCCCCGCAGACCCCAGCTGCCACCGATATAATAACGGCGAATATCTTTACCGTCGTTGGCCCACAGCATTGTCCGTTGGGCCAGTGTGATTCTGGGATGAACCCTGAAATAACATCGTAAATCAAACAGTCCGGTAAAATTGTGAATCTGGTTGCGCTTGAAATCAAAGGTTGGTCCGAATGTAGCCCTGAAGCGCCAGCCATCGGCCGGACCGGTATACCACCAGAGTGAATTATCATGGATAAATGATACAAAACTGGATAACAGGTAGGCCGACTCTTTCATTCCAAAATAATAGTCTTTCTCCGAGTACCAGACCGAACCACTGAGTTCAACCCTTCGAAATATATCAAGGGGGTAATTGATACCAAAGCGCAATCCCATGCTGCGCTCGAAATAGAAAGATTCTGTGACATTATAGTAATCATCGGCAAAATGGAATATGCTCCAGGCCCGGTTGGCACGGTGTTTCAGATCAACCATTGTAATGGCAAAATTGAAACGATCCAGCAATTCACTGGTGGCACTGGCGGTATTAGTCAACAGAAAATGGTAGTACCGGTTGCCAAGGATATCGGAAATGCTTAACTGGGCACCACCCAGCAGACCATAGATCGGATCGTAGGCCACAGCGGTTTGTGCCAGATCCAGACTGAATTCAAGTTTGTATGGTTGCCGCTTTTTCGATTTTGATATCTTCGTCCCCGGTGTCTTCCAGACTGGGGTCTGAAGTTGATTATCGACCTGATAAGAGAACGAAGTACTGTCGTGTACCGGAAGTACCAACTGATGAATCTGAAAGCTGTATCCCTGGAATGTGGTGGCTAACAGGGTATCCGTATTTACCAGTGAGTAATCCTCGATTCCGGTATGATAATTACTTACCTGTGTCTGGATGACTTTTCCATTCGATTCCAATTCCGATACATCCAGCATCCATATATTGGCCGTGGCTGATTTATCGGTAGTAAAATAGATTCGATCAGGGTTGTCAGTCGACCAGACAGGCATACCATTGTTACCACTGTCGTAAGTGAGCTGTGATATCATTCTGGTCGGCAGATCGTATAAAAACAGATTGTAACTGCCATCAACGGAAGCCTGCCCCCTGTCTGAACTGAAAACCAGTGCGTTATCCTCCGGACTAAAGCAGGGATCACGGTCGTCATAGATATCCCTGGTTAATGGAATGGCAATCTGCCGGTCTACTTCCCAGATATAAATATCCTTCTGTCCACTGAATTTCTGGGCGCTGAATACAATCCGTGAACCATCGTTACTCCAGCTTGGCGACCGGATACTGATAATATCAGGATGGCTGAAGGAATCGATCTCCTGCTCTTTATCCAGGTCGACCAGGCGGATAACATCCTGCCGGCCAGACTTGGTAACGTAAGCCAGGATACCATCATCACTGACCGCCAGACGGGTCTGGAGCACATGCATTGATTCATAACCGGCCCGGCGCTCCCCTCTTACGACGACATTAGGTTTATCCTCTTCATCATCCAAACGTTGGCTGAAAATATCAGTATATCCATTTCTGGTGGATATAAAAACGAAATGATCGTTACCAGCATGATCGGAGTAATGGTATGGACTGGTATTGATTCCTCTGGATGTCAGTTTGCTGGATCCATTCGGAATGATTTCATCATTTTCGAGCGCGGCGGCCATCTGTTTTTTTAAAGAGAGTTTCCAGTCCAAGGTTACATCCTGGTAATCCTTTCCCAGCACACCACTAATTACCTGTTCAAAGGTTTCATACTGCCAATACTCCTCCATCATTCTCCTGATACTGGCACTACCATATTTTTCTTCTACATATTTAAGAAATGACTGACCTTCCTTATATAGCAGGAAACCGGCCCGGTACAGGGCTTCACTCTCCAACGGGAACAAATTATCATATAACAGGGCATCACGGATTACCATTTCTGCCTGCGAATCCCAATTGACCGACCATAATTCCGCCAGTCCTTCAATGAACCAGAGCGGAAAATGCATCGATTCCCACAGGCCAAGATCGGCACTGACCCGTGCTATCTTGGCATGGGTAAATACATGTACCAGTTCATGGCGGATAACATGGCGGAAATCCCAGATATCACCGGTGAAAGGAATCACTACCCGCTTCTTGATATATTCAAAAAATCCGCCCACTCCCTCCGGGATGTGGTATGGCAGAATATTGGTCTGTTGAAAATGAATATGGGTGCTGTAAATGACCAGTGGAATATCACGGTTCAGCGTATAGTTGAATTTCTGTTCCAGCTCATCGTATGCCTGCTCGGCAAAGTATATCGCCGCCTGGGCTATTTCCTCCTCGCCTTCGTAATAATACAGGTTAAAATGATCCGATTCCAGGACCTGCCAGTTGAACTTGTCATACTGAATTTTATTGCGTCCGAAATAGAATTGAGCCGAAAGTGAACTGGATATGAGAAGTAAAATAATGAATTTCTGAAATTTAGACATATCGACCTACCGCATGTTTAACTATGCCTTAACCTATATTATTATCCAGTATCTAATATGTTTTCAAGGAATAACAGTTGTTAAAACAAAGCCTTTACTACTACAAACGTAAGTCCAAATACGCCGGCCCCTGCCAGGCCGTTAAAAATTCGCAGTTGCCTGATTGATGTTTCATATTCTTTTATGTAAACGCTCTGGTAATTATCATTGTGCATAGCAACCTGGTTACGCCGCTCGACCGGTATCTTAACATCCCTGCGATAAGCCCAGTATATCGGTAGACCTGCTACCGTCAAAAACTCAAGGGTTTTGCTCCGGTAAGGATAATCCGGAATAATTCCACTGGCTGAAACCAGGTATAATGAGCAGAACTGGACACCCCCCAGTTTTAGCTGCCACGGCCTAACCTTGAAATCATCAATCGCATCATAGCGGGCCAAACGACGAATTGAATCATCAAATATAGTCGTCTCACCCAAATCCTGTGCCAATATTCCCGATGTGAGAATGATAATTACCAGGCCAAACCTGACAGTCAAGGTTTTACCGGTCAGCATCAATTTTCCAATCGATTTAATCCGGTTTGAATATTGACAATTAATCATGGCAAAAATATAATTAATCTTTTAACCAGTAACACTATAAAACAAGCCATCTATTCTCACTAAACAATTGACTTAATCCGATATAACTGAAATATCTTATTCTGACTAAGTGTCAGAATCACTGAAAACCTGGGCCTGAAAGGTGAAAAACTGTGCTTCCTTTTTCCAATCATCGCTACTCAGACCCGCTTTGATACACAAATGGGCAAGCGTTTGTTTCAGCGACCAACCCTGATCCGTTGCCACATGGGGCAAGAATACAGCGGAATGTCCCCATTTCTTGATAATTATTCCATCACGACCCAGAATAATATTCTTGTGGCTGTCGATTTTCCGGGCAGGGGTCAACAAAGATATTTCGATTTCCAGTTGAGGCAGCTCGGATTTACTAAGCGGTGGAAAACGCCAATCCCTGAAGGCAGCCTGAATCGATAAATGTCGGATAACTTCAGGAATTATCTGGTCGGTTTCCATCGTACCGATGCAGCCCCGCAATTCACCCATAATCCTGATGGTTACAAAGGCACCTTGCTTATAATTCAATGAACCGGGATATCCGGTGATTGATCCGGTTTCCTGCTGGGTAATGTGATCTGCAATTGCATTTCTGGCAATCTCCAGCAGAAAATTTCTATCCGAAATATTTATAGACATTCTATCATGTAGTTTAGAGGGGCTCCAAAATCAAATTATACCAATATATTGATCTGGCCGACAATTTCCATCAATTACCGTGGAATAAAATAAATAGCGGTTTGGTGGTATAAAAGAAAAATACGTTGAACTTCGGGCCGGTTATTCCAAGTTATCCGACAGAATCTTTGAGAGTGAATTAACCGTAAACGGCTTTGACAGGTAATCGGAAAAACCCTTTTTGAGCAGATCTTCCCGCATACCTTTCATGGCATGAGCAGTGACCGCAATCGCAGGTGTATTCTTGAATTGTTCCTTCTCGCGAACCTGCTTAAGAAATTCTATTCCATCCATCTCCTCCGACAGACTGATATCAATCAACATGCACAAGGGATTTATTTCTTCAATTTTTTCCAGTGCCGCCGGCCCCGAATCGATCGCAACACATTCGTACCCAAGTTTCTTTAACAGGAATGAAATGTATTTGATATTGGCAGGATTATCCTCAAGGACTAATAGTTTAACCGGTTTATCCACATTTAGCATGTTGGCCATATCGGAATCTAATATTATTTTTGGACTTATTACAGATTGTTCCTTTGCTTCTTTCCCATTTTCCCTCTCTGCTGGGATTATAACCGTGAATGTACTGCCTTTGCTAAGTGTGCTGTCAATCTCGATTTTTCCATCCATTGCACTTATCAGCCGATGACTGATAGTTAACCCAAGCCCAATTCCTTCGTAGCTTCTGCTGAAGCCTTCTTCAGCCTGTTTGAAAGCTGTAAATATATTCGGTAAAAATTCCTGATTAATACCAATACCTGTATCTATGATTTTTACATGGTAATTGGATTCATAATATTCAGTAACAATCGAGATACTCCCGGCTTTGGTGAATTTGATGGCATTATTGAGGATATTACCCAGAACCTGCTGCATGCGAATTTCATCGACGTTAAATATAATATCAGGACACTGATAGTTTTCGATGACCGCCAATTCCTTCTCTTTCGCACTGACAGAAATCTCGCTTACTGCCTGACGTACTAATCCATCAGCCTTCAACTTCTGGGAGTGCAGGGACATTTTTTTCCCTGACTCGATTCGGGAAATATCCAAAATATCATCCATCAGGCGGATCAACCTGGTAGTACCCTGGTTAATGATATCGACAAAATCTTTTTGTTCGTTGGTCAGGTTGTCCCCTATCGACATCTGCAGTAGATCGGTATACCCCAGGATTACATTTAAAGGTGTCCGCACTTCATGCGACATAGTGGACAGAAAAACGCTTTTCAAACGGTCAGATACTTCCGCTCGTTCTTTTGCGGCCAGTAATTCCCGGCGGGCTCTTTTCAGATTGATAACGTACATACTTCCGACAAACTGTCGCCGGAAGAAAAACGCCAGGACAACCGAAGCGATATGGAAAATCGCCAGAAGGATACTATCAATCAGCAGGTCGGGACGAATTGTCGATATAACGATCAGGCCAATAATTCCTGCGGTGTTAATAATGTATTGTTCCTGCCAGAACCGGTGGTAGAAAAAGGTGGCTATGAAAACAACCATGAAATTGGCAATCAGTACAATTGTATAAGCCGGACCCGTTGCTTCGAACAGCCAGTATTCGTAGGTCAGGAAAAGCAACAGTCCTGGTATCATTAAAATGAATAGTGGCCGATCCTTTGAAAAAACCTCTGGCGGTTTGAAGCGTGATTTGCTAAGAATGTAAACATTCAGTAATAATACAATAATCGTAATAACCCGTAATCGTGCATATAACAGGCCGGCATCCGGAAACAGAATGAAGTCGAATGGGATGAGAAAAGCCATAAAAAGGATGGCCAGCAACGAAAAATATTTTACATAAACCGGTTTATTGGATACTAACCATTGTCGATAAGAAGCTAATACATCATTACGGTCGGAAGCTGAGGAAAAAAACTTCTCCGGGGCTAATGAATCAATATCTTCGTCAATATTCGTCTGTTTGGATGGGCTCATTAATCGGGCATCACGCTACTGACAAAGTTACATACGGATAAATTTATATCACAATTTCAATCTCCACCGTTAAAATTTTTTACTTATCGTGAAATTAAGGTGCCCAGAGCTATAGAATATAGATCATAGCCGTCCCGTCAATCGATATAATCCCCTCGACATTCGTTTCCGCTGTGACATGGTATACTTTATCGCGAACCTTTTTAACGGAAATGATATCCATGCGATGAACTATATCTTCACATTTTGTCACTAACTTGGGCATATTGATACTAAGAGTTGTGGGCCATACTTTCAATACTTCCGGTGCATAAGGATCATATTTAAGATCAAGTTTCTGACACATATAGACATAGAGCATTTTCTGCATGTGAACCAATACCGACAGAAATATCAGGTGGCTTGGACTTTTTGCCATCGAGCTCTTATATTTTCGTGAATAGACTGCCTCGATATAATTATCATCTACCCGGTATTCTTTGATATACAGGTTTTCCTCAACCCGCATATTGGGCATGACATTAAAAATTAACTGATTTGAGGTAGTTTCATTTATAACTGTGGTATCCTCAGCTAGCACTGGACATATATCAGTGTGCAAACTCCCATTTTTCAAGATGTCTTCATTAAGGTCAATTCGTCCTGTAATATTTGACATGACTCCTCCATAGATTATATCATTATAGTTAATTGATTTTATCAGGCATGCTTACGATTCAGTTTTGGAAAAGGAACAAACATATTTGAATTTTTAATGTATTCTTCATAGATCGGGAATTTCTTTTTCAATACTTCTTCCTCTTTATAGGCCGATAAAACATAGTATACTGTCAACAGGATCAGATTTAATACGATCCACATCGATCCACTGGCAATGACCATCCCGATCAATAAAATAATATTGGCTGTATAGATGGGGTGACGAACATAACGATACAAACCTTCCTGAATAATATCTTTAGGCACAAACGAATCAAAGCAGGGACTGTATTCATTCCCAAGATTCAGCTTGGCCGTAACAAACAGGATTATGGCGATTGTAGCAATTGATATCCCAAAATAGACCCAGAACACATGATTGTGAAATTCCAGAAATATAGGGGAATTGCTTAAAAATGAACCAATGCTGGCGACGATTGTAGTGATTTGGATATACCGATACACAAAACTGAAACTGGACGGTGTTGGGATTTTTTCAGTTTTGCTTTCAGCATATTTTCGACCTTTATGGTTATAGAAATGAGCCGATATAAAAGCCATTGCAATTGCAAATAATGTGGCGATTATTCCATCAATTGTTACACTATTGATCCAACCCATTACTTTTGACAGGTAATTAGTCCCCATAACAGCACCCTGATAATTCGCATAAACCGTAGCAGTAACGAACAAACCAGCAAACAAACCGCTTGCTACCTTGCCATTTCTCTTTTTTGGGGGATAAGTCTTTTTATTCATATCCTACCTCAATCCTAGATGATAATTGCTCATGGTTATTCATCAAATTTTGACCGTTCATTTTCTTCCATATAGCCATGCTCAACAAGCCAATCTTCAAATATTTTAAGAATTTGATTGTTCAATGAACGATAGTTCTTGTTAGCCAGATTACGAACGATGGACCATATCCGTGCGGGCAGACGCACAGATTGCACTTTCATTTCCAGCGTTGTCTTTTTTGCCATGACAAAATATAAAGGAGAATATCTATAATTAACAATATTTAACTGATTCAATCTTATTTACACAATTTTGATCTATATTGTTCTTTGTTTAACTGTTTTACACCACTTTATGTTGATGTAATTCTTATTTGTCTATTATCATATACTTACCAGATCTAAAAACTATAACCTGCCTTGAAATAGAAACAATATTGTCGCCCTTGATCGGTAAACACAGCCTTCGGCCCCTGACTGTAAACAGCTTCAATTATACCAACCGGAGTATAGATTTTAACGCCTAACCCAAATCCGGAAATCAAATCTTTATGCTGGTTTACCAGATCAAAATCGATGTCGTACAAAATGTTCGCACCACAGAATACCATTAAATTTTTCCGGATGAAATAACGGTAATCCAATCGGGCAAACGTAAATTTATTTAACATAAGCTGCCCGTACTGGACACCCAGAAAATCATCCTTCCCGCCAAACATGAAATGTTTAACCTCCGGAAGATTGCTCCCTCCTCCATGCCGCAAATATAATCGCATACTGTGCAAGGTATTAAACGGATGATAATAATCAGCAGCCAGTTCATACCGCGAGAACTCTACCTCTGACTCAACCCGCTTATAAAAACCGGCATAATCAATATCAATCTTGATTCCCTGTCGGGGAGCAGTATAATTGTCCAGGCGATCCAGATTATACTTAAAATTAAAACCGGAAAGGATATCATTCTCTACACTGGGGAACAAACCCAATTCAGGAAAGCCAACGGTAGTGTTGATTCTTAGATATTCCTGCTGGTATTCGGATTCCAGAATCCAGTCGTTTCCCTGTTGAATTCCTGCACCGGCACTCAACAGAATCGACCGATAGCGATAGACAGCTATTTTACTGCCTGTTTCCGGATCGAACAGGTCAATAGGAATATCGGACGTATTCAGTTTTAAATATGGATAGATGGGAAAATCGAGTGTCCGGGATGGATAAAATATTTTCGACTCAAACTTATTCAAACCTAAAAACTGTACGGTATTATCCCATCTCACACCCGGTAGCAATATATCGGTACCCTGCAGATTTAAAACACCCACAAATGCATAGCGTGAATCGTACCAGGCTCCCAGACGTAATTTGCGCAGTGAATTTTCTTCGATATTGATTATCAGG
Organism: uncultured bacterium; assembly: GCA_964410945.1. GTDB lineage: Bacteria > Fidelibacterota > Marinisomatia > Marinisomatales > TCS56 > CAYPJE01. The sequence goes on from CAYPJE010000008.1 coordinate 48,205, forward strand.
TCTATTTTCTTCTCATCAACCGGATGTATCTCATAATCAATTTTCTCAAAGTAACCCAGGCCATATAAATCATCTATTCTGTTTTGCACAGTTTTAACATTGAATCGCTCTCCGGGTTTGATACCAAGTAAGCGATAAATAAATGAAAATGATAGTCTTTCGTTACCGGTAATTCTCACACCGTTAATCAACGGATATTTTTTGTCAACAACCTCAATGAAAAGTTTGACATAATCGGTCTTATACTGAATCAGCTTATAATCAATTTTCTTAAAATACCCGGTAAGGAGCATTTTTTGAATCTGCTGCTCAAGCATTTCCTGATCGAAGTAATCGTTCGGTTTTATTTGCAGCAATCCATAAATAGTAGGAAATGGCAAATAGGTATTCCCAACAATCGACAATGAATGAATCCTGATCGAATCGGCGTATTCAATTCTCTGATTTAGATCAGCTGATTTATACTGATCCAGTGTCGCCTTCAGATCCATCAGTTCCGAACGCGATTTAGCGGCTGCCACCTCACCATTTTTAATCAAATCAACGATCTTATGTCGTTCGAAATCGATTCCCCGGAAAGCTTCCAGCTCGGTGTATATGTGAATATCGGCATCTTTGGTACCTTCATATAACTGGGCCCGGCGAACTATATTACCGGATTCGATTAAAATGTCAATTCCGTATTTAAGATCTGAGTAGGTCCGCGAATTCCACCCAACCGATACAGCTATAATAATATCCGCCCCCATTTCACGGGCTGTCGATACAGGGCAATTATCAAGCAGGCCACCATCGACCAGCAGTGAGTCTCCCCATTGTACCGGTGAAAACACGGTTGGAATCGACATGGTTGAGCGCATCGCTTTTGCCAACGATCCCTCATTTAGAATTACCAACTGACCAGAATTCAAATCAACTGCTGTACAGCGGAAAGGAATTGGTAACTGGTCAAAATCCGTAATATGTGCATATGGAAAGGTCAGTTGCGATAATTTTAACGCTATATTCTGTCCTTTCACCAGTCCGCTGGATGGAACCGGCAGATAATTTTCGATACCAAATTCCAACTGGTATTTACCTACATCAATTTTTTGAAAATAGGGCAGTTGGTTACGCGGAGGTATATCAGAAAATAATTTTTCCCAGTCCATATCCAAAGCCAGCTTCTCCAGCTCCGTGCCCGAATAACCGATCGAATACAGCGCTCCCAGCAATCCACCCATGCTCGTTCCGGCGATATAATCAATTGGAATTTCCAGGGAATCGATCAATTTGATAACACCGACATGAGCCAGCCCCATGGCAGCTCCGCCGGACAACACCAGTCCAATTTTCGGACGATCCTGTCCGCTGGATTGTGAGCTACCAAGAATAATCAGTAATATAATTATACCACGCTTAAACATGGTTGATCCCACTATTGTTCATCGTTTCATTTTTGTCGCACTGAGCTTCCGATATACTGTAGAATTATATTTTTTGTAGCCTTAACTCCATCAATATGGGTCCGTTCCACACCATGGGAACTGCTTACCCCCGGCCCGATCAGCGCCACCCTGAGATCCATACCGGCGGCCAGGGCACTGCCACCATCACTCCCGTAATAGGGGAAAATATCTACTTGGAATGGGATCTTATTCACCCGGGCCAGCTTTACCAGTCGCTGGCGAAATTCATGGTCGTAGGGGCCGTTGCTGTCTTTGGCACAGATCGAAACAGCCGTTTCCCGTCCGGTTACATTCTCACCAACAACTCCCATATCGGCCACCAGCAGCTCCTTCGCCGATTGTGGTATCCCAGCCGAACCGCCGTGGCCAACTTCCTCATAATTCGAAAAGAAAAAACCGATTGAATGTTGTTTAATATCATCAGCATTATTTAGCAATATATCCAGCATCACACCGGAACAGGCTTTATCATCGAGGAACCGTGATTTGATAAAACCGGTCTCAGTATATTCAAAACGGGGATCAAAGAAAATAAAATCACCAGGAGCAATACCCAGTTTCTCTGTTGCTTTCCGGTCGGAAGTAACAGCATCCACTCGAATATGCATTTTCTCCATTTTCCGTTCGGTTTTGGATAATTCGCGATTTACATGAGCCGCCGGATTGTTGATTAAAAAGGTACCACGATATTCCTTCCCCTTCTCTGTCAATACTGAAACATGTTCCCCCTCGAAGCTGTTGGGCGGCCAGCCGCCAATCTGCGTTATTTCCAATGTCCCATCGCTTTTTATATATTTAACCATACCACCAAGGGTATCAATATGTCCCGCAATCACTGATTCAGGTGAATCCGTTGTTGAAACCAGTAAACCTCCCTTGTTGGTTTCTGTTATTACATACTCCATATTACGCAGTCGGTTTTTAATATGTGTAACAATGGCACTGGTATATCCGCTGGGAGAGTTAATTCCAATCAATTCACTAATGATGTCAACAGTCATTTATTCACCTTAAATATTTAATTTGTACTTGATAAAGTTACATGATTATTTCCAATAGATAAACCGGATCAGGAATTCGGCGCTATCAACAAATAATTCGTCGAATCATGAAGGAAATGTTCTAATTTACCGAACTGCATATAGCTCATAATCTCTTGTTAGTCACATTAGCTGACAAAATTTATTTAATTGATCACAGAAAGGATAATGATTAATGAAACATATATTAATCGGCACTCTGATTCTTATGCTTCTGGCTTGTAGCGGTACTGAGCAGACCGCCGAGATCACCAAACTGGAATCACGCCAGGATTCGATCAGCTATTCGATCGGAATGGATATTGGCGGTACACTGAACATGCAATTCATCGAAGTTGACCCGGCGGTATTATACCAGGGTTTTAAAGATGGATACGGTGAAGGATCCGAGCTGATACCGATGGATCAGCGTCAGGCTATCCTGATGGCCTATCAGCAGGAATTGCGTGTTGTCCAGGCTGAAAAACGCCAGGAAATGACGGCCAAGAATCTGATGGAAGCCAATGATTTTCTTAACGAGAACAGTGGAAACGACGGGGTGATTGTACTCCCCAGCGGATTACAGTACAAAGTTCTGGTTACCGGTGACGGACCGGTACCAACCAGCCAGGACCGTGTAAAAGTACACTATGCCGGTAAATTACTGGATGGAACTGAATTTGACAGTTCTCATCGTCGGGGACAACCGGCAACCTTCGGAGTAACCGGTGTAATCAAAGGTTGGGTCGAAGCCCTTCAACTGATGCAAGTCGGTTCTAAATGGGAGCTCTATATTCCCCCTGCTCTAGGTTACGGCGAACGTGGTTCACAGAATATTCCGCCTAATTCAGCATTGATTTTTGAAGTGGAGTTGCTAGAAATAGTAAACTGAATTTCTGGGGGCGGTTGAAAAACCGCCCCTTAAAATATCAACTGGGGCTGGAGAATGATCTGGTTGGTATGTTTCCATGCTTCCAGAAATGTATCGGTTTGAATGTCATATTCCGGGAAATGCTCCTGAAGCCAACCCAGCCTGATACCTAATAACAGCTTCCCGATTGACTTGTACTTTGTGTAATCGATGTATACACGCGTTAAATCGCTTAAATTTTTTGAAGATAATTGAAGTTCTATGGTCCACGAATAATTCGCTGTCAGTTGCCACCCTTTTTGATTTTTATCGGTATTGTGTAATTTTGAAAACAGCGTTAAGGTATTTGGTATTTCCGGGATTCCATAATCCCGGTATCCAGCCTTGAAATCCCAGAATCTTTTCCGTCTTCCCGGATTTCCTTCCCCTTTCATTTTCCATTCCAGCCGCCACCAATCCGATTTAACTAACCGGCTTTGAAATATCTGATTGTGGCCGGCTGTCAAAACGAATCCTGATATTCCACGCGCAGCAACCTGCAGATTGAATTCGTCATCCAGTTCCCAGTAAGTAGATATATCACCCAAGAAAACACTGGTGGACCAGGGTTCCTGGTAACCGGCGCCCAACGATCGGATTAAATTAATTTCATCGGATACTGTAAATCTTCTGTAAAGTGATCCATTATCCCGCATCATAATTACGGACAACCAGGCTAACGGGTATTCCGTCAATTCCAGTAGCAGAAATCTTGGCCGTACCGATTTATTGATCATGTTCCGGAATAATGCTTTAATATCATTATCCCAGATATCAATATCATTTGGTTCATAAAAAGATAAATAAATATTCTGATATGTACGATAAGGGCCGGCCACAAAACTTAAACCAAGGTTGGTACCGATAAACTCAAAATGCCGATGATAACCAGAAGATAATCGAACCAGACAATTTTTGCCATCATCAGTTGGTTCATCGTCATTCTGGCTCTGGAAGCAGAAGCTGGCAGTCAACAGAACCAATAAAAATATTAATTGTTGTCGCATTGCAGACGATTATTTTCAGTAAATATAACTTCAATCGCCATAGTAATCCTAGCTCATCAGAACCATCGTTAATGATGATTCACTTCACCTGACCGGTGTAACTTCAAACCTTTAAAAATGCAACAACACCAGATTCAAGATGATTAAACGACTCGCACTGATATTACTTACAGCTTTATTCACCGGTTGCGCATCCCACCTGGATGTTGACGCCGATTCACAATACGATTACAAAAGCCAGGATTTCCGGACCAGGAAAGTTCATCGTCGCGCCGAAAAATACCTTTCCAAGGGAATGGCGGGAGAGCTGGCTGTTCCGGTACATGAAAAAACAGCAGTCGAAATGGTTAAGCTGGACCGGGCAAACCGTTCCATTGATATATTTTACAGTAAACATTTTTCCTATTCACCGCTGAGAAAAACGAATGTAGCCCAGCTAAATGAGCAAATACGCAGGGAATTCGGGTGGCGCTATCGTAATTATTCGATCACTATCCGTTCCCTGGGCGAACCAATTGAAAGCCTGATACCTAATTTTTACCGCAATCCACCGGACCGTGACACAAACCGTTTACCAAATAACCGATCTTTACCGCCATTACCGTTTGTAACAAAAAAACACCAGCCGGTTTTACCTGTCCGTGGGCTTCAAAATCATACTGTCGCCCTCTGGGCCAGTCACGGCTGGTATTATGATAATAACGGTAAACACTGGTCCTGGCAGAGGCCGAGACTGTTCCAATCTGTGGAAGACCTTTTGCCCCTCTCCTTCACTCTCCAATATCTGATACCAATGCTGGAAAATGCCGGAGCGTATGTATTTACACCACGCGAAAGGGATCTACAAACTAATGAAGTTATTGTTGATAATGACACCCCTGAATTGAACGGCAGGTATGCTGAGAAAACCAGCGGTGGAAACATTTGGCTTACTGCTCCTGATCCTGGATTTTCCATTGGTTTAACACCCTATGTCAGTGGTGATAATCCCTTTGCGCTGGGAACCAGCCGGTTCGGAAAAACAAACAATCAAAATGACCTGACCGCGGAATGGATACCGGAGATACCGGAAACCGGACGCTACTCAGTTCAAATCGCCTATCATTCCACAGACAGCTCTACTGCCAAGGCTTTGTATACCGTTTATCATCGCGGCGGGAAAACAGAATACATGGTCAATCAGCAGATTGGTGGCGGTACCTGGATTTATCTGGGAGAATTTGATTTCTCGGCCGGTATTAATCCCACTTCCGGGAAAGTAGTCCTGAACAGCGGTGAAACCGGTCCTGGAAGAATTATTTCCGCTGATGCCATCAAATTCGGGGGTGGAATGGGTGATATTGCCCGGGAAGGTCAGATCAGCCGCCGTGCCCGTTATATTGAGGCTGCCCGCTACTATTTGCAATATGCTGGCATCCATGACACCCTGGTTTACAATTTAAACGCTGACACCCTTGATTATACCGACGATTATCAATGCCGGGGAGAATGGGTCAATTATCTGAAAGGCGCCCCATACGGCCCCAATCGCGACCGGTCAGTCCAAGGCCTTGGTATCCCCATCGATGTTTCACTGGCTTTTCATACCGACGCAGGAATAAAACACAATGAAGCAGTGGGCACACTATCCATATACAGTTACGAGGATATCGATTCCAGCTTGACCTTTCCTGATGGTATGTCGCGTCTGGCGAACCGCGATTTAGCCGATATACTGCAAACACAGATTGTTGATGACATTCGCTGGAAATATGACTCCAGCTGGCCCCGCCGGTATCTGATGAATGCCGGGTACAGCGAAACCTATCGGCCTAATGTACCGTCCGCATTGATTGAACTGCTGTCCCATCAGAATTTTTACGATATGCAGTTTGCCAATGATCCGCTTTTCAAATTTGATGCCAGCCGATCGATCTATAAAGGAATACTTAAATTTATTGCCACTCAGTACGACCGGGAGTATGTTGTCCAACCCCTGCCGGTAGACCATTTCAATTTGAAGACAGATAATGGCAATATTGAATTAAGCTGGCAACCAGTTAAAGATATACTTGAACCTACCGCCGTAGCTGACGGGTATATAGTATATCTCCGTGAAGATGCCAATAGCTTCGACAACGGCAGATACATTGATTCGGTCAATCATTGGATACATAAAGATATTATACCAGGGATTACTTACAGCTATAAAGTAACGGCAGTAAACAAGGGTGGTGAAAGCTTCCCATCGGAAGTGCTGTCAGCCTGTATCTTCCCGGCTGATACGATTCCTGTTCTAATCGTAAACGGTTTCGACCGCGTCTCCGCCCCGGTTATTATCGCAGACAGTGACAAAAGCGGCTTCCAGCCAACAATCGACAATGGCGTATCCGATCATTATAGTTTCAGCTATTCCGGCCCACAGATCGATTACGATACAAAATCACCGTTCATTTCCAATATCAACCCCGGGCACGGTGCCAGTGCTTCAAATTATGAAACCCGTATTCTCCCCGGTAACACACACGATTTTACCTTTATCCACGGTCAGGCAATTAAAGCGAATCATAGATCGTTCATATCCACCAGTGATGAAGCGGTCGAGGCAGGGCTCATCGATTTGAAAGCCTACCGGACAGTGGATTTTCTGCTGGGTGAAGAACGGCAGACTGCCAGCCCTGGCCGAAAACAGATTGTCTCATTCAAGACTCTATCCACTGCGTTACAGGACAGTATTCAAAACTATCTGAACACCGGAGGTGGATTAATTTTTAGCGGTGCCTATATCGGGACAGACTTGAACACCAGTAACACTGATAAGCAATATTCCAATCAAATATTGAAATTCAATTTACTCATGGACCAGGCTGTCAAGACCGGAGGTGTTTTTGCCGCTGACACCCTATTTGCCCCAAATGAGTTTGATTTTCAATTCAACACAGGTTCCAGCAATACTATCTATACAGTGGAATCACCGGATGCCCTGCTGAGTATTCCCGATGAATCGGTTACCATCCTGAGGTACAATGAAAATCACTATGGTGCAGCAATCGGTTACAAGGGTGATTATGCTCTGATCGTTTGCGGCTTTCCCCTGGAAACCATTATCGACGAGGATGATCGTATCAAACTGTTTGGGTTTGCGCTTAACTATCTGGCAGGAGATTTTCGTACCAGTGTATCAAATCCTGAAAATCTGATACCTGAAGAGAACCAAGAATAATAGTTCCCTACTTCAGATAAACCACTTTTGATGTTGTAAAAACGCCGGCACTCCCCGTGGTGATAAAATAAATTCCTGAACTGACTGTCCTGTCATTCCAATCATTAGCATTCCAATTGAATTGGTGGTGTCCCGGCTCAGAATAATGCTCATTGAATGAAATAATTTCTTTGCCAGTCAGGTCACGTATACGGAATTCTATTTCTGATGGTTCACTGATACTGAAGCTGATTGTCAGTTTGGAATTGAATGGATTGGGATAACAGGAATGCAGTATCATGTTCCGGGGATGAACCATCGCTGTTTGACCAACCTCAACAGTACTGAATATTTCGTCCATTACCTCACCGGTGGCATATTCGGCCTCAATTCCAAAAATACTTAATGCGGTAACAGCCAGATCCGGAATCCTCCGGTTCTGTGTTGACACATACCCCTGTTTGATCCCCGGTCCGGCTGCGAGTAGCAAAATCCGCCGGCAGCCGTCACAGCCGTCGCCATGCCCGGTAAAGCCACCGTGATCATCATCATGCCGGCCATGATCATTGGTTACAAAGAGGGTGGTTTTACCGGAATATACAGAATCCTGCTGAGCTTCCTCCCAGATCACTCCAACGATACTGTCAGCAATTGTAATAGCACGGGTATAATTATTCCAGTTGCCCGAGTGGCCATAACTGTCAACGTCAGCCAGATAAACCCACAACAGCTGGGGATGATATTCCCGCATCAGGCCGATTGTTTCATCCAGCACATCAACGTCCTTTGAACCCTGGCTGTTGAAATACGGCCAGTAGTCAGGTCCGAAATTGTTATTGTAGCTTGGCAACCATAATGATGTAATATACTTGATAGTATAAATACAGTTTACATCACCACTGACTGTAGCTTTCCGGAAATATTCGAAGATAGTAGGACTCACGGCATATTTAGTATTATTACCGGAATCGTTCACAGTATCTCTCACATCGGTCCAGGTTCCACACCACAGTGCTGGAATTGCACGGGATGTATAGGTAATTGAATCATTATAAAAATGATCAATATACGTACCTTCACTGGCAATTTCAGTCATCTCTGGTATATAGGACCGACTGGGGTCACCAAATGTCTCTGTATAGCGGGCCCCATCAATGACAATAATAATCACATTGTCGCGGGCAAGAACTGCGGAAGCAATTAATAACACTATCAGGATAACTCTATTCATTTCGCTTTGCTCCGGTCATTTGCCGGAGTATACATATTTCCAATCATTTTGGGAATGATAATTATTATTTCCTGCCAACGAATCCCAGAAGGCTACGCCATCTTCATTTGCTTCAAGGTTACCTTGATTATTTCCGGATTGCATATAAGCCATCAGAATTTTTGCTTTTAAACGGATTTTTTCAGTATTGCCGTAAACGGTAAGAAAACTCACTTTCCGTTCCAGCTCATGGAAGTGGTAATCGGGATAACCGGACTGCAGGGTTGCCACACAGTATAATACCGATTCTATCACCTGATTATTATCGATCTGGTCAAGAGTGTTGTAGTAAATCGCCTCAACCTGCTCAAGGTCTGTTTGTGAATTATCATTTGCGAGACCAACTGCTGAAATAATAACTAAAATCAGAATTGCTTGTTTCACGGCTTTCCATCCTTTCGGTTTTACTACTTGGACTTACTGTTATCCGTCCGGATGTCAGCAATGACATTTTATGACATTCTTTTACATATAGTTATATCTTTCAAGTTATAGCATCTATCCAATTCGGCAATTATATTCAGCGGCGACTCATACAAAATATTCGGGGAAAATATGGAAGCCAAATTTGTAATGTTCAGTGCCCAGCACTGGTTGTCTTTACTGTGGGTAATTCTGCTGGGGATAATAATTATAGCAATCCCTAAATATTCACAATCGGAACGCATTGACAAAGGAATGCGTCTCCTGATTTCATTCATCCTGTATTTTCTGTTGATAACCCTTCGCGTTGTCAGGATATCAGATGGATCATTCAGTATGCAGGAATCCCTTCCACTACATCTATGTGGCTTTTCGGCTTTTTTGATACCCCTGATGTTATTCAAAAATAATGAGAAATTATTTCAGGTACTCTATTTCTGGGGTGTAGGCGGTGCAACCCAATCATTACTTACGCCCACCCTTCAGAATCCGTTTCCCAGTTTCTATTATTTTGAATTCTTCCTTACCCATGGAATTATTATTACCGGGGCTCTGTACATGGTATTTATAGAAAATTACCGCCCTTCCTTCAAAGGATTGATCCGTGCTTACTGGCTCACCTGCCTGATGCTGATCCCAATCGGGTTGATCAACTGGCTGCTTGGTTCGAATTATTTCTTCATCGCCCATAAACCGGAAACCGCTTCGCTCCTGGACTTCATGGGACCCTGGCCCTTATACATGGTACCGTTATCGGGAGTGGCATTTGTCATCTTTTTTATAGTTTATTCGCCTTTCCTGGTAGCTGAGCTGGCCGGACGTAATAGATGAAGCACCACTGGTAAATCCCATACCTGCACGACGTAGCTGCTTTCGGCACGCAGGCGTGGTCCTATTTAATCAACATCATTTTCTTGGAGATAGTACCATAATCAGTGATCAACCGGTAGTAATAAAGCCCGGAGCTGACTTGTACCCCGTTTGAATTCCTGCCGTTCCAGCTGACTCGACTTCTACCGGAGGCAACATTCGTATATCGATATTCAGCTACAATTTCTCCCACCAGATCATAAATTACCAAATTGGCATCAGAAACCGCCGGCAGGGAAAATTCGATCATGGTTCCACTATTAAACGGATTAGGATAATTCTGACTTAAATACAACTCATCAGGATAGCTGTGATTCCCAGCATTGCTGACGGCCGGTTGACCGGCATTCACCCAGGACGTGTACCAGATCGATGCCAGATCGAGAACCGCCATTTGAATTATTGAATTAGTAATTGAATCGAGTTCGGACCACATTGAAGCATAGTAAACCGAGCCGTAATAGGGATCCAAAGGAGCAGATTTATCATCGGCAGCGATAACACGGTCTACATTGGGATATATATCAGTGATATATCCGATTACAGAGTCTATTACACTGTCCCAGTAACTAATCTCACCCTGGGGAAGGATCAATTGATTGGAATAGGTATTCATCATCGTCGATTCATAGCGGGAATGAATTCCATAGTTTCCCGTCAACTGACCATTATAATTCAATGTCAAATGCAGTGGTTGGTGCGAATCGGCAACATAATGTCCCAGTTCGGCGGCAATCTGCCAGGCTTCGGTCCAGCGATATTCTGCCATCAGGGCAGTCAGACTATCGGCCCATGTTTCTATTACCCAGGGAATGGTGCCGTTTTGGGTTACGGTACTGTAATCATACAGACTGATCAGAGAGTCAATATCGGTCGGGAAAGTACCATTGAAAAATTCGTAGTAATAGTCGATGTCGATATAATGGTAGTAACCCGGGTTGGGATCATAGGTGTAATCAGGATCGGAAGCATGATCTTCAAAATATTGTCGCTGCGCAGCAAAAAAGGCCATCTCGTTAGGCAGGTAATCCACGGCATTATAGTTAATGTAGCGATGGATAGTACCTCCCCAGCGTGTGTTTTCGGCAATTAACAAAATATTTAGAGTTAAAAGCATAATTAATAGTTTTATGACAGTGGGAAAATATCTTTTATCTAATGGCAGCATATTGAATTAACCGGTTACGTTATGGCATAGCTTATACTTAAATATCAAAATTATCAACCAGCCAGGGTATGGAGTTTTTCAAGTGCGGGATAAAGCCAGGAGCGTCACGGTGCTCTACATCATCCACAACATGCTGTGTAATATTCACACCTAAATTCTCCAGTTGCTCCATCTGCCAGCTGATGTCTTCATAAATGAAAGTTCGATCGATCCGGCGGCTGATAACAAGAACAGGATTATCCTTCACAGAAGCGATTGGTGCCGTTGAATAAGGATTCACAGGTTCAAGTAGTTCCCCGTAATTTGGAATCGACTCCCAGCCGTACCTGCTGACGATGGGAATTACGCCTGCAAAACGGTCGGTATTATTCTCAATGGTAGACCAGGCCATGATCCCTCCCATGCTGTAACCGGTAATTATTACTGACGTGGATTCAATCAAATAATTGCTCTCAGCATGGCTGATTACATTACCCAATACATAACATGAACCAGTTAGGACTAATCAGTCTGGGGCTAAGCTGATTATTCGTCTTCTTTACTGGTATTGATTTTAAATGGTATATATACCGGGCACCATCTGAATAGACCAGTAATCAATGGCAGGTAACCTAAATTTGCCCACACGCAATAGTAGTCAGTTACGGCATAATAAATATAGTGGGGAATTAAAATCAGCAAACCAATGATGATTCTGATCAGGCGATCTTTTTTTCCAATATTGCACTGCATAATACCTCCTGCTAACCCTCAGATTTCGAACCAAGATTCAGTATTTTTTCCAAAGCGGCACCTACCTCGGCCAACCGGAACGGTTTTCTGATGATCACCATCCCCGGTTTAATTGAATATTTCTGAAAATGACCATTGCTGGCATACCCACTGGTAAAAATAAACGGGATATCCGGATTTATCTTCTGCATCTTTTCATATAACTCGAAACCACCCAGGTTGGGCATAATGATATCGGAGATTATCAAATCAATTTCTTCATTTTTAACAAGAATGTCGAGAGCTTCAAGACCATTGCTGGCTGTTAACACCTGATACCCCAGATTATTTAACATTTTATCCAGAATATCCAACAAATCAGCCTCATCCTCAACCAGTAGAATATTGGCACCACCTTTACTTATAGCCAGATCATTGGTAACTGTATTAGCCTTGGATTTAACTCCTTCGATTGCCGGCAGCATGATCTCAAATGTAGTACCAACCTCTACTTCACTGGTGCAATTTATGATTCCGCCATGTTGTTTAACCAAACCATAAACCATAGATAAACCCAGTCCGGAACCCTTGCCGATTTCTTTGGTCGTAAAGAATGGTTCGTAGATTTTCTGAATCTTTTCCGGTTCGATACCATGGCCGGTATCACTTATCCGCAGACATATATATCTACCGGGCTCCAGATCATGACTTTCACGTTCACTGGGGTCTATCAGGAAATTTTCAGTCTCAATGGTTAGTTGCCCCCCATCTTTCATTGCATCGATGGCATTCAGGCAAAGATTCATAATGATCTGATCGATCGCCGTTTTATCACTGTTAATTGACAGAGGATTATCTATCGTTTTAATTGCCAGATTGATATTCTCGGGTATGGCCCGGCCAAGAAAATCGGTCAGACCTCTCACGGAATCATTGATATTAATTGCTTCCAGATTCAATTTCTGTTGACGACTGTAGGCCAACATCTGTTTCACCAGTTCAGATGCACGCAGACTCTTATCGAGAATTGTCTGAGCATGCTCATAGCAGGGATTATCTGAATCGATTTTCATCAGCATCAAATCAATTGATCCGATAATGGCTCCCAGGATATTATTGAAGTCGTGGGCAATCCCACCGGTCAGCTTGCTGATCGATTCCAATTTCTGGGCATGGCGCAATTGTTCTTCCAGGTGATGCCTGGTTTCTTCCGCGATCTTCCTTTCTGTTATATCGCGTGCCAGACCCAGTATAAGCTTGCGATTTTGAATTTTGATCGGATCAGATTTGATTTCCACATGTAATTTTTCACCTGATTTGGAGAAAAGTGTATATTCCTGCGGACCAGTGCTTTCACTGATCATATCAGAAAACTGACGTAACATTGTATCCTTCATCTCCGGAGCCACAATTCCCTGCTCAATGATACTCTTACCGATCAATTCATCTTTTTCATATCCCAGTAATTTTTCAGCGGTCGTATTCCAGTCCAGTATAATCCCCTCGCTATCGATTACATACATGGCATCGGGTGCATTCTCAGTGATAATGCGGTAACGCTCCTCACTCTCACGAAGTGCTTTTTCCGACATTCTTATTGAGGCCAGCATCTCCCTTAATACAATGCCCAGCTTTTTTGTTTCAGTTGAGCCTGAGACCGGAATCCTGCTGTCATCAATACCGCTGTGATCAATTTTGCTGACCGACTGTGCCAGTCGTGTCAGAGGACCACTGACTGTTTTTGATAAAAAGACTGTTATCAGTACCGCTACTATTAGAATTATACTGGAAATGAGGATAATACGTCTACTCATCTCGCTGGCAGGCCGTGCAATTTCTTCAAAATAAACCGACGAACATATATACCAATCCAAAGGCTCGAAATAATGAATTATGGCTCGTTTTTTATATGTATATTGTCCTTCATAGCCCGGTTTATCCCAGTAATAATCGTATATTTTTCCCGGTGTTGTCGATGCGGCCATCAACTCATCCAATAGTGGTTCACCGGTTTCCGGGTTGACTAATTCGCCACCAAAAACACCCTGTAATGAAGGATGGATTAAAAAATATTTATGACTATCGAAAATGTAAATATAACCACTTTGGGCCACGCGGATTTTGGCCAGTGACTTACTTAACTCATCAATAACAGCAGCGATTCTTCTTTGGGCTTCTGTTTCGATGTCGTCGATATATACACCAGTACCGATTATCCAATTCCAGGGCTTAAAAAGAATTACATGTGAAATCTTTGGCTGGTCGGCAGTCAACCCGTCAGCTGACGGTTTAGGCCATAAATAGTCGACATATCCCTCACCATTTTCAGCGCACACATCGACAAATGCCTTAAACAGATTTTCTTCGCGACCCAAAGCACAATTAAACCGTGGATCATCCAGTATTTCTCCATTCAGCTCCGGAATAATGGGATGCATAACCATTCTTGGTATAGGCCGCCCGTTATCATTCAGCCAGAAATATCCGATTCCATTATCATATCGCAGTTCTTGAATTTCTTCTATGGTCAGCCTTTGTGCTTCCGCTTCAGAGATCAGCCCGTTTTGGAATTCATTATAATTATTCTTTAAGATGGAAAGGGCGGTTATATTCAGATTTTTTAATTCACGCTTTCGTTCTTTCAGCACTGAACTTTTATGAAACAGGATACTTTGATATCCACTTTCAACATTCAGCATCACCGTATTGACCAGATTCAGTGAATTTTTGTAGTGGGCATTGAATAATTCAGATTTTGTTTTCTGTTGTACATAATAGGATATGGTGATTGTTATCAATACAACTATGATAACAACCAAGGCCGTTACTCTTACTCTGAGCGATCGAAATTCCATAATACTATAGGACTGAAAATAGGACCGGAATCGCTATCCATCAGCTGTTGTTTGCCCCCCGCTGTGCAATTCAGTGGGTCGTTAAAGTTATGTATATAATCGATGATTTACATTAGTTAATTTCAACCATTGTCTAAATATTCAATTAATTCAGTACTTTAACTGAACCGCGCTACTAATTGTAATGATAGACTAAATCAGACTCCAATCAATAATATCCGTCGCCATCGATTTTCAGCAACCATAGATCACCATTGCCGGTACCAAAGGAATATGTAAACCCGGTAATAATAAATCCTCCATCGGTAGTCTGACAAATTGATTTGCCCCCATCATCCAGCTCACCACCATATGTACGGTCCCAGATAACATTTCCATTGCCATCGGTATTAATGGCCCAGACATTATAATCACCTGTTCCAAATGAATTTGTCTTTCCCACCATCGTAAAACCACCATCAACTGTTTCAATAACAGCCGAGATTTCATCACGCTGATCGCCACCATAAATCCTATCCCATTCGACAACACCCATGGAGTCAGTTCTTATCAGCCAGAAATCATCCAGGCCGTTGCCATATGATTCCGGGGTTCCGGCGATAGCATAACCGCCATCACTGGTTTCAACTGTGCAATAACCTTCATCGTAATCATTGCCACCAAACTGTTTATCCCAGATCAGATTTCCCCCGTTGTCAATCTTAAGTATCCGTAAATCGGCAAAACCATAGATACCCGGGGATGAGTAGCCGGTAATGACATAATCACCATTCATCGTTTCCAGAATGGAAAATCCCTGGTCAGCAGAATTGGTATAGCCGAAACTTGCATTCCATTCCTCATTTCCGGAGCCATCCGTCTTAATGATCCAGATATCGCATTGACTATAACCCGGCATAGTAACCGCTCCACATAATATATATCCTTTATCGTCAGTCTGAATAATATCGTAACAATAATCTTCATTTGAGAAACCGAAGGTTTGCTCCCATTCCACACTTCCACTACTGTCGGTCTTTATAATCCATGCATCTTTTAGACCATTGCCCTGCGATTCTGTATATCCACCAATAATATAACCACCGTCATCGGTGAGGTTGACCACTTTACCATAATCAAATCCCGAACCTCCAAATCTTATCGACCATTCCGCATCACCATTTTGATCGGTTTTCAGTAGCCATAGATCGGCCAGGGTATGATAAGTATTAATTGTACCAACGACGATGTAACCGCCATCGGCGGTCTGCTTAACAGACTCACCGGTTGCGAAATAGTCAAAACCAAAGGTCTTGGAAAATGTGATTTCTGGCTCATCAACCTCAATCACCACACACCCGATAAACGATACGGTAATCAGCAATAAATAATATCTGGTGAGAAGTAATCTCATTTTTCTGCCCATTTGTTTACACCTATCATCTTAAATGATATCTTCAATATTGACCATCGTCAAATTATTCTTCCAGTAATTCTAATTTAATTCTACATTAGGCTAAGATTACATGTTTAGTTTGACAGTTAAAATGAACGGGGCCACTTCATGGGGAAGGTTATGACAAAATCATTATGGGGATTAACAATAGTTGCGGCGGTATCGGCCTGTCTGACAATTTGGGCAGAATATTATGGACCGGCCTGGTTGCTTTACACCTGCAAACCACTGACAATGCTTGCAATCATAAGTATCGTTTTTACGGGCAATGTCAATCAATCTTCCAACTACCGCAATGCTATTCTGGTGGGTTTGGTATTCTCAATGGCCGGTGATATTCTTCTGATGTTGCCAATTGATATGTTTAAGGCCGGACTGGTCAGTTTTCTGATTGCACATCTAATCTATATTGCTGGATTTATGTCCGGTCGTCCCAGGCAGCAACGCTGGTTGACGTTAATTCCATGGGGTATCTACGGGATTCTGATTTATCTGGTACTGGCACCCTATCTCGGTGTATTAAAAATACCAGTTGGTATATATGTGATCGTAATTCTGGTCATGGGCTGGCAGGCCCGTGAGCGCTGGTTGTTTTTCAGGGATAAGGCTACTATCATTGCCTTGGCCGGCGCGATCTTCTTCATCATCTCCGACAGTTTCCATGCCCTGCATCGCTTTCGGGAACCATTTGCCACCGGTCGGCTACTGACCCTGTCGACCTACTTCACAGCTCAATGGTTACTGGCTATATCAACCACAAAAAAATGATTAACTGGTGATGAAGTGAATTCACTCCTTTTGGCTGTTCTGGTATTTTCAGGCTATATACTGGCATATCACACCTATGGAAAATTTCTGTCAAAAAGGATATTCAAGATCGATCCGACTGCATCCTGTCCCAGTACGGATTTCGGAGACAGTGCCGATTATGTTGCCACCAATAAACACGTCCTGTTTGGCCATCATTTCACATCAATTGCCGGTCTGGGCCCGATTGTTGGCCCGGCCATTGCCATCATCTGGGGCTGGGTTCCGGCGGTCATCTGGGTCTTCCTGGGTTCCATCTTCATGGGTGCAATCCACGATTTCGGATCGCTGGTAATATCCCTGCGCAATCAGGGTCGCTCGATCGGTGACATATCATCAGGAATTATCAATCCACGCGTGAGGACATTATTCCTGATCATTATCTTTTTCGAATTATGGATAATTATCGCCGTCTTTGCTTTGATCATTGCCCTGCTGTTTGATATGTATCCCCAGGCGGTTATCCCGGTCTGGTTTGAAATTCCAATTGCTGTTTTCCTTGGTTATATGGTTTATAACAAAGGGCAAAACCACATTAAATGGGGTATTGTTGCTGTTATAATCATGTACCTGTCTGTCATTCTGGGAACAAAAGTGCCGGTTACATTACCAATCCTGTTTGGATTGAACCCACTGACGACCTGGATCATCCTGCTGCTAATCTATGCCTATATTGCCTCAACCCTGCCCGTCCAACTGCTTTTACAGCCCCGTGATTATATCAATTCACATCAATTACTGATTGCAATGGTCCTGTTGATACTGGGGGTGATAGTAGCCCGTCCGGTAATGGCTGCACCAGCTGTGGCCTCGAATCCGGTGGGTGCACCACCGCTATTACCATTCTTGTTCGTAGTAATTGCCTGTGGCGCCATTTCCGGTTTCCACAGCCTGATCAGTTCCGGTACTTCATCGAAACAATGTTCGTCAGAAGCAGATTCCCGCTTTATTGGTTATGGCGGTATGCTGATGGAAGGCAGCCTCTCCACCCTGGTGATTATTGCCACAGGAGCCGGCCTGGGAATCGGGTTAATGACATCTGAAGGTAACTTTCTGACCGGTGCCAGCGCCTTTACCCATCATTATGCCAGTTGGGCTGCTGCCAGCGGTCTGGCGGCCAAACTGCAGGCCTTCGTATCCGGTTCGGCCAATATGATCAGCAGTTATGGTATTCCAGAATCAATAACAACTGCAATCATGGGGGTATTCATCGTCTCGTTTGCCGCCACCACCATGGATTCCGCTACCCGTATTCAACGCTATGTTGTAACTGAATTAGCCACGGCATATAAAATTAAACGGCTGCAATCCAAACATCCGGCCACGGCCGTCGCAATAATCTCGGCCTTTCTGCTGGCCTTTTACAATGGCAGCGGCAAGGGAGCCCTCACCCTGTGGCCCCTGTTTGGTACCGTCAATCAACTACTGGCCGGACTGGCTTTACTGGTAATTACCATATATCTTATCCGCCGCAAATCGCCGGCCTGGTACACGGCTCTCCCAATGATCTTCATTATTCTGATGACCGGCTGGGCCATGCTGATCAATCTGAGAATTTATTTTATCGCCGGCAACTGGCCACTGTTAGGGATTGGTTCTTTCCTGTTCCTGTTGGAAATCTGGATGATAATCGAAAGCATTAAAGTCTGGCGCAAACTCGATAAATAAAAAAACCCCGGCCAATTGGTCGGGGTTTTCATTATTTAAGTCAATCAATTATTTTATCAGGATCATCTTTCGGGTCGCTATCTGGTTATCAACTTCCAAACTATACAGGTAAATTCCTGAGGATACTGGTAGCCCCTGGTTATTATCACCGATCCAGCTAAAATTCTTTATACCGCTGTCTTGGATACCATTGACCAAGGTTTTCACCTCGCGCCCCAGCAGATCATAAATAGTAAGTCTGACATTGGCAGGATTGTTCAGTCTATACCCGATTACCGTAGTGGAATTAAACGGATTGGGCCAATTCTGGTACAATTCGAACTGGTCCGGTATTTGAGTTCCATCAGGTTCTATCACTCCCAGAGGATCCGGATACACGGCGCGGAAATTATCAAAGTAGACCGTAGCCGTATTGGTATCATCTACAGCCGAATAATAACCTAAGCGCAATTGGATTGCCTTAATGGTAATGGGATAATGAAGAATGCCATTTTCAGTGATAGCTCCGAAGTCGGATAATGCCAATCCATAAGAAATAAAATTAGTATCAGGTGTAGTGATTGAAGCCTGAAATTCTTCGCCATCATTGTCTTCAATTACCACAACAACCATATGGGTCTTCTGGGGATCAGGATTGGATTTGAAATCGAATAACAGTGAATCCGGTAAGCCGTATACCGGTATATCCTGATCAAGATAGATCCAGCTTCGTCCTGCGCTGGACCGAATGAACTGATAATCCAGTTGCAGGGAATAATTACCGAAAGTAACCGGAGTTGCAGCAGTTGTGAGGCTGGTATTGGCCTGATCGTAAAGTTCACCGGAAAGCACCCAGTCACCAGCGGTTTCCATGCTGTCAATGACTGCTGAGCCTTCACCTATCCGGACCTGTACTTCGGCCGTATCGGATTCCCCGAGGTATGTGGCCACAATCTTGCTGGTTCCTTCCTGTAATCCGTAGAATGTACCGGTGGAATCAAAATATCCCACCTCGGGATTCAGAACCTCCCAGGTATATCTGGAACGCCCAATTTCCTGTATCAGGTTATCTTCGTCAATGGCGGTGGTCTGATATACAATCCCATGCCGGTTATCCGTCATCTGGCATTCCGGCTCAAGACTGACACTCTGGATGGTCTTCAGATAAAAATGAGCCGTATCGGTCAAACCCTGGTACTGGACAGTCAGATAACCACTGATGTTCTCGTCCACGGTCTGAAACCCGCCCTGGCTGTCTATGGTACCGTAGATCTGATCAATATTATACTGAATTTCGGCACTGTTGAGATCTACCGGATTAAAATTTTCATCCCATCCGGTCACGGAAAGCGCCTGCCTGAACCCACGGAAAATCCTGAAATTATCAGGCCGGATCTGAATCGATGCCAGGGTCCCCTGGGGAGCACTGGAGATTATCATCAAGCTGTTGGAAACCGCCCGTTCGGCGGTGTACAATGAATTCTCAACCTGACTGCCAATCACCATCGTGGTGGAGCCACCTCCGTCCAGGTTTATAACGTGTTCCGCTCCCAGGTCGGCCATGAAATCAGCCTGTTCCCGGTAGGTCATACCGATACTGCCCATCTGGCGCCCATCAACCGTAGCCAGATAGAGGATTGTGCTGTCGGCATTTATACCGGCAAAGGTACGCGGGTGCCGATCGGTGTTGGTGCTGCCGGTATACAAACCATCTTCAAGTATTTTTCGGTTACCGCCCACCAGTTGATCTAACTTCGGTAATGCCGGAGTAAGGCCCAGGAATAGTTTTAAAGTATCACCGGCTGTCAGTCCCTGAAGAAAAGTATCCGAAGCTCCGTGACCGGATAAAATGGCCTTGTTGTCAGGGATTGACATGTTACCTACACCAATATTGACTGATTCCACCACGCAGCGGACCGTATCGTTGACGATCCAATCGTCAACCGGTACTATCACCGCTTCGGTACCCCATTCATTGGTATTGGTGGTAGAACCATAATAGGAATTGTACAACACTAAATAGTCAGTCGATCGTGTTGCATTTATCGTACTGACAGAATTTGTTCCCGTTGATGCTGTGACACTTCCGAAGAAACTGGTCAACTCAATCATCGGCTGGTTGTATATATTGAAACCCAGTGACCACCAACCGGATGATGTTTTCAGGATTTCACCGTTTGATATCTGTGTTCCGATGGGAGTACCGCTGCCGGTATCATAAAAATCAGCATTGGTACCACAAACAACGCGATGGCCTTCAGAACTGGTTCGGGCGGCCATTGAGCTGGTTTTCTCATAAGCTGTCAGCCGATTGGCTGCTTTGACGGTTTCCAGCGCCAGATAGGGATTCTGAAGATCGATAATAAGTACATCCAGCAGCCACGGTTTTATCGGAGCACT
Organism: uncultured bacterium; assembly: GCA_964410945.1. Classification (GTDB taxonomy): domain Bacteria; phylum Fidelibacterota; class Marinisomatia; order Marinisomatales; family TCS56; genus CAYPJE01. The sequence goes on from CAYPJE010000008.1 coordinate 69,356, forward strand.
GATTTTCTTATGTATAACACCCGGTCCTACCTGGGTTGTTGAGGTGGTAAAAAATTCTGTCTGCGCAAATAATGCGCCTATGATGACAAGTGCCGCACTGGCCTTTTGAGCTACTTTCATCGATTGCCCCTGTGTGAATAGGAATTAATTTAAATGTTTGATGAGTGAAATTACGTATTACAATTCTGTGATCAAATCGATGAACCCAAATTATTTCAACAATATCATTTTGTTTGTGCGGACATAATCAATTGCCCTCAATTGATAAAAATACACTCCGGCTCCGACCGATTTACCATCCATATTTTTTGCCTCCCAGATTACCGCATGTCGTCCTGGTGTTTGTCGCTCATTGACCAATTGTGAAATCTGTCTTCCCAATAAATCAAAAATGATAATCGACACGTCAGTCTCATATGGTAAATCATAACGGATGATCGTATTGGGATTGAAGGGATTAGGGTAGTTTTGATATAAGGCAAACTTATCAGGAATCACCTGATTTTCTTCGACCCCGGTCGATGTGAATTCAGACTCAAATGCCCCCATGTCAGGTGCATTACCTTTGTAGTCCTCAGGTGAAATATTTACTAAGGTATCACCATTCAGAACATAGAATGCCGTTCCAGCATCCACACAGGGAGAATTATGCATCAGGGTGAAATCCATTGAATCTGGATTGACAAATTTCGGATCGACATCAATATTCCCATTACCATCTCTGCCGCCTTTGATATTGGAATACTCTATAATTGAGATATCACTATATGGTATACGAATCTCATCCACCGAATTTCCCCAGCTAATCGTATTCAATAGAATAAGCTCATTACCATAATCACAGTAAATTGCTCCACCACTGGACAATGCGCTATTGCCAAAAATCGTATTGTTTACAATTAGCGCATCAGAGACACAAAATTGTAATGCCCCTCCCGTGATGGCGGAGTTTGAAGAAAATACTGTATTAATGCACTCGAATTGTGAATAATCAAAATATCCTGCACCTCCTACTTTTGCGGAATCATCCTTAAAAACAGTATTTCTAACACTAACGTCAGAATCGTGTGAGTATATCCCCCCACCATAATAAGAAACCATATTTCCTATTATCTGTAGGCTGTCTAGTAATACAGCTGTGGAATTATTAATATATAATCCACCCCCATTAGCAGATGTGTTATCTTCCAACATGATATTTTTTAAAATGAGAGAATCAACCTCCTCACAGAATATGGCTCCACCATCCTCTGAGTTTCCATTTTTAATTGTCAGATCAGAAACAGTAACATTTTCCACATATAGACATTTGAATATATTTGATGTACTCTCGCCGTCAAGGACTGTACCTGATTTCCCACTCCCAACTAATGTAATATAACTTCTCGTTTTAACCGGAAATATTTCCCCCGATGAAGGACTAAATAATCCTTCGTCCAGATAAATAACATTCTTGTTATTTTTATCAACAACAATGTAATCCAATGCACGGGTGATTGTTTTTAATGGTTCATCCTTTGTCAAGCCATCATTGTTATCATCACCAGAAGGACTCACGTATACATCATTGTTCGCCTGTTCAACAGTATAATTCATAATATCAAAATCGTAGTTCCGGATTGGATAGGCATATTTATCAAAAGGAAACTGAACGCTAAATGTATCGACAATTATTTTGTAAATAGTATCTGTATATCCTGAGGAAATATCATTGCCAACTGATTTAGCAATGTTGGAATGAAGATTACACAGTTCTGTAGTATCAAATTCTACATTTGAGGAATGTCCAAAATAAATTCCACCACCTTCATACTCTGCGTAATTACCTATTATATTCGAATTACTAAGAAATATTGCTGTAGAAGAATATGCACTGATGGCCCCACCAGAAAATGCATTATTGCTTTTAATAATTGTACTATCGATAGTCAATTCTGAGAGGTAAACATGCACACCTCCCCCATAATAACCGGCATGATTATCCTCTAGTATTGCCTTCTCAATAACAAGACTTGAACTATTTCCACAATAAATACCGCCACCACTATTTGCAATATTATTATGAATAATTGAATTTCCGATGATTATATCTGTTTGGTCCAAGTATAATCCACCACCCTGATCAGTGTAATGATTATACCCGGCGATGTTGAAGCATAATTTTACGCTATCAATAATAATTTTTGAATTTTTCACATATATACCACCACCTTCTTCCAAAGATTTATTTCCAATAATATCCACAGCGTTAATAATTACTTTACTGTCCCCTATGTAAATACCACCGCCATTTTCTGAACGTCCATTTTGGATAGTCAGGTCCTGCACAACAACATTTGTATCTGAAGAACAGTAAATGACTCCCCTTGTGGTATCAGAATCAAGAATTGTTGTATTTCTAGAATTCCCTTTTATTTTTACATTGCTATATAAATATAGTGGATACCGCTCATTTGTCAGTGAAGGTGAATATGTACCAGCATCTAAGAATATGGTAATTGTATCTCCTTTCGGTACATGTAAATCCATAAGCGCCCGGGTTATTGTTTTAAATGGGGTTCCAGCACTTAATCCATCATTGATATCATCTCCATCAGGACTAATATATACATCGGTTTCGATTACTGGTCTGATTGCATTTAATACGTATACATTAAAATGATCTATAGGATAAAAGTAATATTTTGTTGGGATAATAATTGCGAGTGTATCTGCCCAAAGATCGGTGTTTATTTCAGGATCATCCAAATAAATACCCGTACCAATCTGTGCATCATTATCATAAATAACACAGGTCTGATTTGAATCAAATTCAACAGTAGTATTTTGCTTAATATACATACCCCCACCATAATACCCTGCAATATTGTTCTTTAACTTAAGATTTGATACTGAAATTGATGAATTATTGGTATAGAAGGGATGATCATCTCCGTATATCCCACCTCCACAATAAGTCGAGTAGTTATCTGTAATTGAAACACTGTCTAATACAATTTTTGAATTATATGTGTAAATACCACCCCCAAAAATCGCAGAGTTGTTTTTAATGGTAGTATTATAAATTTGCATTTCAGAATTGGAAATGTAAATACCACCTCCATTCTCTTCACAATTATATACACAACTATCATCTAAGGCATTACCATTTTTTATTGTTAAATCTCTAATTATCACATCATTATTATTAACGCAACTGAATACTGTACTACCATTTTCAGCATCTAAAATGGTAGTTGCTTGATCTTCCCCGAACAAATAAATACTTGACTTACATCTCAGCGGATAGGTTTCTCTATTGGTTGTCGGACTATAGATACCAGGAGCAATATGAATTGTGTTTGCTTTGGCATCTATCGATGTAATTAGTTCCAATGCTTTTGTTATAGTCTGTAGTGCAGAATCAGGTTCTAAACCATTATAATTATCATTGCCATTAGGACTGACATATACATCAGTATTTATGTATGATTCATACTTAATCTCAGCTGGTTGATTCGTCCATGTATAATATTTACTACTTCGTAGAGGGCCAACAGGATTTAAATCTCCCGATGTATTATATGAACCATCTGAGGTAGACACTATATAATAGTAATATTGTAGCCCAAGAAAAGTATTAGTATCAATGTAATTAGTGATTCCCGGACCACAAGAATAGATTTTTTTATAGGGCTCACTGTAATAGTCTGTTGAGCGATATATTTCATATCCTGAAAAATTTCCTTCAGATTCTGAAGGACTCAATATCCAGGAAAGCTCAATATTCTTATTTGAAGCCCAAACATTGAATTCTGGCGGAGGTAAGGGAGCAACTGGAATATTATAACTTGATTGGTAGTTGCGGTATGCCCTCCCAATTGTCTTCATTATCGAATCACGGCCGGTAAATATCCAGGAATTCTTATATTCATCGGCACTGCCATCGGCATATGTGCCTGATAAAATCGTTCCATCTGGCATGGTGAAATCATAGGAAGTTGAGGGATTGTTATAGGCATTAAACCATTCACCACCAATATTAATACATTGTACACGACCCAAACCATTGATAGCTTCCACTTCCACGATCACAACACTGTCTCCATGTGGAATATCGAAGGGGCCATACCCTATCCAGAGGTTGGTACCCCCACCATCGCGATGTATGGTATACGGATCGATAAAATGATCGGACATATATATCTCGTCCATTCGTTCGCTGTCACCCATTCCTGTTCCGAACGGTATACCGTCTAAAAAGTCCCACATTAATTTCATATTAGGGACAGAACTGATATTATTGGAACCGCCAGATGGATAGGTATCACCGGCATGCCAACCTAAAATAGCGGGTTGGGAAGCGTCATCGCTGGGATCATCTACACTGATTGGTACATGTAAAATTCCGGTACCGGCATGTTGCGGAGAGCACAGGCGGCCATCTTCATTCACATCGGGGGCGCCTATTGTACTATATGAACTCGCCTCATTCTGCCCTAAATAACAAAACCCGGACCTAATCCAATTCTGAATTCCATCTGCCTCGGAAAAAGTCTGTCCTAAATGGCTGGCATATTCTTCCCCTCGTTTGGTTACCCAGGAATGTTTCCCCCAACGTTGGCTCCCATCTCCCATTGTATTGGCACCTTCCCGGCAGACCGAATACCTGGTACTCCATCCGATACGAACTCCGTTGAGATCATTGGTTAATTCGATTTCATCATCATAGTCAGTATTTCCGGTATTCTTCAAAATAATTTCACGAATAAAATAATCATCGTGGTATTGCTGGCTTAAAACTGATATCCTGCGAGTATAGGTTAAGCCACAAAATGTATTAACAGTATTGATTATAATTCTATCAGGTATCTGATTGGGAGCTACTGTATCAATATATTCATAGTCGGGATTTGTAACATCCTTACCATCCACAAATAATCGCGGTGGCAGGAATTTTGCCGACTGACTTAACTCAACAGGATACAAGGTAATACCCGTGTTACCCGCAGAGACATATGTTCCCCAGTATTCCCAGTTTGTTCCACTGGAATCCACCCAGTCTTTTATTGCCAGGAACGTACGCTTGATTACGGCATTGTCCTGATATTGTTGATCCGCCGGCCAGATCAAGCCCTCGTAATACGAGCCGGTCCAGGCCCGCTCTGCTCCATAGGCTGAGATATGACTCTGGAGATCCCCGACCTTGAAATAACGCTTTTCATTGTAGGCAACTTGTGGTATTAAATAATTATTTAAACATGCTATTATCAATAAATATTGAACAAAGTCTTTTATTTTGTATTGAAACATACTAATCCCCCCTGTCTTATATCTTTCAACAGGACTATTTTTTTGTTTTAATATACTCATTAATAATGACATTGAAAAATTCATCTGTACAAAAAAATACATTTTTCACACAGCATACCTGAATTATTTACAGCAAGATAATTCGATCAGAATGATCCATTAATTATTTGTATTAATAATTAATGCGGTTATCAGATAAATGAACCAATCCTCAGTTCGACTAGATATTAAATTTCTCATTACTATTAAATGGTTCTATCGTTACTCCCAATCGTATATTTCAATATAATATAAATATCCAATTGAACGGAGGGTCCATATGAATTATCTCCCCATATTGCTGGCAATTACTATCTTAGGTTGTTCCGGTGATAAAACCAGTTCATCAAAATTCAAGGTAAAGGATATTGCCCGGTCTGAAAAGCTTATTGGCCTCGACTTTACCTCTGCCAAACGCGATTCGATGCTGGAAGGATTGCAGACCAACCTGGATGGCTATAGAACCATCCGTGATCTGCACCTGGACAATACTGTTTTCCCGGCCTTGCATTTCAATCCTCTTCCTACCGGCTTTCAACCTGCCATTACTAACCTGAAACCGGCCAGCTTTAAGCAGGTTGAATTAACAGTACCTGAAAACTTCAATGAACTGGCATTTTATACAGTGGCTGAGTTGGCCGAATTGATCCGGACCAGGCAGATTACATCGACGGAATTGACTAAATTATATTTGGAGCGCTTAAAAAAATATGGTCCCCAATTGGAATGCGTGGTCACACTGACTGAAGAAACAGCGTTTGAACAGGCCGCCCGCGCTGATGCTGAAATTGCCGCTGGTTACTACCGTGGCCCCCTGCATGGAATTCCCTACGGTGCCAAGGATCTGCTGGCGGTAAAGGGCTACCCCACTACCTGGGGAGCGGTACCTTTTCAAGAACAGGAAATCGGTATTGATGCAACCGTGATCTCCAGGTTGGAGGAAGCTGGTGCAGTCCTGGTGGCAAAATTAACCCTGGGTGCCCTGGCCTGGGGCGATGTCTGGTTTGGCGGGATGACCCGCAATCCCTGGAACACCGAACAAGGCTCCAGTGGCTCTTCCGCCGGACCCGGTTCCGCTACCGCCGCCGGCCTGGTGGCCTTTTCCATCGGATCGGAAACCTGGGGCTCGATTGTATCGCCAGCTACCCGCAACGGCGTCTCGGGATTACGCCCTACCTATGGCCGGGTCAGCCGCCACGGCGCAATGGCCTTGAGCTGGTCGATGGATAAACTGGGTCCCATGTGCCGTTCGGTCGAGGATTGTGCTCTGGTATTCGAGGCCATCTATGGCCCGGATGGTTACGACCAGACGGTCTATGATTTTCCCTTCACTTATAATCCTAATATTGACCTGTCTGATCTGCGCATCGGTTATCTCAAGGCAGCATTTGAGGAAGACTACCCCACCCGGCCCAACGATGAACAGGTCCTCGAAACACTGACCAGTTTGGGAGCTGAATTAATTCCCATTGAATTGCCCGAACTGCCGGTGGCCGAGCTGGCAATAATTCTCAGTGCCGAGGCAGCCGCTGCTTTCGATGATCTGACATTGAGTGGCCAAGATGACCTGCTGGTCCGCCAGATAAAAAATGCCTGGCCCAATGAATTCCGTGTTTCCCGCTTCATCCCCGCTGTTGAATACATCCAGGCCAACCGGGTGCGCACATTATTGATTCAGGAAATGCAAACCCTGTTCGATACTATCGATGTCTATGTGGCACCTTCCTTTGGCGGTGACAATCTTCTACTGACCAATCTCACCGGTCATCCCTGTGTGGTCTTACCGAACGACTTTAATGACGATAATTCACCTACCAGTATCAGTTTTATCGGTCGCCTGTTCGATGAGAACACGGTAATTTCAGTGGCTCAGAAATACCAGGAAGCCACTGATTGGCATAAACAATATCCGCCAGAGTTCAGATGAAACCAAATCCATATTATCGATTAGTCCTACTTTTATTGTCAACAATGCTATGGTCCCAGCCCTGGATTGCCAATGACGAATTGTTTAATCCCAGCGGTGTTCCTTCTGTGACCTTCTCCGCCCCACATTTTGCCGATCTGGATAACGATTCTGATCTTGACCTGATCCTGGGCGGCTCAAATGTGGGAATTCTATTTTTGGAGAATATCGGTTCTGTCACTGATCCACAGTTTAGTCTGACCGAATTTGTTACCCATGATATAAATTCACTGGAAGGTGAAATTGCCGCAGCTGGTGATCTGGACTCCGATGGCGATTTGGACCTGGTTACCGGCGGATATATCGGACTGACCTGTTTCTGGAATACCGGTACACCGGAAATTCCGGTCCTGCAACGCGACACCCTGCTATTGTCAGGATTGAGTTGTGGCGCCAATCCGGCCCCCACTCTGGCTGATGTAAATGGTGATTCATTGCTTGACCTGATGATCGGTCGCAGTGAAAACGGCAGCCTGAAATACTATCTTAATTCGGGTGTGCGAACTGTCCCTGCTTTCAATGAAGATAATGCTGTTGAACCGGGAATTGATGTTGGACTGTATGCCTATCCCAACCTCAGTGATCCTGATGAAGACGATGATTATGACATTCTTGTGGGCCGAGATGACATTGGCCTGCGCTATTACCGCAACGAAGGTACGGCCCAATCACCGGCCTGGAATGACCATTCGGAATATGTAAATGGCCTGGCGTCCAATGAATATTTTACCGTTCCCTGCCTGGTGGATCTCAACGGCAACGGCAAAGTTGATCTGGTATACGGCCATTATGGTGGTCCACTGGTCTATTATACGAACTCCGGGACAGGAATCACACCCAACTGGACAATAAATACCTCCACCTTCGGAGGTGTGCTGGATGCCGGTGGTGCCAGCAATCCCTGCCTGTTTGATTTTGACGCCGATGGCGATCTGGACATGCTCAGCGGTTATAACATGGGCGGACTGAAATATTACCGTAATATCGGTACACCGGCCTCATCGGCCTGGGAAGAGGATAATTCCGCATTCGGGTCGATCGATTTATCGATTTACTCCTCGGTGGCGGTAGGTGACATCAATGGTGATCAGTTGCCTGATTTGCTGATGGGTGATGTGGGCAGCGGATTATATTTGTATGAAAACACCGGATCAGGATTTGTTCACAACACAGCTCATTTTTCCGGTATCAGCATCGGCTGGTGGTTGATTCCTCAACTGGTGGATATCGATTTTGACAGTGATCTTGATATTGTTGTTGCCAACGATGGTGGAAACATTTACCTGTATGTTAACCAGGGATCAATATTGTCACCTGCCTATGTCATGGACGGTGATTATTTCAGTGCAATCGCAGGGCCGTCCAATTCCGCCCCGGCCGTCGTTGACCTTGACCGGGATGGAGATTACGACCTCCTGGTAGGTGGAATATCAGGAACGGTTCAATATTTTCAGAATACGGGGAATGCATTAAATCCTGTCTGGGTGGATGCATCAGCGCTATTTACGGGTGTCGAAACCGATCAGAATGCCACTCCGGCCTTCGGCGATCTCGATAACGATGGAGACGCCGATCTTGTACTGGGGGATTACGATGGTACTTTCCGTTATTTCGAGAATCAGAATACCACAACCGGACTAAGCGATGGAGATCAACCGGGACCGGTCGAGTTCAGCGTTGCAGCTGTATATCCAAATCCATTTAACAACCAGATTACTTTCAGTATGATAATTCCTGCTGCCGGATTAATCACAATCGATTTTTTCAATCTGCTTGGACAACGGGTTTACACAACTGCTAGCGATTATCAGGTAGCCGGAACTGTTCTGCTGACGGTACCCTTCCCGGAATCAATGGCCAGTGGGATCTACCTGCACAATATCCGTTATCAGTCGGTTAACCGGATTAATAGTCATACCGGCCGGGTTATCTATCTGAAATAGTAACTGTTTTTTGGCTCAACCATGAAGCTTGCCGACCTGGTAATGGTTCATAATCAGCCGGGCAAAGGCTCGCTCAGGAATAATATTCTTTATCACCGGGGCCAGTTTCTGAATGAAAAAGCCAGCTTTATATCTGAAACGTGGGCGATTTGATTCCAATATTCTGGCGGCCAGCTTGCCAATTTTAAGAGGATCGTCCCCTTCGGTCTCATCGGTTTTTATCACTTCCATGACACGCTTGAATTCATTGCTGTATTCTGAGTCAAGCCGGCGGTAATCTACCACTTTCCGGTTACTGGTGAATTCGGTGCGAAAATCACCCGGTTCGATCAACACAACCCGGATTCCGAAGGAGTATAATTCCTTGTACAGAGCTTCCGACAGGCCTTCAATGGCAAATTTTGATGCACTGTACAATCCCTGGTAGGGCAGCCCGATCAATCCGCCCATTGAGCTGATATTAATAATTCTTCCCGAACCTTGTTTCCGCATCGTGGGAATTACAGCCTGACAGACACGCATAACTCCAAAAACGTTGGTCTCGAACTGGGCCTTGGCGTCTCCGATTCCAACTTTTTCAATTGGTCCGCTTATCCCAAATCCGGCATTGTTGACGACAGCATCAATTCGTCCTGTTTCGATGATTATTCTGTTTACCGCATTATTCACGGAAGAAGTTGATTTCACATCCATCACCAGCATTTTCCAACCTCCGGCCTCCCTGTCATCTGGATACCGTGAAGTGCCAAAGACTACATATCCCTGTTGAAACAAATAATCAGCCATTGCGCGGCCTAAGCCGGAGGATGCCCCGGTAATCAGTATCACTTTTTTCATTAATCAATCCACATCTTTATTCCGGTTCTCCGGTAACCAGTTGCCATCAGTGCAGTTGTATTTTTTCCCGACCTGCCAGAATTTATCCAAACAGAAATCCAGTTGGTCCCAGGTATGGGTAGCCATATAACTGGTACGCAGAAGCGCTCGTCCTTTCGGTACGGCTGGTGCTACAATCGGATTGGTATAAACTCCTTCGGACATCAACTCTTTCCAGATATTGAATGTTTTCAGATCGGCACCAATAATGATCGGGATGACCGGTGAATTACTGGTCCCGGTATCAAAGCCCATCTGCTTAAGGTTTTTATTCATATAGTCGACCCGTTCCCATAATCTGGCCCGCCGCTCAGGTTCTTTTTCAACGATTTCCAATGCTTTCTTTACCATTGCCACATTGACCGGTGGTAAAGCTGCAGTGAATATCATCGTCCGCGCATGATGCTTAAGATAATCGATAATAAGTTCATCCCCGGCGATAAAACCGCCAACCCCTGCCAGGGATTTGCTGAAAGTACCCATTATCAGATCGACTTCCTGCGACAGACCGAAATGGCCTGTCACGCCCTGTCCGTTAGATCCGATAACACCGATGGCATGGGCCTCATCGACCATTATTCGGGCCTGATACTGTTTTGCCAATTTTACCAGTTGGGGCAGGTTGACCACGTCCCCTTCCATGCTGAATACGCCGTCGGTAACTATCATTCTGGCACATTTGCGATTGACTCCGGCCAGCTTGCTTTCCAGATCAGACATATCATTATGCTGATACTTGACAACCTCGGTTCTTGAGAAACGGGCTCCATCGACAATCGATGCATGATTCAATTCATCGCTGAACAGGATGTCATCTTCTGACAAAGTTGCGGCAAGTACTCCCAGGTTAACATTGAAACCGGTCGAAAAGACCAGGGCACTCTCCTTCCCTGTAAAAGCCGCCAGATCATGTTCCAGTTCTTCGTGCATCACCAGATTACCGTTTAAAAAGCGGCTTCCGGTAAGACCTGAGCCATGTTTTCTAATCGCTTCCACCCCGGCTTCAATAATATCCGGATGATTGGTCAATCCCAGATAATTATTCGAACCCAGCATTATTTTCTGATCACCATCAATCGTTACTTCTGTCGCTTCAGAAACGGTGATCGAGGGAAAATACGGGTAATAGCCCAAGGCACGGGCGGTCTGAGCTCTGGTGAAAGCATACATCTTGTTAAAAACATCCGGATGGCTGCTGAAATACTGATGCCGGAAAGCATGCATTTTTTGAATAGCTATATCTTTAAACTCTAATAACACGGGAACCTCCCTTTCTGTTTGTATTCAATAAATGTTCAACAGATGGAAGACTCTAAATACGTAATACGATTCCTGCTTTTACCGGTGTTTGAAGTGAACTGAACAGA
>CAYPJE010000008.1:80938-92290 GCA_964410945.1 uncultured bacterium
AACAGAAATTTCTCAAGCTTCAATATCCGTCGGCGTTCCCGATGATTCAACTGGCGGTGGCGCTGCATTCTCATCAACCGTAAATAGGCCCGGAAGCGATGCAGGCTCATTTTCTGCGGATACATCGTCATGTGCACATTATATAGTTACATATAAAACTAATCAACAGGAAATTTAAATTATTTAAAATCGTAAACGTATCAACCGGATTATTCTTGATCGTAATTATTGTGGTGAATTTTTTCTGCGTGTATATTCCCAGGTGGATCACTCAACTTTATACCAGCAACGGGCTTCATCAATCTGGTACCAGAAAAACCTTGAACTGCGTCGGCAGATATTCAAATCAAATATAATCCCCAGACTAAAATCAGCCGGTTTTTTCACTCCGCCGGTCAGAGTCGTTGATGTAGGCTGCGGCCAGGGCGATAAATCGGATATCATAGCCCAGCACCTTAATTATGACTCCTCCCTGGTCAGTCTGGAATTATCCCCGGATATGATCAAAACGGCCAAACGAAGATACCCGCGCCTGGGAAACAGGATTATCCGTGATGATGCCCTGTCCCTTGGAAAATTAAGTGGAAAATTCGACCTGATGTTCTATATCCAGATTCTGCAGCATTTTACTGCCGACCAGGTCGAAACTGCGATTTCAAAGGCGGTAAAATTTCTTGCTCCAGCGGGGAAAATCATCACGATCAACACTTACCGGCCTGATCGCGGCCCGGCGGCCCGGTTTTTCCCGCAAATTCAGAAAATTTATGAGCAGGCTTTCAGGATCAAGTCCAAATCATACAAGAACCTTACAGTGACAGAAATGCGTGAATTATTCGGACGTTATGGCCTAAGACTGACCGGCCGTTTTTCCGCTGGTTTGACGATCCAGGTATTATGTTTTAGTTCTTCTTGAATCAATTATTACTCAAATTTATTATCACGCCAAAATTTAAATTATCCCGGGCAATCCAGTGGAGCCAGCTCATATTCCACGCCTTACTGTCCGGCGGAGTAGGGCCAACTAGTATCCCCGGGGGGGATACTAGTTCTTACTATTATTACGTACATTTTACTCTGATTTTACGGTATGCACCGTATTTGATTAAGCATCAATATCTATTACATTTATGGACAAATAATCGCTTGAGAAAAAGTATGTATTTCGTTGCCATAGATGTTGAGACAGCCAATCCTGATTCATCAAGTATTTGTCAGGTTGGATCTGCCTTTTTCGAAGCAGGTAAATTAATTGATGAAATTTCGTTTCTGGTAGATCCGGAAGACTGGTTTGATGCTGTGAATATTCAAATTCACGGTATTGTGCCGGAGGATGTGGAAGGAAAGATTAAATACCCCGCGGTTCACGAATCAATCGTCAAAAACTTATCAGGCCATATCTTCGTCTGCCACACTGCCTTCGACAGATTGGCATTTTCGCATGCAGCAGAGAAATATGATCTGGAACCGTTAAATAATATATGGTTAGATACAGCTAAAGTGGTACGTAGAGCGTGGCCTGAATTTGCCTGGAGCGGTTACAGCTTACAAAACATCACCGCTCACCTTGGTATTGAGTACAAAGCACACGATGCCGGTGAAGATGCCAGAGCCTGCGGGCTTGTATTAATTGAAGCAATTAAAAAAACCGGATTGACAGTTAATGATTGGTTGGCACGGGTAAACCAACCACTTGATTTAAAAAAGCAACAGAGTTCATCAATAAAATTTGAAGGTAATCCTGATGGCCCGTTATTCGGTGAAGTACTTGTATTCACAGGAAAACTGAAGCTGACAAGGGTTGAAGCTGCAAAACTTGCCGCTGATATGGGGTGTACAGTACATCCTGGTGTAAATAAACAAACAACCATTTTAGTTCTGGGGGATCAGGATGATTGGAAGCTGGCAGGTTTTGAAAAAAGCAGTAAACAGCGAAAAGTCGAGGCTCTGATAGGCAAGGGTCGGCAGATAAAAATCATTAGTGAGGCTACTTTCAATAGCATGGTGAACATTTAATGATGCAATTCGAATTCATATTCTTAACACATTTCCAACGGCTTGACTGGTATTTATACCTACAGAAGAAAAATATACTGTAAAATTGTATCTTAATATTCTACACATTCTATCTCCAATTACAGGAATAATCTTAAGCTGATATTTATAGAAGTATTAAATACATGTTTATTTGTATATTAGCAGTGCTGTTGCACATGGAGGGACAATTGGAAATAATAAGTATATAGAATGTCGATTGCATTTGATAGTATGTCTCAAATTATTTATCCAGACCTGACCATTGCCACTTCGATCATATTAATGATTCAAGTAATAATAATTCCAAAAAACACATCATGAACCATAAGGGGGTTTTATGCGTTTATTCACTGGTATCTTACTAATCACTATTCAACTGGCCGCCCAGGATATTCTGGTGTCCATCAGCGGGAAGGAATTCAAGGGGACATATGTTGAGGCAAATGAAACACATATCTTTTTTACACCTCACCGCCAGGACGAACCGGTCAGTGTTGCCAAATCACAGGTTGAACATGTAATACTGGAAGACGGAACAATCGTGTTCAAGAACGAAAAACCACTGGCAATCAAGGAAGCACCGGAAGTTGAAGAGGTTACTGAGGCACCGGCAGCAGAAATTGAGAAACTCGACCGGGCACTGATGTTCGCAAATTCCGGTAGCTTTACTTTTTCATCATTCACAGGTAAAACACTTTCTTTCAAAAAGATAATCTCCCGCAGAAAGGAAATTCGATACTCACTCTATACTTACGGAAATGTTACTAATGAAGATACTGATTATCTTGATAGTTATTACGATGATAGTATGGACTCTTCAGATGAGGAGACAAACAATCAAAATTACAAACGTACAGATTTCTCAATTACTCTAGGAAGATATGTCATAAATCATAATCGAACTCAAAAAAATATTTCCAGTTATATGGGATATGGCCCATATATAACTATTAGTCATGCTAAAAGAGACAAAACCTATAAAGCAGGAAATGAAGTCAATCCCCCATCTTATTGGAAAAGGACATCCCTTTCAATAGAAAATAGTTTTGGGCTTGGCATCCGTGGCATCATTGGATGTGAATGGAGATTTTCAAAAGCATTCAGTCTACATGGAGAATATTATACTTATTTTCAGTTTTCCTATAAAACCGGAGAAATCACTAATACAGACTATCGTTCGAATGAAGATATAATTATTGATAAACAAGAAAGTGTCACACCAAGTTATAGCTTGAATTCTGGAACAAAGGTAGGGATATCATTCTTCTTCTAATTTCTCAAGGTAAGATTATGAAATACATCTTAATCATATTATTAGTCATCTCCCCCATTCTGGCACAAGATACAATGGTCATGAAATCAGGTATCACCTACCAGGGCCAGTACGAGCAGATTTCAGACAACAAAATATATTTCAAGGAACAAACCGCGAAGTATGCGAATGGAGTTCCGATCAAATTGGTTAAATCGGTGGTGTTAGCCAACGGCCAGGTGGTTTACCTGGCAAACGGTAGTAATAGCCAGAGACTTGAGAATAGAGATGGTCCGGTGTTCAGTGACCTGGATCCCTCACCCCCATTGGATTTACCCGGGCCATCTACTCCGGTTCAGCGCGAAGACCTGCAGGTACGACAAACTGAGGCCCTGGAGGAAATCGCCTGGGCTACAAAAGTAATGGCTGGTATCATGATTGCCAGTGTTGTTATTTCGGTGATAGCATCACTGGTTGTGGCGGCGGGGTGAATTCAAATATGAATATTTTGATGAAAAGAATACTTGATGTTGTCTTTTTCGGATTCGGGGGTTGTATTTTCATTTACTATCTATTTGACTGGAGGATAGGACCTAACCTAAGTCAACGAATATTTGAGTATAACGGACCCTACTATTATTATTATACTTCAGAATCTCAACTATTTATAACACTAGGTATGGGACTAATAATTCTTGGTATTCTATTCAATAAATGGCAAAGGAAAAGGATTAATCGATGAAAGCAATATATTCGATAGTAATTCCAACCAGCTCTAGCATTCCATCAACACTGTACTTTAGATTAGTCTTTAACAGTGATGACTATCTACTGTTTAAACAGGTACATAAAAGAGAATATGCCGTTCATTTCGTCCTCGACCCTGTAAATCTTGTTGATATAGAACAATCTCCGTTTAATCCAAGTGGTAATACTGAAAGTACCAGTCTGAGATTGCCCTTAAAAGTCCATTGGAGTTTGGATGAACTCCACGAATGTCATGATAACGAAGGTAATAAATACTGGCAAACACAAAATTTTTGGTTGAAATGGCATGCGGAAGGCAAAGCTGTACAAAAATTAGTTGATCATTTACTATCAGACTGCGAGAAGATGATGCATGATTTTGCATCAGCCATAGATCAAGATAACATTAGTTGCTGGGAAAGAGAAGTGGATATTGAGTATAAATAAAGGAGGAATTGTATTATGCTAGATTGCATTAAAGGAACTGTAACCAACGTTGTTGATGGTGATACATTTGATATGACAGTAACGTCACAGGATCCAAATAATGAATATCAGTATGGGGACAATGAGAGAATCAGAATTGCAGGTACAAACGCACAAGAGACAGGTACAAAAGACGGAGGAAAGGCAATGCTATTATTGGCGTATGCTATCTTGAATAAAAATGTGAAATGCTCAATCCATTCCTGTGATGTATACCAAAGACTTGTAGCATCATATACGGTAATCAATTAATGATCATATCAGATGAAAGATTTAGTAATTGAAAATGTGGGGCTTGTGGACGTCCTGCATCTCTTTTCCTAATTAAGGACTGGCAGGTGGGTCACTCACTGGCTTCCTCCGTTGCATTTCTGTGGATATCCAACATGGGGAAGCCGGTAAATACAGCAGCCTGCCCACTTAAACACCTTAATGGAAAGGAGGTAATAATGGCTAAAACCGATAAAGGTAAAAAGATCGTGCCGGTAAAACCGCATAAACGATCCGCCCCTGGTCCCGGACGTAAGTCCGTACCAGTCCGCCGGCATCGGCGTTCTACACCCGACTAAGGTGTAGGTCCACTTAGCCCCACATTATCTTACTATGAGAAACATAAAACAATTGGATTCAATAATAAACGGCAACATTTTCCGCCCCTTGGAAAATGTTGCATATGCAACATTTCACTTGAAATATTAATACGGATACTGTAAAATGGATTTAGCTATTGAAACAAATCAGGAGATTATAAGACGGGAATTAGTTCGTTTATTGTCGGGATCCTTTTACAGTCCGTCAAGAACAGCTATGGAAACCATCAGGGACCAGTTAAAGTCAAGCCTATCATACCTTATAGAACTATCAATTCACCATTTAAATAATGGCATTGAAATTGTTTCTACACCAGCAAGAGATCCACGCTTTAAAGGAAAAATACAACATGTTATTATATTCTACGTTGAAGATGAAATCAACCATAATGTGAGAATGAAATTTCAGTTTATTACTGGTAATCCCAAGAAAATAATGGTTAGAGTAGTAACAGCCAAATTACATTATTAAGGAAAAGAAAAATGAGTATGTGTCCAGCGTGCGATAGCACAAACACCACAGTAATCAATGAATATGATTACGAAGGGCATATTATTGAAAATGCAGGGGTGATAAAATGCAACGATTGTGAAGAAGAAACAATCCCGCTAAATACCGCCAAGAGAATGGAAGAATTGAATTACACAATCCTGCATATTTTATCACCAAAGCAAATTATCGCCAGAAGGAAAATAATTTGCAAATCTCAGGATGAAGTAGCGAGGGCCATAGGTGTGAACAGGTCCACTCTACATCGATGGGAAAAGGGTCAGGTATATCAAAACAAAAGCCATGATAAAGCATTGAGAGAATATTTCCACGCTGAAGAACGAATAATTCCTCAGCAAAAATGGTTGGATAGCTTCATCGATAACATCGATGATTATGTTAACGACAATTCTTTGAGCCCCGGTGTAGCCGCCCATGGAAATAGAGCTATTAGCAGTAGTGAATCTGATGAGATCAGAGATAAAATTAAGAGTTTGAGCAGTGGATAATATCACTACAGCGCCAGATATTCCATTAATTCAATATGCTGATGCCTTGCTTCTGAAGACCGAGCAATATGATGATCAGCCAGTGAATCTGGAAAACATAGATATGAAGCTCAAACTCGACCAAATAGATATTAATCTAGAAGAAGTGGCAAAATCAGTTGCTGGTGAGCAGTTGACCCTAAGAGGCATATTAGACTACAATGAACATACAATATACCTTGATGAAGATGAAAACAAGGATTACAGGAAAAGGTTCAGTCACGCTCATGAAATAGGACACTTTATATTACCGGAACACCATGAAATACTTTATAAATGTTCCGAACAAGATATGCGTCCATCCACCTCGTCGCGTATTGAGTATGAAGCAAATAGATTTGCTTCTCATTTATTATTCAAGGGTACTGTATTTAGGGATAACTACGCTAATATTTCTCACCCCACATTTAATGATATTAAAAACACAGCCGAAAGGTTTAATGTGTCATATACTGCCACTGCTAGAAAATTGGTTGAAGATAATCCAAATCCTGTTGGATTAGTTTTTATTGATATTGTTGAAGGTAAGCCTTTATTATCGTATACAATCACTTCTAAGGATTTTAAAGATCAATATTTCAGGAGAATTCATCAAATATCTGACTTGGATCAGATATTTGATGATGTACAGGGTAGGGATTTTGAGAACCCATACATAAAACCATTCAATATTGAATTACCAACCGGTGTTGAACATCCCATGGAAGTGTCGTTCTTCTTCAATCATTACCAGATTATGGGATTGATTATTCCCATCTAGATGTCACACCTATACAAACGATCCGACAGCCCCTACTGGTACTATTCAAACGGTACTGGAAAAGATCGTATCGTCCGGAGTACCAGTCAGACCAGTTATTAAAAAAAAGGCCAGCATTTCGCTGGCCTTTTTTTTGTCGGAGCGGCGAGATTTGAACTCGCGGCCCCTGCAACCCCATTGCAGTGCGCTACCGGACTGCGCCACGCTCCGATCTATCTTTGTATAGCCTCCAGCATCGCCTCCAGTTCCGTACGGATATGCCGCAGTATCTTGTTCCTGCGGTTCTTCTCCTCCTCGCAATCCTCCTCGGCCGGTGCCAATACCGGTCCGGGAGTCGCGATCACGTCTGGGACTTCATCCACCGGCTCAGTCGGCTTTTCAGTCAGCTTCTTGCGGGCTCCCTCAATCGTGAATTTCTCCACATGCAGTAACTGCTTGAGAGCCAGGATCAAATCAATATCCTTCTGCCGATAAGTGCGGTTGCCGGCCCGGTTCTTGGGCGGCGCGAGCTGCTTGAACTCGGTTTCCCAGTACCTGAGAACATACGGTTTCAAGCCAGTCATCGAACTGACTTCACTGATCGAGTAGTATAGTTTTTTGATTCCCTGATCCATTAAGTCCATCCTGTAGATGAATTAAAGCAACACTTTATATTACTCCCTTAACAAGGAATAATACAAGTTTTATGTCAAAGATCAACTAAACCAGATTAACTGGTATCATTTTTCTAAAGCAGCTTCCGGTGCCACATAGTCCAGACCGAAAGCATCAGCTACACCTTTATGTGTAATCTGTTTTTTATAGGTATTCAGACCCTGCAACAAGGCCGGATCTGATTTCAGGGCCGGAATTACACCCTGGTTGGCCAGTTTCATCGTGTAGGGCAAGGTTGCGTTGGTCAGTGCGATCGTTGATGTGAACGGCACGGCACCAGGCATATTGGCCACACAATAATGAACCACACCTTCCACCTCGTATGTCGGATCGGCGTGGGTAGTTGGCTTACAGGTTTCGATGCAACCACCCTGATCAACTGATACATCCACGACGACACTGCGTTTTTTCATCAGCTTCAGCATGTCACGGGTGACCAGTTTCGGCGCCTTGGCACCAACGATCAGGACCGCCCCGATCAACAGGTCGGTCTGTGGTAGCAATTCCATCAGGTTATATTTATTGCTGTAGAGGGTATGGACATTCTTGGGCATCACATCATCCAGATAGCGGAGACGGCACAAGTTGTTGTCCAGAATGTAAACATCGGCGCCCAGACCGGCAGCGATGGTAGCTGCATTGGTACCAACCACACCACCACCGATTACGGTTACCGTGGCCGGTTTGACACCAGGAACACCACCGAGCAGAATACCACTACCGCCAAGGGCCCGTTCCAGATATTTAGCACCTTCCTGTGAGGCCATCCGTCCGGCCACCTCACTCATGGGAATCAGCAGCGGCAGGCTGCCATCTTCCAGCATGATCGTCTCATAGGCGATCGAAGTCGAACCGGTAGCCAGATAATCGCGCGTCAGTTTTTCTTCGGCGGCAAAATGAAAATAGGTAAACATTGTCAGGTCATCGCGGACCATGGCAATTTCCTGTGGCTGGGGTTCTTTGACCTTAACGATCATTTCCACACTATCAAAGACTTCCTTGGCAGTCGGTAAAATTTTACAGCCCACCTTGGTATAGGATTCGTCGGAAAAGCCACTTTCTACGCCGGCACTTGTTTCCACATACACCGTGTGGCCCTGATTAACCAGTTCCATTGCTCCATGCGGCGTCATTGCCACACGAGACTCGTTATTCTTGATTTCCTTAGGTACACCGATTATCATCTGTACCCCCTTATTCTAATGGGTTAATAGCGTTTCTTCCTAAAGGAGCGCTGTCGATCGCCATCACGTCTTGGTGGCCGGGGGCGTCGCTCAGGTTCCACATAACCTTCCGGTTTCGGCAGGGTGGCTTTATGACTGAAGTCATAGCGGCCCTGATCGTCTACCTTGATCAGTTTAACCTTGAGTTTATCCCCGGGATTGACCACATCGGCAACTTTCTCGACCCGTTTCCAGGCCAGTTCAGAGATATGAACCAGACCTTCACGGCCCGGTGCAAACTCTACGAAAGCCCCGAATGTCATCAGACGAGTGACTACACCATCGAATTCCTGACCAACTTCGGGATCGAAGGCAATCGCCTTGATCCAATCGACGGCGTCCCGGCATTTGGCAATATCAATACCGGATACGACAACGGTCCCATCATCATCCACGTCGATACCACACTCGGTATCGGCGATAATTTTCTTAATATTTTTACCCTGCGGCCCAATAAGCAATCCGATTTTCTCCGGTTTGATCTGGAGTGTGAGGATCTTGGGTGCATATGGTGACATCTCAGAACGCGGTTCGGGCAGTGCCTGGTTCATTTTATCCAGGATAAACAGCCGTCCGTCACGGGCCTGGGCCAATGCTTCCCGCAGTAATTCAAAGCTCAATCCCTCGATTTTGAGATCCAGCTGAATAGCGGTAATGCCTTGGGCGGTACCGGTAACTTTGAAGTCCATATCGCCCAAGTGATCTTCGGTCCCAAGGATATCGGTCAGTACGGCATGTTTATCACCATCCAGGATCAATCCCATGGCGATACCGGCCACATGTTCCCGGACCGGTGCACCGGCATCCATCAGGGCCAGGGAACCGCCACAGACGGAGGCCATCGATGAGGAACCATTTGATTCCATGATGTCGGATACGATCCGTAGTGTATAGGGAAAATCTTCCGCCGAAGGAATAATCGGTTTCAGAGCCCGTTCCGCCAGGTTGCCATGGCCGATTTCACGCCGGCTGGTTCCCATGATGCGACGCACTTCACCGACACAATAAGGCGGGAAATTGTAGTGCAGCATATAACGTTTGGTGGTATCGCGATCGATATCATCGATAATCTGTTCATCACGCTTGGTTCCCAGGGTCAGGGTTACCAGAGCCTGGGTTTCGCCGCGGGTAAACAGGGCCGAACCATGGACGCGGGGCAGAAAGCCCGGTTCAATCGTAATCGGCCGGACATCGGTTGTACCGCGGCCATCGATCCGCCGGCCGGTATTCAGGATTGTATCCCGCATCACTACCTTATGGCTCTCATGGATCTGCTCGGCGACGACCTTTTCTGTCTCCGGATATTCCTCAGCCAGCTTTTCCTGTGTTTCGACGATCAGGTTATCAAGAGCCTCATAATGCTCCATCTTCTCCTGAATTGCGACAATATCCTTAACCTTCTGATCAGTGAGGTCGGCAACTGCCTTATGCAATTCCTCATTCACTTCGACGACCGGAATATCACGTTTCCTGACTTCGCAATCGGCAATCAGTTTTTTCTGCAATTCATTGATTTCTTTGATGTAGCCGTGACCGAAATCAAGTGCTTCCACTAAAGTATCTTCACTGATCTCATTAGCCTCACCTTCCACCATCACGATGGAATTGTCATTACCGGAAACGATGATTTCAAAATCACCGGTCTCCATTTCTTCCACGGTGGGAAAGATCACGAAATCACCATTGATACGTCCGACACGAACGGTCGAAATCGGACCGTTCCAGGGAATATCTGACAGCATTAAGGCCGCCGATGCTCCCAGACCGGCCAGTGCATTCGGCGTATTTTCGCCGTCACTGGACAGGGCGGTGATGATCACCTGGGTTTCATATTTGAATTCCTTTGGAAATAAAGGACGGATCGGACGATCGGTTAAACGACAGGTTAAGATTTCCTTTTCGGTTGGGCGCCCCTCGCGCTTGAAAAATCCACCTGGTATTTTACCACCGGCATAGTACCGTTCCCGGTATTCCACCTGCAGTGGGAAAAAATCGATATCTTCACGTAATTCCTTGGCTGCGTTGACGGCAACTAATACCGTAGTTTCGCCATAGGTAACCAGTACGGAACCGGAGGATTGTTTGGCCACGTGGCCGGTTTGGAGCGACAGTACGCGACCGCCGATTTCCAATTCATGTTTTATCATAATATTATATATTACCTCTTATTGATAAATCTTTTAGAAGATTTACGTATGATTCGGGATTGGTACGCCGCAGATATTTCATCATTTTCCGGCGCTGTGCCACCAGCATAACCAGACCACGTCTGGTATGGGTGTCTTTTTTATGCACATTGACGTGGGCCGTCAGATCCCGAATGCGTTGTGTTAAAATGGCAATCTGTGCTTCCGGAGAACCGGTATCTTTATCATTCTTGCCATATTTTGAAATTAATTCCTGTTTCTTTTCACTACTCAGTGACATAGTAACTCCTACTTATATTTGGCCAACAGCTCGAAGCAGTGCTGCCGGTCTTTTTCTAATTGTTTGATTAAAGCTTGTGATGAATCAAACTTTCGTTCATCACGGATTCTTTCAAGAAATTCTACCATAATCTGATGGCCG